>CAZPDP010000001.1:0-257292 GCA_964585385.1 uncultured Bacteroidales bacterium
GCGGCTACGCGAAGGCGATGCCGACTTAGGTGAACTTAAATTTTTGAAAAAATTTCAGTGAACCTTAGTCGCTGTCGGAGACAGGAATAATTCTTGAACGGCGAAGCCCTCAACGAAGTTAATTATTCGGGTTAATTCGTTTAATTGAAATGTTGTAAAATATAAAATCTGTAAATTTATTGATATATTTAGCAAAACTTGCATTTTTGGGATTGATTGATTTATCTTTACAAAAAGCCATATAAACTATGGAAACATTTCTTGAAATTTTAAAATACACAATTCCTGCACTGATCGTATTTTTTACAGCTTATTTCTCAATCAGGATGATGATTAAGAACGATCAGCGAAAAAGAGATTTTGAGTTGGTAATAAAAAATAAGAACATTGTAACTCCGATACGGCTTCAGGCCTATGAGCGGATGAGCCTTTTCCTGGAGCGGATTTCTCCGGATAATCTCGTAATGCGTCTTAACAAAAGCAAGATGACGGTGAAACAACTTCAAAATGAAATGCTGCGGACTATCCGGTCAGAGTTTGATCACAATTTATCTCAGCAGATATATATTTCTCCTCAAACCTGGCAGGTCATAAAAAATTCAAGAGAGAATGTGGTTAAGCTAATCAATAACGCTGCTCAAAAGCACAAACCAGATGATCCGGCTATAAAGCTAAGTCAGAGTATTCTGGAAAGAGTTATGGAGCAGGATCAAGGACCAACCCAGATGGCTCTTAGCTATCTGAAGAAAGAAGTGCAGCAATATTACTGATTTATTTAAACCATATAGGTATAAATTTGTAAATCAGAAAAAAAGGATTTATGATTATACAGAAGGAAATACAGTTACCTGATTATGGAAGGGGTTTTCACCTGATTACCCGGGAGATTAAGAATAGCTTGAATGAATTACCCGAAAACGGAATGTTGAATATTTTTATCAAGCACACCTCGGCAGCCATTTCCATAAATGAAAACGCAGATCCTTCCGTACTTGATGATTTTGAATCCTTTATAAAAAGACTGGTACCGGAAGATAAAAGTCTGTTTACTCACACAATGGAGGGTTCGGATGATATGCCTGCTCATATTAAAACAAGCTTGTTTGGCAATTCAATCACAATTCCGGTTACTGAACACCGGCTCAACCTGGGGACATGGCAGGGAATTTACCTGTGTGAGTTTAGAAATGGCAGGCACAGCAGAAAACTGGTATTAACTCTCTACTATTAATTCCCTTTCTAAATATTGAATTTATGTTGCATAATTATCCTACCCGCTTTTAGGAAATTCTAAAATAAATTATATTTTTGCCTTAGCACATTAGCCTGCATTATTCATAAATGTTTATAAGTGAATTAAATGTAGAGCCTGTACCGCAAAGCGGTATTAACCCCGACTTAGATAGCTTGTTTGAAAAAAAATAGGTAATCTTAGTCGCTATCGGAGATAGGAATAATTCATGAACGGCGAAGCCCTCAACGAAGTTAATTATTCGGGTTAGAATCTTAAAACCTGAAATTGTGAATTTAAAGAAAGTGCTTTTTCTTTATGTTACTGCCATCCTGATTGGGTATCTAAAGCTGTTTGGAGGTCTGTAATACCCAATTGTACGATAATCAGACCGTTTTTATGCGACATTGAAACGTTTATACTATATTTTGATATTTTGTACAACTAAAAAAACACTCATTATAAAATGGACAAATTACTTTTATTAGGAGACGAAGCTATCGCCCAGGGAGCACTAGATGGTGGAATATCCGGTATATACGCGTATCCGGGAACTCCTTCCACTGAGATAACAGAATACGTTCAGGCATCAAAATATGCTAAGGAAAATAATATTCATCGCAATTGGTCAGCAAATGAAAAAACTGCTATGGAGGCTGCGCTTGGTATGTCTTATGCAGGTAAGCGCTCAATTGTATGTATGAAACACGTTGGCCTGAATGTGGCTGCTGATCCCTTTCTGAATTCTGCAATTACCGGGACAAACGGTGGGATGATCGTCGTTTCGGCAGACGATCCCAGTATGCACTCATCGCAGAATGAGCAGGATTCAAGATTTTACGGAAAATTTGCCATGATCCCCATACTGGAACCTTCCAACCAACAAGAGGCATACGATATGGCTTATTTTGGCTTTGAGCTTTCTGAAGCATTGAAATCGCCTGTACTTTTAAGGATTACAACCCGTTTGGCTCATTCACGATCAGGTGTTCAGAGAAGAAAACAACTTGAACAAAATGAAGGATCTATGCCACAGAATCTCAGACAGTTTGTTCTGTTACCTTCAATTGCTCGTGTGAATTATAATAACCTGTTATCCAACCAGGTAAACATGGAAAAAGCTTCAGAAGATTCGGAATACAACAAATATTTTGATGGAGATGACAAAAGCCTGGGAATCATTGCATGCGGGATTGCTTATAATTATCTCATGGAAAATTTCCAGGAAAGAGAATTGAAACATCCTTTACTGAAATTGAGTCAGTATCCGCTTCCCCGAAAAGACGTTGAAAAGATACTTAAGGAATGCGATAAGATTATGGTGATTGAAGAAGGATATCCGATTGTTGAAGAGATGCTGAAAGGCTACCAGGAGAAAGGTACCCCGGTTATTGGAAGGTTAAGTGGTGCTTTACCCCGAACAGGAGAGTTAAACCCCAACCACATAGCTGAAGCGTTTGGTTTTGATTTTGAAGAAGGACAAACCGCCCCTGAATTAATCAAAAACAGACCTCCTGCAATGTGCCAGGGATGCGGTCATATTGAAGCTTATAATGCTTTGAATGCCGCACTGCAACAATACAGCGAAGGAAGAGTATTTTCTGATATTGGATGTTATACGCTGGGAGCCTTGCCTCCTTACAACGCAATTAATTCCTGTGTAGATATGGGTGCCTCCATCACTATGGCCAAGGGAGCAGCAGATGCCGGATTAGTACCGGCAGTGGCTGTAATTGGAGATTCGACTTTCACGCATTCCGGAATTACCGGATTGCTGGATTGCGTTATAGAAGGAAGTCCCATAACAATCATTATTTCTGATAACTTCACCACTGCCATGACCGGCGGACAGGATTCTCATGCACTCGGCAGGCTGGAAGATATTTGTGCAGGGGTCGGGGTGAAAGAGGATCATATAAAAGTCTTCAAACCCACGAAGAAAAATATTGACGAGATGACCCAAATAATTAAAGAAGAGCTTGAGTATGACGGTGTTTCTGTAATCATTCCGCGTCGTCAATGCGTTCAGACTATGAAAAATAAAAATCTGGCAGAACGCCTGAAACAGCTTAATTTAAAATAATTATAGGTTATAATCTTAAAATGAATATATAATGAAAACAGATATAATATTAGCCGGAGTAGGGGGACAAGGTATATTGTCAATAGCAGCTTCCATTGGAATGGCTGCGCTTGAAAACAATCTCTATTTAAAACAAGCTGAGGTGCATGGTATGAGCCAGAGAGGAGGAGCTGTTCAGTCACATATGCGTCTTTCGGAAAAAGAGATTTTATCAGACCTGATACCCAGAGGCCAGGCGGATATAATTCTTTCTGTAGAACCAATGGAATCGTTAAGGTATTTGCCATTTCTTCATAAGGATGGCTGGCTGGTAACAAATACCAACCCTTACAAGAATATCACGGATTATCCTGACGAAAGTGAAATCATGGAATTGGTTAAGCAATATAAAAACCATATTGCCATTGATGCTGATAAAATTGCTTCCGAAGTGGGGTCAAAAAGAGCCTCCAACATAGTAATGCTGGGAGCAGCTTCCCCATTTTTTAAGATGACTCCGGAAAGTTTTGAAGAAGGTATCCGCAAGATTTTTGCACGAAAAGGTGACAAGGTGGTTGATATGAATATTGAAGCATTCCGAGCGGGACAAAGATTTGCGAATGAAAATAAGTAAAGATATTTTTCTATAAAAAAAAGCCGCTAACTTTAAGTTTAGCGGCTTTTTTGTTGTATTTGTTTGATAATTAGTTGTTTCCACCGAGTATTAATGGCAGTCCATCGTCTCCTCCCCCTATAACAACTACTTTGCTATTTTCCGACTCGGACAGCTTCACTGTTGCTTCTATTCCTTTCATTTTGAGAAGGTTGGGGGTTAAGCTTTCATCGATGATTCTGTTGGCCCTTGCTTCGCCCTCGGCTTGTATCTTTTTTCGTTCAGCTTCACTTCTTTCTCTTTCAAGCCTGTATTCGTAAGCCAGGGCTTCCTGCTCTTCTTTCAGTTTCTTTTCAATGGCCGATTTGATTTGTTCAGGCAATTTGATAGAACGGATTAAAAGAGCTGTCATATCCACATTATTTTTTTCCAGGGTTTTCCTGGTTTCTTGTTTTATGGATTTTTCCACCTCCTCTCTTTTGGTTGAATAGATTTCTTCTGCTGAATAACGTCCGGCAACTCTTCTTACTGTGGAACGGACTTCAGGTATTATAAGCTCTGAGATATACTGCTTTCCAAATGTTTCGTGCAGATATCCAATCTTTTCATAAATAGGATGAAAACGTACCGATACATCCATAGTAAGATTGAGTCCCTTTTTATCCAGCACATCAAGACTTTCCTCTTCCTGTTTTTCTTTTACATTGTAAATGTGCATATCATTCCAGGGAGCAATGATTTTGAAACCGGGAGTGAAAATGTTTTCTTTATCCAAACCAGTAGTAAATTTACGAAATATTACCCCTCTTTCGCCTGGGTTGATAGTCACAAAAGTTGCAGTACTTAATACGATTGCTATTAAAACAATCACTGTCAGTATAATCCAAAATGTAGTTTTTTTCATAATATATTCTTTAGATAATTTAGGATTTTAAAGCAGACAATTTACGAAACTTTGAACTGAAGTTCATAAATCATTTCAATAGATTTGAATTATTCATTGATGTATTCAAGAATTCTTTTTTTGATGGTTTCTGGTTTCATTATGTTTTTATTTTCATCGAAACAATGAATGCAGTGAAAAAAACTTTCTTCTTTAATTTCATGTAGATAGATATCCCTTACTCTTCTTTGAAATTTCAGGTTTTTCTCATGTATATCGTCCTTTCCGTTTAGATATTCCCGGTCTTGCCCGGATCTTTTTTTCTGCAGGTTGGTTTGAGTGAAATCCAGAGGGACATCCAGAAATATGCTTAAATCTGGTTTGGGAATTTTGTAATAATCAAATTCCAGGTATTTAATCCAATTACTCAGTTTGCTTATTTCTTCCTTGCTTTGGATTTTTGCACACTGGAAGGCGATGTTCGAAAATACATACCGGTCGATGAGGACAAGGTAATTATTGTCCAGCCACTCGCGAATAAGAGATTTTGCATCGTTTCTGTCTCCCGCGTATAATAAGGCAATCAGATAAGGGTTGACTTCGTCCATATCACCGAATTCACCTCTCAGAAATTTGGCAATCAGCTCACCAAAAACAGGTGAATCCGTACGGGGAAAATGCAGGTATTTAAAGGGAATATTTTGCTCCTCAAAATGTTTGGTCAACAGTTCGATCTGTGTAGATTTTCCTGAACCATCGAGTCCTTCAATATTAACGAATTTCATTCTTGTAAGGTTTTTAATTCTTGCTTCACTCTTTGTGCAATTTTATTACATTTGTTTCAAATAATCGAAAAAATATGGAATTTAAAGATACATTATTTTCAAAGAAATCTTATATAAATTGCAGAGGTAAGTTGCTCGACCTTTCATCTCCTAAAATAATGGGCATTCTCAATATCACCCCCGATTCATTTTACGACGGGGGATTTTATTATGACAAGGATACAGCTATTAAAAGAGTGTATAGAATGGTAGATGAAGGTGCCGATATTCTTGATTTTGGCTCCTATTCATCCAGACCGGGAGCTGAGAATATACCTCCCGAAGAAGAATGGGAAAGGCTACATCCTGTACTGGATATTGTAAGGGAAAGATATCCAGACCTGATTCTTTCAGTGGATACATTTCGTTCGGATATTGCAGCTAAAGCTGTGAACGAATACAATGTTGACATCATCAATGATATCTCAGGAGGTGAACTGGACCCAAACATGTTCTCGACACTGGCGGAGTTGAATGTTCCTTACATAATGATGCACATGAAGGGTACCCCTCAGAATATGAAGGAAAATACCCATTATGACGATCTTATCAGGGAAATTTCATCTTATTTTTCTTCTAAAGGGGATAAACTCAGGAAAATGGGTGTTAAAGATATAATCCTCGATCCCGGTTTTGGTTTCAGTAAAACAATCGACCAGAATTTTAGTCTGCTTAAGAATTTGAAGGATTTCAGCATTTTTGGATTGCCAATAATGGTAGGTCTTTCAAGAAAGTCTATGATTTATAAGACGTTGAGTACTGAACCATCGGAAGCTTTACCCGGAACGATTGTTTTAAATACTCTTGCTCTGATAAATGGAGCTAATATTTTACGAGTGCATGACGTAAAAGAAACAAAGCAACTGCTTAAGCTTTTTGAGAAATACAAAGATGCCGAATGGTTTGAATAAAGAACATTTGACAGAATTTATTATATTTGAGTAATATTCAATAATTTAAATAATCTGCATACAAAATAACAATGATAACAGCCTTTATAACAGTTCGTTTTCTCGATATACTAGATATAATACTGGTTGCTTTTCTGCTTTATCAATTCTATAATTTGATAAAAGGAACAGTAGCTATTAATATTTTCATCGGAATATTCGCATTATATCTATTATGGCTGGTAGTAAGGGCATTAAATATGGAACTGCTGGGTTCCATCTTAGGTCAGGTTATTGGAGTTGGAGTAATAGCCCTTATTATTGTTTTTCAGCAGGAGATTAGGCGGTTTTTGCTTGTTATAGGCAGCCGGTACATCTCCAATTATTCCTTTTCATTTTCTAATTTTCTTTCACTGAAAGCCAAACCTAAGCCCAAAGTAAAAATCAGTGAGATTGTGAAGGCCTGTACAGATATGTCAGCATTTAAAACAGGCGCATTGATAACTATTACCCAGCGGGACAATCTTGCCAATGCTGCCAAGACAGGAATTATCATAAACGCTGATACATCGAGCCGTTTGCTTGAAAGCATTTTTTTCAAGAACAATCCGCTTCACGATGGATCTGTTATTATCAGAAAAGAAAAGATATATGCCGCCAGTTGCGTATTGCCAGCATCAGAACGAGCCGATCTTCCCCCGCATTTTGGGATGAGACACCGCGCCGCAATTGGTCTCACAGAAAGGTCTGATGCGGTAGTAATAGTTGTTTCGGAGGAAACAGGAGCCATTTCATTTGCCAAAGCGGGAGGCATTGAAACCAACATTGGCCCTAACCGTCTGAGAGATATTCTCAAAGAAATATATGAAAAAGAATAGTTGAACAATGACCATTAAAGAAATTCTGGAATACACTCTCATTAACACGGAGAATTTTTCCATTACGGTTTATAGTCTTTTGATTGCTTTACTAATCATTGTAATTACCCGCCTGGTCATATTTGCAATCAAACGACTGTTTGACAGAACCATCAGATCACGGCCCATTGATAAAAGCAAGGGGCATACGGTTTACCAGCTCATAAAGTATCTTCTCTGGATTATTGCTGTATTTTTAATTCTTGATACGTTAGGGGTGAGGCTTACTTTTCTTCTCGCCGGGTCAACTGCTTTGCTTGTTGGATTAGGACTTGGTTTACAGCAGGTTTTTAAAGATATTGTTGCCGGGATTTTTCTTTTGTTTGAGGGAAACCTGAAAGTAGGTGATGTTGTGCAACTTGAGGAAGTTGTAGGGATTGTAAAGGATATCGGATTCCGGACTACTAAAATCGAAAGTCGCGATAATATTATATTAATCATTCCCAATTCTAAATTCATTGCAGAAAATGTTATTAACTGGAGTCATATCGAGCAGAGAACCCGCTTTTATGTTGAGGTTGGAGTAGCTTATGGTTCGGATGTTGCACTGGTAAAAAAGATACTGGAAGAATGTGCAGCAGAACAAAAAGAAGTAAGCAAAAATCCGAATCCTTTTGTCCGCTTCAATGATTTTGGAGATTCAGCACTGATTTTTCAGCTATTTTTCTGGACAAATAGCGCCTTCAGGGTTGAGAATATTAAGAGTGACCTAAGATTTATGATTGATGATAAGTTTCGCAGGAACGGTGTAAAAATTCCCTACCCACAACGAGATGTGCATTTAAAGAATGATTGAACAGTAAAATGTCGGAATATAGAAAGCCACCCCTTATGGAGTGGCTGATATATTGAAATTTGAAAGCATTCTTGTATTAATTGTCTTTGTTTTTTCCGGATCTCAACGTTAATTTAGAAAGATCTGCTTTCGATTCCTCATTATGAAGGAGCCGTTCAATATTTTTCTGGTGTGTTAATATAACCAGAACGGCAATTAATATAGAGAAAATGATAAGCGAAGTTGCCGATGCATTAAATACTGTAATAATAAGTATGGGAAAAGATATTCCAGCCAGCAGTGAACTTAATGATACGTAACGGGTTAGAAACAGGGTAGCAAAAAATATGCCTGCCATGATTAGAGTGGGATAGAAACTGATTCCCAGTATGGCTCCGAATAAGGTTGCCACACCTTTTCCGCCCTTAAAACCTACATAGACTGGAAATATGTGCCCCAGAATTGCAGCTATTCCGTAAACGACCTGAACCGTGGTAAATAATTCCGAACCAACTGGAAAAGCGGGGTTCAGATAAATCAGGTTAACTGCCAAAAATCCTTTGAACAAGTCAACCAGGAATACAATTATGCCCGGTTTTGTTCCCAGCACCCTGAAAGTATTTGTAGCACCTGCATTACCACTTCCATATTCTCTAACATCTAAGTCAAAAAACATTCTGCCAATCCAGACGGATGTAGGTATTGAGCCTATTAAATAGGCAGCAATAATCAATAAACCCGAAATTAAACTCATATAATAAACCTCCTCACTTACGCACGCAAATTAACGAAATAAATGTGAAAAAATCATTAATTGCTTCTCTATAAAAACTGCAAAAGTAAAACTTTATTTCCCGGGACATTGTTTAATTACACTTTGCTTAATTTTTTTGTTGCCGTATGCTTTGTCAAAAGCTTCACTAAACTGTTTGGCAAGTTTCCGGGCCTGTTTTTCATAAGCTTTTTTGTCCTCCCAGGTATTTTTAGGGAAGAGTATTTCAGAAGGAACTCCCGGACATTTTACGGGTATGTCGAGATGAAAGGTTTCATCATAGGAGAAATGACCTTTTTCAAGATTTCCGTTGAGTGTGGCGTCTACCATTTTACGTGTATTGTTGATGTCTATTCTTTTACCTTTGCCGTATGGCCCACCGGTCCATCCGGTATTGATAAGATAGACCTGTGTGTTGTGTTTTTTCATTTTTTCCCCTAGCATCTCTGAATAAACATCAGGATTTGCGGGCATAAAGGGTTGTCCAAAGAACCTGGAAAAGGTTGCTATTGGCTCTGTAATCCCTGTTTCTGTACCTGCTAATTTACTGGTATACCCCATAAGAAACCAAAGCATTGCCTGGTCTGAATTCAGCTTGGCCACCGGGGGCAATACACCATAAGCATCTGCGGTTAAAAATAGTATTGTATTGGGATGACCTGATGTGGAATCTTCTTTAATATTCTGGAGATATCTGAGTGGGTAGGAGGCTCTTGAATTTGGTGTAAATCTGTCGTCATTAAAATCAAAAGTACCGTTGGGATAAGTCATAGCGTTCTCCACGATGGCACCATGATCCTGGTAATAATCTTTATGCATAACAGCATTGTAAATTTCCGGTTCTTTTTTCGGATTTATGTCGATCATCTTAGCATAGCATCCATTTTCGAAATTGGCTATCCCTGTTTCACTCCAGCCGTGTTCATCGTCACCAAGTAGAGCCCTTGATGGATCAGCAGAAAGAGTGGTCTTTCCTGTTCCCGATAACCCAAGCAGGAGCGCACAATCACCATTTGGTCCTTCGTTTGCAGAGCAGTGTAGAGGGAGAATGTTTTCAAAAGGCAGGTAATAGTTCATAACTGTGAACATGAGTTTTTTAACACTGCCTAAATAAGCCGAGCCAATAATGACACCTTTTCTTTTATCGAAATCTATGGCAACTATCATGTTTGAAGTTTGCCCGTCAGCTAATTTTCTGAGTCTTCCATCGTATCGTTTTCTGTTCAGTTTATCGTAAGGGAGAGTTACCAGCGTAAAAGGCTTTTCAGCGAAAATACTTTTATCAATATCGTCGGGAACCGGCCTGAACATATTGTCGGTAAATAATGCTGTTAAAGCCCTGTCTGTAATAGTCTTAACGGGGAGTGCGAAAGAAGGATCAGCACCAATAACCCTATCAGTGACATAGATTTCTTTCTTCTTCTTTAATAATTTACAGGCATCTTCATAAACCATATTGAAGGTCTCTTCGTCTATGGGGATATTATTAGGTGAATCCCAGTCTATTGTTGCCTGGCTTTTTGGCCTTTTTACAATTACTGTGTCTTTTGGGCTTCTGCCTGTAGATTCAATGGGTGTCCAGGTAGCAAGAGCGCCACTTTCAGATATTATCGCTTCATGTTTATCAATAGCCTCTTTAATAAGTGTTTCCCTGGCAGAATTGTTTTTAGTCTTATTGGAATTTTCCAAAAGCATAGCTAACTCATCCTTTTTTTCAGTATCTAATTTTTGATCCATAATATGAAAATTAATAAAAAATTAAATTGTATAACTGTTTATACTATTTATTCTTAAAAATCCCTTAAAGATAATTAAATATAATTATTAAATAAAAATTGAGGGCTGTACTCTTTGACAACCCTCAATTTCTGTTAACTATTTTGTAATTTATTACTGCTTTTCTTTGATTGAAGCCTGTGCAGCAGCTAGTCGTGCGATTGGTACACGGAAGGGTGAACAGCTGACATAATTCATGCCTACTCTGTGGCAGAATTCTACTGAGCTTGGTTCTCCACCGTGTTCACCACATATACCTACTTTAAGGTCTTTGCGTTTGCTTCTTCCCCGTTTGGTTCCCAATTCCACAAGCTGACCTACACCTTCCTGATCCAGAACCTGGAAGGGATCATTTTTCAGGATGCCTTTGTTAAGGTATACGGGAAGGAATTTTCCTGCGTCATCCCTTGAGAAACCGAAGGTCATCTGAGTTAAATCATTGGTACCAAATGAGAAGAATTCTGCTGATTCAGCTATTTTATCTGCTGTAAGAGCCGCTCTTGGCACCTCTATCATGGTTCCAACCAGGTAGTCAATCTTATCGTTGTATTCTTCAAATACTTGGTCAACAGTATTTCTGACAATTTCTTCCTGCAACTTCATTTCCTCGACTGATCCTGTAAGCGGAATCATAATTTCGGGATAAGTTTTGATGCCTTTTTTCTTGAGGTTGAGCGCTGCTTCAATAATAGCCCTCGCCTGCATTTCTGTAATCTCGGGATATGTATTACCCAGTCGGCAGCCTCTGTGACCCAGCATTGGGTTAGTTTCATCCAGTGCCTCCACAGTTTTCTTCACTTCTTCTAGGCTTACACCCAGGTTATCAGCCATTTGTTTCTGGTTTTTCTCTTCATGAGGCACAAATTCGTGCAGTGGCGGATCGAGAAGTCTAACTGTTACAGGCAGATCCTGCATGGCTTCGAAAATACCCTCAAAGTCTTCTCTCTGAATAGGTAACAGTTTTTCAAGCGCTTTTCTTCTTCCTTCCTCGTTGGTGGCAAGAATCATTTCCCTCATAGCAGTAATTCGGTCACCTTCAAAGAACATATGTTCTGTTCGGCAGAGGCCAATACCTTTTGCACCGAATTTCCTGGCAGTTTTAGAATCTTTTGGAGTATCGGCGTTGGTACGAACCAACATTTTAGTGTATTTTTCAGATAATTCCATCAGTTGGGCAAAGTTACCACTCAATTCGG
Organism: uncultured Bacteroidales bacterium; assembly: GCA_964585385.1. GTDB lineage: Bacteria > Bacteroidota > Bacteroidia > Bacteroidales > UBA12077 > JAGXLC01. The sequence continues at coordinate 11,940 of CAZPDP010000001.1, forward strand.
GTTCGTGAGTGGGTACTTTTCCTTCGTAAACCTCGCCGGTTGTACCATTCAGAGAAACCCAGTCTCCTTCTTTGAAAGTTTTGCCATCAACTGTCATTGTTTTTTCTTTATAGTTGATCTGTACGGCACCTGCTCCTGATACACAGCATTTACCCATGCCTCTTGCAACAACGGCTGCGTGAGATGTCATACCCCCTCTGGCAGTGAGAATACCTTTGGCCAAATTCATTCCCTTGAGGTCTTCAGGGGAAGTTTCAATTCTGGCCAGAATCACTTTTTTACCTGCTTCACCCCATTCTTCTGCATCATCTGCAAAGAATACTAACTGACCTGTAGCTGCTCCGGGTGAGGCTGGCAGTCCTTTGGCTATAGTTGTAGCTTTTTCCAGTTCTTTTGGATCGAAAACAGGGTGTAAAAGTTCATCAAGTTTATTGGGCTCGTTTCTTAGCACGGCTAATTCTTCATCGATGACTCCTTCTTCAAGCATGTCCATGGCAATCTTTACCATAGCAGCACCTGTTCTCTTGCCGTTTCTTGTTTGCAGAAGCCATAATTTACCTTCCTGAATGGTAAATTCAAGGTCCTGCATGTCTTTGTAATGTTTTTCAAGCTTTTCCTGTATTTCGTAAAGCTCTTTGTAAATTTCGGGCCAGGATTCTTCCAGAGAAGGATAGTCTCTTTTTCTTACTTCTTCTGAAATTCCCTGTAATTGTGCCCATTTCAGTGAACCTTCTTTGGTAATTTCCTGGGGTGTTCGTATACCGGCTACAACGTCTTCACCCTGCGCATTCATAAGATACTCTCCATTAAAACGGTTTTCTCCGGTGGCAGCATCACGTGTGAACGCAACACCTGTACCGGAGCTTTCACCCATGTTACCAAAGACCATGGCCTGCACGTTTACTGCAGTACCCCACTCTTCCGGTATCTTGTTAATTTTACGGTAATACTTTGCTCTGTCGTTATTCCATGAATCAAATACAGCCAAAACAGAACCCCATAGCTGTTCCCATGGATCGGTTGGGAATTCTTTGTCTAATCTTTTTTTAATAACTGCTTTGAATTCTTTTACTAAATCCTGTAAGTCTTCTGTGGTAAGGTCTACATCTTTTTCAACTCCCTTTTCCTCTTTTTTACTCTCGATAATTTCTTCAAAAGGATCGGTGTCTTCTTTAGACTCGGGTTTTAAGCCCATTACCACGTCACCATACATTTGAATAAAGCGGCGGTATGAATCCCATGCGAAACGTGGGTTGTTTGTTTTCTTAATAAGCCCTTCGACAGCTTCTTCATTTAAACCAAGGTTTAAAACTGTATCCATCATACCCGGCATGGAAACCCTGGCTCCTGAACGTACAGATACCAGGCAGGGTGATTCACTGCTTCCAAATATGGTTCCGGTTTGTTCTTCTATTTTTTTAATCTCTTTTTCTACTTCTTCTTTCAGGAGCTCTTTGATTTTTTCAGCACCTACTTTATTGTATTCTGTACAAACATCTGTAGTGATAGTAAATCCAGGAGGTACGGGTACCCCGATTGAACTCATTTCTGCAAGGTTAGCTCCTTTTCCACCAAGAAGATTTTTCATCTTGGTATTTCCTTCTGCTGTTTTATTTCCAAAACTATAGACTCTTTTTTCAGTCATGTTACATTGATTTTTTATTAATTATAAGATTACTAATATTTACTGAGTTATTCAGTGGTCTACAAATATATTCAAATTTATGTAAAATTGTTTATTGCAAGATTAATAATTCATTATGACCATTTAAAGCCTGAAGAATATGAAAAGATAGCGTTTGAACGTCATCTGCAGAATATTTCATTTCAAACGTTTTCAGTAATTCTAAACAAATTTTTTGTATAATGGTTTTACAAAATAAAAACTCTGATTATGAATAAAGATAAAGAAGGTTTATATGTTGTATGTGGTGCCACCAGTGGTTTTGGAGGTGCGGTTACAGACAGGCTTCTAAAAGATGGGCATAATGTGCTGGCAATTGCAAGAACTCAGGAAAAGCTAAAAAGGCTTAAGAATGAATATCCTGAACAGGTGGATTATATTGCAGGGGATCTGACACATCATTCAACACTTGAAGAAATTGAAAGCAAAACCGGTAGTTCTTTTTTGAAGGGTATCTTCATAAATTCCGGAGGTCCACCAGCAAAAAGTATCGAAGAAACAACAATGGATGACTGGGATTCAGCTTATTATACCATTTTCAGGTGGAAAGTGGAACTTGCAAAAATACTTCTTCCGAAATTCAAACAACAAGGTTATGGCAGAATACTGTTTCTTGAGAGCTCTTCTGTTAAGCAACCCATTGAAAATCTTGTTTTAAGTACTTCCTTACGGCTCGGAATTGTAGGTTTTGCTAAAACTTTATCGGAAGAGATGGCTCATAAGGGAGTTACTGTGAATATTCTTGCGCCGGGATTTCATGATACACAGGCTCTGAATCGATTGATTGTAAAAAAAGCTGAAAATGAAGGTATTTCTGAAGAGGAAGCCAAACAAAAGTTTGTACTGAACACAAAGGTGGGTAAATTGGGTAATCCCGGAGAACTGGCCTCAATTGCAGTGTGGCTGTTATCAGAAGAATCCGGCTATATAACAGGGCAGACTATTTCTGTGGATGGAGGAGTGATAAAAGGAGTTTTTGGTTGATTTTTATTCGAATTCTTTGATGTTTATTTCTACATCAGCTTCTCTTTCAAAATCTTTTACTTCTTCTATCATGTCCGGGTCATCCGGATCGAAGAACCAGTTAATTTCGGCCTCCCCGTCATCTTCTTTATTGTACCTTTTTAATATTTCGAAAATATCCAAAAGGCATTTGGTTGTACTGGTATTAAAATATATTAATTTGATGTTCAGGGTAACTTTCCTTCTTTCTTTCCCGATAAATTCTTTGATCCAGTTAATCAGGGGGAGATAAAATTTATATGCCTCTTCCATATAGGATTCTCCTGATATTTCACAAACACCACTATCAGCATTAAAACTGACGCTAGGGTAATATGGATTAGAAGGGGTTCTGTTAATCTCAATATTCTTCATTATTATTGATTTTTACGGTAAGTTTAAAAATAGATAACTCTCTGTTTTTTTCTATTATACTGTATTCTAAATTGTTGTTTGAAATAATTTTAGCTTGCACAAGCCCTATTCTTGCACCGAATTTATAGCCGGGAGAACTTCTTCTCAGTTCACTTTTTAGTTCTTTTAATTCTTCAATGTTTGAATTGTTTATGATTTCGCATCTCTCTGTGAGAATATTAGCATCTTTTGCCTTAACAATGTTTTTTGTAGTAAACCGGTACTGGTCGTTTACTTCTTGTAAATTTAATTCTCCAATTCCGATTCTTCTGTTTTCATTTTTTAATGTGTAATATTCTTCTGAATAAAATGAGACATTTTGAGCCATTTCCACATAAATCTTAAAAAGCTTTTTTTGCAGGAAGAGGTTTTGCTGGGTGTACATCTTCATGTAATTACCGAACATGGTAAGAAGGTCAATGAAAAAGGGGCCTTCATAGGAAAATAAACTTACAGCATTTTGATTATCAGCTTTGTATTTGTCGAAATATTCCAGCATTTCAAATAATTTTAGCGCCTACAACGGTTATATCATCACGTTGCTCCGTATTTTTCTTGAACTTTTCAAGTTCTTCGTCCAGTCTTACTTTTTGGTAAGACAAAGGTTGATCAGCATTCTGATTCAGGATGCTAAAAAACCGTTTGCTGCTGAATCTTTTACCTTCTGTATTAACCTGATCTATGAGTCCATCGCTGCTAAGATATAAAATATCGTTCTTTTTAAACTGCAACTTTTGTGTGGAAAATTGTTTTTCTTTTTTATTCTTGTTTATTCCACCAATGGAATACCTGTTTCCTTTTACTTGTTCAATTTTACCCATGTCCTGTTTGTAATAATAGAGAGGTCTTTTTGCTCCTGCAAATTTTATAGTTTTCTCCTGGTTATTGGTTTCATCTATAGAAATAAGACACACATCCATACCATCAGTGTTGTCTGTATGCTCTTGTTTTAGCGCTTTTATAATATAATCGTTGAGGTAATATAATATTTTTCCGGGGTCATAAATTTTTCTTTCGTTGATTAATTCATTGAATATACGGTTTCCTATCATCGACATGAAAGCCCCGGGTACTCCATGGCCTGTACAATCCACCACAGCAAGGAAAGTTTTGTCCGGTTGGCCGTTATTTTGGTTTATTTCTGTATACCAGTAGAAATCCCCAGAAACCACATCTTTGGGTTTATACAAAATGAAAGTTTCAAATTTTTTATTCAATTCATTAGGGGTAGGAAGTATGGCCTGTTGTATGTTTTGGGCATAACTAATACTATCATTCAGTTTCGTGTTTTGGGTTTCCAGTTTATCTTTTTGTTCCTGGATTTGAACATTTTGTTGGTTTATCTTTTTATTTTGTTCAGCAAGTAGTTGATAAGCCTTTTTTTTCTGACGATAAAAATAAAGCAGTAAAAAGGTGAATATTAAAGCAATACCCACAAGAAAGATTAGCCCGTGGCGTATGGTTTTTTCCAGTTTAAGCTGGGCTTGTTTTTTCTTAAGATCAAGCTCTTTCATTTCAAGTTGCATTTGTCTTTCCCTGCTGATACGTTCAGCCCTTTCCAGGCTGTCCTCAGTCATTTTTCTCAGGTCACGCTCCTGCGCGAGTTGTTTTTCTGTTTTCTTTTTATCTGAAACTGCCCGTGTAACCTGACTTTCTGTCTCCTTCTGCATTTCTGAAATTTCCTGATTTTTTATGTGCTTATCAATCGAAGAATAGAGATCAAAATATTCCATGCTTTTTTCTGAGTTGCCCAATTGCTTGTGGTTTTCAGAAAGCATACCGTAACAACTTCTTATAAACTCCATGTTTTCCAGTTCCTTGGCCAGTGTAAGTGCTTCTTCTGCATGCTGATTTGATTTTGTGTATTGCTGGTTGTTCTGGTAAGCCTGGGACAGGTTTATTAATCCACTAATAATACTGTTCTTCATCTTCAGTTCACGGCTGACTTTTATTCCCCTTTGAAATTCTTTAACAGCCTTATCGTATTCGCCCTTTTCGGAATAAATCATCCCTAAATAATAGCTGATAAGCTTTATTCCGTTTTTATTATTAAGGTCCTGGTTTAATTTCAGACACCTGTTGAAATATTGCAGGGCTTTGCCGAGCTGGTTGTTTTGCCAGTATATAAATGCAGCTTTATTGGAATATTCCAGTTCCTGGGATTTGTTTCCAGCTTCTTTGTGTTTAGCAATCTGCTGTTCGTATTCCCTTAGTTTCTCCCTGTCTGATTGATTGATCTCCTGGGAATGGATGGTCTCCGGCTGAAAGATTGCAGCCAGGATCAGAGACGTAATGAGTGCTATTTGCCTTATATTTTTCAAAATTTTAAATTTTTATACCCATAACCAATACATCGTCAACTTGTTCAAACTCTCCTTTCCACTTATGAAAAGTCTGCTCCATAATTTCTTTTTGTTTAGTCATAGAGGTACCATTAATGCTGTAAATAAGTTCTTTAAAATATTTATAACGGAATTTTTTGCCTTTTGGGCCGCCGAATTGATCAGCATACCCATCGGTAAACATATAAATACTGTCTCCTTTATTCAATTGATAATGCTGAGTGGCGAAGGGTTTCTCGTAATTTATATTGATTCCAACCGGCATCCGGTCTCCTTTTATTTCTTTAAATATACTATTATTCACAATATACAAAGGATTATTCGCACCGGCAAATTTTAGGCTCAGGTTATCCATATCTATTATTGCAAGAGAAATATCCATGCCATCCTGAGTTTCACCAAATTTTCCTGTCTGGTGAAGTGAATCTATTATGTTAATTCTCAATTCCTCCAATATCTTGCCGGGATCATTGTATCGTTTCTTTTTCACAATTTCATTCAGGAAGATAATTCCCATCATGTGCATAAGTGCTCCAGATATTCCATGTCCGGTGCAGTCTGAGACAGCTACTGTAGCCCTGTTTTCATGTTTGTCAACCCAGTAGAAATCTCCACTAACAATATTTTTGGGGATGTTGACAATAAAATGCTGGGGAAAAATACTTTTCATTAAGACGGGATCAGGAAGCATGGCATCCTGAATTCGTTTGGAATACCTGAGATCAGCAGTAATTTCCTTGTTTTTCTGGCTGATTATGTTTTTTTGTTCCAGCACATTTTCATGTTGCTGCTTGATTTTGTGGTTTCTTTTTTCAATTTCAATTTTCTGTCTTTCAATAGCCCTGTAAGATTCAACCAGGTTCATGACAGACCGCACCCGGACAATCAGCGTATCTTCTTTAAATGGTTTTTCAATGAAGTCAATTGCTCCGGCGTCAAATACTTCATGAAATATATCTTTGGCCGTAAAAACAATGATGGGGATATTTTTAGTTCTAAAATTCCTCTTTAGAAATTTAATAGCGCTTACACCATCCATTTCAGGCATTTCAATATCCATAAGAATGAGATCCGGATATTCTTCAATAGCTCGTTGGCAAGCCTCCAGGCCGTCTCTTGCTAATATTATATGAAACCGTTCATTGTAGGCTTTGAGGACCTGCTCCGTGAATATTAAATCGAGTTCTGAATCATCAGCGATTAAAATGGTGTAATCAGTTTCTTTTTTTTCTTTCACCTAATCTCAGGACTTTGATTATAGCCTCTAAATTATAAATTAACTCTAAAAATTACAATTTATTCATTGCAAATCTTTTACCTGAAGATTCTGCTTTTAAAATCATTTTCCCTTAATTTGTTATCAATTTTAATTTAATTTTCTTTATGACTGATAGATATAAACCCGATTATTGGATTAATAAGTTAAACCTTGAGAAGCATCCGGAGGGTGGTTATTACCGTGAGACGTACCGAAAAGAAATTAAGTATCAAGGCCGGGATTTAGCTACTAATATTTTTTATTTACTCCCATCTGATAAAGTATCAAGATTTCATCGTCTTGAGTGCGATGAATTCTGGTATTATCATTACGGATCACCTTTAAAATTTTTCTTTTTTACACCTGAAGGCAATTATGAAGAACATCTTTTAGGTTTGGAGCCTGAAAATAACGAGAGCTTGTCAATACTTGTACCGGCAAAAACTATTTTTGGCGCTATGGTCCAGGAGCCGGACTCGTTTACCCTTGTCAGCTGCAATATGACGCCTGGTTTTCATTTTGAGGATTTTAAAATGTTTTCTAAAGAAGAATTAATTAAACATTTTCCTGATAAAGAGTGTATAATTAAAAAACTGACATAATTATTTATGATAGGTGCAGTAGCAGGAGATATTATAGGTTCGCGATTTGAGGTGATTCCCACAAAATCATACAATTTTGAAATGTTTTCAGGGCTAAATACCTTTACAGATGATACTGTATTAACCATAGCTATTGCAGATGCTATTCTGCATAATAAACCTTATGGACCCAGTTTGATGGATTATGGTAACAGGTATCCCGATGCCGGTTATGGTGCCAGTTTTATACGCTGGCTTGCCGGTACTATCACCGGACCCTACAATAGTTTTGGAAACGGTGCTGCAATGCGTGTCAGTCCGGTGGGTTTTGCTTTTGATTCGGAGGAAGAGGTGCTTGAAGAAGCCCAAAAGACAGCAGAAGTTACTCACAATCACCCCGAGGGGATAAAAGGAGCCCAGGCTGTTGCACTGGCTGTTTTTCTGGCTAAGAAACATGTGGATAAAGAAAAGATTAAAGAAGAAATTGAAACCAAATTCAATTATGATCTTAGCCGGAGCATTCAAAAAATTCGACCAGAGTATAGTTTTGAGATTAGTTGTCAGAAATCTGTCCCCGAATCCATTATTGCTTTTCTCGAATCAACAGATTATATCAGCGCCATTAGAAACGCCGTTTCACTGGGTGGCGATAGCGATACCATGGCCTGTATTGCCGGAGGCATTGCGCAAGCTTACTATAAAGATATTCCCAAATGGATAACTGACGAAGTTTATTCCAGAATTCCCGAAGAGTTCATGAAAACAATCATCTTGTTTGAAGAGAAGTATTTTTAGCTAAGAATTGAAGGAACCTTGAATCTATATAGAAAAGGCTACCATATATTGTTGATTTAGTTGATTGAGTTAATTAAGTGGATTAAGTTAGTTAAGTTAATGGGTTGATTGTTAAACTATCCTATATTAAGTTATGATAATGAATAAATTAAATTTTAAATTCGTACGTAATTCATAACTCATAATTCTTAATTCTTAATTTTTCATTGTAAAAATGGCGGATAGTCGTGAATTCGCTAATTACTTTTATACTTTAGCAGGCGTGAGATTATCCAATATCTATAATCCGACAATCCAAACCTACTTCTTATAAACCGTATCTCTCGGGACATTTTCTATTTTATAGGGCTCATCTCTTTGCATCATGATAAAGAGAAATTCTTTTTCGGATGATTGGTTATATCCACTCGATAGATTGCTGGCAATTATATTCCATCCTCTCTTGTTATAATCCTTAATAAGGCTGATTAACGGATTGAAATCAAATTTTCCATCTGTATCCGGATTACGGTATTTCTTTTCAATATACTGCTCACCGTCAACAGAAATGTAAATTTTACTGCTGCCAAGAACCTCCGGGTGTTCGATATCTGCAACCATTACAAGATACTGGGGCATTTTGCTGGTATCCTGGCTGTAAAGCTGACCAGAAACAAAGAAAGCAGCTAAAACCATTAAAAACAGTCTGACATTCGTTTTCATAGAATCTGATTTTATTGGATGAATTTTTCAAAGATAAAGATTTCTCAGGTATAGGTGCAAAATATTGGTTCTTAAAAGTTGATGTTGAACAGTTAATTTTCTAAACAATATGGTGGAATAAAATTTTTTTCATGTAATTTTAAGAAACGAATTGAACACTTACCTTTGAGTTAATTGTTTCATTTATTGTAATTTATTTAGAATTTAACTGTTCAGAAATGGAAGTAAAAGTTGTTGAAAACGCCTGGATACCTATGACTGATGGTACCAGGCTGGCAGCAAAAATCTGGATGCCGGAAGATGCGTTAGAAAAACCGGTACCTGCGATTTTAGAGTATATACCTTATAGAAAGCGCGATTTTAAAGCAGTTCGAGACAATCAGATACATGGTTATTTTGCTGAAAAGGGCTATGCCGGGGTGCGGGTTGATCTACGAGGAAGTGGTGATTCTGAAGGCATTTTACGAGACGAGTACCTGCAGCAAGAACTGGATGATGGCATCGAAGTAATAAGGTGGCTTGCTGCTCAACCCTGGTGCAGTGGAGAGGTTGGAATGATGGGTATTTCCTGGGGTGGTTTCAATGCTTTGCAAATTGCTGCACTGCAGCCTCCTGAATTGAAAGCAATCATTACCGTAGCTTCTTCGGACGACCGTTATGCCGATGATGTGCATTACATGGGTGGCGCTATGCTCACCGATAACCTTTCCTGGGCTTCCACTATGTTTGCCTATAACTCTTGTCCGCCCGATCCGCAGGTAGTAGGAGAGAAGTGGCGTGAAATGTGGCTGGAACGTCTGGAGGGCAGTGGATTGTGGCTGAAGAAATGGCTTGAACATCAATGGCGTGATGAATACTGGAAGCATGCCTCTGTATGTGAGGATTATTCAGCCATAAAGATCCCGGTTTTTGCTGTAAGCGGCTGGGCAGACGGGTATACCAACACAGTCTTTCGTTTAATGGAAAATCTCGAAGTACCACGAAAAGGTTTGATAGGCCCTTGGGGGCATAAATACCCGCATATGGGAGGACCGGGTCCGGTAATCGACTTTCTTTCAGAATGTCTGCGATGGTGGGACCAATGGTTGAAAGGAATAGATACTGGGGTAAAAAATGATCCTATGATTAGAGCCTGGGAAAAGGATACTGTATCTCCGATCTCTGAAAAAAGACCGGGAAAATGGGTGGCAGAACAGAAATGGCCTGCACCGGATATTGAGGAAAAGAAATTGAACATCCTGTTTGCTGAACTCGACTTTGATACTACGAAAAAGACTGATACAGCCCTGACCATCCAAAGTCCGTTAAGTGTTGGGTTGTTTGCCGGTAAATGGTGTTCCTATGCGGAATCCACCGATTTGCCCAGCGATCAGCGTGAAGAGGATGGGGGATCTTTGATTTTTGATACCCTGCCACTTGCAGAAGACCTGGAAATTCTCGGATCTCCAAAACTTGAGCTGGAGCTTTCATCAAACAAACCAATAGCTACCGTAGCAGTCCGGCTATCAGATGTGGCTCCAAATGGCAGAGCTACCCGTATTACTTATGGCGTTCTGAACCTTACACATCGTGATAGCCACGAAAAACCCAACGAACTTGAGGAGAACAAAAAATATAAAATGACGGTGGACTTGAATTATGTAGCTCAGAAATTTCCTGCAGGAAATCAAATAAGGCTATCCATTTCTTCCTCTTACTGGCCTTTAGCATGGCCGCCTCCGGAACCTGCAAGACTAACAATTTATCTTGAAAACAGCAACCTGGTTTTGCCGGTCAGAAAGCCGAAAGACTCAGATAAGCAATTGCGGGACCTTGGTAAACCAAAGCCAGGAAGAGAACTGCCTGCTGCACTTTTAGTCCCGGCACATCGTGAATGGGAGGTAAAACACAATTTGGCAAACAATCACGTCTCATTGCATGTTACCAATAATGATCCGCAATACCGACTGGATGATATCAACTGGAAAATACAAAAAGATGTTACAGAGCGGTATTCTTATCAAAACAACAATTATGATACACTAAGAGGAGAGGTGAAAAGCACGCGAAGTTTTCAGCGTGATGACTGGAAAGCGACTGCTATTACTCATACCATACTTACTTCAACCCGGACTCATTTTAGGATTCGGGCTACCCTGGATGCGTATGAAGAAGAGACAAGAATTTTTTCAAAAACCTGGGATGAAAGCATTCCCAGGCAATTATAAACCTTTATTGTAAAACAGAATTATTTATTTAAAAATGAGCGACAAAAAACAAGTATTTGTTGTTGGCCTTGACGAGTTTAACCTGAAGAAGCTTCAGCGGTTATCCGAGGCGAAAGAATGTGATTTCCTGCCTGCTATAGAAATCAGTGAAATGAGAGGTGTGGAGAAGTTGGAAATGAAAGCTTTGATTGAAAAAGCATTTGAGCGAATTGACAAACATGGAAAAATCGATGCAATTGTTTCATACTATGATTTTCCGGGTACAAGCCTGGTGCCAATCATTGCTGAAAAGTATAAATTGCCGGCTTCATCACTTGAAAGTGTCATGAAATGTGAGCATAAGTACTGGAGCAGACTGGAACAGAATAAAGTTATTGCCCATAGTGTGCCACAATTTAAAGCTTTTGATCCGTTTGAGCCGAATGCTTATCAGCAAATTGAGATGATTCCTCCGTTCTGGATAAAACCCATTAAATCTTACCGTTCATTCCTGGCTTATAAGATTAACAGCGAATACCAGTTTAACGATTATATGACTGAAGTGAAAGAGCATATCCACTTCATGTCAGAACCTTTTAACTATATTCTCCAAAACTATCAGCTTCCTTATGAGTTTGCTCACATGGAGGAAACGATGATAGCCGAATCACCTATTACAGGCCACCAATGTACTATTGAAGGGTATGTATATAATGGTGAGGTAGTTATTTACGGTATTGTAGATTCATTGAGGGAAGAAGACCGATCTTCTTTTACACGATACGAATATCCTTCTTCATTACCCCAGGAGATCCAGTTCCGTATGGCCGATATTGCCAGGAGAGCTATAACACAAATCGGGCTCAATAATTCACCGTTTAATATTGAATTTTTCTATAATTCAACGGTTAACCAAAATTTCCTACTGGAGATAAATCCCAGGATTTCCCAGGCTCATACGGATATTTTTGAAAAAATTCATGGATTTTCGCATCATTCCATCATGCTGAACCTTGCCCTTGGTAGAAGGCCGAGAGCATTAGAATATAAAGGAAAACACCGTATTGCAAGTAACTTTATGCTGCGTACCTATGAGCCTGGTACAGTGAAAGAAGGACCTTCCAGGGAACAAATTCAGAAACTGAAAGAAAAATACCCGGACCTGGAAATTAAAGTGCATATTAAAAAAGGCATGCACCTCTTAGAGCTTTATGGGCAGGATAGTTACAGCTATGAGCTGGCAAACATTTACCTCGGAGCCAGAAACCAGGAGGAATTGCTGGAGAAATACCACGATTGTTTGGACAACCTGACTTTTGAGATTAAGTATGATGAGTCTACTCCGGTGTATTAGAACAGGTCTTTTATTTTACTTCTAATCGGAAATGTGATTTGAAACCGTTAAGGCCTAAAAATAAAAAGAAAAAGTTTCTCCTTTGAAAATCAGCGCCTTAGCGGTTTAAATTTTAATACAGGACATATAATTCTTTCGAAAATTTTTATAATCGTCTTTTGCATACTTATAACAAACCTGTCTGTATTTATTATAAAAATACGAATTACAATTACATAATTTCTATAGGAAAAATTTCTATTTTCCCTAATTTATAATCTCTCCTCCTAATAAAGTACTAAATTACCTAATCGCTCTGGTCTTTTTGGTAATCCATTTATTTATAATCCATTGGAATTGATTTAGTATGTAGGATAAAATCCTGAACAATGACAAATACTCTTTGTCAGTCTATATAGTTATAGAAACAAATCTGTTTTTATAGGCTAAAAAACTGATTGTTAACCTAAAGCTCTTCACTATGCAACAGCTATACTCTTCTTCCGATAATGATTTTTATTCATTTTTTAAAAAAGTCCCTTTCAAAAAATTAGGGATGTTGATTTTAGTCCTTACGCTCTTAACTCAATCCAATAGTTTTGCTCAATTTACAGAGATTACACCAGACATCGATAGTGTGTATAACAGTTCGGTGGACTGGGGCGATTATGACCGCGACGGCGACCTGGATATCCTTTTGTCAGGTAAAGATACATCACAAACAGATACAATTATTACCCGAATCTACGAAAATACCGGTAGTGGTAATTTCAATGACATCAATGCCGGTTTGACTGGCGTATACGCTGGCCAGGTTGAATGGTGGGATTACAACAACGACAATTACCCGGATATTATACTGGCAGGAATTTCTGACAATAATTATGTAGTTCAACTCTATAAAAACGATCAGACTGGTGGATTTATCCCGGTTTCTGTTACTTTTAACAGCACCGACAGCACAATTCTTGCACCTTTTGATATTGGTGATTATAACAATTACGGCAAACTGGATATAGTATTCAACGGCCAGGGAAGTACAACGTTATACAGAAATTCAGGGAATGGTAATTTTGTTGTTACGAATTCTGCTTTAACGGATGATGTGAGTTATGGAGATATAAAATTTGGTGATTACGATAACGATGGTGATCTGGATTTATTAACTGCTGAAGGTACTGAATTCAATAATCAGATATTTCTATATGAGAATAAGGGAGATGGGAATTTTCAACAATCAGTTGATCTGACTTATCATACTACTCCTCATGGTGCCAGCTATCCACAGAAAATATATGATGTTGAATGGAATGATTTTAATAATGATGGAAGATTAGATATTCTTCTTTCTTACATTTATGATGGAAGCACATTAGGTTTTCCCGTACAAATATTACTCAATGAAGGAGACGTTAGTTTTAGAGGACATTGGATTGAAGATGAATTTACTGATATTACCGCTGAATTAGTTAAAAGCGGAGATTTCAACAACGATGGAAATGTGGATGTGTTTGTAACTGGTACCGATGGAATATATTCCGAACCCCTGCATATACCTCGTTTATATAAGAATAATGGTGATACGACTTTTACTGAAGTGGGCCCGGCTATTGATTCGGTCAACAATGGAGCGATGGAATGGGGCGACTATGATAATGACCAGGATCTGGATATGTTATTATCCGGTATTTCACAGGATGGAACGCCGGTAACAAAAATTTATCGGAATGAGACAGGCAGCAGTAACAACATTCCTTCAACCCCGGCTAATCTTAAATCAAAATCAACCGCAGGGAAAGTTACTTTGTCCTGGTCGCCTTCCAGTGATGCTGAATCGACAGCCAAAGGTGTAAGTTACAATCTCTGGGTGAGCCCGGTTTCATCTCCTGCTGATACCTTTGTCGTTTCACCCATGGCAAATGATACCATGAGCTCAGGGCAACATGGCAAACGGTATGTTGTGGATCATGGCAATGCCGGCAGAGATACAAGCTGGAATTTGTTCAGATTGCCTGCAGGTACTTATTACTGGAGTGTGCAGGCAATTGATGGTGCCTATGAAGGAAGTCCTTTTGCTGCTGAAGATACCTTTACAGTACCTCAAAAGGATTTTAAAGATACCCTGAATACTAATTTTATTCAGGTTTCCGGTGATGTAAGCTGGGTGGATTATGACAGGGATAACGACCTGGATGTTCTGATAACCGGTAAGGATACAACTGTCCTCTATGAAAACAATGGGAGTGGATCATTTACAGGAACTACATTTCCGCAATTGGGGGCTGATGAATATGTTTCATGGGCTGATGTTGACGAGGATGGAGACCTGGATTTCATAATAGAAAACTATCTTTACATAAATGAGGAAGGTAGCTATTCTCAAAACTATATATCTACGCAAGGGTATAAATATGAATGGGGCGATTTCGATAACGATGGAGACCTGGATTTATTTAGTTATGGAGATAATGGTGCAGGTTTATACCGCAATAATGGAAACAATGAATTTTCCGACTGGATATGGGAAGAAAGCTTCATTTCCATTAAAACTGCTGATTTCGGTGATTATGATAACGACGGAGATCTGGATATTATCTATGCCCACGCAAATGACGTAAAACTGTTTGAAAACCAGAACGGTGATCCTGTTGATAAGGGCAGTATTTTAAATATTTCCGGTAATTCTTATATAGAGTGGGGTGACTATAACAACGATGGTTACCTGGATATTCTGTTTATGGATTATGACGATAAGACAGGTGTACTCAAAAACAATGGTAACGGTACATTTACTGAAGTTGTTTTATCAGACCGCGGGTATGGTTCAGGAAACAATCCGGTTAGATGGATAGACATTGATAATGACAGCGATCTGGATATTTTAATAACAGATGGTAACAATGAACCAGGGACACCCTCAACACGACTGTATCATAATAAAGGAAACGATAATTTTGAATATTCGCTTCTTGGTATACCAAGCCTGGAATATTCCTCTATTGCAGTCGGTGATGCAGAAAAAGACGGAGATCTGGATATTCTTCTTTCAGGTAAGGACACCAGTGGCAATGAATTCGCAGAAATTTATGAAAACAAGACAACGGTTTCCAATACAGTTCCTTCTGCACCAACAAACCCTGTAGTAAACTATATTGAATCCGACAGTATAGAATTGAGCTGGTCAGCGGCTTCAGATAACGAAACTCCAACTGATGGGTTAAGATATAACGTACGTATGGGCACTTCCATAGATAGTGTTGATACAAGAAGTCCAATGGCTGATACCGGCACAGGATTCAGGTACATAGTTGATGAAGGTGCTATTGCAGAAGAAAAAACCTATTTGGTGCTTAATCCGGATTCTATTTATTACTGGCAGGTTCAGGCAGTGGATGCAGCTTATGCGGGAGGTGAATTTTCAGCAATTGATTCCTTTTCGGTGAACAGCCCGCCACAAATTGATATACCCTCAAGATTTAAAAGTATAGATGTTAATGAATCAGGAAACTATTATTATCCATATGGTGATATTTATGAAATTGAAATAAGTGATACCGATATTGGGTCCAATTCTCTACAGGTCAGTCTTTCGGTTGACACAGGCAGACTGTCTTTAAGTTCAGTGGATAATCTACAGTTTGATTATGGAGATGGAATGAAGGATGATTCGATGAGTTACAGGGGTACATTGTCACAAGTCAACGAAAGCCTGGACAGTCTTGAATATCTTGCACCGGATACTTTTGCTCTCTATGAAAGAGATACATTGAGGATACGTGTAAATGACCAGGGTTATTCAGGTATCGGTCCTGCAAGGGAGGATTTAGCAATAAGCGATATTTATCTGAATAGAATGCCCTATGTTGACGAACCAATACCGGATCAGACCTTAAAAGAAGACACCGGATATGTATTTGTGGCTAATCTTGACAGTGTATTCTCTGACCCGGAAGGCAGAGAACTGGATTATAACATTGTAAAAAGTTTGAAATTGGATTATATCTTATCCAATGATTCGCTGGAAATTAAACCACACCAGGATGAATTTGGTATGGACTCACTGATTATCCGGGCATATAACATTCTTGATTATAATACGGAATGGGCCTATGATACTGTGTTGGTTCAGATTTTGCCTGTAAATGATACGCCTAAAATTATTGTTCCGGATACTGTTTTCATTGCAGAAGATAATAAGTATGAGCAAGGCTTGAGCGCTTGGGTAGATGATGGAAATGATGATCACGATCTTGATTGGGAGGCTGAATTTCCAGAGCCTTTTTCAGACACAAATTATACGCTTACCATTGATAGTCAGAACACTATCAGCATTGAACCCATTCATAATTACAACGGCTCAGATTTAATGCAACTGCGTGTAACGGATACATCGGGAATCACAGATACGGCATTTACAATAGTTGATGTTACACCTGTAAATGATCCGCCTTATTTTGTGAACTTTCCGGATACAGTAACCTTGCACTGTGATAAACCTATAGATACAGTTAACTTATATGATATTACCGAAGATCCGGAATTACCGGATACTGCTCTGATTTATGATAGAGGTTCACATGGTTCAGGCTTTAATAGCAGAATTGATTCCAATCTGTTTATACTGGAAGGTAACATGGATCCAGTTAATACCGGCTCATATAGTGTAGTCATTGGAGTCAAAGATTCAGTTCATAACTATGTAACCAAAACAATGACTGTAGTGGTACAAGGTCCTACTGAAAATACCATTCATGTTGACACATGTGATAGTTATACTGTCCCGAGCGGTGATGAGACCTGGGCCTTTTCAGGCACGTACCGGGATACAATTCCAAACCAGTTTGGATGTGACAGTATATTAACAATTGATCTGACGATAACAACCACAACTATAACAGTCAACGAATCAGCATGTGATAGCTTCACAGTACCAAGTGGTGACGAAACATATTACAATTCAGGAACATACCAGGATACCTTACAGACAGAAACAGGCTGCGACAGTATAATAACATTTAACTTAACTGTTACTCAAATTGATACTTCTGTGAGACAAAGTGGAGCTGTACTTACTTCTAATGCCAGCCTGGCAAATTCCTATCAATGGCTGGATTGTGACGATGGTTACAGTGAGATCAGCGGAGAAACCAGCGCCACCTTTGAAGCCTCTTCAAACGGCAGTTACTCTGTGATGATCACCAAAGGCAATTGTACGGATACTTCCAACTGTCATACAGTAACTTCAATTGATGATGGAGATGATGATGATCAAACCGGAATAGTAGAAAACACCTTTGATCATTCCATCAGCATGTTTCCTAACCCAACCACAGGTAAACTGCTAATTGAAATGGGTGCCACGCACAGAGAATTGAATGTGCGGGTAAGCGATCTTTCCGGAGGCGTGGTACAGAAGCAAACTTTCAGCAACACAGGTCAGTTCGAACTGAATATAGATGAACAACCTGGAATTTACATCATAAGGATCTGGGACAATGATGGTAAACAAGCCATAATGAAAGTGCTGAAGGAATAGAGGGTTAATTAGCCGTGAATGCGAAACTTAGCTTTCATCACGGCTAATTTTTCTATTGACTTTTTTTAGTTTTTCCGCTTATCGCGACGCCCCTGAAACCTGCTGATGGACACCCTTAAGATGCTGAATATCATCTTCCTTTATTTTCGATGCAGTAGAGATTTTCGTATATTTAAAGTCTCAAACCACACGTCATGACTGAAAGAGATATAATCAAAGGAAATCTCTCGTTTGTTAAAAAAATATATCTACCTACCCGGGCCTATCTTAGAAAAAACTATATTCAATGGAGAGATGGATGTTGAAATTCCAGTCTCCCTCTTTCAGGTGGAGCATTCCTGCAGTATAATTCATTTCTGGCGCGGGAATATTTATATTGCGGTGATACAATGAAAAACCTCCACTAAATCGTAACCTTGGAGAAAAATAGTAATACCCGGAAAGACCGGTTCGAAAAAAATAATCAGTTTTTTCACCCCATGCTTTGTAATCATTTAGATTTTCAAATTCATTTTCTTCCTGGAAAAAGCGGTAATAATATCCCTGAATGTAATACCTGTAATAACTTCTTGAATCAGGAAACCAGCCCAGGGTGTATTGAAAAGAGGCATTCAGGGCCTGCCGGTTATGTTTTATTTTAGAGACTGCCTGATTATCATTATGTTCATAAATCTCGTAGCCATAGGAGAGTCCTCCCTGAAAGGAGCTATGCCAGTAAAGGTTATGAGGTTTTTCATAGTCGTATTCGAGTAATCCTCTGACGCCATAATATCTGTTCCTATAGTTAATTTTATCAATTTGACTGGATAAATTTTTATCTCTCTCATATTTGCGAAAATAATTGTACCAGGGTTCTATGCCAAACGAGAACCTGGAACCTGCGCCCCTCTGAGGATTATTGGCATACCGCCAGTAATCGTTCATTGTTGTAAAATATTCAATATCGGTTTTATCCAGGAAATTATGTTTGTTTAGAAAAGAATCGAGCCTGGTTAATTCGTAAACCCTGCGATTACGGGTATCAAAAAAACGCTCGTTTTTAATTTCTGCTATCTCTCTGGCAAAGGCCAGGATTTCGTCTCTGGAAGGTTGTTGTTTGAGTTTGCCCCTTTTTGAAAGCTGGTCTATTATATATACAGCCATTCGTGCATCCTGGAGGGGTTCAACTCTTCCTTTGCCGACCTTTAGTGGGATTGAAACTTCAACATTTTTTCTTTCATTTGTATGAATGCTTTTGTTCGATGTAGTATCGGGTGTGCTGGTTTGATTGTAAATGCTAAAATTCAAATTTGACAGATAGAAGTTTGATTCGATGAAAAACAGATTGTTGAAATAGAAACGGTTGTTGCTGTTACCGGAGAAAGCGAATCCCCATTTATTATAGTTACTGTTTGTCGTTATACCGGATTCTTGATTTTTACCGTTATTGTATACTCCTGATATATTTAATGAAGCATTTTGGTTCCCCTGGTAGTCTCTCGAGTTGTAATATCCCTGGTATCTTGTTTCCAGATTTGAACTAAAATTTAAATTTGACGCATTTATGGTGTTCCTTTCATACGGGAAGTAAAGGTTTTTGAAGTCATCATAGTTTCCGCCACCTCCTGTTGAAAATTTCAAATCAAGTTGATGACGTTCCAGTTGGGGGAGTTTGTATAATTCTAAGTTGAATGAATCGATTTGAGCTATGGTGTTTAGGTTGCAAAAAATTAAACTTATAGAAAACAGGAGAACTGAAAAAAGATGCTTCATTTAAAATAGTTTTTAGGGTTTATGATAAATTAAAGATAATATTTTTTTGATTTTTCCAAAAAGCGGCAAGCACAAGACTATTTTTTAACCACAGAGGGCTACGGAGTAAACTCAGAGAACCGCAGAGGTTGGTTTTTTTTAATATTTCCAGGGATGATTAATTGGATCCGGGATTTTTATCCGTGAACCAATAAACATTTTTAGTTGTCTTTAGTCAGTATATTATTACAGGTATATATTATGGGAAAGAATTCTCAATTCAGGTTATTTACAGACAAACAGGTATTTATAACAACAGTTATAGGAGGACCTCTGGCTTCCGGCTTGATGCTGGCGTTTAACTTTAAAACAACCGGTCAAAAGAAGAAAACACGGTTGGTAAAATGGATGGGTATACTGGCTCAGCTACTCATCATGATATTGAATATCTTTATTGCTGAAACCAATTTATTCCCGGGCAGGGATATGGATGATGCCGGTTTGAAGGGACTGAGCCTGGTTATACTCCTTTTTCTGTTTTTCCATATTCTTTTGGCCATTGTTTTTTGGTTTAACAGGAGTCGAATCCGTGGAAGCAGACTATCAAAAATTATCCAGGACCAGGGTGTTGCTTTTTCTTTTTTCCGCGTGTTGCCTTATTTGCTATTGGGATTGGGTCTTACCGTTTACTTCATTATTAGCGGTCTCTTTTGGTTTATTTTTACTGTGATTTACCTGTTGCCCAATATTTATCTATACAATCATATAATTAAGCTAATCAGAAACAGGAAGCTACGGATTGTTTTTACTTTTTTATTTGTATTCCTTGTGGTACTGTTTCCTGCCGGAGAAGCGCTGGAACATTCAAACATCAGTTCAGTAGCCCAGCCAGCTCTCTGGGTTGGGTATTACTATCTGCCGGTCCTGCTTTATCTGTTTCTCTTCTATCTATTGTACGATTTGATTAAGCTTTTGATAAGGATGGGTAAACCTTCACTCAGAGCAATATTGAATGAACACAGATCGAGGCTGATTTCCTTTATTATTCTAGTTTTTGTAACGGCTGGAATTACCGGTAAAGGGATTTATAATTTCAATCACCCTCAGATTCATACATACACGATAGAAATACCACAAAAACAGTCGCATATAGAAAACCTGAGCATTGCAATGGCTGCTGATTTTCACTTTAGTGATCGAACCGGTAAGAAATTTATCAGGTGCTTTGTTGAAAAAATGAACTCCATCAATCCTGATTTGGTATTGCTTCCCGGAGATTTGATAGAAACCATGCCTGGGAAGAAAAAGAAGGGGTATATTCAAAATCAACTAAGGAAAATTGAATCAGCTTATGGCGTTTTTGCAGTGGAAGGCAATCATGAACTTTATGGAGACAATGGGAAAACCGCATTTTTTGATAAAACAGGTATCATGTTTTTGAAAGATACGGTTCGCCGGTTTGATAAGGCTTTTTACCTTGTTGGTAGAAAAGACCGGCATAACAGGGAAAGAAAGGATCTAAAGCAATTACTGCACTCTACTTCCGGCAATTTGCCAGTCATTGTAATGGATCATCAACCCTATGAGCTAAAAAAAGCAGCAGGAACAAATATTGATATTCATGTTTCCGGACATACCCACCACGGTCAGTTATTCCCCTTTAATTATATCACTGAGGCTATTTACAGAATCAGCTGGGGACATGAAAAGATCAACAACACCCATTTTTTCGTCACATGTGGAGCACAAGGGTGGGGTCCACCGGTTAAAACCTCTTCTTATTCAGAAATTATGGAGATTAAGATTAATTTTACAGAGTAGCTTTTTGTCAAAGAATAATTTTTCAGGGATAAATTGGGATATTTTTACAGACCTTTGTTTTTCTTTGAACTTATTTGACCCTTATAATGTATAAATAGATGATTATTACAATAGAAATCAAATAAATAGGTTTACTAATATAGTATCAATTATTATACAAACATTTATTATGTATTTTTATCCGAATAAAAGAGCAATTACTAATTTTAACCCGCGTTGGTCATTATATATGCTATTGATTGGCATATTTTTTATAAGCCTTGTCTCTTGTCAGCAAGAGAGAGATTTTTATTTAAAAAGAACAGATATTGTTCCCATTAGTGGATATATAATTCCAGAAACGATGGGGTTATCTGACACTGTGCAGATTTCAGCTACTGCCGAAGCGCCTAATGGCTGTTGGAATAACCTGAATTTTGTATATAAGGAGATTTCGGATTCCATATTTACACTTACTGCTTATGGAATCTTCGAGACAACCGGTACATGCCCGGAAGGAATAGTCACTAAAGATACAACATTTGATTTTATACCTAAGAAAGCGGGAGCAAACCTCTTCTATATAACAGAAAATTCCTATACCATTCAGGTTGATACCATTTTTGTTGATAAAAGGGATTCGTAAAGATATTTTTCTCCCTGGGTTACTTATTTCTTAACTGCTTAAACATTTTGCCGTTCTTAAGTTAATTGACTGTAGTAAGTTTCTGGTATAAAACATCATCATTATTATGAATAAATTGCTTACAATAACCTCAAACGAGGATTTACCCGCTCAATATAGGAATTCACCCATTGAGAATCTTTTTTGTTACCACAATCTGGGTGCCAATGGAGTCTCATACACAAGGGCAAAGATAATTATAGCCACTTGTATGGATCACAGGGTTGAACTGAAACTACCTGATAAATTCGCTTTTGTAATAAGAACAGGGGGAGCCAATATCCAATACAGCACGTTTCATATTTCTTATGCATTGGCCGTTGGAAACATCAGACACATTGCCTTAATAGGTCATACAGACTGTGGTATGATGAATCTGGAAGAAAGGAAACAAAAATTTATTGATGGGCTTTCGCAGAATGCTGCATGGAATAAAGAAGAAGCAGGAATACATTTCGAAAGGGAGGCTCCTGAATTTGAAATCGGGGATAGTATTCGTTTTACTCTTAAGCAAAAAGAACAACTAGAGAATCGTTATCCGGGTGTTCAAATTGCTCCGGTTATCTATAAGGTAGAAGATAACCAGTTGTACCTTATTGAAGAATGAAATTTATGACTGTTGAGCTCCTAAATAAAAAAGCCGGCGATTACCGGCTTTCATGTTTTGTTCAGGAATTGACCTCACTAATAGTTTTCGTGTAGGTATTTAGCTTGGGCGCTTCTTCCAGGTGCCTTTTAACAGCGCACAAGTTAGCTGATTTGACCACAGCTTCCCTGTATTTTTCCGGGAAATCATCCGGTATTTGAATCTCTAAATCAATCTGGTCAATCAATCGCTTTTCTCTGTTATAGCTTATTTTTTGAATAATTTTAATGTTTTCTGCTGACAACCCCCGCTGGTCGCAGAAATTTTTGACGTAGATGCCTGCACATGTCCCGATGGAAGCCAGAAATAAACTGAAAGGTTCAGGTGCTGAGGCGTCTCCACCGGCTTGCACAGGCTGATCGGTCTTGATTACCTGGCCATTTAATGAGGCATTTACTTTCTTGTTTCCTTCAAAAGATATTTCCATATTCATAATTGTTCTGTTTTTTATTTAATTATTTAAACATTCAAATAGATACATTGTTGTATCAAAAATCCTGCCACGAAATTTATGAAGGATGATTCCTGTCAGAGTGTCGTGTCTTTGGTGAAAATTTAAACATTTGATTTTTATATCTGATATTATTAAATTTAGCAGTTTGCAAAATTAATTCCTTGTTGGCTTTTATCTTATTATGATTTATTCAGAATTTAACAAAGAAGAGGGTATACTGGAAGTAAATTACAAAGGAAATATTACTTTGGAAGATTTATTAGAGCATGGAACCTTTATTACCTCTGATAGCAGTTTACCCCGGGATCTGAAAATATTAACCGATGCCCGGGGAGCAAATTACCAATTCGGGCTGGATAAAATGAATACTTTAATTGAGGCTCTCAGAAACAATCTTAAATATTATAACAGCATAAAAAATGCCTTTGTATATTCTTCTCCAGTAGAAACGGCATATTCCGTTTATCTGGGATCAAATAAGAAACTTGAAAAATATTATCATGCAGTTTTTTCGAGTGTTGAAGAAGCCAAATCATGGTTACTTGGCACAAAATTGTGAACCAATACAAATTTTAATGCTATTGGTTTAAACCGAATAATTAACTTCGTTGAGGGCTTCGCCGTTCAAGAATTATTCGGGTCTCCGACAGAGATTCTTTTCTAATATGGTATATTAATCCTTATTTTTTTCATTCAAATTTTGTTAATTTGTATTCATGCCTGGCATTTAGCCTGCAATTATCATTTAAACAGGTTAGAGAAGTCTTGCATTATTAGTTTGTAATTTTTAATTCAATACATCCTTTATGGGAAATCTTGGTGAGCTGACAGAATTGGGAAAAATTGTTCTTCTTGTTATAGTATTACTAATTGTCTGGTTATTTCTAAGGAAGATGGGGAGAAAAAATAAGGGAAGATCTTTTAAAAGTCCCAGCTTAAGGCATCTTAGACATCGCTTCTTAAAAGGTGATATTACGAAGGAGGAATATGACAGGCAGAAAAAACGATTTAAAGATGAGAATTAATTAAATTTTTCTACCACCTTTAAGAGAACATGTATTCCTCTGTTCTCTATGTATTTTTGTCTAATAAAAAAGTCTTTTTATCAAGAATTATTACAAATGTGCGCTTACAAAAAATATTTGCCTTAACTTGTACCTAAGTTGAGCGGTTTTCCCTATTTTTATCGGGATAGTGAAAAAGCGCTTTACTTATCCGGCAGCTGCCGTACGACTTAGAAATTGTCGGATTTTCACCGAATGGGCAGGCAGTGAGCGAAAATCGCTCAATTTGGGTTGTATTTAAAATTAATATTCATTGAAAATGAAAATCGATAACAAAATCGATAAATTTTTTGGAGACAATGCCTCCTTTGCAGGGTATATTTTAATCCTGGCAGGCGTGGCTATTGCTGTTTCTTTTAATATTTCCGGAATTATCCTGATTATTTTCGGTTTATTCATGAGTTTTACTTATACAGGAGCCGAAATTGATATAGAGAACAGAAAATACAGGTTCTATAACAAACTGTTCGGATTGTTTAAAATCGGTAGATTTAAAGACCTTTCTATTTTCCGTGGCTTAAAAGTAGAGCGCTTTTCCGGGAGCTATAACACTTATAGACGGAGCAACCGAAAATTAAGCAACCTTTTTAATGATTATAGAATTGTATTACAAGGAGAAAGCCAGGGTGAAAAGAACTATGTGTTTAAACATGAATCCTTTAAGAAAGTAAAGGAGGAAGCGGCACGCCTGAGCAAATTGTTAAACCTTCCGTTAATTGATAAAGTCTGAATCTTGGAGATTTTCTTATCAATCCCTATCTTTGACAGAAAATTTGAAAGTATATTTATGGACAGTATTGCAGTATTTTGTGGTTCCAGTCTGGGAAAGGATTCCGTTTATTCAAAGAAGGCTGAAGAACTGGGAGTTATTTTAGCAGAAAGGAAAATAAAAATCGTTTATGGCGGCACAAAAATAGGTCTTATGGGAAAACTGGCCAATGCCGCACTTGAAAAGGGAGGAGAAGTGGTTGGAGTAATTCCTGAATTCCTAAGTGAGAAAGAACTGGCTCATGATAACCTGACACAACTAATTTGGGTAGAATCTATGCATGAGAGAAAAATAAGGATGCATGAATTTTCTGAAGGTGTTATTGCGTTGCCCGGAGGTTTTGGGACCATGGACGAATTTTTTGAGATGCTTACATGGGGTCAGTTGGGATTGCACAGAAAACCGATGGGGCTGCTTAATGTGAACGGGTATTACGATAGTTTAAAAGAACTGGCCGGGAATATGGTCAAACAGGGTTTTCTGAAAAATGAAAACATGGAGATGATGATGTTCTCAGATAGTATAAAAGACTTACTTGAGAAGTTTGATAAGCACCAGCCTTCCCATGCTGATAAATGGATTGATGAGAGAATACTGTAAGTTATTCCTTTTTTCAGGTAATATTTTCGTGAGCGAAAATCGCTCAATTTGGGTATTATTTTATTATTTGATTTGTTCCAGGTTAAGCAGATCAACAGGTTTTTCCAGAAAAATATTGGTACCGTTTTGTTTTATTGTTTCCATAAATTCTTCTTTTTCATCATCTGACTTCGACCAAAGGGCGGCTGCAAAGTTTACTTCAGCATTCATTAAGAAATTGAACCATCGGAAGGATGTATTGTTTTATCTTCAAAAACATAGAGCTATGAAAAAGATAGTAATAATTGTTTTGTTTGTAATTATTGGTCTTGTATTTGGATATCTTGTATTTGGCAGAATAGCCGGTGAATACGTGGATATTAACTTGATTTTTACTCAAACCGATAGCGGGCTTGAATCGTTAGGACGCAACATTGCTGGTATAACAAAAATGAAGCAGAATATACTTTTATCCGGTGGTGCAGGAGCAATAATTGGATTGGTCATTTCTTTGATTAAGAAAAAATAACAGCTTTAGTGGGTCGTTAATAATGGATGAAGTAGAACCCGATTAAAATACATTGATTATGAGACAAATAAATGTGTTTTAAAAATGGAACAAAGAGATTATCTGAAAGCTCAAATTACCAAATGGGGAAAGTCCTTGCAAAAATTTTAAGTGATTTTCTGGGACTCAAATCGCAGGGAAAAGCTTCTATTGGTATTGAAAAAGTTAACGAACAAATGAATTTTGCTTTAATTCTGGTATTTCGGCTTGAAATTTACTCCCTTAAGATTTTATTTGAATTTGATTTTTGATACCTTTCCTAACAATTTCTCAAGTTGAATATTATTAGCAATAAACTATTCTTATGAAAACACTGCTCTTTAATGGAAGTCCCCGCCCCAAAGGTAATACAGCCTTCTTGTTGTATCACATGATAGAAGTGTTTAAAAACAATCAGGTAGATACAGAGTTCATTCAGCTTGGCGGACAGGTTATTAGAGGCTGCACGGCATGCATGAAATGTAAGGAAACCCGCGATGAGAAATGCTATTACGATGATGACCCTGTTAATGAATATATTCAGAAGATGAAACATGCAGATGCCCTCATCATTGCCTCACCGGTTTATTTTTCTCAAATGACAACCGAAACCAAAGCCCTTATCGATCGGTGTGGTTATACTATCGGGGCTAATGATAAGTTTTTGAGCAGGAAAATTGGTGCGGGTTTTGCCATTGCACGAAGAGCCGGTATGATGCCTACCTTTCATTCAATCAATGATTTTTTCTTCATAAATGATATGATTGTTCCCGGTTCAGTTTACTGGAATGTTGGAATTGCCAGGGAAGAAGGCGAAATAGAAAAAGATGATGAAGGGATAAAAATTGCTACACGGCTTGCTGAAAATATCATTTGGTTGCATCATAAAATATCGGAGTCCTGAAAACTCAATTTTAAATAGCATATTATGGAAATGAAAAAACTTTTGCTCTTGATTTTTTCAATGAGTCTGATCTTTACCCTTCAGCTAAATGCTAAGGTTGACAGTATAAGTATAGAATCCCGGGAAATTGTTCTTGACGGTAAAATGTTCGGCGAGTATGGACCCTGGGAATTAATTAAAGGAAAGGTTTATTTCTCATGGGATCCTGCAAATCCAATGAACCAACAAATTGTAGATCTTGAACTGGCGGAAAAGAACAGTAAAGGTTCTGTCACTGGTGTTTCAGACCTGGTTGTATTAAAGCCTTCTAAAGAGAGTTTACCATCGGAAATGGCCCTGGTTGAGGTTAGCAACCGCGGAGGGAAGTTTACCCCATCTTATTTTAATCAGGCCACAGATTATAAGATGAGTCCGGATAACCCGGGATGGTTTGGTAATGGACTGACATTAAGAAAAGGAATGACCGTTATTTGGGTGGGCTGGCAATTTGATGTACCTGAAAAAGTAGATAACTTGACTTATGATGCACCCAAAGCTTTTTATCCCGACGGATCATCCATAAATGGACTGGTTCGCAGCGACTGGGTAGTGGATCAGAAATTGAATACACTGAAGCTCGGGCATCGGGATCAAATGGGTTACCCGGTTTATGATTTTCAAAGTGAGTATAATGTATTAACAGTAAGAGATGGGAGAAATGCCCGCAGAGATACCATTCCCCTTTCAGAGTGGCGTTTTGCTAAAGAAGTCAATGGGGAAGTGGTGAAAGATTCCTTTCATATTTATATGGAACAGGGATTCCGGGAAGGTAAGATTTACGAATTGGTCTACCAATCGTACGATCCACCTGTTGTAGGAACAGGTTTGGCAGTAATACGGGATATTATTTCGTATGCTAAATATGATAAGGATGCATTATTCCCTGTAAAAAAAGGAATAGCAGCAGGGGTGTCCCAGACCGGCAGGTTCCTGAGACATTTTCTTTACCAGGATTTTAATACAGATGAACAATACAGGAAAGCTTATGACGGACTTATGATTATGACAGCCGGAGCCGGAAGGGGAAGTTTTAATCATCGGTTCGCTCAACCCTCCAGGGATGCACACAGGTATTCCGCTTTTTTCTATCCTACAGATATTTATCCTTTTACAAGCAAAAACCAGTTTGATCCGCTCCAATGGAGAACAGACGGTCTTCTGGCTCATATCATGAATAAAAAACACAGACCCAACGTTTTTTATATTAATACCGGCTATGAATACTGGGGACGTGCAGCTTCTCTAATCCACACCAGTGTTGATGGTGAAGAGGATGTTCATCCCTTCTCTGATGAACGCATCTATCATATTGGAAGCGGTCAGCACTTTGTCGATAGGTTTCCTCCTGCAGAGGAACGAAAGTTGGTTGAAACCCCTGTCTACAGAGGTAATCCTTTGGCATTTAAAGTGAATTACAGAGCATTGCTTGTCAGATTGGCAGAATGGGTTATGGATGAAGATGTTCCGCCTGATAACCAATATCCTGAGAAAAGCAAGAATAATCTTGTGGATTTATCTACGTATAATCTTCCTGATATCCCCGGCTTAACTAAGCCCCGGAACATTCATAAAGCATACAGGGCAGACTACGGCCCCAGATGGATTGAAGGAATTGTAGACATTCAACCCCCGAAACTTGGAAAAACCTTCTCCTCACAAGTTTCACGCCTTGATAAATTTGGAAACGAAGTGGCAGGTATTCAGAATGTTGAAGTGCAAGTGCCTGTAGCAACCTATACACCGTGGAGCACCCGAAGGGATTTTAAAGGAAGCCCGGAAGAACTTGTGGATTTTAGAGGTAATTTTATTCCTCTTTCCTTAACGGTTAAGCAAAAGGAACAAAGCAATGATACACGACCCGCGATTGAAGAACTTTATGATTCAAAAAGCGATTATCTCCGAAAAGTTGAAAAGGCAGCCGGAAAATTAGTTGAGCAGGGCTTCCTCCTTAGTGAAGATAAAGCGTATGTCAAAAAAAGGGCTGAACAGTATTGGGACTGGATTCACAATGAAATGTAATCTTTAACCGGGGAATGTGAAATATATTCCCCGG
Organism: uncultured Bacteroidales bacterium; assembly: GCA_964585385.1. GTDB lineage: Bacteria > Bacteroidota > Bacteroidia > Bacteroidales > UBA12077 > JAGXLC01. The sequence continues at coordinate 41,044 of CAZPDP010000001.1, forward strand.
CCTTTTTTCTCAATCTGACCTTTGTTTATTCAATTTAAATTAATATTACAGGTATTTTATTTCTGTAAGGCTCTAATTTCAAGGGTTTTCACCTGTATGATCTAAAACTTGTTGAATTGGGTTTTTTCAATTCTTATCTTGTTAGTAGAATCAACCAGCCAGATTATGCATCAATTTGACCGCTTAGTTCAACAAATGGAATATTTTCAGCCTTATCTGAAAGATCAGGGTATGTTGTACACTTATATTGCCCCAAGAGATAGGGAGAAGTTCTTTAAATTTTTGGGTAGCATTTACCATAGCTCGGCTACTCATTCCCTGTATCTCAGACTTTCTAATCCTGAGGTGGTTCGAAAAATGCTTCAGGACTGTGGTTTCTGGGAAGATACTGAACTGGAAATATATGTAGCTTCCAATGACCGGTACGCTGTTCAATGGATGAACAAATCGCTTAAAGAGTATATCAAAGAAAAACAATTAGATTTTCAGTATTAATTGCCGTTAATTTCCTGTAAGATTTTTTTGTTTTATCGACTAACTTCAAAAAAATATGAAAAGAGAACGAATTTCCTTTTCCAATAATGAAGGGGATAAAATTTCTGCTATTCTTGAAAAGCCGCTGGATATGCATCCCCATACCTATGCAATATTTGCCCATTGTTTTACCTGTAATAAAAACCTGAATGCAGTCAGAAATATTAGTCGCTCTCTGACTTCCAAAGGTATTGCTGTACTTAGATTTGATTTTACAGGACTGGGTGAAAGTGAAGGAGCATTTGAAGAAACCAATTTCACCTCGAATATCCAGGATCTAATACTTGCTTCCGTATTCCTTGAAAAAAATTACAAAGCTCCCGAACTGCTGATAGGCCATTCTTTAGGAGGCGCTGCTGTGATATATGGTGCAAGATCAATACCATCTGTGAAAGCGATTGCCACTATTGGTGCCCCGGCCGATCCAATGCACGTTACGTATCTGATGGGAGAGAAAGGACTTGAAAAAATAAAATATGAAGGAGAAGCCGAGGTAAGCATTGGAGGGAGGCCATTTACAATCAAGAAACAGTTTTTAGATGACCTGGAAAATACCTCCATGGAACAAGTGCTTCGTGAATTGAAAAAGCCTCTGCTGGTCATGCATTCACCATTTGATAAGATTGTGGGAATCGATAATGCATCGGAAATATTTCAGGGTGCTTTTCACCCCAAGAGTTTTGTTTCTCTTGATGATGCCGACCACCTTCTCTCTACTAAAGAAGCTTCTCTTTATGCCGGGGAAACCATCTCAGCCTGGGCAGTAAAATATCTCAACATTCCAGAAAATGATCCGTTGAAGACAGATAAGCAGGTTGTGGCCCGGATTAGTTCAGATGAGCTAACTACCGATGTTAAAGCAGGGAACTTTCCTTTAACTGCTGATGAGCCTGAAAATCTGGGAGGTAATGACTTCGGTCCTACGCCATACGAACTGCTGACGTCTTCCCTGGGTGCCTGTACAGCTATGACACTGAAAATTTATGCTGAAAGAAAAGGGTGGAATCTTGAAGAGGCTGTTGTCCATCTCGAACATGGCAAAAATTATATGGAAGACTGCCGGCAATGTGAAAATGAGAAAGGAAACAAGATCGACCATTTTAAAAGAGTGATTGAATTGAAGGGTGACCTTACGGAAGACCAAAAGAAGAAGCTACTTGAGATTGCCGGCAAATGCCCTGTACATAAAACACTTAAGTCGGAAGTTCAGATTAATACCAAGCTGAAAGAATAAAGCCGGACGGATATAAGATCGGTTGAGGTAATGGGCTATGAATCAAAACTAATAAGGTTGATCTTATTTATCTTCTGGTATTTTTTCAATTCTAACGGGATAGTATTTTTAAAAAAGTACGCACAATTAAATTCATAATGGAACATTTCTGCTATTTTTGAAGCCATACAAAAATACCCTGAAACAATGAATAAGAAACTGATTTCTACTCTTTCGGGTGAGGAGTATCCTTTTAATAGAATTGAAGAATTTGCTGATAACGGCGAATCACTTGAAGTAAAGATTGATAATCTTTCAAAAGCCAGAGTAAGAAAACATGACCGATTTTATAAGCGATACAGCGATTTCCTGCCTTTTGATGTGAATAAAGAAGATTTATCTATGGGCGAAGGCAACACCCCATTGTTGTTAGCAGACAGGAAACTTTCTGATTTCACAGGTTTGTCAAATTTTTACCTGAAAAATGAAACTTTAAATCCCACCTGGAGTTTTAAGGACAGAGGTTCTATGACATGCATGCTTATGTCAAGGGAGATGGGAGAAAAGGTGACCGCTACAATTTCCACAGGGAATATGGGAAATTCTATCGCTGCTTATGGAGCCCGTGCAGGGATTAAAGTGATAGTGTTTGTACCTCAGTACACCCCAGAAGAAAAAATCAGGGCCATGAGTATACACGGAGCTAAGGTTATTAAAGTCTATGCTCCGGATTATTCCGAAATGAAAAAGCAAGTCCTGGATATGGCAAAAGAGCTAAAACTCAGGATTGTCTCAGGTAACGGACCTATAAGGGTTGAGGGGTATAAACTTACTGCTTTTGAATTGTATGAGCAATTTCAGGGGGCAATTCCTGATTACATAGCAGTGCCCACTTCAGCCTGCGGTCATATTCGAGGAATCTATAAAGGATTCAGAGAACTTAAGGAAGCCGGGTTTATCCGGAAGTTACCCAAAATGATTGTGGTGCAGGCAGAGAATAATGCGCCTGTTGTTCGGGGTATAGAAGAAGGAAAAGAAGATGTTGTTCCATTTGAGAACTTTCATACCGTTGCAGAAGCCATAACCACAGGAAATCCAATGGGAGGAAAGGAAATAGTGGTTAAAGCCAGTGAAAATGGATGGCTTGCACAATCAGTCAGCGAAGACGAAATTATTGAAGCACAAAAAGTACTTGCAAAATCAGGTTTTTTTGTTGAACCTGCCTCTGCAACCAGTCTATATGCTGTGAGAAAATTACGGGAAAAAGGTAAAATTCGAAGCAATGAAAAAGTTGTAATAATGCTCACAGGTTCAGGTTTAAAAGATTCTGAGATATTCAGCCATCATGATTTCAAACCGTTTGAAAGTAACTTGGAAAAACTAAGAGGCGATATTCAGAAACTCATTTGAAAATTCTATCTTTGAATAGGTTAACTCTATTTCTGAATGAAAAATGATTTATTAAAAGAACCTGGCAAGCTTCTCGAAATGCTGGAACAATGCTGGTCTTCTGAAACCAGTTCAAGATATACCCCTGATAATCCCTCATGCGGACAATGTAGTGTTACTTCTCTTGTCATACAGGATTTTTTTGGAGGCGATATTATGAAAACAAAAGTTGGAAACGTCTGGCATTTTTACAATAAAATCGGAAACAGGTTTTTTGATTTTACATCAGGGCAATTTGATTACGAAATTGTCTACTCTCATTTCCATTCCTGCCGCTCAGAGGCATTTCAGGACACCGATGAAACCCAGTACTATTTTTTAAGCTTTCGGTTCACTAAAGCATTAAACTTACTGGAAAAAGATGGAACCATTTACGAAATAGCGTAGCATCTCAAATTCCGCTATTTTTATTAATTGGTCAATAGTTCAGAAATTATTCATCTCTCATCTGGCGTATTGGGTCGTAACGGAAACAGTTGATTAGATGATCGTTGACCATTCCGGTTGCCTGCATGTGAGCATAACAGATAGTAGAACCAAAGAATACAAATCCACGTCTTTTCATATCTTTACTTATGGCATCCGATAATTCTGTCTTGGCTGGCACTTCTTTTGTTGATTTCCATGCATTGGTTATAGGTTTGTAATTCACAAATGACCAGATATAATCGCAAAAGCTTCCGAAGTTATTCTGAATGTCTATATAAGTCTGAGCATTCTGAACAGCCGCCAGTATTTTTCTTTTGTTTCTTATAATTCCTTTGTCATTTAGTAGCTCATTAATTTTTGAATTGTTATACCGTGCAATTTTTGTATAATCAAATCGGTCAAAGGCTTCACGAAAGTTTTCCCTTTTTTTGAGGATGGTGTTCCAGCTTAATCCTGCCTGGAAAAATTCAAGAAGCAGAAATTCAAACATTTTACCATCCTCTTTTACAGGAACACCCCATTCATTATCGTGATATTCCTTTTCTATTGGGATTTTTGCCCATTCGCACCTTACAAGATCCATAATTATAAGTATTAATTCCACCAGGGGTCACGTTGTTGGTATATTTCAATGAACCGCTCGATGGTTCTGTCATAAGTTTTTTCTATGTCATCAGGAAAGTAGCATGCTGGTAATTCACCATTTTTTCTGTGGCTTTCAATACAATCACAACAAATTCCTTTTTTCGGACAGGGATAACTGCAGTTACAATTTTCGATATTATTGTTCTTTTTACAGTCCATAATTTATTTTTTTAGGATTTTATACAAAACTAAAAATATATCAAAAATAAAAAAAGCAGCTCTCTAAATAATGGAGCTGCTTTTGAAGTTATTGAGTTAAATGAAGAATTATTCACCTTGAACTTCAAATTCTATGTCTTTGCTCACATCTCTGTGAAGGTAAACAGTTGCAGTGTATTTTCCTACCTCTTTGATAGGCTCTTCTTTAATGAGAATGCTTTTTCTTTCAACGTCAATACCCTGCTTTTTGAGTTCTTCAGCAATTTGAATAGTATTTACAGAACCAAAGATTTTGCCTTTCGAACTGGTTTTTGCACCAATGACAATATTAAGATCGTCAAGTTTTTTGGCCTGCTCTTCGGCTTCCTGCTTGATTTTTTCTTCTTTATGAGCTCTCTGACGGGCTATCTCTTCATACATTTTTTTAGTTGAAGGAGTCGCTGCTATAGCATAGCCCTTGGGTATTAAGTAGTTTCTCGCATAACCATCTTTGACAGTTACTATATCGTTTTTAACACCTAAATTTGCTATATCTTCTTTGAGTATAATATCCATATCTGAAGAATTATTATTTTAACATATCGGTTACATAAGGTAATAAAGCTATGTGTCTGGCTCTTTTAATAGACCTGGCAACTTTTCTCTGATACTTCAGGGATGTTCCTGTGATTCTTCTTGGGAGAATCTTTCCCTGCTCATTCAGGAATTTCTTCAGAAAATCCGGGTTTTTATAATCAACGTATTTGATTCGGTTTTTTCTGAACCAGCAGAATTTTTTCTTCTTAACTTCAATTGCCGGTGGATTCAGGTATCTTATTTCTGATTGATTTTGCTGTGCCATTGTTTATTCCTCCTCAGTTTTTTGTTCGGTCTTTTGACTTTGTTCGTTATTTTGTTTTCTTCGTTTTTGGGCATATTCCACTGCATATTTATCCATATGAACTGTCAGGAAACGAAGAATTCGTTCGTCTCTCTTGAATTCAATTTCAAGGTTGTCAATAGATTGACTGTCTACTTTGAATTCAAGAAGGTTGTAAAAACCGGTTGACTTTTTCTGAATCGGATAGGCCAGCTTTCTCAGCCCCCAATTTTCTTCACTGACAATCTCAGCTCCATCTTTTTTGAGAATGTCTTTAAACTTTTTAACCGTTTCCTTCATCTGTTCTTCAGATAAAACGGGAGTTGTAATGAAAACGGTTTCATAGTGTTTTTGCATGATTTTTAATTTTAATTAAACAAGTTTAGTTTGTTTTGTGAGCCGCAAAATTATATTATTTTATTAAAAAACAAAAATCTTCTATCCAATACTTTACGGATTTTTTCAGAATCTTAACGAAAGACAACTTAATCCTCCATCTAATTTCTGAAATTCTGACATATCAAGTTCAATAACCGGGTAACCTGCCTTTTCAATTTTGTTTTTCGTTTCCGGGAAACCCCACGGTATAATAACTGTGCCGTTAACCCATATGCTATTTGCTGAGTATGCATCTTTTTTACTAATGATTAATTTATTATAATCTTTAAATGCCGGTTGGTCTGAAAGTTCCTCCAAAATCAAAAGATTATTGTTTTCCAGGTAGGAAGCACCTGTCTTCAGATGCAGCATATTATTCACCTGGATCGTGGAACTGGTATATCCGTATTGACTGACTATATTGTTAAATTGCCGGGCCCCTTCATGATTTGTTCTTTCAGTCAGACCTATGAAAAAATGTTTCCCGGCCTGCATAACATCTCCACCATCCAGTGTTCCGGTATCTTTTATGGTATTTATATTACGGTATATAGTTCCCAGTTTTTTCTGCACTTCAGCAATCTCTCCTTTCCTGGAACGAGCTCCTGGATTTGTTATTATTGCGAATTCCTTTGTAAGAACCGCAGTATCTTCTACAAAAACTGAATCGGGGAAATTTTCATCTTTCCCCAGTATAATCACTTCAATTCCTTTGTTAGCAAGGGCCCTGATATAATCCTTGTGCTGCTTAACTGCTTTTTCATATATAGGTTGTCCCAGGTTTGCGCTGGTGATTCCATTAACAAAATTTTCACAGGGCCTTTTTACAATTGCTTGGATAAACATAATTTTTTTTGGGCAAATATAGCACTTAAAGTTTGAGCTAACTACCCCTGTTTTGTTATTGTTGGGATGCTTTATATCTTACAGATAATGAGAGAAAATCGCTCAATTTGGGTATAATTTAGATTAGAATATTCCGTTTATTTTATAATTTTGCAGACTCAAATATCGATTGATGTATATGAAAAGGGTAATTGTCGGACTTAGCGGAGGCGTTGATTCCAGTGTAGCTGCCTTATTATTAAAGCAGCAAGGATACGAGGTGCATGGTTTGTTTATGAAAAACTGGGAGGACCAGGAGGGCGTCCTAACAAGCAATTGTACATGGGAAGATGACTGGCTATTTGCTGAAATGGTAGCAAACAAACTGGGCATACCTTTACATTTTGTTGACTTTAGTCAGGAATATAAAGAGCGCGTTGTTAATTACATGTTTGATGAATATCAAAGAGGCCGAACACCAAACCCTGATGTTCTTTGTAACAGAGAAGTTAAATTTGATATTTTTATTGAAGAAGCCCTCCGTTATGACGCCGATTATGTGGCTACCGGACATTACTGCCGGAAAGAAACAATCCAAAGAGACGGAAAAGAGACAATTTACTCATTACTCGCCGGAAGAGACCGTAATAAAGATCAAAGCTATTTCCTTTGCCAACTTTCACAGGAACAGTTAAAAAGAGCCCTTTTCCCGGTTGGCAATTTAACCAAACAGGAGGTGCGTAATATTGCTACGGATAATGAATTGGTAACTGCCGGGAGAAAAGATTCCCAGGGTATCTGTTTCGTAGGAAAAGTTGATTTGCCCACATTTTTACAACAAAAACTTGATGCAAAAGAAGGACCTGTTGTAAAGATTGATAAGGATAAGTTCGCAAAATACTATGAACTCGACAAAGGAGAAGATTACCCAATAATGTTTGATGTATACAACTTTGATGAGATAGGAGGGGAAAAAGTGGGTACCCATAATGGAGCTCATTTTTATACGGTTGGTCAAAGAAAAGGATTGAATCTGGGAGGTTTCAAAGAGCCCTTGTATGTGGTCGGGATAGATACTTCAAGAAATATAGTTTATGTGGGAGAAGGAAAGGATCATCCAGCTTTATACAGAAAAGGGCTTTGGATCGGACCGGAAGATGTACATTGGCTAAGAGAGGATTTAAAGATAGAACCAGAGTCTTCACAGGAATATGATATCCGGATACGTTACAGGCAGCCCTTGCAGAAGGGCACCCTATACAGGAACCATAAGGGGATATTTATCACCTTTGAATCACCCCAAAGGGGCATTACACCGGGACAATTTGCTGCCTGGTATAATGAAGAGGAACTTATCGGTTCAGGTGTGATAGCGTGAATAATATACGATTTGGGATTGCCGGCTCTTTTGTAAATTGGATTTAAGGAGTTATCTTTGTTTAAAATTTGAAAATTATGGTACAACGTATACAGACTCTATATTTATTGATAGCATTAATTTTAGTGGGGTTGATGTTTTTTTTTCCTTACGCTGAAATATTGTCGGGAGAAGGAAAGCTATACTCCTTTCAGTTTGATGGTTTGTATTATATTGAATCTCTGGAGGTTTATGTACAGACAATCCCTTCAGTCATTCTATTAGCAGTCATTGTCCTGTTAAATCTGGTAACAATTTTCTTATTTAAAAAGCGGATTCTCCAGATGAGGCTTGCCTTTATCAACATGATCCTGATGCTTGGTTTTATAGGCTTGGTGTACTTTTATGTAAAAAGTTTTTCCAGCGAATTGCAGGCTGAAGCAGTGAGTTATAAAATTTATGGCATTTTCCCCGCTGTATCAGCTATTTTGAATTATTTGGCTCTAAGAGCTATTGGAAGGGACGAAGCCCTGATAAGGTCTGTTGACCGGATAAGATAATTGAAATAAATAATAAAATTTTCAGAAAACCTTCATATTCTCGGGGTCAGTAATTTTTTCACAATAATGACATTTTAAGGTTACTTTATCATCATCTTTGGGTTTTACGTAAAAGATTGTATTGACATTGTCGTTATTGGTGATACAGTTTGGGTTACCGCATTTTGCAATACCATATATTTTTTCCGGAACTTCCACTTTTCTTTTTTCTGTTACCTTATAGTTATGTATGATATTGAGTTTGGCATGCGGAGCAATAAGCGAAATTTTATTGATATCTTCATCTTCAAAGTAAACTTCGGACAGTTTAATAATTGCCTTGTGACCAAGTTTTTTGCTTTCAAGGTTGGTTCCAAACGTGATCTGGTTTTTAATTTTTTCAAGGCCCAGCATTGAGATTACTTTAAACAGATGATGAGCGGGAACATGATCAATCACAGTTCCGTTTTTTATTGCGCTTACTAATAATTTATCTTTATTATCTGTCATATCTGTATGATTTATTATTTAAGTCCTAAAATTGAAGACATCATTGCCATTCTTGTAAAAACCCCGTTAAGCGCCTGGGGGAAATAGTATGATTTTACATTATCATCAACATCCTCGTGGATTTCATTCACCCTGGGCAGGGGATGTAAAATACGAAGATTGTCTTTAGTATTTTCAAGCATATTGTTTCTCAGGACATAAGAATTTTTAGTCTTTTCATATTCCATTGGGTCGGAGAATCGTTCTCTCTGTATCCTGGTCATGTAAATAATATCGGCTTCGGAGATAATATCTGAAAAATCAATGTGTTCGTTGTATTTTAGATTTAAATCTTCGAGAAATAGTTTGTATTCCTGCGGCAATTTAAGCTCAGGGGGTGATACAAAATTAAAAGTGGTATTGAAATGGGTCATTGCCATAAGTAGAGAATGAACAGTTCTTCCATATTTTAAATCACCAACCATGAATAAATTCAGGTTTTCAAGTGTTCCCTGTGTTTTTCTAATGGAATACAGGTCCAGCATCGTTTGCGTGGGGTGCTGATTGGCTCCGTCGCCTGCATTGATGACAGGTACAGTAGCTACTTCGCTGGCAAACCTGGCGCTTCCTTCCAGGGGATGGCGCATGACAATCATATCACAGTAATTGTTTACTGTTTTGATGGTGTCTTTTAGTGACTCACCCTTTTGAACACTTGAACTGTCTTTACTTGCAAATCCAATTACCTTTCCGCCCAGCCTGTTTATAGCGCTTTCAAAACTAAGCCGGGTGCGGGTAGAGGGTTCAAAAAAGAGGGTAGCGATGACCTTACCCTCTAAAATTTTCTGATTTGGATTTTTTTCGAATTCTTCTGCAAGATCAAGCAGTTTGATAATGTCTTCTTTAGAGTAGTCGCTGATGGAAATTAGACTTTTGTTTTTCATTATGTGCTCTAAATTTTTAGTAAAAATATATACTTGAATAATAATATTCTAATAATTTCCAAAGAAGATAATAACAATTTATTAAAAATTTAACCTCCTGTTTAACTTTCTAATTTTTAGTCCTTTTAGCTTATTGAATCTGTTAATTATTCTGTTTTCCTCATTAAGTCTGACCCCTATGGTAAACGTACAATGGGCCTCAAAATTTTTTTCTATAGGTTCAATTTTCTCATCGTGAAGGAGTCTCTCCACTTCACTCATAAGATTATAGTCAAAAAAAAGGGTGTATAATTCTTTTATCGTTTTTTTTACAATTTTAGTTTCTGAAATGGCCTCATCAGCTGCCGTTTTGTATGCTCTTATTAGTCCGCTTGTACCCAGTTTCGTTCCACCAAAATATCGAACCACAATGATGAGTACGTTTGTAAGTTCATTAGCAAGGATCTGTCCGTAAATGGGCTTACCTGCTGTGGAAGAGGGCTCACCATCATCATTCATCCTGAAATCATTACCGTCAGGTCCCAACCTGTAAGCATAACAGTGATGCCGGGCATCATGATATTCGGTTTTTATGTCATCAAGCTTGCTTTTAACATCCTTTTCACTGGAAACAGGGAAAATAAAACCAAAGAATTTACTGCCTTTTTCTTTGTAGGTTCCTTTTCCCGGTTTTCTTATAGTAAAAAATTCGTCTTTATCCATGAGTATTACCTGATGTAAGTTAATACATAAATAGCAACTAACGAAAGAATTACGCCCAGCCAGTTTAACCAGGTTAGTTTCTCGCGGAAGGCCAGAAGTCCAATAATTACAGATAATCCGACAATTCCAATATTGTTGACACCAAATACAACTGACCCATCAAGGGTTTCGCCTGAATCGAGTTTATAGTTGAGCGCGCGAATCAGGAAATAAATAGATCCATAGTTTCCTAATCCCAGTAAAGAACCCCAAAAAAGAGTCCGGCGATTGATTAATGTTTTAAAGTTATTATTCCGGATAAAATTGGTGACAATTCCTGTAACTGCAGCAATTGAAAACAATACAGCCGAAAAGAGTGTTGAGGTTCCGTTGTCAATATAATGGTACTGGGCAAGTTTGATGATTGAATCAATGATGCCCATTCCGACGAAGAGGATTGCAGGTAAGTACAGATACTTCGGATCAAAATCGATGGTTCTTTTCCTGTAGATGGTAAAGAATACTGAAAGTAAGGCAATGGTAATTCCTGTTCCTTTCAGGGTTGTTAGAGAATCAGTAGGATCGTACCAAAGCGAAAAAGCAATAGGAATGAGGACTGACATTTTACTTGCTACTGTAGTAATAGCAATTCCTACTTTTTGCGATGATTTGGCTATCAGTACAAAACCTATTACAAAAAGAACCCCGATGGTAACAGCATAAGGAAACCAGGGCGTACTATACAGGGGAAAGAAGTCTGGGTTGTACTCACTTATTGAATAACCTAATATTGATGCAATTATATAGTTAATGATAATAACATCGAAATTCTTGATTTTATATCGGTTTACGAATTTAAATATGACAAAAAGGGAAGTGGAGCTTATTATACTTAACAGGAGATAAATCATCGTTCAGATAAATTATTTAATCCGGGCAAAAGTAAATTCATTGGTTTGAAAAAAAAACAGGTTCCTCGCAAGAGAAACCTGTTTTGAAGCATAAAATATGGCAAACTCATTAGATTTTGAGCTTTTTCTCGATGTTATCAATTGTTTGCTTGAATCGTTTGTCGGTATCCATAAGATTGTTAACTGTTTTACAGGCATGAAGTACCGTGGCATGGTCTTTTCCTCCGATTTGAGAGCCAATGGAGGCAAGGGATGACTTGGTCAGTGATTTTGAAAAAAACATTGCTATCTGTCTGGCCTGGACAATCTCACGCTTTCGTGTTTTTGAATGTAGTTGGTCCGGACTGATATTGAAATAATCGCAAACGATTTTCTGAATGTAATCGACTGAAATCTCTTTTTTGGAATTCTTAACCAGTTTATCAATAACATTTCTGGTTAGTTCCAGGGTAATTTCCTTTCTGTTCAGAGTCGACTGGGCCAGCAGTGATATCAGGGCACCTTCGAGTTCACGTATGTTTACAGAAATGTTGGAAGCGATATATTCTACGATATCGTCGTTAATGTCTATACCATCATGGTAAACTTTGTGCTTTAATATTTTAATGCGGGTATCGTAATCCGGTGCCTGAAGGTCAGCAGATAATCCCCATTTAAAACGGGAAAGTAATCTCTGTTCAATTCCCTGCATTTCAATAGGTGGCTTATCAGAGGTAAGAATAAGTTGTTTTCCCGTCTGATGCAGATGATTAAAAATGTGGAAGAAAATATCCTGGGTTTTTTCCTTTCCTGCTAATTCATGAATATCGTCAATAATAAGCACGTCGATCATCTGGTAGAAGTGAAGGAAGTCATTTTTGTTATTATTCCGTATTGATTCAACAAATTGTGTCTGGAATTTATTGGCATTTACGTAAAGTACCGTTTTATCCGGATATTTTTCTTTGACTTTTATTCCTATAGCTTGGGATAAGTGCGTTTTTCCCAGTCCCGAGTCTCCATAAACAAACAAGGGATTAAATGCCGTGCCTCCCGGCTTGTCAGCTACAGCTTCTCCTGCGGAACGTGCCAGGCGATTGCAGTCTCCTTCGATAAAATTTGTAAATGAATTGTCAGGGTTGAGCCTGGGATCAACATGTAATTTTTTGATCCCGGGTATCACAAAAGGGTTTTTAATAGTGTTTTCCTCTGTTTTTAAGGGAACAGATACAGGTTTGTTTTTTAATTCGGTTTTATTGTTTGTCGGAAATTTAACAGTATAAGGTTTTTGAGAAGAATTTGTCTCCATCACCACACTGTACTCCAGCTTTGCATTATTCCCCAGTTCTTTTTTGAGCGTTTTTCTCAGAATGTCAATATACTGTTCTTCCAGGTATTCGTAAAAGAACGGACTGGGCACCTGAATTGTTAAAACATCGTTTTCCAGCTTTAAAGGAACAATGGGTTCAAACCACGTTCTGTAGCTGATTGATGGAACATTGTCCTTAATAATTTTTAGACAGCGGTTCCAGATTTCTTCATGTCTATTGTCGTTCATTTACTCTGAATCATTTAAGATTTTTCACTTTTTTTTTGGCCTAAAACAAATTTGTAAAAAAATATTTTAAAAAAAAACGCAATTTTACTTGTATTTTTCAAGAAAGGTGTATTGAATTTTGAATCAGAGGAATAAATTTTAAATAAAGGTTAATTTTTTTAATTATCTGATTTGTAGTTGTTTAAAATCCACTTATCTTAACGGTTTGTTAATTAAAAATTTATTTTAAATTAATTCAAGTGGATTTATGTTAATAATTATATTGAGACAAAATTTAAATAAAAATAAGCGTTCATTTGTTTTTACCGAAAACTGAAACATTAATGTAACGCCCGGGATTTTCCTCTATGTCTTTGATGAGTTTATTTAGATTCATTGTGGTTTTATTGAGGTTATGATATAGCGAATCATTGTGTAATAATTGACCTGCTGATCCTTTGCCTTCATCGATATTATTTAAAATGGATTGTGTAGCTGTTAAAGTTTTTTGCAGGTTATTTAGCGTAGAAGTTAAGTTAGCTTTTTTCAGAGAATCGGAAATGGCCGCAATATTATCGAGGCTTTGGGAAATAGCAGTTCTTTTGTTGGAAATTTCTGTAGTAACTGAATCTGTGTTTTCAATGATCCGGCTTAGTTTTTCAGTATTCTTAGCTAGTAAGTAGTCAATCTTTTGACTGGTTGAGCTTAGATTATCAGTGGTTTTGCTTAAATTATCAAATGAATTTCTGACATTGTTCCTTGTGCCCTGATCAAAGACTTGCAAAACGGAATCTATTGTACTTAGCAGGTTTTCTGTTTTGGTTTTCAGGGGTTGTATTTCAGTATAGAGTTGGTCAGTGATATTCTTTTTGTATAAAGAGGGAATCGTATCTCCCGGGCTGTAGTATTTTTCCGCTCCTGTTATTTCCATCCTGAGGGCTTTGGTCCCCATCAGATCATCGCTGTATAAAACAGCCCTGGAATTCACCGGGATTTTAACTTTCTGGCGAATGCTGAATTTTACAATGATCTTTCGGTTATTATGACCTGTGAGATTTATATTTTCGACCATGCCTATTTTATATCCGTTCAGATATACCGAGCTGGCTTCCTCCATACCTCCAACCTCATCATAGAGAGCGTAATAATGATCGGTTTGGGAAAAGAGATTTTTTCCTTTGAGGAAATTTATTCCCCATATCAGTAAAGCTATCAGGAAAATAGCAATCAGACCGATTTTTAATTCTTTAGACATGATTATTTGTTATCAATTTGACTTAAAGCATTTTTTACTGGAATGATTTTATTGTTTTGAACCGCAATAACAAAAGCACCCGGGAAATCCTTTTTTACTTTCTTTTTGAATTCCAGTGCTTCCTCATAGTTTTCATAATTTCCAATTGTGTATTTGAAATTTTCGGATGTTTCAATCCTTTCTACCTTATCATATCCTTTAAAGAAATCAGATTCTGTGGGAATTTTGTTGGTTGAGGATGCAATCTGAAGCTTAAAATAAATATTGTCGGTATTTTCCTGTCTGGCCAGCATAGCGCTGTTGGTTTCTATATCTTGTTTGTATTCTTTAAAAGCCTGGTAGATAGAAGTGGAGATTTTATCCTTCCCTTCATCAGAATTAAGAAAATCTTCTTCTTTTTGATTGCTGATAAACCCTGCTTCAACTAAAACCCTGGGCATTGTAGTTCTGTATAGTACCAGAAATCCTGCCTGTTTCACTCCCCTGTTTTTTAATCCTGTGTTTTCAGTGAAGTATTTCTGGACTTTTGAAGCAAAATTCAGGCTTTGTTTTAAATAGGCATTCTGGATAAGGGAAAAAATGATATAGGATTCAGCTGATTTTGGTTCAAAGCCTTCGTATTTTTTTGAGTAGTCTTCTTCAAACAAAATAGCGGAATTCTCTTTTTTAGCAACTTCCAGATTGCTTTGAGTTTTGTGAAGTCCCATAGCGAAGGTTTCTGTACCTCTTGCCTTTGAGTTTTCATTTGCATTGATATGGATGGATATAAAAAGATCGGCTTTGTTTTTGTTTGCTATTTCGGCTCTTTCATACAGAGGGATGAGCGTATCGGTTTTCCTCGTATAGATGAGGTTAATATCGGGGTAGTTCTTTTCTATCATTTCACCTACTTTCATGGCCATTTCCAGGACAATATCTTTTTCCATACTGTAGCTTCCCCTGGCTCCACTGTCTCTTCCTCCATGTCCGGGATCCAGAACAACAGTTTTCAGCTCATAATTTTCTTTTTCCTGGGCTGGCAATACTCCTATATGAGTGAAAAAGAAAATAATAAAAAGAATTTTCAGCGTTATATATTGGGTAGCACGAATTTTTTGATGATTCATAGAATTGAAAATAATATTTTCATTAGCTTTGACGCGTAATTATACTTATTGCAAAAATAGCATAATCAAAATTGATATTAAAATTACTCCGAAATATTTTTAAATTCTTTTTCTTGATATTTGTCCTTTCCACCACCCTGACAAATGCAACCTTTTCTTATACTACTACGTTACAAAATTCTTTTTCACAAAGACCCGATACACTGGATCCTCGCATACAAATGGAACAGGATAGTTTACCAAAAGAACAAGGGGATGAGGAGGGAAAGGAACAGGGACAGGAATCATCAGATTTTATACAGACTGAGATAGACTATACTGCTAATGACTCAATTGTAATGTCAAGGGTCAATAACAAGATATTTCTCTACAAAGAAGCGAAAGTAACCTATGGAAATATTGAGCTGACAGCCGATTATATTGAATACAACCAGGATTCAAACACTGTTTTTGCAAGGGGAGTAAAAGATTCTACAGGTAAGTTTGTTGGTCAGCCTGTTTTTAAAGAAGGAGAAAAGGCTTATGATGCAGAGACAATACGTTACAATTTTAAAACTAAAGAGGGGTATATTAAAAACGTTGTAACGGAAGAGGAAGATGGGTTCCTTCATGGTGAAACCACAAAAAAACACACCAACAACCATTTTCATTTTAAAGACGGGAAATACACTACGTGTGATAAAGATCATCCACATTTCTACATTTCTATAAGCAAAGGGATGGTAGTCCCTAACGAACAGATAGTCGCAGGGCCTTCTTATCTTGTAATTGAAGATATCCCTTTGCCTATCGGCATCCCTTTTGGTTTATTTCCAATCCAAAAGAAACAGTCTTCCGGAATTGTAATTGGAGGAGGAAGTGATCTTAGAGTTGGGGGAGGAGTTGGAGGAGCAGCCAGCGGAGGAGGTTTTGGAGAAGAATCCGAAAGAGGTTTTTATATGAAAGATGTGGGTTATTATTTTGGCATCAGTGACAACATGGATTTGAAATTGCTCGGAAGCGTTTATAGCAAGGGTTCATGGGGGGTAAGAATGGATTATAACTATATTAAAAGGTATAAATTTTCCAGTAAATTGTCTTTGGATTATAAGCGTTTAGTTACTGGGGACAAGGGCTCTCCGGATTATGTTTCACAGCGTGATTATTCGATAATATGGCGACACAGCCAGGCACCAAAAGCTAATCCATACAGCAGTTTTAATGCCAGTGTAAACTATTCCAGTACCTCCTATGATAAATTTCATGCGGAAAATTCACAGGATTACACCAATAATACCAAAACTTCGAATATATCCTACTCCAAACAATGGCCCGGCAGCCCTTTTAACTTCACAGGGAAACTCAGACATAATCAGAATTCAAGGAACAATACGGTAAACCTCACTTTACCCGAAATGTCCTTCAATATGTCGAGGCAATACCCTTTGAGGCAATTTAATAAATCAGGAAGGTCTAAGTGGTATGATGATGTCCAGGTAAGCTATGATGCAAACCTGAGAAACCAAATTCAATCACCGGACTCCACATTATTTAAAAATACCACTTATTCTGATTTTGAAAGTGGCTTCCAGCACAGGATTCCTTTATCTCTAAATTTCAAGGTGTTAAAATATTTAAATATTACTCCCAATGTTAATTATAAGGGTATTTTATATCCCCGTTACATTGAGCGTTCATGGAATCCTCAAACTCAGTCTGTTGTTGAAGATACTGTGGAAGACTTCAGATACGCACAATCCGTTGAGCCGGCATTATCCATGAGTATTAGTCCAAAAATTTTCGGGATGTTTCAATTTACTGGAGAGAATTCAAAAGTACAGGCTATAAGGCATGTTATGACCCCATCTGTAAGTTTTAATTTCAGACCTTCTTTAGGCGCTATGACAGCGCGGTATTACGATGAGTACCAGGTTGACACCACAGGAAAAATGAGGGAGTATTCCATATTTGACGGCCAGCTCTACAGTCCTCCCTCATCGCCCCAAAAATCGGGGAATATTGGTCTTGGACTAAGCAACAATGTGGAAATGAAAGTGCGTTCGGAGAGTGATACCACCAATAAGCCCAAAAAAGTTACTTTGTTGAATCAATTAAGTTTTAATTCGGGATACAACATTTTTGCTGATTCACTTAACTGGTCGGCTATAAGTATCAACGGCCGAACCACTCTTTTTGAAAATAATATAAGCCTGAATTTTGGTGGTAGCCTTGATCCATATGCACTTGATGATAATGGATCCAGGGTAGATGAGTTTGAATGGTCTAAAAATGGGAATTTAGGCAGACTTACCAGGGTAAATGCTTCAGTCAATATGAATCTTGGGCCTGGTGGTAAAAATGCACAGGGTGAGAGTGAGGGGGGAAGTGGTCAGGGCAATGGTGGACGGAGTTTCGGTAAAAATCGCTATGATTATTTTTATATACCCTGGAGTTTATCAGTGGGTTACAATTTTAATTACTCCAAGCCCAGGTTTGAATCCAATGTTACACAGACTGTTAGTCTTTCAGGTAATTTCAGCCTCACTGACAAGTGGAGATTCAACTTTTCCACACACTATGACATTGCAGAGGAAAAATTTTCAACCACATGGATTAATATTACTCGGGATTTGCATTGCTGGACAATGACTTTCCGCTGGGTACCCTTTGGACTGAGACAGCACTACAATTTTAAAATATCGGTGAATTCTTCTGTACTCCAGGATTTACAGCTTAAGAAGCGCAATAGCTGGTATGATAATTTGTAGTTTCTAAAACAAAATCTTTTCCCTGAATTTTTTGATGTTTACACTATCCCTTTTGATGCCTTATACCTGAATTTGGTGTGTTGAAATAGTTGTTTTTATAATCTATTGATTCTCTTATTTGTTAAAAATTTTGTAAGTTAGTTTCAATTGTAACGACTAAGAAGTTTGAGTGAATAAATTTTATTTACTCTCAGTTAACTAGTACTTTAACAAAAAAACTTCATTATGGAAAGACAACTCAGAACGGTTTTTATTTTCCTGAAATTTCTCGGAAAAGAATTTATTACTCCACTAAATTATCTAATGGCATTCCTGATTGGTATAACCATTAATTTTTTCCAGGGTCTTGGTTTATTCTATTCTGCAGTACCTTTTATTGTCCCTATAATTGTTCAGGGTATTTCAAAAGCTTCTGTAAAGTTTGGCAACCGTAACATTAACTTATTGGTGCGCTTACCTACAGAACGTAAAGACCCGGCTTTTGTCATGAATACAAATGGGGATATTGTTGTTTCTGAAGGCAATACAAAACATTTTCTGAATCATTATTCCGTTCACAATTTTTCAGATTTGTTTGAAAATCAGACTGTCGCTTCCATAAAAGGGCTCATTTATCAAACCTGCTATAAAGACGGACATCAAACTAAAGAATGGTATGCACCCAGAATAGACCGCTGGTACACAGTTAATATGAAAGCTGACCCATTCAGCAATAATGTCCTTGTTTGGCTGGATGATATTACATTAAGAAAGAACCTGATTAATAAGCTCAGCAAAATTCGAAACTTTATTACACAAATGATGTTTAGCATTAACGAGCAGATTGAACTGGAGGACAGTATTGACAGGATGGCTGAATTCGTATTGCAAATGGGATATCAGGGTATTTTTATTACAACAAAGGACAGCAATGAAGACTTAACAGGAAATGTATATAAAAAGACGGAAGGTGGTGAGATGAAAAAATCTGAAAAAATCAGTATTCCAAAAGATTCTCCTGCTCCAATCTGGGAAAGCAGAAAGCACAAGGGAATTGTAAGTGATTCAAGAAGCAATTACACGGCTCCTAATGAGTTTGACTCCAAACATGCTTTCAGTGAAGATGTTCTGAAATTCCTTAACTTTAAGATCAATAATTTTATTAATTACCATGAGCAGAATATTTCTGTAATTATTTTTAATAAAGAAGACGAAATAACCTTATTTGATCATACTTTGATGGAAGCTATTGTGAATTCTGCTTTTACAAGTCACCATTTGGTTAATATGATTAAAACAGCAGGCAATAAAAATTGAAAAGTAATATGAAAAATAATAAAACCGAAATAGACGATCCTATACGTTCAATGGCGCTTTTTGCAGAAATGAACCCGGAACCTGTTATCAGATTTGATAGCGGGGGTAAGATTCTTCAGTCCAATCCCTCGGCAAACCAGTTGTTCGAAAAAGAAGATCTGAAGAATGAAAAAATAACCGAAATTTTACCTGAATGCAAAGAGTCTGATCTTCAAGAAATCATTGAAAAGAATAAAATTGAGATTATACTGGTTGATCTGAATTCAAAAGTATACAACTTTGTTTTCAGGGGTATTTCTCAATATAGAGTCTGTCAAATTTATGGTTTTGATATTACCGATAAGATAGAAGCACAGAAGAAAGCCGAATCAATGGCCCTGTTTGCCCAAAAGAATCCGGCTCCTGTATTCAGATTTGATTCGAATGGAGATGTTTTGCAAGCGAATGAAGCTGCTGAAGAGTTGTTTATGTTGGTATGCCGGGAGGAGGAGATTAATATTTTTAATTTTTTTCCAGAATTAAGGAAAAAGGAAATAGATGCACTCATTAAGAATAACGAAATCAAATCCTTTGTTGAAAATTACTATGATTATCACTACAGGTTTGAACTGAGAGGCTTGTCGGATCTTCAGGCGGTTCAGGTGTATGGTGCTGATATTACAGAAATTGTAAAAGCTCATTATGAAAACGAAAAATTGTCAACAGCTGTTCAACAATCCTCCAATTCTGTAGAAATTACAGATATAGATGGTAATCTCGAATTTGTTAATAGGGCTTTTGAAGAGATTACAGGTTATTCTGCAGAGGAAGTAATTGGTAAAAATCCACGGATTTTGAAATCCAACTATCATTCAAAGGAATTTTACAAAGAACTCTGGGATACGATTAAATCAGGGAATGTTTGGAAAGGAGAGTTTTACAACAGGAGAAAAGATGGTACAGAAATCTGGCAGGAAGCTTCCATTTCGCCCATAAAAGATAAAGAAGGTGTCATCCGTAATTTTATTGCTGTAAAAGAAGATGTTACGGAAAAAAAGAAAGCCCGGGAGCAATTACAATCGATGGCTTTATTTGCCGAATTGAACCCCGAACCTGTCATCCGTTTTGATAAAAAAGGAACTATTTTACAGGCAAATCCAGCAGCAAATGAAAGCTTCTCAAAAGATTCCATTGAAGGAATGCAGATTAAAGATTTGATAAATGATTTAACAGATCTGAATATTTCAGAGTTTATCGAGAACAATCAGATAGAAACCATTGATATTGAGAACGGAGACAAAACTTTCCGTTTTATATTAAAAGGAATCAGTGAGATAGGAGTTTGCCAGATTTACGGCTCTGATATTTCTAAACGTATTGAAGCACAAAAAACAGCAGAATCAATGGCTTTGTTTGCTCAGTTGAATCCGGAACCCGTTTTCAGATTCGATGAGGAAGGTGTCATTCTACAGTCCAATCCTGCTGCAAACAAGATTTTTGGTGGGGAACATATTACAGGGAAGTTGGTGCATGATTTGATTACAGGTGTCAATGAACTCAATTTCAGAGATTTTATTAAGGAAAACAAAATCCACACGTTTGATGAGAATTTGGGGGATAGCATATTAAGGTTTAAACTCAGAGGTATCAGTCACCTTGGAATTTGTCAGATTTATGGCTCAGATATTACCGAGAGGGTAAAAGCTGAACGCGAAGTGAGAAGGCAGAAAAAGGATATTGACGATAGCATTCAGTATGCCTCAAGAATCCAGAATGCAGTATTGCCTTCATCTGAGGTGATGGGTAAATACCTGGATGATTATTTTATTGTGTTGAAGCCCAGGGATGTAGTAAGTGGAGATTTTTACTGGATGAAGGAAAAGGATGAAAAGTTTGTGCTTGTTGCTGCTGATTGTACAGGGCATGGTGTTCCGGGTGCTTTTATGAGTATGCTGGGCGTTTCTTTCCTGAATGAAATTGTCAATAGTAAGGAGAATCTGGAGGCGGATGAAATTTTAAATGATCTTCGTTATTTTGTTAAAACCACACTTTCTCAATCGGGAAAAAGAAAAACCGATGGTATGGACTTGTCATTGGTAATTATTGACAAGAAAAACATGAAGATGCAGTTTGCCGGCGCTTATAATCATCTTTATTTTTTCAGGGATGAAGAACTGCAAATAATAAAAGCTGACAGGATGCCCATCGGAAATTATGTGGGCAAAGAAAAACCTTTTACCAGGGAAGAGTTGGCTATTCAAAAAGGAGATGTTTTTTATATCCTTTCAGATGGTTATCCCGACCAGTTTGATAAACTTTCTCAGAGAAAATTTGGCTCCAGACGATTGAAGGAAAAATTTACCTTAATTCATAAAGACTCAATGGGATCTCAGAAAGAGAACCTGGAAAAAACATTTGAAGAATGGAAGGCCGATCACTGGCAAATGGATGATGTGCTGGTTATTGGAGGAAGAATATAATTAGATTACTTTCTCATAATAATTGAAAGGAGTCTCGAAATCTTCTGTTTTATTTTTATTCCTGGGGATAAATCCAAGCTCCATGTAGAAATTGTTCATTTCTTCATTTGTACTGTAGACATTTAGTTTTACAGCTTCATACTTGTTTTCTCTGGCGTAATTGTCAATAAACTCACTAATATGTGATTTGAGTTTCTTATTCAGCCAGTTGGGAGCAATTGCTATTCTTTTTATAAACAGGCTCTTATTGTTTTCCGTTTCCCATTCGATTTTTTTATAAGTTTCCGGTGCATCATTTGTAAAAGAAAGAGTTCCAATACTGATGTTCATTTCTCTAATCATAAAAAGCATCCCTTCGGAAAGTTCTTTGCTTAGATTTTCGTAATCCGGCAAGGGGGGTCTCCAGTAATTTTTAATGAGATTTTTCGAATCAAAGGCCGTTTTAATGATATAAAGGGCTTCCACAATGTCGGGTTCTTTGGCTTGAAGGATCTCCATACTTTTTAATCGTATTGATTTGAATAATTAAGGTACAATATAAACAAAAATAATATTTTTCCTTTAGTAATTATCTATTAAGTAAAATTTAATTTTGTAGAAGTTTTTACAGAAAGAAAACATATTTTTAGTTCTGCTGTAAGTATAGGGTGGGCATTTATTCTTTAAAAGCAGTATAAATATGAGAGTTGTAGTAGGTGACATTCATGGATGTTTCAAATCGTTCCGCAGGCTGGTGGAAGAAGAACTTCAGCTGACAAAATCTGATACGCTTTATCTTCTGGGTGATTATATTGACAGAGGACCGAGTAGCAGGCAAGTGGTTGAATACATTCTGCGGATGCAGGATTCAGGATTTGATGTTCAGCCTGTCAGAGGGAATCATGAAGAAATGCTGATTGATGCATACAGGAGCATGCAGAATAATGACTTTTTCTTGTGGGTCATGAATGGTGCGGAATCAACCCTTGAAAGTTATGGCATTGAATATTTGTCACAGCAGGGAATTGGTGTATTAAAAGAATTACCGGAAGAGCATATATCATTCATGAGGGAGCTTCCATACTATATAATGCTGGATGATTACATTATTGTTCATGCCGGAATTAATTATCATGTTGAAGAACCTTATAACGATATAAGTTCAATGGTATGGTGCCGCGATTGCTCAAATGATTTTGAAAAATCAGGTGGAAGAATTATTATTCATGGGCATACACCTGTACCCTTATCCTCTTTGGATGAAAATGAAATCCGGAATCATCCCCCTGAAATAAATCTGGACACCGGATGTGTATATAAAGAATTTACCGGAATGGGTAATCTTACCGCCCTTGACATTGATAACCGGAAGCTTTATTCTGTTGAGAACATCGATTTTTAACATTCATTTAATTCAACAGCTTCCAGTATTTTATATATTTGAACTTTAAATAATTGTACTTTTAAAATATCTATAATGGATAATAGTTATAAAAGATTTATAAACAGGGAGATAAGTTGGCTGGCTTTTAATGATAGAGTGTTACAGGAAGCAGAAGATAAAAATAATCCCCTGGTTCAAAGAATGCGGTTTTTAGGAATTCACTCCAACAACAGGGATGAGTTTTTCAGGGTTAGGGTTGCTACTGTGAGAAGAATAGCCGCTTTCAACAAGAATAAGATACTTTTAGGAGGAAAAACACCCTTGGGACTTGTCCAGGAAATTCAGAGTACAGTGGTTAAACAACAGCGGAAATTTGAAAAGATATACAGCGAATTAATCGATGAGCTCGAGAAATACAACATAAAAGTATTAAATGAGACACAGTTAAATCCGGATCAGGGTGCCTTTGTGGAACAATTTTACCAGGAAAAAATCCGGCCTATCCTGGTACCCATAATGCTTCAGCATACGGATGAATTTCCCTATCTCAGGGATAAACCTATATATTTTGCAGTAAAATTGTCTAAAAAAGGGCATCCTTCTAAGACCAAATATGCTTTACTTGACCTTGCGACAGAGATTTTGCCCAGGTTTGTTGTTTTACCGCAAATTGGAAAGAACAAATATATAATTATTCTGGATGACATTGTCAGGTATTGTCTTGACGATATCTTTTCTTTCTTCGTTTATGATAAAATTGAGGCCTATACAATTAAAATAACAAGGGATGCTGAACTGGATATTGATGATGACATTTCCAAAAGTTTCATGGAAAAGATGTCGTTGAGCCTGGAGCGGCGAAAGCGCGGTCAACCGGTACGTTTTGTGTATGATGCTTCTATGCCCGCCGACTTACTCGATTACTTCAAAAAACGTATGAAATTGAGCAAAGAAGATAATGTTATTGCAGGAGGAAGATATCACAATTTCAAGGATTTTATTGATTTTCCCAATATCGGACCTGCTGAGCTAGAGAACAAAGCCAAAGTCCCGGTTCCTGCAATGCATTTTAAACATCGCCAGAGTATTCTAACAGAAATTAAAAAGAGAGATCATATTCTTCATTATCCATACCAGTCTTTTCGGTATTTTATAGATATGCTGCGAGAAGCAGCAATTGACCCCAAGGTAACAACCATCCAGATTACTTTATATCGTGTGGCAAAGAAATCTATGGTGATAAATACGCTTATTAACGCAGCCCGGAATGGAAAGCATGTGGTTGTTGTCATCGAGCTGCAGGCCAGGTTTGATGAGGAGGCAAATATTTACTGGTCGAATCGCCTGCAGGAGGTCGGAGTTAAAGTAATCCATGGTGTGGCCGGATTAAAAGTGCATTCCAAATTATTGCTCATTGAACGAAAAGAAGGCAGGAAACTGGAGCATTATGCTTATATCGGTACAGGTAACTTTCAGGAAAGAACGGCCCAGATATACTGTGACGAAGGTTTGTTTACATTCAACAGGAAAATAACCTCAGATGTAATTAAAGTTTTCGAATTTTTTGATAAAAATTACAAACAGCACATTTTTAACCATATCATACTTTCGCCTTTCAGTACCCGTAAACATTTTATTTATCACATAAACAGGGAGATAAAAAATGCCCAGGATGGGAAAAAAGCATTAATGATCATAAAAATGAACAGCCTGGTTGATGAACAGATGATGGATAAATTATATGAAGCCAGTCAGGCCGGGGTGAAAATAAAACTGATTATCCGGGGCATTTGCTCAATTAAACCCGGTGTTCCCGGGCTTAGCGAGAATATTGAGGCTATCAGCATTGTAGATAAATTTCTTGAACATTCACGAATATTTTATTTCTACAATGGAGGAAAAGAGTCTCTGTATATTTCATCTGCCGATTGGATGGTCAGGAATCTCGACAGGCGAATTGAGGTAACTGCCCCAATATATGACCCGGTTATTAAACAGGAACTCATAAAGATGCTGGAGATCCAGCTTAATGATAATGTAAAAGCCAGAATTTTGGACGATGTTCAGGATAATAAGTATGTGAAAAATGATCAGAAAAAGACCAGGGCTCAGGATGCTTATTATCAATATCTTAAAAGGAGATACCAGAGAGTTTCCAAAAAGAATTCCTCTGAATAAAACATTTTCAAACCTTGTTTTCTATGTCTGAGATATTAATTGAAAGGACACGCGGGAATATAGTTGAATCTATTCACAGGGGTGATGTAGCTGTTGTGAATAGAAAGGGTGAATTGCTCTGTAAAACAGGGGATGCTGGTAAATACACTTTCATGCGGTCAGCCGCCAAGCCTGTTCAGGCAATGAATGTAATTTTATCCGGTGCTGCTGAAAAATTTGATTTTAATGATGCTGAACTTGCTATTATGTGTGGATCTCACTATGCTGAGAAGATGCATGTTAAGACAGTACAAAGCATTTTAAAGAAGATAGGTCTTGACAAAAAGACTATTCAGTCTGGAAGTAAAAAACCCCTCAGTTCAAAAGTTGCATTTGAATATATGTGGGAAAAAAAAGAAGATGACGTATTATTTAATGACTGTTCCGGTAAACATGCAGGAATGCTGGCTGTTTGTCTGCAGAAAGGATACTCAATCACCCATTACACTGAACCTTCACATCCCTTACAAAGAGAGATTTTGCGGATTATTAGCCATATTACCGGATACGAGCAGGATAAGATAAGTATAGGAATTGATGGTTGTTCTGTTCCGGTCCATGCCTTACCGCTTTATAATATGGCATTTGGTTATGCCCGTTTAGCCCATCCTGAAGGAATAGGAGAGGGTATGGAAGATGCTGCCAGTAATATATTTTCCGCTATGAATCACGAACCTTTTATGGTTTCCGGAACCAATGGGTTCTGCACTGATTTGATCCGGCATACCAATGGAAAACTTATTGGTAAAATTGGAGCAGAAGGAATTTATTGCGTAGGTCTTAAAGAACAGGCAATTGGGGTTGCTGTAAAAATTGAAGATGGCTCCATGAATGTATTGCCTCCTGTAGTGATGTATATTTTGAAAGAATTGGATGTCTTAGCAAAGAGCGAATTAAAGAAACTGGAATCGTATTGTACATTAAACAATTATAACGACGTTAATAAAGTGGTAGGGAAGATCAGACCTGCATTTAACCTGCATTATTCATAAATTTTTATGAGTATGAATTATTCGGGTTAAATTGGAAAAGGTTGAAAATAATTGATTTTTTTCTATGGGAAAGGAGGAACAATTAATACATCTATATACAGGCTCACAGATAAATGCAGTTTCAATAAAGGAATTCCTCAAAGAAAATGAAATTCCTTCTTTTATCCGAAACGACCATATTTCGGGGAATCTTGCAGGTTTTGGAGCAGCAATGCCACAAAGCGGCACCACACTATTTGTAAAAAAGAAAGACTATATGAGGGCAAAATTGCTACTCGATAAATATATGGACTCTATGGAAAACTAATCGCAATCGATTTCGAGTCATTTCAATTACGGAAACAGTTTATTTAATATGTTTCTGTTTTGCTGATTAAATATATTTTTTCCATCTGCGGTATAAAGGTATTTTATTCTGTCTTCGTATTGCTTTTCAATTTTTCGTCTAACAATTTTTAATGTACTGTTGAGCATTTTATTTTCTTCCGTAAACCCTTCTCCAAGAATAGCAATTCCTGCGGGCAACCATCTGTCGGGGAATTGTCCCTCGTAATCACCTCCGGTTTTAAACTGATTGATTTCATTCTTGAATAATTGAAGTACTTTATCCTGGTCTTCTGTTTTTTTCATGGATAAACCATTTTCATCGATGTATTTTTTTACAGCTTCTTTATTCGGTACAATCAGCCCTATAGTATAAGGATCCTGGTTATTATGCAGCATGCATTGGTCTATATAATCTGAGTGTTCGACAAGGGCTTCTTCAATTGCTTCAGGACTGTATTTTTCCCCATCATTGCTAATTAGTAAGCTTTTAAACCTGCCAAGCACATAAAGGAATCCATCTTTGTCAAAATAGCCTAAATCCCCGGTATAAAACCAGCCATCTTTGATGCTTTCATTGGTGGCCTTTTCATTTTTCCAGTATCCCACCATAACATTTTCACCTTTAACAACAATTTCTCCCTGATTTCCGGTTGGTACCTCTTTTCCTTTCTCATCGCAAATCTTAACCTCAATATTTTTGACAAGAAAACCGGAGGAACCCAGTTTGTGTTTTTCTGGTGCATTGGAAGAAATAATAGGAGCGGTTTCGGATAAACCGTATCCCTGAAACATAGGCATACCCAGAGCATAGAAGAACCTTTGCAGTTCTAAGTCAAGGAGGGCGCCTCCCCCAATAAAAAACTCCAGTTCTCCGCCAAATCCTTCTCTAACCTTACTAAACAAGATTTTATCATATAATTTTAGCAAAGGTTTTTTCAATATTTGGAGTCCTTTTCCTTTGTTGTAGCCTTCTTTGTTATAGGAATATGCCGTTTTCAGAGCCCGGTTGAAGAGTTTTTCAACTTTCGGTCCTTTATCGCTGATATTCTTCTCTATGTTTTTTCTGAAATTTTTTGCCAGGGCAGGAACACTCAATAATAGGCTAGGTTTCAGTTCTTTTATATTTTTTGGAATATTTTTCAGAGTTTCCATCTGGTTTTTACCCACTTCGATAGTTCCAATGCTGGCACCACTTGCAATGAAACTGTAAATTCCCGCTGTGTGGGCAAAGGAGTGATCAAGCGGAAGTATTAGCAGGGTTTTAAACGATTCCGGTATGTTCATGAGTGTGAGAGCCTGCTCTACGTTAGCTGCATAGTTTCTGTGAGACAGGATAATACCTTTTGGATCGGCGGTGGTACCTGATGTATAGCTTATGTTGGCGTAATCCTTTCCTGTAATTGATGTATATCGTTCTTCAAAATCTTTTTTGTTCGTTTTTAGATAATTCTTCCCTAAATTGTAAATCTCCTCTTTGGGTATTTCAAATTCATTGTATTTTTCTATAGGATCCAGATAGATTATTTTTTCTAATTCGGGAAGGTCGTTTTTTATTTTTTCTAATTTCCAGGATTGATTCTGGCTTATTATAATAGCTCTTGAGCCGGAATGGGCTAACCGGAATCTAAGTTCTGTTGTAGCATCCAGTTTTACGGATAGAGGAACATTAATGGCGCCGGCATATAATATTGCAAGTTCACTAATTACCCAGTCGTTTCTTCCTTCTGACAGAAGGGCAACACGGTCACCTTTCTGAATACCCATGTTTATAAGACCTGCTGCAAACTGATGGACCTTATCTCTTGTTTCTTTATAACTGAGACTTTGGTATTTGCCATCCTGTTTTTCCCAGAGCAAAGGGTTATTGGCATGTTTTTCAGCCTTATTTTCAAATAATTCAATGAGTGTCTGCATAATTTCTGTTTTTAGTCAGCTTCCAAATATAAAAAAATCTCAAAAAGAATGTAAATCGGGGGTTTTTGTGTTAATTATCTGTAATTCAGTTTTCTGTAATTTTTTTAAAGCAGTTTTTTTTAACAATGTCCACTGCAATTAGCTATTTTTTAGTGCATAGCTATTAGATTTTATATATATTTGTAATAATTGAATCGAATAAAAAAAAAACAAAATGAAAAAAATTTTACTTATATCAATAATCGGGCTTTTTACATTCTCTTCCTGTGACTTCTTTAAAAGCAAAAATCTTTTTTCTGATAACAGTGAGGATACTTTACTTTTACAGATGAAGCAGGACAGTGTAAAATATGTTGACTCAATACGGTCACTGCAAAATGAATTGAGCCAATTAAAAATGAGCCATCAGAAGCTTCTTGACTCTATTAAGAAGCAGCAAAAAGCTGAAAAAACGAGTTATAAATACCATATTATAGTGGGTGCATTCAGAAACCAGGAATACCTTAATTCGTTCAACCAATTTATTCAGGATAAGGGATTTAAAACCCAAATATTGGAAAATGAATTTGGTTTTAAGATGATTTCTGCTGATTCGTATAAAAGCTGGAAGGAGGCGACCCAAGCACTTGAAAATATTAAAGTGGAAGTCGAACAATGGGAGACTTGGGAGAAAGGACAAAATCCGTGGATTTATATCAAAGGATAATAAATTTTTTATTTCCAGATACTTATATTATATCCGAAAAGGAATATTTAGCCAATATTCCTTTTTTTTTTACATCTGTATTAGCTACTTCCTTATTTCAAAGAGTATTTACAGAACAGTATAATTATCATTTGTGTTCTTAATGAATTATTTTAGTTTTGAAGTTCTTATTTGTTTAAAACTCTAAAAATAATCTATAATGGCAAAACGAACGATTAAAGATTCCGCTATTGTACGGTGGCTGGTTTTGATTCTAACGAGCGCCATCATGTTTTTCAACTATTATTTTTATGACGCTTTGTCGCCCCTTAAAGATTTAATGCAGGAGAACTTAGGCTTTACTTCCTCTGAATACGGCACCTTTATGTCCGCTTATTCTTTTCCCAACGTATTTCTTGCAATGGCTGTCCTCGGGGGTATAATCCTTGATAAGATTGGTATTCGTATCACCGGCTTTGTCTTTATTCTTTTTATGGCATTGGGCTCAGCCTTAACGGCCTATGGCGCTTCAGATGCATTTTTAAGTGGTGGTGTTGGTTTTGAATTTATGAATTCTTTCCTTCCCAATGTTTCACCAGCCCTTAAAATGATGAGCCTGGGATTCTTTATATTTGGTCTGGGCGCAGAAACAAGTATTGTTGTGCTATCAAAGGTTATAGTAAAATGGTTTAAGGGTAAAGAAATTGCGCTTGCACTGGGCCTAAACCTGGCTATTGGCCGTCTCGGAACTGCATTAGCTCTTAACCTTTCACCAACCTTAGCAGAAATTCAGTGGACCAATGCTATATGGTTTGGCGTCATGCTGCTGTGGATTGGATTGCTGACCTTCATTATTTACATGTTGATGGATGTGAAGATTGACCGGCAAATTAAAGAAACTATCCCTCATGACCCGGAAGATGAATTCCGCTGGAGCGATTTGAAATTCCTGGTTACAAACAAGACATTTATTTTTATTACATTACTTTGTGTAACATTTTACTCTGCTGTTTTCCCCTTTGTTAAATACGCTCCGGACCTTTTGATGAACAAATTCGGGTTACCCCGGCAGATTAGCGGTAACATCTCTTCAATACTTATGTATGGAACCATTGCATTAACGCCTGTTTTTGGATGGATAGCAGATTATAAGGGGAAAAGCGCCACGTTGATGTACTTGGGTTCAGCGCTGTTAATAATAGCCCATCTAATGTTTGCCAAAACAATGATTACACCTTATATACCAATCTTTATCCTGGGTGTTGCATTTTCCCTGGTTCCGGCAGCAATGTGGCCTGCTGTGACAAAGATTGTGGGTGAAAACAAAATAGGTACAGCTTATGGTTTCATGTTTTCAGTTCAAAACCTAGGTCTCTGGGGATTACCCATTCTTATTGGTGTAGTTTTAGATGCTTCAAATCCGCAATTTCAAACAGAATTAACCAATTCTCAATATATTGATTTACAAAAGAAAGAAGTTTATACAGGTGTTTATCACGCAGGGGGTGATGAATTGGGTAAAGGTAAAGAGTTGAATGTGAAATATATAGTTCATGCCGATAGTTGTACAGGAGAAATTCTATGGAAATCCATTCATAAGGTTAAGTCCAATGAAGAAGGTGAATATGATATTAAACTTGGAGAACATGATATAATTAATATTGCTGATTTTAATGCATTGGATTTACAGGAGCATGAGCTGGGGATTAAAATTCAAAATATAGACGACGATGAACCTCAGTTGGTTACAAAAGATACGCTTGCTTTAAGTAACCCTGATAATCCCTATTCCGGCACTTATTATCATGATGGTGAACCTGTGGAGGATGAAAGATTTGATGCTATGATAACTATTTATGACTGGAAAACTCAGGAAGTTGTATTTCAGGAAAAACAATCACTCATTACAGATGAAAATGGAGCATTCAGCGTGATAATAGGATTAGGTAAAGTACAACAGGCTAAATACAAATATTTTGACTTAGAAAAGGGAAATTATTGTGCAGAAGTAATGACTCCGCTGGATTATACTAATTCCATGCTGATGTTGTCTGTGCTGGGGTTGTTTGGACTGGTTTTCGCCTTCTTCCTAAAACGGGAAGACAAAGTTTCAGGATTCGATCTTGAAAAACCCAACAAAATGGAATAGATAACTCAATAAGTTTTGAAAAAAATAAAAGCCGGTCCGAGTGAACCGGCTTTTATTATGCAGATTTTTTTTACGAACCAGAATTGTATTCAATAGGGGTTAATTTATTCTTATACGGTTTTTTCTGTCTGCTCCGGTAGAAATTAGCTTTATAGGAACTCCTGTTTCATCCTCAATAAATTTTACATATTTTTTAAAGGAGCCGGGCAGTTCGTTGAATGTTTCTATTTTTGAAATATCCTCTTTCCAGCCTTCAAACGACTTACAAATTGTTTCTTCAATTTTATATTGATCGTAGGGAAGGTATTCAATAGTCTGTCCATCAATCTTATAGCCTGTGCACACTTTGATTCTTTCAAAGTTTGTAAGCACATCGGCTTTAGTCATGATTAGTTCGGTGACTCCATTGATCATAATCGCATACTTTAATGCAGGTAGGTCAAGCCATCCGCATCTTCTGGGTCTTCCGGTTGTAGCACCGAATTCATTTCCCTGCTCCTGCAACTTTTTGCCATCCTCATTTTCCAGCTCAGTAGGAAACGGACCACTTCCTACTCTGGTACAATATGCTTTGAAAACGCCAAAAACTTCGCCGATATTTTTAGGGGCTACGCCCAGACCTGTACAGGCACCGGCACAGATTGTATTAGAGGATGTAACGTAAGGGTAGGAGCCAAAATCAATATCGAGCAGTGTACCCTGTGCACCTTCAGCAAGAACTGATCTTCCCTCTTTCAGGTAGTTGTTAATTACCTGTTCACTGTCTATAAAGTTAAACTCCCTGATAAAATCGATGGCCTCAAACCATTCTTTTTCCTTTTCTTCAAGGTCGTAGTCAAAATCGTATTGTTTAAGCAATGTTTTATGCTTGTTTTTTAGGAAGTCGTACTTGTCTCTGAAGTCGTCATATTCAATATCTCCAATACGAAGACCGTTTCGGCCGGTTTTATCCATATAAGTGGGTCCGATGCCTTTCAATGTGGAGCCAATTTTTGATTTGCCTTTGGCATTTTCTGAAGCAGCATCCAGTATTTTATGACTGGGAAGTATGAGGTGGGCCTTGCGTGAAATAGAAAGGTTTGAATTAATAGACACCCCTTTTTCTTTTAATTCGTCAATTTCCTGCTTAAAAGTAATGGGGTCAATCACCACGCCATTTCCAATAATATTCTGAATGTTTTTATGGAACACACCTGAAGGAATATTGTGAAGAATGTGTTTCGTATTGTCAAACTCCAATGAGTGTCCTGCATTGGGGCCTCCCTGAAAGCGGGCAACTACATCGTAACGGGAAGCAAAAACATCTACAATCTTACCCTTGCCTTCATCTCCCCATTGTAATCCTAATAGAACATTTAAATTCATAATTTTATTTTTGAAATAATTCTAAATTTAGCAAAGTTTTAAAAATAAGAAAATCCTCTTTGATATGAAGAGGATTTTCCATGTTTTTTTCAACTTTATAGCGGTTTTTAATTTGCGGGTTTGTTTCTGCAATCTTTACAAATGCCATAGAAATAAAGAGAGTGATAATTTATTTCAAAATTCATTAGTTCTCCTATTGTATCCTGAATTTCCTGAATTCTGGGATCGCAGAATTCAATAACTTTACCACATTCCTGGCAAATTAAATGGTCATGCTGCTTGCACTGGTAAGCTTTTTCAAACTGTGCTATATTCTTACCAAATTGATGTTTGACTACGAGGTTACTTTCCAGGAGCAATTCAATTGTATTGTAAAGAGTAGCTCTGCTTACCCTGTAATTCTTATTCTTCATAGAAATATACAGGGTTTCTATATCAAAGTGATTATCTCTTGAATAAATCTCATCAAGAATAGCATAGCGTTCTGGTGTCTTCCTATGGCCTCGTTTTTCTAAGAAAGAAGTAAAAATTTTTTTTACTGTTTCTTTTGTTTCACTGCAGCTCATATACTATTTGGTTTATTTTAATATAAAATTAGGTTAAAAATAATGAATTATTCAAAATTATTTAGAATTATTTTAAAAAAAAATATTGAGAAAGAAATATAGGACGGTTTTATACCTCTTCGATTCTTTTTACAGAATCTACGCCTTTGATTTTGCTGATGTTTAAAATAAGGTTGTTCAGGTCGGAAACATTATGCACGTATAACTCGATTTGGCCTTCGAAAACACCGTTGAATGCATTAATATCAATTTTTCTGATGTTGATATTAAGTTCATTGGAAATTATTGTGGTAATATCTTTGGCCATTCCCATTCTGTCTATTCCTTTTATATGAAGTTTAGCGAGAAAAGAGAGTACCTTATGTGTTTTCCATTTGGCCGGCAGAATATATTTGCCCTGGCTGGACATTAGCTTTATGGCATTGGGGCATTTGGCTTTATGTATAATAATTATTTCGGCATTGGGCTTCTTATACCCTATTACCTCATCGCCCGGTATGGGATGGCAACATTCTGCTATTTCATAGGGTATATCATTTTCAGCAACATTTTCTCTGACTATGTAAGGTGATTTATAATTGAAAGAGTAATGAGACTCTGGTGCTGAAACATTCTCCCTTTTAGGCCGGGCTTTACTAGTGGTTCTTGCTATTTGTAATCCCCAGTAGCGGATGAATTTATTCCTTGAATGTTTCTTTATTATTTTTTCAATATTATCCAGTTTTATTATACCGCTGCCGATTTTGCTGTAAAGCTCTTCTTTAGAATTAACATCGTAATTGTCTATTATTTTTTTCAGAAGATTTGAGTTTGGCCTCAGCTCGAACTCCTTCAGTTTTTTTTCGAGGGCTTTTTTACCTTTATGAATTCTGTTTTTTGTTTCTGATTTTATGGCGTTTGTTATGCTGGCTTTTGCTTTTGCCGTTTTTACATAATCCAGCCATTCCCTTTGTATTTTTTGATTGTTGGAGGTCAAAATTTCTACCTGGTCTCCATTATGCAGCTCATGACTCAGAGGAACCAGTTGATGGTTTACTTTTGCGCCAATGGCTTTATTTCCTACTTCGGAGTGAATTTCGTAGGCAAAATCCAGTGCGGTTGAATTCTGGGGAAGTGTCTTTGCATCACCCTTCGGAGAAAAAACATAAATTTCCGAAGCGAATAAATTCATCCGGAATTCATCTACAAATTCCATTGCATCGGTTTCATTTTCTACCAGGTGATCCTGTATTCTTTCAAGCCACTTATCCAGTTCATCGTTTCTTTCCTTTTCATCTTGGTATTTCCAGCGTGCAGCAAATCCTTTCTTTGCAAAATCATCCATTCGTTTGGACCTGATTTGCACTTCCCTCCATTTTCCATCCGGTCCCATAACTGTTACATGAAGAGCTTCGTAACCATTTGATTTTGGATAGCTTATCCAATCCCTGATCCTTTCCGGTTTGGGGACATATATATCGGTAAGCAGTGAGTATATATCCCAGCATTGTGCTTTCTCTGATTTTTTATCTGATGGGGTAATGACGATTCTAATGGTAAGGATATCCGGGAGCTCTTCAAAAGAAGCATTATTTTGTTGCATCGTGTTCCATATGGAATATATAGTCTTGGGTTTGGCAACAATTTCAAAGGGTACTTCAGATTCTTCAAGTTTTTTTCTAATGGGATAAATAAAACTTTCTATTTCTTTAGTTCTTTTCTCTTCTGTTTGCTTTAGTTTATCAGCTATCTCCTTATATTTTGCCGGGTGCCTGTATTTCAGGCTGAGGTCTTCCAGTTCATTTTTAAGGGAATATAATCCTAATCTGTGAGCTATTGGGGCATACAGGTAGATGGTTTCGCCTGCAATTTTAATTTGTTTATTAGGAGGCATAGCATCTAAAGTACGCATATTGTGTAATCTGTCAGCAAGTTTGATTATAATTACTCTGACATCTTCAGTTAAAGTCATAAGAACCTTCCGGAAATTTTCAGCTTGCAATGACTTCGTTTCTTCGAAGGCTTCGGAAATTTTAGTCAGACCATCGATAATAGTGGCTATTTTGTCCCCAAACTCTTCTCTTATATCATCCAGGGTATAATCAGTATCCTCCACAACATCATGTAAAAGAGCGCAGGAAACAGATTCAGAACCAAGACCAATTTCCCTGTTTACAATTTTGGCCACCTCAAGCGGGTGAATAATGTAAGGCTCACCTGAATTCCTGTAAATACCTTTGTGGTATTTGTATGCAATATCGAATGCCCTCTTAATGAGATTTATATCCATCTCACTAACACACTGGTTACAATTTTGAAGGAGCTCTTCAAATTGTTCTTGTATGTATTTTTCTTCCTTTACTTGAGCATTCATGGTTTATCATCCAATTATATCAGTACCGGTTTATTGTTGACACAAACCGACTAAAATACAAATAAATTTTGTTAATAATTTTAAGCAAACAAAGAATTTAACGAATGTTTAAGAATTTTCCCTGTTGCTTAAATCATATAACTATTATATGTATGCTATTATTGTATTTATTTAGATTTATCAATAATTATACTATATTTTTAACTTTTTGTTTCAAATAACTATGTATTGTTTAAAAAGCGCATTTGATTTATACCCATATTTTTTATATTTTGTCATCGCAAAAACAGCAGGAAACTAAGAAATTTAAATTTGATGCGCCATCCATCAATCCTTGCATTCTTTTTTTGTATTGTTTTCATTACTCAGGGTTTTTCTCAGGTAAAGAGCAATGGCGTTCCTTACATTAACAATTATTCTATTGATGACTATTCTCCGTCAGGTTTTCGTGCTTCACCTCAGAATTGGGAAGTTTTTCAGGACTCCACCGGTTTGATGTTTTTTGGTAACACAGATGGCTTATTGATATATGATGGAGATGCCTGGAGATTCAGGTTTTTACCCAACAATTCAATTCTTCGCTCAATAGGTTCAGATACGAAAAATAACATTTATTTGGGTGGAGAAAATGAGTTTGGAATGTTGCATGCAGATTCAGCAGGTAGATTTCATTACAGGTCATTCATGCCCCTGGTACCGGATTCTGTTAATATTATCAGAAATGTATGGGAAATAACTAACCTTAATGACACTGTTGTTTTCATGTCTCACAATAAATTGTTCTTTTATTACAAGGACAGCATTGTAGATATTATTGCGACACAGGACCAGTTTTTTCATCAGTATATTTATAACGATGATTTGTTTGTATTTGAGGCGGATGTTGGTCTCAGCAGATTAGAAGATGGAAAATTAAGGACTGTTCCTGATGGGGAATATTTCCGGAACCATACAGCCTGGGTAATTCTTCCGTTTGGAAAGGATAGCCTGCTTTTTGCATCACCTGTGGATGGCCTTACAATATATCACGGCGGGAAGTTTGAAAGCTGGGATATACCCGCAAGTGATTTTTTACAACAGAAAAGAGTTTACTGCGGTGTTAGATTAAGAGACGGGAATTTTGCCTTTGGTACCCGTGGAAGTGGGGTGGTTATTATGAATGAAGAAGGCAGAATTATTCAATTAATTAATAAAGATAACGGACTGCAAAACGATGTAGTTCTTGACATATCAGTCGATCAAAGAGGAGATATATGGGTTGCACTGACAAACGGAATATCCTTTATTAAAGTGAATTCGCCATTCTCATACTACACGAGTGATTACGGTATACCCAGGCAGAATTATTATGTTGAAGATTACAAAAACCATTTATTTTTCAGCAATGATGAAGGTGTTTACGTAAAACCGTTAAATGATATTTCTAAAGAATTGCAAGTTGAAAAGGTACAACTTATAAGCGGTACAGAGGGACAATCCTGGCTTTTTCAGAAAGCCGGGGAATTTTTGCTTTGCGGGCATAATACCGGAGTGCTTGTTTTTAAAGACAGCCTGCTTCATAAAATTCTTCCTGTCCCCGTTAACGTATGGCAAATTCTTCCGGATCCTGAAGACA
This sequence comes from uncultured Bacteroidales bacterium, assembly GCA_964585385.1. Lineage (GTDB taxonomy): Bacteria > Bacteroidota > Bacteroidia > Bacteroidales > UBA12077 > JAGXLC01. The sequence continues at coordinate 78,381 of CAZPDP010000001.1, forward strand.
ATTCTAAATTCTATGCTTTATCCCTTGAGGGAATTTATATCCTGAGACTGCATAGTAATGATATTTCAGTTGAGAAAAAGCTTAAAGGTTATTCTGAAAATGTTATTTATGCTGAATTTGATACTACTGGCTATTTATGGATTTCAGATGAAATGAGTGGAGTGAAACGTTTGAAATTGAATGGAACAAGAGATTCTGTTCTTGAAGTAACAACCTATACCAGGGAGAATGGTCTGCCTTCTACGGAAGGTAACTGGATATTAAGAGTTGAGGATGAGGTTGTGCTTACTAACCCATCAGTTAATGGGTTTTATCATTACAATCCACTAAACGATAATTTTAAAAGCTATGAATCATTAAATGAACGTTTTGGAGTAAATGGAGAAATTACTCTGTACACCAAAGGACCAAAAGGAAATTATTGGTTGAGAGACAATGGGTTGGTAAGGATATTTGGTAAAAATGAAGGGCATTTTTACGAACTGGATACGCCCTTTCTAAAATTTAAAGGCAGAAATCTGGAAAGGCTCTCTTTCCTTGATTCTACAATCGCTTTCTTTGGTACAGATGAATATGTTTTAAACTATTACCTGTCTGCAAAAGCTGATTTCCAGCAATTTTACAATTCCCACATTCGAAAGGTAATAAGTATGAAAAACGACTCTATTCTCTTCAATGGAAACATGCCTCATTCCAAAGATAGAAATTTGTTTGCCCATTCCGGAGAAGCGCTTTCTTTATCTTATTCTCTGAATGCTTTACGATTTGAATTTTCAGCTGCTTATTTTGAAGAACCGGGAAATACAAAATACAAGGTCTGGCTTGAAGGACTTGAAAGTGAACCTGATGTTTGGATCCTTGAAACAAATAAAGAATATACTAACCTGCAAGAGGGAGAGTATATTTTTCATGTTAAAGCAAAGAATATACATGGTATAGAAAGTAACGAAAGTTCGTTTTATTTTTCTGTTGAGCCTCCATGGTACCGGACTGTTTATGCTTATTTCGGTTATATTATAATCTTTATTGTTTTATTATATCTTGGTATATGGCTTTATGTACGAAAGTTGAAAGCTGACAGGGACAGGTTGGAACGGATAGTTAAGGAGCGTACAAGTGAAATACAGCAGCAGAAAGAAGAAATATCTGTCCAGGCTGAAGAATTGGAAAGAATAAATCAGGAGCTTCAAAAACTTTCCCTCGTAGCAAGTAAAACGGATAATGCTGTAATTATAGCTAATGCAGAAGGAAATATTGAATGGATTAATGACGGATTTATTAGGTTATTTGGCTACTCCCTGAATGAGTTAAAAAATACCGGAAAAGACAAGATTGAAAACCTGGGGGATGAAAAGGAGTGGAAAGAGATGTTACTTGAAGTGAACAGAATAAAAAAATTTGTCATTAAAGAATCTGAAATTACTACCCGGGACGGCCAGAAGCGTAATATACAAACTACCCTTACCCCCATACTTAATTATGAAAACAGCATATTGAAGTATATTGCTATTTCAACGGATATTTCAAGGCTTAAGGAGGTTCAGGAAGAATTGCAAAAACTTATTGCCACAAAAGATAAATTTTTTTCAATTATTGCACATGATTTAAAAAATCCATTTCACTCTCTTATGGGTATTTCCGAGCTGCTTACTAAATATCATGACAGTTATGAACACGATAAATTAAAAGAATTATATGCACAGTTGTATAATGTAACTCATAAGGGTTATCAACTGCTCACCAATTTGCTGGAATGGTCGAGATCACAGACAGGAAATCTTAAATTCAAACCTGAAACAACAGATATTGCTCAGTTGGTGAATAACTCTCTGGACATACTTATTTCCACAGCTGAATCCAAAAACATAAAAGTGAAAAACAACATAAAACCCGGGCTAAATGTAATTGCCGATAAGAATACTATAACCACTGTAGTGAGAAATTTGGTTTCAAACGCCGTTAAGTATTCCAGGGAAGGAGGGACAGTTATTATTTCGGCTGAAGAACGGGAAAATGATGTAAAGGTAAATGTTGAGGATAATGGAGTTGGTATCTCTCCCGAAAACATAGAAAAACTATTCCGTATTGATATAAATTTTTCAACAAAGGGGACTTATGATGAATCCGGAACAGGTCTTGGTTTGCTATTATGCAAGGAGTTTGTTGAAAAGAACGGCGGTAAGATATTTGTAGAAAGCATATTAGGAGAAGGCAGTACCTTTTCTTTCACCCTTGATAAACCTTAATGTGCCATATTTCGTAAAAACAAATGAATTAAAATAAGATGTATGAATCTTAAAAAGATATCTCTTATTTTTTTGTTTACCTATATGTATACAATACCAGTTTTTTCCCAGGAGGAAAATACCGGGTTGCCTTTTATTACAAATTATGATCCCGAAGAATACCAGGCTCATATTCAGAACTGGGATATTGACCAGGACAACAGGGGAGAGATTTTTGTTGAAAGTCAGCCCGGGGAAGGAACCACCTTTAGTTTTTCTGTCAGGAAGGCATAATCCTTTTACTTTTTAGCATCACTCATACCCAAATTGAGCGATTTTCGCTCACTGCTTGCCCCGTATACGAAGTGTCGGGGACAAAGAAATTGTAAGGTTCCACCTTCCCGACACTCCGTGTACGGGACAGTGAAAAACCGACAATTTCTAAGGTGTCCGGCAGCTGCCGTATAAGTAAAGCGTTTTTTCACTATCCCGGTAAAAATCGGGAAAACCGCTCAAATTAGGTCATAATAACTACGGTGTTTTAAATGGGTGTTTATTATTATATTCTTTCTGTCATTTAGCCAAAAGGTAACTTAAATCATCTAACTTTTTTTTCATTCTGCCGTTTATTACAGAAAAGGTTACGAGAGTGACAGATTTAAATCCGGGTCATGGTTGATATCTTTGCATCAAAAATCAGGAACCTGATTAATTCAGGGATTAAGGGTGACTTTAGTCAGGAGGCATTACGGAAAGCTTTGCTAATTAATATGTTTTCCCTGATAGGTCTTCTGTTTATGGTGTTTTTTGGCATAAGAAGTATCATGCAGGGAAATCATCTTACAGGGTGGGTTGATATAAGTTTTGCAGGAGCTACTCTGGCTATACTGATTTATTTGCGTTTAACCCGTAATTATAAATTTGCTGGATGGGGTATTGTCCTTTTGCTGTTTGCATTGACTCTTTTTTTACTTGTTACAGATTTAGGACAGGGCAAGTTGCTGTGGTACTATGTTTTTCCCCTAATCGCTTATTTTATCCTGGGAATTAAACAAGGCGGCATTATTAATATTCTCTTGTTTTCCATAACTGTTGTATTGCTTTTATTTCCTTCAGATACTATGCCCCTCCGGAGCGAATCATTTATCATTCGCTTCATTTCTACATACATAGCAGTATCAGGTTTAGTTCATATTTTTGAATTTATTCGGCAAAGCACTTACCATTCCCTGATGGAAGCCAATCATACCATTACTGAATACCTTTCTCATACTGTAAAACAAAAACAAGAAATTGAAAAACAAACAGAAAAACTGGAGCTCATCAACCTGGAGCTGAAAAAACTCTCTGCAGTGGTAAGACAAACCGATAACGCAGTGATGATAGTTGACAGAACGGGGCAGGTGGAATGGGTGAATGATGCATTTACCAGATTATACGGTTATAATATCCTTGACTTAAATGAGATGTATAACTGGGATTTGATTCATGCCGGTTTCAACCGGAAAATGAATGAAAAGATTGAACTGGTTATGCACAAAAAGGAATTTGTGAATTTTGAATCAGTTGTTACAAACAAAAACGGAGATGAAATTGAAGTTCAGACTACACTTACTCCCTTGTACAGCGAGGAAGGAGAGTTAACCAAATTTATTATTATCGATACGGATATCAGGCAGTTGAAGGATGCGGAAAGAAAACTGCGGGAAGTGGTTGCAATGAAAGATAAGTTTTTTTCAATTATTGCCCATGACCTGAAAAATCCATTCAATTCCATTATCGGTGTTTCAAAACTTCTTGCTGAAAACCCCGGAAAATATGACAAAGATAAGCTGAATTTCTTTCACAAGAGTATTTATAAAGTATCCAAAAATAGTTACGATCTTCTTATAAATCTACTTGAGTGGTCCAGGGCACAAGCAGGAACAATGGAGCTAATAATGAGTGATCTGAACCTCTATCTGACCATTAAGGATACCCTTCAACTTGTGGATTCTCAGGCAAAAGAGAAGAATATTGAGTTTAATTTTGCTGTGGACTCTAATATTGAGGTAAGGGCTGATGTTAATACACTCCGGACTGTGCTGAGGAATCTACTTACCAATGCTATTAAATATTCCTGGAAAAACAGCAAAATAGATATTCGTGCTTCGGTATCAGGGGACTTTGTACAAGTAGACATAATAGATTACGGCATTGGTATACCCGCGGAAAAGAGCAATAAACTGTTTCGTATAGATAAGCAATTTTCTCGCCGGGGAACTAACAAAGAAGAGGGTACAGGTTTAGGGTTGGTTCTTTGCAAGGAATTTATTGAAAAGAATGGAGGAGAGATATGGGTCAACAGCGAAGAGGGAAAAGGGTCTGTTTTTAGTTTTACTTTACAAACTACATCTTAACGATAAATTACGGTGATCTGTCCTCTTTTCTTTACTTTTTTGTCATCCGGATTCTGATATTCCAAATAATAAATGTAAGTCCCTGAAGACGCTTTCTCATTACCTTGTATGGTTCCGTTCCATGGTTTTTCCGGATCATTTGTCTGAAAAACTTTGTTTCCCGAGCGATTGTAAATGATTAAAAGATATTCCTGGGGAAGAAAGGAGAGTCTGGGCCTGAATTTTTGATTTTCCAGGTTTTTGGCATTCGGAATAATTGTGTTGGGAATAAAAATCCTGGGCTTAATATAAACACAGGTTTTATTTGAAACTGAAACGGATTCATTGTTTCCATAACCTTCTAATATAGCTCTCACATAATAACAAAAAGTCCCGCTTACATCCCTTCCCATGAAAGCAGAGATTTCATTATCGAAAAAAGTGAGGTTTTGTGTTGTTCCCCTGAATGAATAAGGATTTGAGCCTATTTTTCTGTAAATCTCATACCTTTTAACTTTTCCTGACATTACAGGAGTCCATTTCAATTCATTTACCAGGTTGTTTTCTTTTACATTTAAGACGATATTGTTCACAGTGTCTGAATGGGTTGTGAGATTATTACACTGGTTGACTGCTGCCAGGTTGTAATAATAAACATTCCTGCCAGGATTTACATTCCGGTCCTGGTATTCATAGGTGTATTCATCAATATTAGTGGTTTCAAGAGTGTCAAAGGGGCCCTCATGGCTATTTCCCCGTAGAAGTGTAAAACGGTCAATCTCAGAATTTTCAGCAATAGTATATTGCAGGTTAATTGAACTATTATCCACTTCAAATTCATCGGTATTGATATAATTTGGGTCGTACGGCATGCGGGTTTCCATGCTCACCCGGTTTGAAGCGGATTTGATGGAGGTATCTTTAGCCAGTACGGCTTCTACGTAATAGGAATAAGTCTGGTTGTATTCGACTTTATCGTCCCGGTAAGAGGTATCCTGGGTAGTCTCAATTTTTTGATAATCACTATTTTCACCTACTTTTTTCCATAAATGGTATCTTGCTATTTTTATGGTGTCATTTAAATCTTCAGTGCATGTGGGATTGGTGTTTTCAAAATAACGCGACCAGCTAATATTCATAATGGTATTGCATGTATCAAAGTGCAAAGTAGTATAGGTTGTGTTGAATTTGCTGCTTAAAACCTCCATATTGCCTGTAGGATTACCTGTTTGGGTGATTATATAGGATCGGACCCTGTCAAAGGTAACATTTTCATGAGTGTATGACTTATCGGAAGTATCTTTGATATTATAAAACGGTTCTTGTGTATAAGAGTAGCAGGGTGGGAAAAGCGTGTCTGTGTAAATCCCCATTTCTATGTTGGCAGTATCCTTAAATGCCCATTCTATTCGCACATCATTATCTTCGTTAATTACCGTAACGTTTTTCACTTCAACACTCCCTTGTGAATGGCAATGAACCTGAACGGCCAGAATTGTTATAACCAACAGAAAAGAATATTTAAAAACGGAATTCATTAGTTAATCTTCGCATTTGCCAGCAACAGATAAGATCATCTCTTCTTCGTCCAGATATTTGTTAGCAAGATCCATCACATCCATTGCTGTAATTTTGTTGATTTCATCAAAAAGGTTACTAAAATAATATTCAGAAACATTATTTTCAAGAATGGAGAGGTAACTCCCCGAAGTAGGCAAGGGGCCGTCAAATGATTTGAGCAATTCGCCCATCATGTAATTTTTCACCATGTCCAATTCTGCATTCCCTGCTTTTTCCTTTTTCAAACGTTTAATCTCCTGCTTAATTGCATCGATAGCTTTGCGGCATACGTTTGATCCCACTTCCGAGACAATGACAAAATACCCCTCGTTTACCAGGGATATAAGAAGAGCGTTGATTCCATAAGTGTAACCCTTTTCTTCTCTTACTTTTTTCATTAGCCTCGAACCGAAGTACCCACCCAGTATGGTGGTTACGATTTTCATCTTCAGGTAATCGGGATGATGTTTGGTAAACATTACTTTGCCCATTCGTACAGCTGCCTGCAGGGCATTTTCTTTGGGCGTAAATATTTCCTGTTGGTTAGTTGCCTGAATCGGAAAATCTGGAGCGATAATCTCCTTTCTTGATTTCCAGTTTTTCGAACCAATATACTTGTCTATTTGGATAGTGACATTCTTGTCGATTTTGCCGGTAAGGAGTATTTCGCAATTTCCGGGGACATAGTATTCCTGGTGAAAACCGGCTAAATCTTCTTTTTTTACATTGTCATGATCTTCATACTGAAGTATTTTTCCATAAGGATGATTGGGGCCAAAGAGGGCTTCGTTGAATTTAATTCGCGACTGACTGTTTACCTTACTTCGCTCCAGTTTAAACTGTTGCTTCTTATTCTTGATGTATGTAGAAAGTTCCTGTTCAGAAAAAGCAGGATTTCGGATTATTTCAGATAATATTTCGAGCGTCTCCTCCAGGTATTTTTTTAGAGTAAGCAGGGTAACCATTGCAATGTCTTTATTGGCATTGGATTTCAGGAAAGCTCCGTAATAGTCAAGTTTGCCGGCGATTTCAGCGGAGGTCATACCGGTAGTACCTTCGGTAAGCATATCACAGGTAGCTTCTGCAACAAGGGGTTTGGGGTTGTACCAGTTTCCAGCTCTGAAAATCATATCGATTTTTACAATTTCTTCGGTCCCCGATTGAATAGAATACAGGGGGATGCCGTTTGAAAGCTTTGATTTTTCAGCTAAAACTGGGTCGAATGATTTTATTTTATGGGTTTTAGGGGATATGGTTCTGTCGGGATGTTTCATGATTGTTTCTGTTTTGAAAAGTAATAAAGGGTTGAGCAATTGTTTTTCTGTAAAATTCCTGCACTTACTCGTTTGATATCTTCCGTCTGAACTTTTCTGTACACTTCAGATTCGGTATTGATTCTTTCTGCGTCACCCAGCAGTTCATAATAGGAAAGATTCATAGCCTTGTGTAAAGCGCTGGTACGGCTGAAGTTCTGAACAGCTTCAACTTTGTTTTTAACTTTTTCAAGTTCTTCGTCTGAAATTGTTTGTTCTTTGAGTCGGTTAAGTTCATTATTGAGAGCCTTTTCTGCTTTATCCATCTCTATACCATCTGCAAGGCTCCCGTTTATTATCAAAAGGCCGGGATCAATATCGCCTGTGATATAGGCGTCAATATGACTGAAAAGTTTTTCTTCTTTCACCAGTCTTTGGTACAGTCTGGCAGATTTTCCGTTGGCCAGTATGTCAGAAATCAAATCCGTAGCTTGATAATCGGGATGATGCCTGGAGCACATGTGGTAAGCTTTATACAGGACATTATGAGGAACTTCGTCCTCCAGACTTTTTTGCCGTGGTTCTGTTTGTTTGGGTTCTTCAGGTATTTTGCGTGAAGTAATTTCTCTGTGTGGAATCTCTCCAAACCATTTTTCCACAAGCTGTTTGATTTTTTCCGGCTCCGTGTTGGCAACAACAGTGAGGATGGCATTATTGGGGGCATAGTGATGATAGAAAAATTCTTTCACTTCATCCAGTGTTGCATTTTTTATATGGGAGATGTCTTTACCAATGGTCGGCCATTGGTAGGGATGCTTTTTATATGTCATTGGTCTGAGATGCAGGTATGCGTCTCCATAAGGTTGGTTCCTGTATCTTTGATTATACTCTTCAATAACAACATTTTTTTGTATCTCAAGCTTCTCTTCAGTAAGCTTTAGTCCCAGCATTCTGTCTGATTCAAGCCATAATGCTGTTTCAATATTGGGTAAAGGTACAGTCAAATAGTAATTCGTTATATCGTTGGATGTAAAGGCATTGTTTTCACCTCCTGCTTCCTGCAAAGGAGTATCATAAACCGGAATATTTAATGAGCCTTCAAACATAAGGTGTTCAAATAGATGGGCAAATCCTGTTCGTTCGGGATTTTCATGCCTGGCGCCCACATTGTATAACAGGTTAACCGTAGCAATTGGGGTGGAAGGGTCAGGGTGGACAATAAGCCTGAGCCCGTTTTCCAGGGTATACTTGTGAATTTTTATCATATATCAGTTTTTTTTAGGAAAAGTACAAACTTATAGAAATGTGAGTCATTTTCAATGCAACATTGTATTTTAAATTTGAGTAACCTGCTATCTATAACTTTTTATGTATTGAAATGACCATAAATAAAATGCTCTCAAGCATTCATTCCGGTAATCAGGGATGATACCTGGATATTTCCAGTATCTTCTGGTAATCGTTTTCCAACATAAGCTCCCGCAAAGTCACATCCTTGTTTTTTCTCATGTATTCTTCAATTATTTTCCACCCCAGCCAATTTATTGCTCTTCCGGGCGAGTTTCTTGGGAAACCAGTGGTAAAAGGAGCAGGGTTTACATACTTATTAATGGTCATATAATCGGTTTCGAAAAGCAATTTGTGTTCAATTAAATAATTCCAGATTTGCTTTTCATTTGCTTTGCACCATTTTAATTCTTCTTCTGTAAATCCGGTTATCAGCGTATCGGGCTCTTCAGGCAACATGGATTTGACAAAATACAGTAATTTTCCCCTGTAAAGCATATTGGTAAGAATGTTGTCAGTGGAATCATTAAATTCCCATTCTGTCTGTGCCCAGGCTTTCATACCATCACTGGGGATCTTTTTTTTATGCATATTCTTTTGCAAATACTCCGACCAGCCCAGTTTGTCGTAGAATTCGCAATCTCTCCCCAGGTACTTGTCAAGGCCAATAGCAAGAACACTGTCATCCACTACAACAGACTGGTTAAAACCTCCGATATAAGTATATACTGCAGGCACTGTTTTATCAGGAAAATAATGTTTGTAATGCCTGAAGCCCCGGGTCAATTTCATTTCGATCTTGTCAAGACTGGGATAAACCTCCTGGGTGCGTTCGTATACCTGGTTTATGATATAATCGGTGAGAAATCCATTCAGGTTATCCACATATGCTTTGCTGTTGGAACTGCCAAGGTTGATAACATTCCGGTTGTATAATTCGAAAAAACTGCCGTATTTATTTGTTAACCTGGGAATTTCACTATGCAGGCTATTCAGCTCAACATCAAACAAGTCCTGGTCAAGTCTTTTAATGCTTATGTTAACCTTAACATTTGAAACGTCAGTTTTGTAGGGATCTTGCCCCGAACAGCTATAGAGAAGCAGGCTAATCAGACTGAGCCAAACAATTTTTTTTATCATTTTAAGAATTTTTAAGTTTGTATTAACGAGAATTTGTTAATTTTATTTTTACTAAAAATTGGTATGGTAATTGTTTTAAGCGTATTTTCGAACCATTATCAAATTAAAGGCTTAAAATTATGAAAAAGTATTTATTCCTTATAGCTTTTCTGTTTCTAGTTATTAAAGGATTTTCACAGAATTTCACATTCACTGTATACGGGGAGCCACAGCTTTCCTGGTTATCTGCAGACGCAAAAAATGTTGAGACCGCTGGTACAAAGATTGGCTTTAATGGTGGATTAAATTTTGATAATTTCTTTGCTGAAAATTATGCTTTTTCCACTGGTATTTCAATTAATAAGATAGCCGGTGAATTAATCTATAATTACGACAGGGATTTTCAGGGAAATGATGGCAATTATACACTTGACAGTGCAGGAACTGCTGAATTTAACCTGCAGTATATTGATATTCCATTGGGATTGAAGTTTAAGACAATTGAAATAGGATATACCAAGATATTTGCCCACCTGGGACTCAATGCAGGAATTAATATAAAGTCTGCTCTCAATCTCCCCGATGTTGCCGATGTTAATATAATCGAGGAAATAAACTGGTATAACCTGGGTTATTATGCAGGCGGGGGCATTGAATATTCCCTGGGAGGGAATACTGCCATTGTAGCAGGCCTCACCTACAAAAAAGGATTCATGGATATAACAGAGAATGAATCCAATGTCGTTACAAATGGTAATGTTTCTTTAAGGGTTGGCCTGTTATTTTAGTAATTATTTTGCTTTTAACACATTAACTGTAATAAAAAGTTAGTACGGATGAAAATTGCATTAGCACAACTGAATTATCATATCGGGAATTTTGATTACAACAAGGAGATAATCATCAGGCATATTGAAAAAGCTAAGAAAGATAATGCAGACCTTGTGGTTTTTTCGGAAATGTCTTTATGTGGTTATCCACCACAGGATTTACTGGATTACAGGAAGTTTACAGATGAATGCGATCGCACATTGAAAGAGATAGCTATGAATTGTCATGAAATTGCTGCGATCGTGGGCGGTCCACGAATCAATCCCAATCCTAAGGGCAAGCAATTACTCAATGCAGCATTTTTCCTTGAAGAAGGTGAAGTGCGGTTTGTTCAGGATAAAACTTTACTGCCTACCTACGATATATTTGATGAATACAGGTATTTCGAGCCCAACAAAAAGTTTGATATTGTTGAATATAAAAATCACAGGATTGCACTTACCACCTGCGAAGATTTATGGGATGAGCAGCCTACAGAGTCTCTGTTTGGTAGACGCGAGCTATATACCGTATCTCCCATGGAAAAACTGAAAGAATTTAACCCGGATATTCTCATCAATATATCAGCCTCTCCTTTTTCCTATACAAAAATATGGGGTAAGAAGAATATTTTCATCAGGAAAGCCAAGCAATATAATTTGCCTGTTTTTATGGTAAACCAGGTGGGCGCTCAGACAGAACTCATATTCGAGGGCGCTTCTCTCGTGGTTCAGTCTGAGGGAACAATTTATGATGAAATGAAATGGTTTGAAGAAGATTATAAGGTTTATGATGTGGAAAAAATTGTAAACGCTGGCCCTGATGAACGTACCCATGATGAATATAATGTTATAGAAAAGATACATGATGCACTGGTTCTGGGTTTACGAGATTTTTTCAATAAACTGAACTTTAAAAAGGCAATACTGGGCCTGTCTGGTGGAATTGATTCAGCAGTTTCTCTTGCTATAGCAGAAAGAGCGCTTGGAAAAGAAAACCTGAGAGTTTTGCTTCTTCCTTCGGAATATAGTACAGAAGGAAGTTTGAATGATGCAAAAGAACTGGCTGCAAATCTGGGTATCCATTACGATGTGATGCCTATTCATGATATTGTTAAATCGTTTGAAAATACACTAGAGCCAGTGTTTAAAGATTTACCCAGAGATACCGCAGAAGAAAACATACAGGCCCGCATCAGGGGAACTCTCCTGATGGCTCTGTCCAACAAGTTTGGCAATATTTTACTGAACACTTCAAATAAAAGTGAATCTGCTGTTGGATATGCAACACTTTATGGAGATATGGCAGGTGGCCTCTCTGTGCTTGGTGATGTATACAAAACAGATGTCTATAAACTGGCCGGATACATCAACAAAGAAAAAGAAATAATCCCGGAAAATACCATAACCAAAGCTCCTTCCGCTGAATTAAAACCTGATCAGAAGGATAGTGACTCGTTACCCGAATATGAGTTACTCGATAAGATATTATTCAATTATATTGAGCTCCAGAAATCTGTTGAAGATATCATTGAAGAAGAAGGTTTTGATGAGGCAACGGTAAAACAGATTGTAAAACTGGTTAATATGAATGAATACAAAAGGTATCAGGCGCCTCCTATGCTGAGAATATCCTCGAAAGCCTTTGGTGTAGGACGAAGAATGCCTCTTGTTGCTCGTTATTAGCAAGATTTAATACACACGGTTTGTAATCCTGAAGAATACAGCTTCAGGATTTTTATTTTGGCTGTAAAAAGCTTATATTGGAGGTAATTCAATCATTGATTATATTCAGCAATGAGTTGTTTGTGTAATGGGTGATTGAATTCTTTTTATTTTAAGACTATGTATTTATCTGTCCATTCCTGCTTTAGCCTGCGTTATGGGATTATACCGGTTGAAGATATTGTACAAAAAGCAATAGAGTTCAACGTATCATCCATTGCACTCACTGATATTAATAATACTACCGGAATAATTGATTTTGTTTTCGAGTGCCAAAGAAATGAAATAATTCCGATAGGAGGGATTGAGTTCAGAAATGGCGATGAATGGGTGTATACAGGAATAGCTAGAAACAATGATGGGTTTCATAAACTGAATAATTTCTTTAGTAAGTACAATCTGAATAAGAGCTATTTTCCCAAAGATCCCCCGGAACTGAAAAATGTTTTTTTTGTTTTGCCATTTCAGGCGATAGAGCAGGATCAACTCCCTGAAAACACCCTTATAGGCGTTAAGCTCCATGAAATAAATAGACTATACTCATTTCCGGATACCACTCATAAAGATAAACTAATTCTTTTTAACAGTATAACTTTCAGAGATGCCAATGAGTGGGAAATACACAGACATTTGCGTGCAATTGATCACAACAGATTATTAACCCAGTTAGAAGAAAACTGGTTAGCACGACAGGAAGAGATTTTTTATTCTCCCCAAGAATTAGAAAGAAGATGTGAACATTTTCCTTTTCTTATAAAAAACAGTAAAAATCTTGCTGCACAATGTGCTCTGAATTTTGATGATACTGTAAAAAATAAGAGAACCTATACGAAAAGCCGGGAAAAGGACAAAGAATTGCTTAAGGAATTAGCATCTAAAGGGATGAAAGAAAGATATGGTGAAGGAAACAAGGAAGTTGAAGATCGCGTAAAGAAAGAACTGGACGTTATCGATAAACTCGGTTTTTTAGCCTATTTTCTTGTTACGAGGGATATTGTGAAGTATTCAATGGACAGTGGGTTTTATCATGTGGGTCGGGGGAGCGGCGCCAACAGTATTGTGGCTTATTGCTTGTATATCACCGATGTAGATCCTATAGAATTAAACTTGTATTTTGAACGCTTTATAAATCCCAAAAGAACCAGCCCACCTGATTTTGATATTGATTATTCATGGAGGGAAAGAGATAACGTGCTGGATTATATTTTCCGGGAGTTTGGCTATGAACAAACCGCTCTGCTTGGAACCATCTCTACCTTTAAATACAAATCGATAATAAGAGAACTTGGAAAAGTTTATGGTTTGCCCAAGCAGGAAATTGATCATTTGGTGGAGCGGCCCACTGATTTTGTTAATAAAGATGTTATATATGATAATATTTTTAAAATTGTTAAAACACTTGAGGGATACCCGAATTTGAGAAGCATTCACGCCGGGGGAGTATTGATTTCGGAAAAACCAGTTACTTACTATACTGCCCTTGATTTGCCACCCAAAAACTATCCAACAACTCAGTGGGATATGTATGCTGCGGAAAAAATTGGTTTTGAAAAACTGGATATTTTAAGTCAACGAGGAATAGGACATATAAAAGAGGCTGTGGAAATTATTAAACAGAACAGGGGACAGGAAGTGGATATTCACAATACAGAAATGATTAAAAGGGATGAGAAAGCCCGTGACCAGCTAAGAAAGGGGGAAACTACCGGTTGTTTTTATATTGAAAGTCCGGCCATGCGGGGATTATTAAAAAAACTACGATGCGACAATTATATTACACTAGTTGCGGCCTCTTCAATCATTCGTCCGGGTGTTGCAAAATCAGGTATGATGAAAGAGTATATCCGCAGATTTCATAATCCAGATGATTTCGAATACATTCATCCGGTTATGAAAGAACAGTTGGAAGAGACTTATGGGATTATGGTTTACCAGGAAGATGTCCTGAAGGTTTGTCATCATTTTGCAGGTTTAGATCTGGCGGATGCTGATATTTTACGGCGTGCTATGAGTGGTAAATTTCGTTCCAGGGCAGAATTTAAGCGAATTGAGGAGAAGTTTTTTAGCAATTGCCGATCGTATGGGTATTCAGAAGAAGTTATAAAAGAAGTTTGGAGACAAATTGAGTCTTTTGCAGGATATTCATTTTCAAAAGCTCATTCAGCTTCCTATGCAATGGAGAGTTTCCAGAGTCTTTATCTGAAAGCACACTACCCCCTTGAGTTTATGACAGCGGTTATCAATAATTTCGGGGGGTTTTATAATACATGGGTTTATATTAACGAAGCTCAAAGGTATGGTGCGAAGATAAATCTTCCCTGCGTAAACCATAGTTTTTACTTTACGAATATAGATAATAAGGAAATGTATTTGGGGTTTGTTCATATTAAAGATTTTGAAAATAAGTTTTCGTCCAGGATTGTAGAGGAACGAACGAAAAATGGAGAATTTTCTGATGAAGAAGATTTTGTAAACAGAACAGGAATTGGAAGGGAGCAGGCCATTATCCTGGTACGTACAGGTGCGCTCCGTTTTACAGGAAAGACAAAAGCCGGGCTTTTGTGGAAAATTCATATACTTATCTCAAAAAAACAGAATGAAGCAAGAAAAAATGAATTATTTAATGAATCCTATAAGCGACATTACCAGTTACCCCAATTGAGTCAACACCCCCTGGAAGATGCTTATGACGAAATAGAATTGATGGGTTTCCCGGTGACTTTTTCATATTTTGATATGTTGAAAACATCTTTTCGCGGAGAAGCTTTTGCTTCGGATATGAGCAAATATACCAGGAAAAAAGTGCGAATGGTGGGCAGGCTTGTTACCATAAAATATGTTCGTACGGTCAAAAAAGAAATCATGAATTTCGCTGCTTTTACCGATGTGTATGGTGAATTTTTTGATACGGTCCACTTCCCCGATACGCTGAAAAATTACCCGTTCCGGGGAGAAGGTATCTATTTGATACTGGGTAAGGTGGTGGAAGAATTTGGTTTTGCCTCTCTGGAGGTGGAGAAAATGGCAAAACTTCATTTACAGCCTGATCCAAGAGAGCATTAATCCGTAGAATATTTTTATTATTTATTTAGAATTAACAGGAGTGGTTATAAAAGATGACTAATTGAATATTAGGTTTTTACTAGTTTTGTGTATGCGAAATTAAGGTTAGATTAATTAATACAGCTAATAGAAGTTTAATTCATTTTATTTTTTTATTTTTACTTATGTCAGCTAATAATATAAAAGATTATGCCTCCGATTTTTAAGCAATCTTCGAGACATACAGTATATCTGTTATTGTTTGCTGTTGCTTTTGTTTTTTACGGCAATACCATTTCCAACCAATATGCCCTTGACGATTCCATAGTTATAACGGAAAACAAGTTTACCCGGCAGGGTATTGAAGGAATAGATGACATTCTAAAGCATGATTCATTTACAGGGTTTTTTGGTAAACAGAAAAAACTGGTTTCAGGAGGCAGGTACAGACCTCTGTCAATTGTAACATTTGCCCTTGAGTATGAGTTATTTGGGAAGAATCCCCATGTCAGTCATTTTATTAATGTATTTTTGTTTGGATTAACAGGTGTATTTATATTCTTGATTTTTTCAAGCCTGTTTTGGCATGTTGAAAACCGGCCCTGGTATTTGTCGCTTGCATTTCTCACCGCTCTTCTGTTTATTGCCCATCCTGTTCATACAGAGACAGTGGCAAATATAAAAGGAAGAGATGAGATTTTATCTTTTTTGTTTGCTTTACTTGCTTTATTTGAATCAATACGGTATACCCGCGAAATTAAGTTAAAATACCTGATCCTTAGTTTTATTTTTTTCTTGCTGGCGCTCATGTCAAAAGAAAATGCCATCACATTCCTTGCTGTTGTGCCTTTGACTCTCTATTTCTTCAGGCAAAGAGCTTCGGGATCTATTTCAAGACCGGTTTTAATAACACTCATCCCTCTCGCTCTGGCAACCATTCTATATTTAGCAATCCGTTTTGCAGTGCTGGGTTTTTTCACTACTGAACCTCCGAATGAACTTATGAATAACCCGTTCTTACATGCCACTTTATCAGAGAAATATGGAACCATCTTTTTGACGCTGGGTTATTATTTGAAATTGTTATTTTATCCCCATCCCCTTACTTTTGATTATTATCCTTACCATATTTCACTGGTTGAGATTACAAATATTAAGGCAGTGGTTCCTCTAGTGGTTTATTTGGGTATTACTGCATACGCAATTGTTAAACTAAAATCCAAATCAATAATATCTTATTCTATTCTCTATTATCTGATTACTCTTTCCATTGTTTCTAATTTATTTTTTCCTGTTGGAACTTTTATGAATGAACGGTTTTTATACATGCCTTCCCTTGGATTTAGTATTATCCTGGCTTATATAATTTCCCATTCTTTATATCAAGCTATTAAACCTGAGCATTTCCGACCTTTAATGATACTGGTATTTGTGCTGGGCATTCTTGTTTTCAGTGGATTTAAAATTATTCGCAGGAATCAGGACTGGAAGAATAACTTTACCTTGTTTACCCATGATGTAATGATTTCATCCAATAGTGCAAAAAGCAATACATCTGCAGGAGGAGTGTACCTGGAAAATGCCATTGAGATGGAAGATTCGGTAAAAAAGAAGCAATACTTAGAAAAATCAATTCATTATTTGAGAAAAGCTTTGGATATTCACCCAAAATACACCGATGCAAATGTGCTTCTGGGAAATGCATGGTATCATTACAACCTGAATATTGATTCAACCCTGTTTTATTATTCAAAAGTCTTAGAGAAAAATTCCAATTATTCCAGGTTATACAAAAATATGAAAGGAATAGTTGGTGATCAACGAGTTGATATTGATCAGAAGATTTCAGTTTGTAAGACTGCTTTACGGTATAATCCGGATAGTTTTTATTTTCATTATAAGCTTGGGAAATTTTATGCCCAGCATAAAAACAGGATGGATGAGGGAATACGTTTCTTGAAAAAAGCAGTGGAAATAAAACCAGAAAGTGTGGAAGCTCTAAAAGATTTAGGTGTAGCCTATGGTCTTCAGAAACAATATAAACAATCGATTGATGCATTTGATAGAGCGCTTGAGTTATCACCCAACGACCCCCAGCTTTATATTAATCAGGGTATAAATTACAGACAAACCGGTAAAGAAAGTAAGGCAGCTCAATACTTTAGAAAGGCCAGGGAATTACAACAAGAAAAGGATGATAAACGATAAAAAAATCGCAATAGTTCTCCCGGCATTTAATGCAGCGAGTACTCTGGAAAAGACCTATAAGGAAATTCCCTTTCAACTGGTGGATGAAGTGATCCTTTGCGATGATGCCAGTGAGGATGAAACGGTAGGAGTAGCCAGAGATCTGGGTATTCAGCATATTTTACAACATGATAACAACAGGGGATACGGGGCCAATCAAAAAACCTGCTATCTCAAAGCCCTGGAATTACAAGCTGATATTGTTGTTTTGCTACACCCTGATTATCAGTATACCCCTCGGGTTATCCCCAGTATGGTTTCCTTAATTGCTAATGATTTGTACAAAGTGGTTCTGGGATCACGAATTCTTGGGACGGGAGCATTAAAAGGAGGAATGCCTTTATATAAATATTTAGGAAACAGGTTTTTAACCTTGTTTCAAAATGTTTTTATGTTTACGAAATTATCAGAATTTCACACCGGTTTCAGGGCTTATTCTGCAGATTTGCTAAGAGAGATACCATTTAAAAATAATTCGGATGATTTTATCTTTGATAATCAAATATTGGCCCAGATTATTCACAAAGAATATGAAATTGGTGAAGTATCCTGCCCAACTCACTATTTCCCTGAAGCTTCCAGTATTGGGTTTGGAAATGGGGTGAAATATTTTTTGGGTGTGTTGATGGTGACCATGCAATATTTTCTGGATAAAACGGGTATTATAAAATCTCGTCTTTTCAAAGATTCATAGTCGATGATATGATGAAATTTACTGCCAGACCTGATAAATTGGTACATATTTATTAATTTAGCACGCCTGTTCATAATTTAATTCATGAAACGCAGAACGAAGAACATATTGCAAGGACTGGGTGGTGCCTTGGTAGGATTTTTTTTCCTTTACCTGACATTAAGAGACAAACCATTATCCTTAATTCTTGGAAGCATTTCAGAGGCTAAGTGGTATTTTGTGATGCTGAATGGTGTTTTTCTTGCCATAACCTTTTTGCTGAGAGCTTTAAGGTGGAGGATACTGGTTCAGAATCTGGGATATAAAGTCAAAAGGAAACATATTGTATTTGCTGTTACCATGGGCTATTTTGTAAACAGTTTTACACCTAAACTGGGTGAGCTGGTTCGGTGCGCTTCACTCCAGAAAACAACAGATATCCCAATTGTCAGAAGTTTAGGTTCAGTTGTTTCAGAGCGTATATATGACTTAATTGTCCTGGCTTTGGGGCTGACCGTTATATTTATCCTTGAATTTGAAAGACTCCTGAACCTTTTTCAGAAATTCATTGAGAATAATGTAACGGGGAAGTCTCTTTTTGAATACAATATCCTCGTTTATGTCATACCACTGATTATTTTGCTTACAATTGCTTATTTTTTAATCGTTAAAAAATTGCACCTTAGAATAAAGCGACTGCTAAAAGAAATGATTGAAGCTATCCATAAAACTTTTTATCTGAAAAAGTACAGGAAGTTTTTTATATATACTGCTCTTATCTGGATAACATTAATTGCCATGAATTATGTCTGCCTAAAAGCCTTACCAACAACTGATCAGAATGGATGGTATTTTGCCACTATTGTACTTTTTGTTGGTGGTATAGGGTGGGCACTGCCTACCCCGGGTGGTATTGGTACTACTCATTACTTTATTTACCAGTTGTTTTTTATTTTCAACCTGGATCCGAATGCAGGTGTAAGTTACGGAGTATTATCCAATGGTCTGACGTTTATTTATACTTTAGGATTGGGTGCTCTCGCCCTGATATACTTCCTTATCTGGCAGCAAAAGAATGAAAAGAAACCGTCAGTGGACTGATCTGCAAATTTTTCCCTTTTACATCCTTTTTTTTGACTTTATGGTCTGAATATAAGCAATACTCATGGACTATGAATTCTAAATGCAAAATTCTATATTTGTATTAGAACCTAAACCTGAACAGTCATGTCAAAATATTCCATTTTTCTAATTGTTCTGCTTTTATTATTCACAATTGCCCATCTGATAATTTCTATCGATTATAATCATCTTTTTACCGTTGGAAATAAAGGAGGTGCCACTGGTGTGATGGTTGGAATTCTTGGTATAGTCTCTGTTATCTTGTCTCAAAAATCTGAAAAAAAGGAAGAGGGAGAATGGTAAATCCGGTTTTTGTTTTATTCATTTATAAATTCGGTTTCATCCCAAATCGTGTCATTCCTCTCATTCAATAATGAATCCGATATAATTTCTTTTCTTCCATCTGAAAAATTCTCACTCTCACCCATTTCCTTCCTCTGATCATGTATATTGCTGGTTAATTCGGCCAAAACAAGAAACATGGCCATAAAAATGAATATGTAGGTGAAAATTTTCTTTTTCATGCTTTTCTCATTAAGGATTTAATTCTGTATCTGACAAGTATTACTATGCTGAAAATGGGTTTAATTGGGCATAGGAAATGACACCAGGGTCTTGTGATTATGGCGGAAGCTATTATTACAAGGGCTGCAAGGATAAACACCCATTTAGATGCTGTAAATTGAAATATAGCTCCGTATACTTCATATTCTGAAAGGGTTGGGTTTTGAAAATAGACTGCAATAAGAAGAGCTGCCCACGCCAGGGTGCGCTGAAACCAAATCCAGAAACGTGGGTTAGGCAATTGAACAGTATTAGATTTTCCGAGCTTACCAAGAATTTCCTGTGTATTACCCAGCGGACATATACTGTGGCAATAGATGTTTTTCCCTGTTGTAAGAAGAATTAAAAAAACACCAAAAACTAAAAGATAGATGTATAATTCGTCTTGCCAGTCGGGCCAGTAACCAAGTAAAATACTGCTTAACCTGGTGAGAGTGATAGGTTGATTATAAACAAATCCAATAAAGATGAGACCTAAGAATACTGTTATCCATTTAATGTGTGTTCTGTAAGGCAATCTATTGATTCTTGCCAGCATACCAAAGACAAACAAAAGGGCTACTAAGCCTTCCCGGTATCCAATTGTTAATTTGCCGTTCACCACCTCTGCGTCCTGAAACATTCCATTTCTTTTACCCAACTTAACAGCTGATTTTTTTATTGCCTCATTAATTCCCATACAGGTTTTGGTGGCCCCTGAAATAGCATCGGGAAATTTTTTGGGGGTAATTAACGCTTTGATGTTTTTGTTCTGGAAATCAGACAAATAGTTGTTTCTGCTTAATTTTTTATAGTAAGAAGGGGTCTCTTTGTGTCTGATAATGTGAATATCCGTAATCCTGTAGACTTGATTGAAGATGCTAATGCATTCGATTTTGCCTGCATAGCCTGTTCCTTCAGCTATTACCGCATAACTCTCCGACTGGCCTTGTTTACCTTTAAGGCTGAAAATTTCAGGATTAATTTTTTCAATAGTATAAGAGGAATCAGGATAAAGACTTTGAATAAATTCAGTTGTAGTTACTTCTGTTTTATTTTTTCCGGCAAAGCCTACTCCAATAAGAATAGCCACAGCGAATAGTGCCAAAATCCATTCTGCATTCTTCCTTACTTTTTGCTTTTTCCCTGCTTTTCTCTGTTGAATGTTAACAGTCTCCATATAAGTATTCCCAAGATAAAATTAACTACAATAAAGAATCCCAGAAAGTACAGACCGGCTGATACTTCTTTTTCACCAATAAGTGTGAATCCACCAGCTAGCGTTAATGACAGAAGTAAAAACCATATTGTAACCAGAGTCCACTTCCAGAAATTCATTTTAAGTCCCAGATCTTTTACCCAGATTGTAGCACTGTAGAATATAAAAACATAAAGAGCACCCATGATAATCCAGAAAATTGGTTTTAGAAAGATTTCAAAAATTCCCATATCGTAAAGATTTAAATATCAAACCATTCTTCAGTTTTGAGCCATTCCGGTGGTTTGCCGTATGTTGCATTTTTGCCGTCCGGTGGAGGGAGGTATTCTTGTGCACCGGGATACTCAAAAAAGTTTTTCTGCATGGAAAGCATGGCTGAGGAAAACGTCCCGGTTGGATCATAAGGATCGGCTTCTTTTGCAAAACGGTGTATCCAGTTGTTTTTCCTCGAATAGGGACATACAGCCAGACAAACCCTGCAGCCCCTTGCATGGCTTGTAGCAACGGAATTCCATATGGTAAAGCAGCTATCTTCATTAATTTTCCACCTTACGTATCCCCGAACGGGTTTTTCGGGTTCATCAGCCATACTGATCGAACCACTCGGACATTCTTCTGCGCAGATTTTACACTTTTTACAGAATTCTTTAATACCAGCATCAATGGGTTTGTCAGGTTTTAGAGGCATATCTGTACTTACTGCTGCTAATCTTGTGTTTGCACCAAGCTCCGGAGTTATCAGGATTCCGTTTCTGCCTTGCTCGCCTAATCCCGCGTCAATAGCCAGGGGAGGCATGGCTATATCATAATTTGTAGGAGGAACATGCGAACGTGCCGAATAACCAATATTTTTTAGAAAAACCTCAATCTTACCGGCAATGAAATTGAGTTTGGAATAAGCATCATAGGAAGTTCCATAAGTTGGATTAGCAAATAAGCTGTCCCATTCATGGGGAATAGCAATCACTATGGCATATTTCCAGTGTTTGGGTTTACTAAAATTTGTTTTTCCAACACCTCTGAGATATCCCTGGTAGACCCAGTCATCCTTTATCTCTGTTATTCCAACCAAAGTAGCCCCGAAAGTATGAGATATTTTTTTTATTAACTCAGAACCATGTTGTGATGATTTAAGCTTGTAAGGTTCAGTTTTTTTTCCCCGAAAATCTGATTTTTCGGGCGGGCCATCGGGTTCTGGAGGAAATGCACCAGGACCGCGAAAAGAGCTTGAATGAGCGGCCGACCAGGCATCTGCCAGCAAATATCTGTCTTTGTATTTCTTCCAGTTTTTCCTTTGTTGTCTGCCTCGTTTCAGGGCCTTTTCAAATTCTTTTAGTTTTTCCGGGTGTTCAGCGTAATAGCTTTTTAAAGGTTCAGGTAAATTGTTTACACCTTGACCCGGTTTCCACTTAGCGCTGGATTCTTTCCCCGGATACATCAACCGGTATAATTCTCCATTTCTTTTAAAGATGTTCTCCAGGTATTGAATTCTTCTGGTTTGTCCTTTTTTCTCATATGTTGGTTTGGCTACTGCAAAAGCTTTCCGGTTAAAGAACTGGTTTTTGCCATAAGCATTTTTTCCCCAGCCGGTGTAACTTTCTTTGCTTTTTCCTGAAAAATAACCCGCAGTGGCTGCTCCGCCGACACTCAGAATAGTACCGGCTATTCCTCCGAGTTTGATAAAATCTCTGCGGGTATATTTAGTTTTTTTGCTCATGGTGAAATAATTTTATGATTTTACGAAAATACTGAATTGTTAGTTACAAATGAAACTACCAGGTGTAAAAATTTCATACTTCATTCAAATTATTTGAAAATTAGATGAATTAAATGGACCGGAATTGATATATTTGCTGTAATTTAAAATTATTCCAAACAATGAAATATTCTTTCCAGCAATCCTTAGGAAGACTGACACAGCAAGTATCAAAAGGCTTAGGACAGGTGTTGGATATGAAATTTAAGAATGCAGGTTATACAATTAATTCTTACCAGTGGACAGTTATCTCCTATTTAAATTATAATAACTTCTCATCACAAAAGAATATCAGTCAGTTTTTGGGTGTCAATAAGGTAATGACAAAAAGAATCATTGATCAATTGGAAGAAAACAAATATGTAAAAAGGGAACCCTCACAGAGTGATAAACGATATAACCGCATCGAACTCACCAAAAAGGGACAGAAGTTATATCATGAGCTTACTCCATTTGCAGAAGAAACACTACAAGAAGCATACAAGAATCTTGATACTCAGGAAATCAAAAATTGCCTGACTACTTTGAATAAAATTACAAAGACCCTGGAGAGTCTTAGAAAGGAAGAATAAATTTCAGGGTTTTTCAACCGATAAAATAAGAATGCATTTGTATCTATTCTCTATTTGA
This sequence comes from uncultured Bacteroidales bacterium, assembly GCA_964585385.1. Lineage (GTDB taxonomy): Bacteria > Bacteroidota > Bacteroidia > Bacteroidales > UBA12077 > JAGXLC01. The sequence goes on from CAZPDP010000001.1 coordinate 101,969, forward strand.
CTTATTCTTAGTTGTTTAATTTATTTTTTTATTTTTTTATGTTGATAATCAATAGTCTGAGCTCTATTGATAAATATTCAATTGCTAAATTTCTGTTAAATTTTAATTTTGTAGAAGCAAAATCAGAAATGAAAAGATGAAAAATTTTATAGTATCGGCCCGTAAGTACAGACCTTCTACATTTGATACAGTTATTGGACAAGGTTCAACAACGAAAACATTAAAAAATGCAATAAAAAACAATCACCTTGCACAGGCCTATTTATTTTGTGGGCCCAGGGGTGTTGGGAAGACGACAATTGCAAGAATATTTGCCAAAACCATCAACTGTGAAAACCTGAATGAAAACCTGGAACCCTGCAACGAATGTGAATCATGCAAGGCATTTAACAGTCATCGATCGACAAATATTCATGAATTAGATGCAGCCTCAAACAATACCGTAGACAACATTCGGAGTTTGATTGAACAGGTAAGAATTCCGCCCCAGGTTGGCCAATACAGCATATATATTATCGATGAGGTCCACATGTTATCTGCCTCTGCTTTTAATGCGTTCCTGAAAACACTCGAAGAACCACCGGCTCATGCTATTTTTATACTGGCTACCACCGAAAAACATAAGATAATCCCAACCATTCTCTCTCGTTGTCAGATATTTGACTTCAACCGGATAAAGGTTGATGAAATTGTAGCTTACCTGGAAGATATTTCAGAAAAAGAAAATGTGGAATATGAAAAGGATGCCCTGACAATAATTGCCCAAAAAGCCGATGGGGCTATGCGTGATGCCCTGTCTATTTATGACCAGGTTGTTAGTTTTAGCGGCAATAATATAACCTACCAGCAGGTTATCGAAAACCTAAATGTCCTTGATTACGACTATTATTTCAGACTCACTGATGCTTTTATGAACGGCGATCATTCTGAAGCCCTGCTTATTTTTAATGAAATTCTAGATAAGGGTTTTGACGCTCATCAGTTTATAAACAGCCTGAGCAAGCACCTGAGGAATCTATTGGTTTGCAAAGATTCTCAGACTATTGAATTGCTTGAGGTAGGAGCAGGAATAAAAGAAAGGTATAAAGTGCAATCTGAGCAAACGGATTTGAACTTTTTAATCAAGGCCCTGAATACCACGAATCAGTATGACGTGTCTTATAAAACCAGTATGAATCAAAGGCTTCATATTGAACTGGCCCTTATTGATTTGTGTAACCTGGAATCTTCAAAAAAAAAAGATGATGAAGAGCAGGGAGGGGTAAAAGCACCTGAAAGTAAGGATGATAAAAGATATGGTAAAAAAGAAATCAGAACAGGACAAAAGCCTCAAGAAGGAGAATCCACCCCGGAAAAAAAGACCGTTGACGCACCTTCTACTTTTTCCATAAATGGTGCTTTGAAAGGGAAAAGCAAGATGAAAACAGGTGCTTCCGAGAAAAAGGAGGAGAGTAATACTCCTAAAACTGCAGAGAAGCTTGGAGATAATAAGTTTACACAGGACGAACTGCAGGAAGCCTGGGAAAATTTTGTTGATACTCTTAACGACAAACCCCGCTTATATCATATGTTATCCTCCAGGGAACCCGAGTTAAAAGAAAATTTTAATATATACCTTAAACTGGATAATCCCCTGCAAAAAGAAACTTTGGGAGAAATATTGGGAGAGTTATTAACAACCCTCAGAAATGAGCTGAATAACGGGAAGATAACCCTGGAAACTGAAATTGTAGAGGAAAAAGAAGAGGAAAACAACAACAAGTTATACACCATGGAAGATAAGTTTAATTACCTGGCTCAGAAAAACAAAGTTTTGCAAAAACTCAAGAAGGATTTTGACCTGGATTTTGATTATTAATTAAACGAAAATAATTATCATAAGTCTGATATGACGAAAAAACTTTCTTTATGATATAGGACATATATATTTCAAACATTAATATTTAAGTTTACATACCAACGAAATTTTAAAATTTATAATTATGAAAAATATGGATTGGAGTAATTTACCTTTTGGGCTTCATGAAACAGATTACAACATAAGATGCCATTATCGCAATGGTGAATGGGGAGAGCTCGAAATTTCCTCTTCTCAATACCTGGACATTCATATGTCTGCCACAGCTTTACATTATGGTCAGCAGGCATTTGAAGGTATGAAGGCTTACCGGGGCAAAGATGATGAAATAAGAATTTTCCGGTGGAAAGAAAATTTTAAGCGCATGCAAAATTCTGCGCATGGAATTTTAATGGAGCCCGTTCCCGAAGAAGTTTTTAAAAATGCCATTATTAAAGCTGTAAAGCTTAATGAAAAATATCTTCCCCCTCATGGTACGGGAGCAGCATTGTATATTCGTCCTCTGCTTTTTGGTTCGGGAGCGGAAATTGGGGTTAAACCCGCGAAGGAATATACATTTGTTGTTTTTGTAACTCCCGTAGGACCTTATTTTAAAGAAGGATTTAATCCCATTAAGATAGCCATTGTCAGAGATACCGATCGTACAGCTCCACAGGGAACCGGGATGTATAAAGTGGGTGGTAATTATGCGGCCAGCCTTCAGGGAATTAAAAAAACCAAAGATGCAGGATACGCGCAGCCTTTATACCTGGATGCAAAAGAAAAGAAGTATATTGACGAAATAGGCGCGGCCAACTTCTTTGGTATAAAAGACAACACCTACATTACACCTAAGTCTGATTCTATTTTACCTTCGATAACCAACAAAAGCATTATGGAAATGGCTCCGGATATGGGATTAAAAGTTGAGCGGCGTCCGGTGCCTGTTGAAGAACTGGAGACATTTGAAGAAGTTGGGGCTTGTGGAACTGCAGCAATCATAGCACCAATCGGTGAAATTGCAGATCTGGATGAAGGAAAAACCTATACCTACAGTAAAGACGGGAAACCCGGGCCAATATCAACTAAGATTTATAATAAGTTGTTAGGTATACAATTTGGAGATGAAGAAGATCCCTACAATTGGGTTGAAATCATTGAATAAAAAACAGAAACATTTTTTAGTTGGTTTTACTCTTCTGAGAATGAGCGGAGTAGCCTTCTGTAAGCTGAAAATACATTCGCACGTGAAACAAATCCCAGGTATCTGCCATTGTCTAAAACAGGCAGATTATAGTGTTTGGTTGTCTGGAATTTTTGGGCCACTTCTTCCATTGACTCATCCGGTTGAACAATTGGGCTGGGCATATACATTAATTCTGAAACAAACACTTTATCGTATTGCTCCCTGTCAAACATTATATGCCTGATGTCATTTATAAATATTATTCCTTTTAGATTCATATCATTATCCACAACAGGCACTATGTTTCTTTCAGATTTTGCTATCACGTTGACTAATTCCCCCAATGTTGCATCATCATGGATGGTCTTGAAATTTGTCTCAATCAGACTTCGGACTTTCATGATTGATAAAACCACCTTGTCTTTATCATGAGTAAACAATTCTCCTCTTCGGCCTAACTGGTAGGTATACACTGAATATCTTTCGAATATCCTGATAATGGCATAAGAAATGGTTGCAGTAATCATTAATGGGAAGAACAAGGCGTAGCCTCCGGTGATTTCAGCAATAAGAAACATACCTGTTAGCGGGGCATGTAAAACTCCGGCAATTAAACCACCCATTCCAGCTAGGGCGAAGTGGTTTTCGGGAAGATCTCCAATTCCAATATAGTTCATTAATTTTGCGAAAAACAATCCGCTGTTTACACCCATAAAAAGAGTTGGGGCAAATATTCCTCCAATTCCCCCGCTACCAAAAGTAATTGAAGTGGCTATAACTTTTAACAATATAATTACTATGAAAAAGAGGAAGACGAATATCACATTGTCTTTTAATCCATAAAAAAGACTTTGGGAGAATAAATAATCGAAATTACCATGAAGGCTGGCGTTTATAGATTCATAACCTTCGCCGTATAATGCAGGGAAAAGGAAAATGAGTAAGCCCAGTGCTGCACTTCCGATTAGCCATCTGGTATACATGTTCTTAAAAACGTCAAAGACTTCTTCCACTTTTTTGTACATCCGTGTAAAATAGACGGAAACAAGCCCGGTAAACACACCAAGTAATATATAAAAGGGTACCTGGTTTATTATAAAACTTTTTTGAATTTCAGCAGGATACAAAACATCCATTCCCAGGAAAAGATAGGAGGTAAGCGCCCCTGTTAGTGAGGCCAGTAGCAACGGAATTAACGATGACATGGTCAGGTCAATCATAAGAACTTCCAGAACGAATACAATTCCGGCTATGGGCGCCTTAAAGATTGCTGACATAGCACCTGCACTTGCGCAAGCAAGCATTAACAATACTTGTCTGTAGTTTAACCTGAAAAAACGACCGATGTTGGAGCCCCAGGCCGCTCCTGTAGCTACAGTGGGTCCCTCTAATCCTACCGAACCTCCAAAACCCACAGTAAGGGCACTGGTAACGATGGAAGAGAACATGTTGTGCGGTTGAATTTTTCCTTCATTTTTGGATATAGCAGCAAGGGTAAGAGGAATACCGTGGCCAACCTGTTTTTTTAGTACTTTCTTCATAAACAGAAGAGAACCGAAAATTCCAACAGCAGGTAGCACAAAATAAAGGTAATTCTGATACTGGTTGACAAAACCGCTTGTAATAAGTTCTTTGATTAAATGGACTGCGTTCTTGATAATGACGGCAGCCACACCAGATGTGAAGCCAACCAGCACAGCCAGGATATATAAAAATTGGCGGTCACTAATATGCCTTTTTCTCCAGATTAATATTCTTCCTAGTTGTGTCGGTCTTTTCATAATGACCGCAAAAATAATATTTCTTTCGGGATATGCATGTATTTTCTGAAAAAAAACAGGGTGACACTAATTACTACTTGTTTCTCCCTTTCCCGGAATCAGTAATTTCTAATAAATCAAGAGGATAGGGAGATAAAAACGATTGGTTAATGAGATATTCCACATCAAAACGTATTGCCCAGGATTGCAGCAACCTTATTAATACACTGAGTGGTATTCTTTCATCTCTGTATTCTTCAATAGAGTTAATGAAAAATTGTTTTTCATCTGTTTTCAGGTTGTCGGACACAAAGCCGAAAGCATGCTGCATCACATTGATCCAGGAGGTGTATTTAGGTTCGTCCTTTAGCAGTCTAAGCATGGTATTTTCATAGTCGGAAAAGACTTCAGAGACTTCTTTCTTTTCATGGTTTGCAGTAATGTTTCCAAGTTTTTTCATAGTTTTCTGGTTATGAGCCATAAAAAGGAATTTGTTGCGGCTGTGGAAATCCACTAAATTTTTCATAGCAGGTTTTTCTTTTATCTCCCTGAAACCAGCAATAGTGTATACTTTTATCAGAAAGTGCTCCCGGATAAGAAAATTACGTAGTCTGCCTTCATCTTCTATCGGATAATCCTTAAAGGTGTTCAGGATAGCACCGCCGAACATACCACTTTCCCTTACCGCATTTACTTTATCTTCAAAACTTTGGTATGTTTTTACACCTTTTAATCCACAGGAAGGAGAACGGTGTTTCAGAATGAACCCGTCAACAGTTTCCAGTTTTTTGAAGAAGTTTTCAATGAAAGCGTTCATTTCTCCGGTAACATCTTTTCCCGTAGCAGGTTGGTAAAGATGTTTCTTGTCGTTATGAAGCACCAGTCTGACCGGATTACGGGGAATTCCCAGCCCAATCTCTTTCTCAGGGCAAACTGTAATAAAATTAAAATGTTTCTGAAAGTTTTGAATGGTTGAATTATTGATTACAGAACCGTCGTAGCGGCATTTTTCAAATCCTAAGCATCTGCTTATCAATATTATGGGTTTTGGAAAATCTTTCATAGAGTATGTTTTTAGGATAAAATGTTAACCTTGTTCTTACCAAAAATAAAACAATTCGGATACAGAAATAAAAAAGCTGCAATTTATTTGACCGAAATTGCAGCTTTTGATATAAAGAGCAAGATTTCTTCCTTAACGGGTTGGTGGGGCCATAAATTCAGGGCCGACGGGGTTTTTAATATTATTATCGAGAATCTCCTCAATCTTACTCATGCCTTCTTCATCAATTTTCCAGTTAAAAACCTGATCAATGCCTTCTAATTGTTCAGGTTTTCTTAAGCCCCATAAGGCAATATCTGCTCCTTTATCCAATACCCATCGTACAGCAAGTTCCCTGACTGTTTTATTGTAATTTTTACGGGCAAATTCATCCAGCTCATTTGCTGCATTGAGATATTGCTTAAATCTGTCCTCTTGAAATTTTGGGTCCATTTTTCTTAAGTCATCTCCTTTAAATTCCCTGTCGCTGGTCATTTTTCCGGATAACAAGCCTCTGCAAAGAGCTCCGTAAGTAAGGCTCTTGATATTATTTTCCCTGCAATAGGGCAGAACGTCTTTTTCAATTTCCCTTTCGAAAAGATTATAAGGTGGTTCACATACATGAATGGGCGCAGTTTTTCTGAATTCATCCATTTGTTCGGGCGAATAATTACTCACAGCAATGGATCTTATCTTTCCCTGTTCAACTAATTTCTGCATCGCATGGGCTGTTTCTTCAAACGGAACCTTTGGATCAGGCCAATGAATCATGTAAACATCAATATAATCGGTTTGTAATCTTTCCAGGGAATCTTCAATTTCTTTCATAATTCTTTCCCTGGAGGAATTACGAAATGGGGTTTCCTCATTCCATTCAAGGGCCACTTTTGTTACAAGCACTATATCTTCTCTTTTTCCATGCTCTTGTAAGGCTTTTCCTACTATTTTCTCTGAAGTGCCAAATCCATATACCGGGGCTGTATCAATCAGATTCAGTCCTTTATTAAAAGCTTCCCTGATGGTTTTTACAGAGGTTGATTCATCAGTACCACCCCACATCCAACCACCAATGGCCCATGTTCCTATTCCAATTCTCGTTACTGGATTACTAATTTTATGAAGCTTTATTGTTTCCATAATTCTAAAGTTTTTAGGATTTTATACTTCAACAATTTTTATAATGACTTGTTTGTAATTTCAATATGTTTTATATCAATTAAAAATTCAATATTTTTTATAGTTTTACGCCTCAAATTTTTAAAAAGACCTGAAACTATGCTTAAGAAATTATCCTTTCAGTACCTCTTTCAGAAGTTTTTAAATGGAGTAGAAAAAGCAGGAAATGCTCTTCCGCACCCAGCTACCTTATTTGCAATATTTGCCATACTGGCTTTGGTTTTGTCAGGTCTTGGAGATTTATTGGGATGGTCAGCTGTTCATCCTACCACCGATGAAGTCATCAAACCTGTAAATCTTCTGTCAGAAGAAGGAGTGCACAAGATAATTTTACGCCTTGTTGAAAATTTTACGGGTTTTGCCCCTTTGGGCATTGTGCTGGTGGCCATGTTAGGTATTGGCATTGCTGACAGCAGTGGTTTTATAGGGGCAGTCATCCGTCTGCTTGTTCTTTCAGCACCTCATAGAATATTGACTTTTATTATTGTTTTGGCAGGTATACTTTCAAACCTGGCAAGCAACGTAGGATATGTTCTCCTGGTTCCTTTAGCCGGGGTGATTTTTCAAACTTTGGGGCGACATCCTATTACAGGTATGGCTGCTGCATTTGCAGGTGTGTCCGGTGGGTTTTCTGCTAATTTGATAATTGGCACCATCGATCCTCTGCTTGCAGGTTTATCGCAGGAAGCAGCAAGAATTGTCGATCCGCAATATACTGTGAATCCAACGGCCAACTATTATTTCATGGTCGCTTCGACTTTCATAATCGCATTTATTGGTACCTGGGTTACTGAAAAAGTTGTTTCTCCACGACTTGGTGACTATAAAGGAGATCAAGAAGCAGAAGAACTGAAAAGACTGACCCTGCAGGAAAAGAAAGGAGTCCTGGCAGCTTTTGTTACCTTCCTGGTGTTTACAGGAATAATTCTGTGGGGGACACTACCAGAAGATGGCGTTTTAAGAGGTCCGGAAGGAGGAATTCTGCATTCTCCCTTACTTGATGGAGTGATAACCTTTATATTTCTGCTTTTTGGACTTACTGGTCTTGCCTATGGGATTGCAACAAAACAATATAAGAATGATTCCGATGTAATGAAAGGAATGGCTGATAGCATGAAGTCACTCGGAACTTATATTGTCCTGGTATTTTTTGCTGCCCAGTTTGTGGCTTATTTTAAATGGAGTAACCTCGGAATGATTATTGCCATAAAAGGGGCAAATGCTCTTATGGCAACCAGTCTGGGTATTATTCCCCTTATGATACTTTTTGTGATATTCGCGGGAGCAATCAATATGGTTATGGGAAGCGCCTCAGCAAAATGGGCTTTGCTGGCTCCAATCTTTATTCCTATGTTTATGTTTATGGGCTTCTCACCTGAATTGTCCCAGGTGGTTTATCGTATCGGAGATAGTGTAACCAATATAATATCACCTATGATGAGCTTTTTTGCCCTGATTATAGCGTTTATTCAGAAATATGACAGTAAAGCTGGTATTGGAACAGTTATTTCTACCATGCTTCCTTATACGATTACCTTTTTCCTAGCATGGGTTGTGCTCCTTACTGTCTGGATATTGCTTGGTTTACCATTAGGGCCTGATGCAGGATTGCATTATTCCATGTAAATCCGGATTGGATTTTTTCTGCTGAATAATATTGTGCAGGGTAAAACATACTTTTGTTAAGCATTTCCTTTTTCTTATTTTTATGAGGATTATTTAACCCGAATAATTCAAGAATTTAAACAGTTTTTATAAAATGAAAAAGTTTTTTCTGAGTATCCTGATAATCTTATTGGCTATTCAATTCAATTATTCCCAGGAAAATGATTCAAGCCGGAAACAATTAGAAAATCTTGTAAAAGAAGCCTATCAAACATTTCAACCAACCGGACTGGCTGTTGCTGTAATAAAGAACGGGGAAGTACGATATTACACTCATGGAATAAGAAGTTCAGAAACAAATGAACCCGTAACAAAGAAATCCGTATTTAATATAGCTTCCTGTACCAAGGCCTTTACTGCGGTTTCATTATCGATCCTTGTGAATGAAGGGAAAGTGTCATGGGATGATAAGGTGAAAGATTATATTCCTGAATTTAATTTGAAAGATCCGTACGTTACAAGAGAATTAAATCTCGCGGATATCCTTTCCCATCGTTCAGGATTAACAACTTTTACAGGGGATTTATTATGGTATCATACCGATTACTCAAATGAAGAAGTAATGCGCAGGATGAGATTTCTGCCCGTTGAAAATGATTTCAGGGAAGACTTTGGTTATCAGAATAATATGTATATGTTAGCGGGTGAAATTATTGAAAAGGTTACTGGCAAGACATGGGCGGAATTTGTAAAAGAACGAATTCTTAAACCATTAGAGATGAAGAATACAACTCCGTCCAATGATGAAATTACACCAGATATCGAAGTTGCCTACCCTCATCTGAATGGTGATCAGGTTAGTCTTTACGATTTCACCGCCACCAAACCTGCCGCATCCATTCACTCCAGTGTGGAAGATCTTTCTCTTTGGGTACAAATGCTTCTTAATAAAGGAAATTATGGAGGTAAGGAAATTATAGAAGAAGCTGCTATTGATGACTGTTTTAAGCCCCAGACTTTGCTGAATGTTTCTAAACAACAAAAAGAACAAGGTATTCATTTCAGGGGATATGGGTTCGGCTGGTCAATGTATGATTACCACAGCGCAAAGATAATTGAACATAATGGTGGTATGCCCGGATATATTAGTAAGATTACCTTAATTCCTGAAGAAAATCTTGGTTTTGTGATTTTGAACAATGGCTTTGAAGTTTTTGTGCATAATGCTTTGAAACAGGAAATAATTGATTTTTACCTAAATGAAACGGACAGAGACTGGATCGAGAAATTTGCAAAAGAGAAAGAAAATTATATTGAAAAAAAGAAAGAAAAGGATACAAAGCGTATAAACAGCCGTGTGGAGAATACATCACCTGCTCTATCTTTAAATAAATATACCGGAGAGTATAAAGATAAAATGTATGGAAATGCAAAAATCCAAAAGATTGGGGAAGAAATCAGTCTGACTCTTGAACCTGCCGGCGAGATATTTACAAGCCCCATGTCACATTGGCATTACGATACATTCCGTATCGATTTTAAAGATCCATTTTTACCTTTTGGTCTGGTAACTTTTGACTTTGATTCAGATGGCAACGTGGTTGGTTTCAAAATTGATCTCCCTATTAATGACTTTCACTTTAACAATTTGTACTTTAAAAAGCTTTAATTGAAAAAACGTATGTAAATTAGTATATTTACAAAAGTTATGTCTGTTTAATAAAAATCAGGAGCAAGGCTCTGAAAAACCTTTAAAATAGCTTTTTATACTAACCCTAAAAACATATTTTATGAAGAAGTACAAATGCAGAGTATGTGGTCATGTTTACGATCCGAAAGAAGGGGATCCCAAAGGAGGAATCAAACCCGGAACAGCTTTTGAAGATATACCGGATGACTGGAAATGTCCGGTTTGTGGTGTGGAAAAAGGAGAATACGAACCTATATAGTCTAAATAATCAGAAAAGAGGCTGTCTAAAAAGTTCTTGAAAATCAGACTTTGTTTCTCACTCTGAAAGAAAGATTAATTTTCAGCGACTTTATCCTTTAAAGAAAGGGAGAAAAGTTGTTAAGAATCTTATTTAATGACTTTTTGGACAGCCTCTTTTTATTGATAGACAACTATATCATTCCATCTGATTTATTCTTTCACAGCTATAGTTTCAATCTCGATTTTGGCATTTTTAGGCAAATGGGCTACCTCAAAGGCTGATCGAGCAGGAGGTTCTTCCTGGTAATATTTGCCGTAGATTACATTTACGACCTGGAAATCTGTGATGTCTTTGAGAAAAATAGTCGACTTTATAACATCCTCATAAGAATACCCTGCCGCATTCAGTATAGCCCCAATGTTTTTCATTACCTGATCAACCTGGTCTTCTATTCCTTCAGGCATCTCCATTGTATTAGGTACTAAAGGTAACTGCCCTGATATATAGAGGGTGTTATTTGTCTCAATAGCCTGGCTATAGGGTCCAATTGCTTCCGGGGCATTCGGTGTATGTATAACTTTTTTCATTTTTAATTATTTTTATGTTTTTTATCAAAAATAAAAAAAACATCTTCAACTCTTGCTGAAGATGCTTTTTTATTCAATTTAAATTACCTTACCATATTTTTGCCCGTTTTTCGGGTTGCAGATATAATTCATCTTCTTCAGTTATATCGAATGCTTCATACCATGTTCCCATATTCACTATGGGTCCGTTAACCCGGTGTAAACCTAAGCTGTGCACATCTTCCTTAGTTCTTCTTTGAATTTCTTCATCTCTTATGTTTTGTGCCCAAACACGAGCCCAGGCAAGGAAGAATCTTTGTTTAGGAGTATAACCCTTTATTTTTTCGGGAAGATCTTTGTCTTTTGTTGCATTAAGGAAGGCTGTATATGCGATACTAAGGCCTCCTAAATCGGCTATATTTTCTCCCAGGGTGAGTTCACCGTCTGCATGAATAGTATCCAGTACAATCTTTTTGTTGTATTGATCAACAAGAACTTTTGTTCTTTCATTAAATTTCTTGCTGTCCTCTTTTGTCCACCAGTCATTTAAGTTCCCTTCTTTGTCATATAGCCGACCCTGATCATCAAAACCATGGGTCATTTCATGACCTATAACGGCTCCGATAGCCCCGTAATTTACAGCATCATCACCTTCAAGATAGAAAAACGGAGGTTGAAGAATTCCTGCTGGAAAACAAATTTCATTGAGTGAAGGTGCATAGTATGCGTTTACAGTCTGAGGAGGAAAGAACCATTCTGTTCGGTCTACAGGTTTACCAATTTTATTCAGCTGGTATTCCTTATTGAATTTACGGGCAGCCAGGACGTTATCAATGTATGATTTTTTACCAATCTGAAGATCGGAGTAGTCTCTCCATTTGTCAGGATAGCCGATTTTTTTGTTGATTATTTTCAGCTTTTCATGTGCTTTTTCTTTTGTTTCATCGCTCATCCATTCCAATTCATCTATCCTCTGTCCGAAAGCTGTTCTTAAATTTTCAACGAGTATTTCCATGCGTTCTTTGGCTTCAGGCGGGAAGTGTTTTTCCACGAATTTTTTCCCGATAGCCTGTCCAAGTGCATAATTTGTAACATCCAGCACTCTTCTCCATCGCTCCATCATTTGCTCTTTTCCCTGCATTGATTTTCCATAAAAATCAAAATGGGCCTGAACAAAATCGTCTGAAAGAAAATTTGCGCTGCTATTCAGAACATTCCATTTGAAATATGTTTTCCATTCATTCACCGGAACATCAAAAGCCATCTTATTCATCTCATGAAAAAATTCCGGTTGCCTTACATTTAATTCTTCTGGTGGGTTAATTTCTAAACCCTCAAAATAAGCAACCCAATCAAAGTTTGGGTAGCTCTTCTTTATTTCATTAAGCTGCTTTTTGTTATATGTTTTATGCGGATTTCGTCTTTCAAGCCTTGTCATAGAAGCTTCTGCGAGCCTGGTCTCAATTTTCATGATGGTTGCAGGGGCTTCTTGAGTTTCTTCTTTTGAGCTTCCTGCCAGCTCAAAAATTTCTAAAATATAATCCTTGTAAGCGTCACGGATTTCTCTTGATCGCTTGTCGTCGTTTACGTAGTAATCCCGATCGGATAAACCCAATCCCCCCTGGCTTAACTGGGCAATTACCATATCGCTGTTCTTTGCATCAGCACTGGCTGATAATCTGAACAATGAACCTATTCCATACTGGTGCAGATGGGTGATTTGATTTTGAACTTCCTCAGTTGTCTTGATTGATTCAATTCTCTGAAGTTCTGGTTTGATAGGATTTATTCCTTCTTTATTAATTTTCTCCAGGTCCATTCCCAGCATATAGAAATCTCCAATTTTCTGCTCTATGCTTCCTTCCTCAAAATCCCCCTGAGCAGACTCTTCCAGTATAGTTTTTACTTTCTTTTTGGTTTCTTTAGCCAACAGGTCAAATGAACCAAAGCGGCTTTCGTCTGCTGGTAGTGGATTGGCTTCCATCCAGCCGGCATTAGCAAACTGGTAAAAATCGTTGCCACGTTTCACCGAAACATCGATATAATCAACGTTTAAATCTTTTTTTTCGGGAGTTTGTTTTGTACAAGCCCCTACAATAAATGATGCAGACATAATTGCAATTAACAATAATTTTAAATTTGTTTTCATCTTGTATACAGGTTTGTTTGGATATAAAAAAGCTGTCTAAAATTGTTTAGACAGCTTTTCTAATAAACCGTTTAATGGTGTTTTCAGTTTTATTCGAATTCTTTGAATGTTTTCTTTATTTTATCCATTGCATCTCTTAGTTGTTCCTCTGAAATTACCAAAGGAGGAGCAAAACGGATGATGTTTCCATGAGTGGGCTTAGCCAGTACTCCGTTATCTTTCATTGTAACACAAACATCCCATGCTGTTTTTCCATCTTTGTTTTTTATTACTACGGCATTCAGCAAACCTTTTCCTCTTACTTCTTCAATCATTTCAGAATCGATGCTTTTGAACTCTTCTCTGAATATTTTACCCAGTTTTTCAGCATTTTCAGCAAGCTTTTCTTCTTTTACTACTTCAAGGGCAGCTATTGCCACTTTAGCAGCAACTGGATTACCACCGAAAGTTGAACCATGTTCACCAGGTTGAATGGTCAACATAACATCATCATCAGCTAATACAGCAGATACAGGATACATACCTCCGGAAATAGCCTTGCCGAGAATCAGGACATCCGGGCGAACACCTTCATGGTCACAGGCAAGAATTTTACCGGTTCTGGCAATACCGGTTTGTACTTCATCTGCCATGAACAATACATTATGTTTTTTACAAAGCTCATAGGCCTTTTTCAGATAACCCTCGTCCGGAACATTAACACCGGCTTCTCCTTGTATAGGCTCCATAAGAAACCCTGCTACATTTGGATCCTGGAGTTCTTTTTCAAGGGCTTCAATATCATTAAAAGGTATAGTAACAAAACCAGGGGTATAAGGACCATAGTCTTTTCTTGCGTCAGGGTCTGTTGACATGGAGACAATAGTAATAGTTCTGCCGTGGAAATTGTTCTCACAAACAATTATTTTCGCAGCATTTTCTGTAATCCCTTTTCTTTTATAAGCCCATTTACGACACAATTTGATAGCTGTTTCATCAGCCTCAGCTCCCGTATTCATTGGAAGAACCTTATCGTATCCGAAATATTTGGTTACATACTCTTCATATTCTCCTAAAACACTGTTGAAAAAAGCCCTGGAAGTTAATGCGAGCTTTTCTGCCTGTTCCTTAAGGGTGTTAACAATTTTTGGGTGACTGTGGCCCTGGTTAACTGCAGAGTAAGCAGATAAAAAATCATAGTATTCTTTGCCTTCAACATCCCATACGTGAACTCCTTCACCTTTGTCCAGCACTACCGGGAGTGGATGATAATTGTGAGCACCATATTGTTCCTCTCTTTTCATGTAGTCATTAGTGGTCATGTTTGCCATAGCCCTTATATTTTTAATTGGTTAATATTTATTGAAATTGTGGCACAATGCTAATCAAAAGTTTTTTGATAATCAAACCTTAAGACATGATTTTTAGTTTAGAACAAAATATTTTATAACATGTTATATATTTTACGGGTTTTGATGATTGTAAGTGTATTTTTTATTTTTTTTTATAGCAGAAAAAATTTCATATCTTAATCGCTGTCGGAGACAGGAATAATTCTTGAACGGCGAAGCCCTCAACGAAGTTAATTATTCGGGTTAAATATTAACAGAATATAAAATTTTTATAGAAATGAAAAAGAGTAACTCAAATGTTGAAATGGTTTCAAAATTGATACTAAGAAGATACAGTCCGGTAATCTTTTCTGATAAAGAAATTAGTGATGATGATCTTTTTAAATTATTTGAAGCGGCAAGGTGGGCTCCTTCCAGTTTTAATGATCAGCCCTGGAATTTTATTTATGGAAGGAAAAACCAGGATGAAGTATATGAGAAACTTTTTGAAACCCTTATGGAAGCTAACCAGGAATGGGCTCAGAGTGCACCTGTATTAGCGTTAAGTGTTGCCAATATGATTTCACCTACTACAAATAAAGAGAACCGGTATGCGTTTCATGATACAGGTATGGCTATGGGTAATCTATTGATTCAGGCGGTTTCAATGGATATTTATGTGCATCAGATGGGGGGATTTTCTAAAAAGAAAGCCAGAGAACTTCTGAATATACCTAAGACCCACGAACCCGTTGCTATGGTGGCCATGGGTTATAGAGGACAGCCAGGTAAATTCCCTGAGAAACTCAGAAAGAGAGAAGAAAATAAGCGGGTGAGGAAGGAAATAAAAGATTTTGTTTTGAATAAAGAATTTTAATCTGCTAGTTAACTCAAAATGGATTATGAAAAAATTTATTAATAAAAGAATCGAAAAGTATAAAAAGCAATCCCTGTTTAATAAGATACTTGATATTGTACTTATCATCTTGATAGTCTTAATTTTAATTCCAGGTACCAGAAAGGAATTGATGACATATGCTTCAAAATTACGAATGTTTGTAACTTCTGTCGATGATACCAATAAGTCGGAGAAAAGTCAGCTAGAGGGCAAATCCAGCTTGATATTTGTTGATGAAGCGGGGGAAAAGTATACCTTAAATGATTTTGATAGTAAACCTGTGTTTATTAATTACTGGGCAACCTGGTGTCCGCCTTGCAGAGCTGAGATGCCTACTTTGCAAAAGCTTTATAATGAATACAAAAATCAGGTGCATTTTCTTTTTATTTCGCAGGAGCCTTTTTCTACAACCACCAAATACATAAATGAAAATGATTATAATATGCCTGTTTACCAGATTAAATCAAGGCCTTCAGGGACACTAGAATATCAGGTCTTGCCAACTTCTTTGCTGATATCAGCAGATAATCAGGTGGTTCTGAAAAAGCGAGGAGCTGTCAACTGGTTTAGTCGCGATATCAGGTCTATATTTGAAAAACAAATAAAACAAAGCAATTAATTTTGATTATTCTCAGCAGCATCTTTTTTTTTATCTTATTTTTTATAAATTTTACATCTTAAAATACCAGATGGAAAACAACAGAATTACATACGATGAGCTGCTGAAGAAATTAGAAAGACAAGAGGAAGAGCTTATTTCTCTTAAGCAGGAGAATAAAATTCTGGAAGAAGAGAACAGAAACTTGAAGGAGCAGCAAGATCAGGAACCTTTTGTGTACCGGACATATAAAAAAGGAGAGGAACTCCAATCAGCAGAGTATTTATTGAATTGCTTAATGGATTCGATTTCTGACAGCATTTATTTTAAGAACCTTAACAGCGAATTTATAAAAGTAAGCAAAACTTTTGCTCAAAAACACGGTTTGTCATCTCCGGATGAAGCCATTGGGAAATCAGATTTTGATTATTTTACTCCCGAACATGCCCAAAAAGCTTTTTCTGATGAACAGAAAATAATAATTACAGGAGAACCACTTAACAATATTGAGGAAAAAGAAACATGGACCGATGGCCATAAGACCTGGGCTTCAACAACAAAAATGCCTCTAAAAGATAAACATGGTCGTATCATCGGAACTTTTGGTATTTCAAGAGATATTACCAGAAGAAAGAAAATGGAGCAGGCTCTGATTCAGAATGAGAAGAAACTTTCAGAATTGAATGCCACAAAAGATAAATTGTTAACTATCATTTCGCATGATCTGAGAAATTTGTTTAACGCCATTATTGGTTTCTCCGAATTATTGCTTGATAATGTCAGAAATGGAAATATAGATAAATCAGAAAGATTTGCTAACATCATTTATCAATCAGCCAGGGACAGTTATGAGCTATTAGAGAACCTGTTGCAATGGTCAAGAATGCAAACCGGTCAGATAAAATTTCATCCTGAAAAGATTGATTTGCATGAGGTAGTCCAGGAGGTCTTAAATCTTTTAATGAGCAGTTTAAATGCAAAGAATATTTCTGTAGATGCCAAGACTCAGTCAGGAACTTATCATAACGCCGACAAGGTGATGATATCCACTATTCTCAGAAATTTGATTTCCAATGCAATAAAATTTACACCTGAAGAAGGAAAGATAAGTGTTTTAGTAAGTCAAACTGAAAAAGAAACCAGAATTGTCGTTCGTGATACCGGTGTTGGAATAGATATCGAAAATCAGGAAAAGCTTTTTATGATTAATGAAAACATTTCAACTAAAGATACGAATGATGATAAGGGAACAGGATTGGGACTTGTCGTGTGTAAGGAGCTGACAGAAAAGCACGGTGGACAGATATCAGTTGATAGTGAGTTAAATAAAGGCAGCGAGTTTACTGTTTTATTACCCCGTTGATTTATCAAAATTTTATTCCAGCGGTGACTTTTTTACCGTTAGTGGCCGGTCAGGTGGAACTTTTTTGTGTGGGAGACAACTAAGCGAAGCTTCTCCTTCATAGTTTTATTACGGAGAAGGAGCGATCTCATAGCCTGTCCCGCTTTGGCGGGAACCGAAGGGAATAAAAAAGCGAATTTCTGATATGACCGAAAAATGTAGTTTTTTTCAACATTAGATATCTGTAAATCAATAAAATAGATAGTTTATGTATATGGGAGAATTGAGATTTTCAAAGAATATCAGGATGGATTAAAAGATTTAGATGGTATTTCTCATGTAATTCTACTTTCTCAGTTTTATTTATCAACGGATTATAAATTTTAATCAAATATACCTATAATCGTTCTTTATAGATATTGTAATTTTCACTGTCAAAACAAATAAAATATACTTTCTTGATTGTTTTGTCCTTTTTTAAAAAATCCTCTACTGTTGATATGGCAATATCGGCAGCTTTATCTTTTGGAAAATGGTAAACTCCTGTGCTTATATTCGGAAATGCAATTGTCTCGATTCCATGCCGTGAAGCAATTTTCAGGCTGTTTTTATAGCAGTTCGCAAGTAGTTTAGGTTCATTGTACTTGCCACCATTCCAAACAGGTCCTACAGTATGAATCACATATTTTGCCGGCAGGTTGTAACCCTTGGTGATTTTCGCTTCACCTGTTTTGCACCCATTGAGTGTCTTACATTCTTCCAAAAGCTCTGATCCGGCAGCCTGGTGTATTGCTCCGTCGACGCCGCCACCTCCTAATAAGGATTTGTTGGCAGCATTTACAATAGCGTCAACTTTCAGTTGTGTGATATCTTCTTGTAAAAGTTCAATCTTGTTCATATATAGAGTGTTTTAGCGGATTTCTGCATCTAGCTTATCTTTGTATGTTTTTATCAGTTTATCCATAATTTTATCTATCTGCTTATCTTTTAATGTTTGTTTTTCGTCTTGCAGAATGAAGCTTACTGCATAAGATTTTTTGTTTTCTCCCAGCTTTTCACCTTTATAGACATCAAACAGGTTGACTTCCTTCAGAAATTTCCTTTCTGCTTGATAAGCCAGATCTCTGATATCTTCAAATTTAACAGAATCATCAATGAGTAGTGCTAAATCTCTTCTTACTTCAGGGAATCTTGATATTTCTTTATAAGCAACCTTATTGTTTTCTGCAAGCTGAATTAACTTATCCCAATAGAGGTCGGCATAATAAACTTCGTTTTCCATGTCAAAATTCTGTAACAGCTTATTGCTAACCGTGCCAAATTCAGCAAGAAGGTTTTTCTTTAATTTGTAACGTAAGCCTTGTTCAAATACATCGCTTTCTGTCTCATCTGACTTTATCTTCTTAAGATCAAATCCTAATTTTGACAGGATTGAATCAACATAGCCTTTTAGATGAAAAATGGAGGACTGGGGTGTTTTAGTCCCGGTTATCCAGTTCTCTTTCAATAAATTTCCAGTAACAAAGAGAGCCAGGTGTGTTTGCTCATTATAGTGTTTCAGTATTTCATCATTTTTTTCCGGATCCTGGAGTTCACCATTTAGACGGTAACAATTTCCTATTTCAAACAATTTTAAATCAGGTCTTTGATGATTGTAATTATAGGAGATAGATTCAAGTCCTCCAAAAACCAGAGTCTGCCGCATACAATTTAAATCATTACTTAGGGGATTATGCAGGTATGCGAGTTTTTCTTTAGGATAAGTCTTCAGGCTTTCATAATAATCGTCGTTGGTGATTGAATTAGACATAATTTCATAAAAGCCCATGCCAGTAAGAATATTCGAGATGGTCTCAGAATATTTTTCCCTGTCTATACCTTCACTATGTGTTAAGCTGGTGTTGAGCTTTTCATGAATCTGGATGTTATTATATCCATAAATGCGCAGAATTTCCTCAATCACGTCAACATCCCGCTCAACATCCACGCGATAGGTGGGGACAGCTATATATAAATGCTCGCTTGTTTCTTCTTCAATTTGAAAATCAAGAGATTCGAGGATGTTTTTAACCTTTTCAGGTTTCATTTGCTGCCCAGTAAGGTTAAAAAGTTTCTTAAAAGGAAGTTTTACTTTTTGCTTTTCTATTTTCCTTGGATATTCATCCTTTATTTCCGAGGATATTTCTCCTCCGGTCAATTCCTTTACCAGGATGGCGGCACGTTTTAGTGCATATAAAGTATTGTTGGGGTCTGTTCCCCGTTCGAAACGATAAGATGCATCAGTATTTATTCCGTGCCGCTTGGCAGTTTTCCGGATGTATTTGGGGTTGAAATAGGCACTTTCAATAAACAAGTTCTTGGTTCCCTCTGTAACTCCGGATTCTATTCCTCCCAGTACTCCTGCTATACACATCGGTCCTTCTGAATTGCAAATCATCAAATCTTCAGAGGAAAGTTTTCTTTCTTCTTCGTCTAAGGTTTCAAATTGGGTTCCTTCGTTAAGAGTTTGAATAACAACCTTGTTTCCCTTTATCTCATCTGCATCGAAAAAATGCAGTGGGTGACCCGTTTCATGTAATACATAATTGGAAATGTCGACCAGGTTGTTTTTTGGCTGGATTCCTATAGCTTTAAGTCTGTTCTGGAGCCAGTCAGGAGAAGGTTTAACTTTGATGTTGGTCATTGTTACCCCGCTATATCTTGGACAAGCTTCTGGGTTTTTAATTTCCACCGGAATATCAAGTGTATTATTATCCACATGGAAATTCTCCACGGAAGGAATATTTAAGTTGATTTCCTGGTTTTGCTTTAGATAAGCTACCAAATCCCTTGCTGCCCCAATATGAGATGCTCCATCAATTCTGTTGGGTGTTAGATCTATTTCAATAACAGTGTCCTCTTCAATATTGAAGTAATCTTTAACTGATTGTCCTACTGGAGCATTATCTTCCAGAACCATAATACCTTCGTGAGAATCTCCCATTCCAATTTCATCTTCAGAACAAATCATACCTTCAGAAACTTCACCCCGTATTTTGGCTTTCTTTATGGGAAAATCCTTTCCTTTCACCTTTAGAACTGTACCAACTTTTGCCACAATTACTTTCTGCCCTTCATCAACGTTCGGTGCTCCGCATACTATCGGTAATTCTCTGTCTTCACCAACATCAACCGTAGCAAGACTTAATTTATCGGCATCAGGATGTTTTTTACAGGAAGTAACTTTTCCAATTACCAGGCTATCCAGTTCTGTTTCAATAGGTTTGAAACGTTTAATACCCTCTGCTTCTAAACCAGTGGTTGTTAATATCTTTGATATTTCTTCAGGTGACAAGTCGGTCGTTACGTAATCTTTTAGCCAGTTATAAGATATTTTCATATTGAATTCAACTTTTTCAAAGGATTTATTATGATTGATTAAGGGTGAACAAAAATAAAAAATATTTATCTAAAACAACGAATAAAGGAAAGCTCGAATATATGAATGATTTGATTCATTTTTATATGTTAAGTATCCCAAACGAGTGGACGCAGATGATTCTTTTCTTACTCAAATAAAGGATTTTACAAACAAGTAAGAAATCCTTAAAAAATATGGATAATTGGTTATATTTCAGTATTTTTGCAACTTTAAAAAAAGAATATCGTGAAAAATCGGAAGCCATTAATACTAGTAACAAACGATGATGGAGTAGAAGCAAAAGGTATCAAAGCCCTTGTGGATATGGTAAAGCCTTATGGGGAGATTGTGGTCGTGGCACCAGAAAGAGTTCACTCCGGGATGTCTCATGCTATAACGGTAACAGTACCCGTTCGGTATAAGTTAATAAATAAAGAAGAAAATGTGACGGTTTATAGTTGCTCCGGAACTCCGGTAGATTCCGTTAAGCTTGCCTTCAGTGAAATTTTGCCTAAAACCCCTGATTTAATAGTTTCCGGGATCAATCATGGATCAAATGCTTCTGTAAGTGTAATTTATTCAGGGACAATGGCAGCAGTTATCGAAGGATGTGTAAACGAAATTCCGTCTATTGGATTTTCACTTCTTGATTTTGACCATGATGCAGATTTTGGAGCTTCAGTAAAACATGGGAAAAAGATTGTAGAGCATGTTCTTAAGAAGGGATTACCTGAACGAACCTGCCTGAATGTGAATGTTCCTGCAATACCTGAGAATGAGATAAAGGGAATAAAGGTCTGCCGCCAGGCGAAGGGAGTCTGGAGAGAAGAGTTTGAAAAGCGTATGGATCCCAGACAAGGCGAGTATTTTTGGCTCACAGGTTTCTTTGAAGAGCATGAGAATGGTGCTACCGATACCGATGAATGGGCATTAAAAAACAAGTACATCTCTGTTGTTCCCATTCATGTTGATTTGACTAACTATAATGCCATGGAAGATCTAAAAGATCTCAATCATGAGTAAAAAAAAATGGAACTCTTTATGGCTTGGTTTTGCTATTGGTATAGCCTGGCCTGTCACGGTTCTGTTTCTTTTCTATCTTATTAAATTTTCAGATTATAAATTTGCCACTTTTCTTGACACCATTTTTGAATTAAAGCTATTTAGCAAATTTCTTAGCATATCTGTTTATCCTAATTTGTTGATTTTCTTCATTTTTATATGGCGAAATTTGCTTTATTCAGCCCGTGGGGTTTTGATGGCCACCATAATTCTTGCCATATTTGTATTTATTTATAAGCATTCGGTTTAATCTCTAAAAATATGAAGTACTATCTTATTGCCGGCGAAGCTTCAGGAGATCTACACGGTTCTAATTTAATGAAGGGCCTGAAAAAAGTAGATCCCAATACGGACTTCCGTTTCTGGGGTGGAGATAAGATGGCAGAACAGGGAGGCGCATTGGTAAAGCACTACAAAGACCACAACATAATGGGCTTTTGGGAAGTGCTAGTGAATATCAGAAAAATCAGTAAAAATTTTCGTGATTGCAGGAAGGATTTGATTGAATATAATCCTGATGTTTTAATACTTATTGATTATCCGGGATTTAATCTTCGAATGGCCAAATTTGCCAAACAACAAGGCATAAAAGTTTTTTATTATATATCGCCAAAAATATGGGCATGGAAGGAATCACGAATAAAGATGATCAAAGCCTATGTAGACAGGATGTTTATTATTTTTCCGTTTGAGAAAGATTTCTACAATAAACACAATTATAAAGCAGAATTTCATGGTAATCCACTTATTGATGCGATTGACGAGAAATATGAGGAAGGAGATAGTTTTGAAGATTTTATTAAAAACAATGAATTAGAACAAAAGCCTATCGTTGCAGTTTTGCCTGGAAGCAGAAAACAGGAAATTGAAAGGAATTTATCTGTTATGCTTGCGGTCATAACTGATTTTCCTGATTATCAATTTATAATTGCCGGCCTTCCTTCCATAGATGCAGATTTTTACAAAAAATACACGCAATCTCAAACAAATCTCCATATTGTCTTTGATAAAACCTATGACCTGCTCAGAAATTCTTCCGCAGCTATTATTACCTCCGGTACAGCAACTCTGGAGGCAGCTTTATTTAATGTTCCTCTTGTTGTATGTTATAAAGCCAATAATATCTCTTACCATGTAGCCAAACATTTCATAAAAGTCAGATACATTTCACTTGTGAACCTTAATATGAATGAAGAAGTGGTAAAGGAGTTGATTCAGAATGACATGAACAAAGAATCGATTAAAAGTGAATTGAACCGTCTTTTAAATGATACCAATTACAGAAACCGTATGATTGAAAAATTTCGTGAATTGAGACAAAACCTGGGTGATAAAGGAGCTTCAGTAAGAGTGGCGGAGGCTATGTATAAACTGCTTAAATCAAACAATAATAATAATTAGTTTAATTGTTATAAGGAATTACTTTCCCACTAGATGCTGATTCAACTATAATATCTGCCGGATTACCAAGATAATAAACATTACCCATTGCGTGAGAAAGTACTTTTAATCTGTTTTGAACATTAACGTAAGAATTAGCAGTTGAATATTGATATATTCGGGTATTATATGATTTTAATTCTTTTGCATTATAATGAGCCGATCCACCAGCGACTATAACTGATCGAGTTGTATTACCTTTTATAATATAATTTCCAAATCCTGTCAAAGGATTTCGAATTAAAAAATATGAAGATTTAATTAACAAACTAACATCGTTAATGTCACCCCACAAATAAAAATAAATTCTATCATTTTTTAACGTATCAATAGTTCTTAATACTATTGGCTTTAAACTTTTAAATTCATATAAAGAATCTAAATATATACAAAGCTTTGGTTTTTTATATTTTGAAAGTAGACTATAAGAATTGCTTGTTTTTACTAGTAAAGTGTCTTGATTAATGTCTACTTTAATTTGATTTATTTGAAAATTTGTAGCCTTGATTATAACTTCGCTTTTGTCTGAATTATAAATTTCTACTTCAAAGATGCCATCTAAATGAATTGAATTAAAATTGCCCAAATTTGAGTAGCTTTTTTTTACCGTATTTTTATTATCTATATTATTGAACTCACTGCATGAAGTCAAAAATGTACTAGTAATTATAATCAAGAAAAATAGTCTTTTCATCGAATTTTTTATTTAATATAATACCCTAATCCAAATTCAATAAACTCTGCGTTGGCAGCATGTGATTTTAGAGTAACATTGAGAATGAATTGATTATTAAAATAATACTTAAGCCCAACTCGGTTGTAAAAATCATTTAACGATAATTGGTGTTTGTAAAAATAATGTCCCAATTGCAAAGTTAAGGCCAGATCTCCTACAAAAAAATCATGGGAGAGGTGGGCTCCAAAATTGTAAGGGCTTACTTCCTCCTGCATTTTTTCCGGATCAAGTCTTATCCTTATTTTTTTTGATTCATCATAAAATCCGTCTATTCCAATCCCATATTGTCCCCAGTGGGCGTATCTTCTTTCAAAACTCAAATTTAACGATGAGATGTAGAATTTCCCTTCAACGAATCTGCTGTGCTCTTTAATGCCATGTGACGAGATAACCGAAAGCCTGTTTTTATTTTTTACTGATGGTATATCATAGGCTTCTTCAGGGGAGGTGGGATTGTTAATCTTGTATCTTATGCCTAAAGAGCTTGTAATGGTATTAATTCCCAGGTTTGGACTTTTGATTTTTCCGTTTGAAAAGTGCGAGAAACCCACAGCTCCGAATAAATTGGTGTGATTTGTAATCTTTACATCTGTATTAAACATCAGGTTAAAGTAAATACTCGGATTTGTACTTATTGCGATGTTCTGGTAATTTTCATATAGTTCAAAGGTTTCGGTTATGTAAGAGAGTCCAAATGATATACGGTAATTAAACTGGATTTTTTCATTGATTGTCAAAAAAGGGGCTTCGAAAAACGGATAGATGGAATATGCGTTTCCGAATACCTCTTTATTTCCCAGGGTGGAAAAATTAAATCCCACTCCTAAACGGGGTTGGTGATAGACTTTCTGCCATAATTTTTCGCCATTTGTTTCCTTATAAACATGAATTGAAAATGATTTAACAAAATCTTTGGTCAGGTATTCTATACTTTCTGTATGGGGCATAACAATTCCATCATTGTATGTTCCTTCAATTCCGTCAATGCCAGACCAGTTCTTTCCTTCGGGGTTCTGCCCACACACAGAAGTCCAGTTAAGTATAATAATGAATACTATTTTTAGTTTTCTTACCATTAAGTTCTTGCTATTTTGGTAGCATAAAATTACAATTTCTTTTGATTTAATCTCATAACGAAAGAACACTAATTGCAATGAATAATTTTTTCTTTTATAAGAGTTTGTTAAATCTGTTGGTTTAACTGTTAAATCATGTTTTTTATGCTGCAGGAAAAACATTAATTTTGTCCTACCAAAAACCGTTTCGGATGATAACATTATTGAAAAAAGAAATTAATGAATTTTTTAGCTCCATTACAGGTTATATTGTATTAACTGTATTTTTACTTGCTACAGGTTTGTTTATGTGGGTATTCCCGGGACAATATAACGTGATGGACAGTGGTTATGCAACCTTAAATACTTTATTTACCCTGGCACCATGGATATTTCTGTTTTTGGTTCCTGCCGTAACAATGAGGATGATAGCCGATGAAAAGAAATCGGGAACTATGGAATTATTACTCACAAGACCAATAACCGATATGCAAATAGTGACTGCCAAATACTTTTCCGCCATTATTTTGGTTCTTCTGGCTCTTATTCCTACCTTGATTTATTTTTTCAGTGTCTATTATCTGGGTAATCCTCAAGGTAGCATAGATGTGGGTGGAACCACGGGGTCCTATATTGGCCTGTTTTTTCTCGCTGCAATATATTCTGCAATAGGTGTGTTTGCTTCATCACTCACCAACAATCAGATTATTGCCTTTATTATTGCTGTCATCATCAGCTTTTTCTTTTACATGGGGTTTGATTTTCTTGGTTCAATGACTATCTTTTCTTCGATTGATACATTCATAATTGACCTGGGAATCAATTCACATTATAAATCTATGAGCCGGGGAGTGATTGATACTCGCGATATCATCTATTTCGTGAGCGTTGTTGTTGTATTTCTTTATTTAACCAAATCTATAGTTCAAAGCAGAAAGTAAATCATAAACACTATGTATAAATACAGAAAATCAATTTTGCAGTTTTTGTTTTTATTGGTGATTATTTTAATTGTTAACTTCATTTCTTCCCGTGCTTTTTATCGAATTGACCTTACATCTGATAAACGATATACCCTGAAAGAAACAACAAAAGAAATCCTAAAAGACCTTGATGAAACCGTTTATTTTAAAATTTACCTTGAAGGTGATCTTCCTGTTGGTTTAAAGCGTATGCAGAAAAGAATAAAGGAAACCCTTGATGAGTTTCGAGTATATGCTGGTGAATATGTGCAGTACAAATTTATTAATCCTTCTGATGCTGAAAACAGGCAGGAAAGGCAAGCTATGTATGAAGAGTTGCGACAAAAAGGCCTCAGGCCAACAAATATAAAAAGAAGGGATGAAGAAGGAGGGTATGCACAGAAAATAATATTCCCCGGAGCCGTTGTGAACCATGGAGAGAAGCAAGCTGTGTTAAATATGCTGAAAAACAACCCGGGTCTCTCGGCTGAAGTAAATCTGAATCACTCAATACAGGCACTTGAATACGGTCTGATTGATGCAATTTATAAACTTACTATAGAAGAAAAAAAGCACATTGCTTTTATTACCGGACATGGTGAACTTAATGAATATGAAGTAGGCGACCTGACCAATTCTTTACAAAATTATTACAAAGTGAATCGAATCAATCTGAATAATGATAAAATTGATTTACAGAGCTTTGAGACGCTTATAGTTGCCAAACCCAGAAAAGCTTTTGACAAAAACGAAAAATACCTTCTTGATCAATATTTAATGCGCGGAGGAAAAATAATTTGGTTCTATGAGCCTGTTCAGATTGATATGGATAGTATTGCTCAGGGGAATCCATCCGTGGCAAGGGTAGACCAGCTGAATTTGCATGATCAGCTCTTCAAATATGGAATTCGCGTTAACCCGAATCTGATAAAAGACCTTCAGAGTGCAATTATTCCTGTGAATACGGCATTAGAAGGCGATAAACCCAGATTTGCACCTACACCCTGGTTGTATTTTCCTCTTTTGTCTTCTTTAAACAATCATCCGATTAATAAAAATCTGAACATGATTCGTTCAGAATTTTCCAGTACAATAGATACTCTGCCTGCTTATCCGGGAATGAAAAAGACAGTTCTGCTTGCTTCATCACAAAATACACAGGTAGTTCAGGCACCGGCGATGGTTAGTTTGAGGGAAGTGGAGGAAAAAGTAAATCCACGTGCCTATAACCAGGGCAGGAAGATTATCGGAGTTTTGCTTGAAGGTAGGTTTCAATCGGTTTTTAAAAACAGATTTGTTTCTGATCTTGAAAATCATACAAACCTTAATTACCAGGAAGTGAGCGAAGAGACACAACAAATTATACTTTCTGATGGGGACCTTATACGAAATGAAGTAAATCACCGTGCTGACGGTGTTTATATTTCACCTCTCGGATATGATAAATATACCCAGCAGACTTATGGCAACAAAAACTTTGCTGTTAATTGTGTTCACTTTCTTGCAGACAAGGAAGGTTTGATAAATATAAGAGGCAAAGAAATTAAGCTACGGTTGCTGGATAAAGCAAAAATACGAAATGAGCGTGTTAAATGGCAGTTGATAAATGTTCTGATACCCATTTTACTGATTCTTTTATTTGGGTTGTTAAAAAATATCCTCAGAAGAAGGAAGTATGTTAAAATTGATTAAAAATGGAACACATTCTTTCGCTTAAAATTTAGCGCATAATGACTAAAGAAAAGAAAACCACCCTCTATATTCTGACAATAATAGCATTGCTGATTGTTGCCGTTCTGTTGTATTTAAAAGACGAAAAGAGCACACTTGATCCAGCTCTTTCTGATTTTGCTCTTGATGAAAAGGATGCTCCCGATTCTGTTGTTCTCAGGCAGGATACTATTGAAACTGTTCTGTCCCTGAAAAAGGGGAGATGGTTTCTTAATGGTAATTTTTCAGCCCGTGAGCAAGCGGTAGAACGTTTTTTTAATGTCTTGCAAAACCTGAAAGTGGAATCTCCCGCTTCTGAATCGGCTAAAGAAACAGTTATTGAGCTTCTTAAGGAGAATCCTGTACATGTGAAAATATTTGAAGAAGGAAAAAAGATCAAGGATTATCTGGTTGAGGATAGTAAATACAAGAATGGTATAACCTATATGATGATAACGGGCAGGGATGAACCTTTTCTTATGAACCTGCCCGGGCATGATGGGGATATTGCTTTGCTTTACAGAGTTGACCCCAATTATTGGAGGAATAAAGTGCTTTTTAATTATTCAGGAGTGGATATTTCCCGGATTAAGATTTACTATCCGGAAAAACCTGAAAAATCATTTATTCTTGACTATAATAAAAAAGACAAGTTTGTTCTGAAAAGTTATAAAAATAAAAAAGAAAGAGAGGGTGTGGATGTATCTCAGTCAGCCAGATATTTGAGCTACTTCTCCAATATCCGCTTTGAATCTGTTATCAAAGATGCAAGATTATATGATTCATTGAGAAATTCAACACCTTATTGTGAAATTGAAGTAAAGGATATTCATGGCAGACAAAAAAAACTGGTAACCTACAGAAAATTAGCTGATGGACAGAAAGATGCTTTTGGGCAGGAAAGCTATTATGATTTAAATTATCTGTACGGAATTTATGATAACTTTGGTGAAATTCTGTTAATAAAATATACAGAAATTGACCCTCTGTTTAAAGAAATTGATTATTTTCGGGTTGAATAATATATTGCAAAACAAGTTCCTTAATTTATTGATTTTGGATGTTTTGAAAGGATTATGGAATAGTAAAAATTAATTAAAAAATAAAAAAGATGAAATTTGTAATTTCAAGTACCGAATTATTGAATCATTTACAGCTTATAGGAAAAGTTATCAGCCAAAAAAACACTTTGCCCATTCTGGATAATTTTTTATTTGACTTAGCTGATAACGAACTGAAGATTACCGCTTCCGATCTTGAAACTACCTTGATTACAACAATTAATCTGGAGAATGTAACCGATGAAGGGAAAGTTGCTGTTCCTGCGAGAATACTCATGGACATCCTAAAGGAATTTCCGGAGCAACCGCTCACATTTGATATTAATTTGGAAAGCCTTCAGATTGTGCTAAACTCTGAAAATGGTAAGTATAAAATAAATGGACAAAATGCTGAAGATTTTCCTCAAATTCCTGAAATTAAAAAGGAACAGGAAAGTCATCTTCAGGTCTCATCAGAAGCCCTTCATAAAGGTATTGCAAAGTCAATATTTGCAACAGCAGACGATGAACTGAGACCCGTTATGAATGGAATATATGTTGAGCTTGAAGAGGATAACGTTACTTTTGTGGCAACAGATGCTCACAAACTGGTTAGATACCGCAGAAATGATATTAAACCGGAGCAGGAAGGTTCTTTCATTTTCCCAAAGAAGCCTGCTTCTTTACTCAGAAATATCCTTGCTAAAGAAGAAAACCAGGTAGATATCCGTTTTGACGATAAAAATGTTCAATTTACACTTCCCAGCTACAAAATTATTTCAAGGTTAACAGAAGGAAATTATCCCAGCTATAATTCTGTAATACCAAAAGATAACCCTTATAAGCTAACCATTGACAGATTGAATTTCTATAATACAATAAAACGTGTTTCGGTATTTTCAAATCAGGCAAGTAATCTTGTAAAACTTTCACTTAAGGGGAACCAGGTAATTGTATCTGCCCAGGATATTGACTTTTCAGTCTCTGGTCATGAAACCCTTAACTGCCAGTATGAAGGAGAGGATATGGATATAGGATTCAAATCTTCTTTCTTGCTGGAAATTTTATCAAATCTTAATGCAACTGAGGTTTTGGTTGAACTTTCTGATCCTTCCAGGGCAGGCCTCCTTTATCCTGCTGAAAAGGAAAATGATGACGAAGACGTTCTGATGCTGTTAATGCCTATGATGGTAGAATCGGAAACGGAAACAGAATAAAAATCAAATAAATAAGTTTTAAGAAAGAGTTCTGGAACGAACTCTTTCTTCTTTTTGAGTAACTAAATCAGAATTTTTATGAAATTGAAACTGAATAAGCCATTGGTTTTCTTTGATCTGGAAACTACAGGCATGGACATTGCCAATGACCGTATTGTTGAAATTGCTATGCTGAAGATTATGCCCAATGGAGACAAAGAGAGTAAGACAATGAAAGTGAATCCGGAAATGCCAATAGATCCAAAGGCTACAGAAGTACACGGAATCACAGATGAAGATATAAAGGATGCACCCACCTTTAACGAAATAGCTAAAAATGTGCAAAAGTTTATCGAAGGGTGCGATTTGGCCGGGTTCAACTCAAACCGATTTGACTTGCCCATCCTTGCTGAAGAATTTATTAGGGCCGATATCGATTATGATCTAAAAAAACAGCGATTCATTGATGTCCAGGTTATCTTCCATAAGATGGAAAAACGTACCCTAAGTGCGGCCTACAAGTTCTATTGCAATAAAGAGCTAATTAATGCCCACAGTGCAGAAGCCGATACTGAAGCAACTTATGAAGTTCTGAAGGCCCAGTTGGACAAGTATGATGAACTGGAAAATGATATTACTAAATTATCTGAATTTTCTGCTCATAGCAGATTTGTTGATTTTGCAGGAAGAATAATCTATAATAACAAAGGAGAGGAAGTATTTAATTTTGGGAAATACAAAGGTAGGTTAGTGGAAGATGTACTTAAAAAAGACCCTGGTTACTATGGCTGGATGATCAATAATGATTTCCCGCTTTATACCAAGAAAGTGCTGACAAATATTAAGTTACGTGCATTTAAACAATAGCTGAAAAATGAAAATCATCTGTATTGGCAGAAATTATGAAGATCATGCCAGAGAGTTCGGTAATAAAGTGCCTGAAAAACCCATTTTCTTTTTCAAACCTGATACTTCCATAGTAAAAAGAAATCGTCCGTTTTTTTATCCGGATTTTTCTGAGGATATTCATTATGAGACTGAAATTGTATTGAAAATTAGTAGATTAGGTAAAAATATTGCTGAAAAATTTGCTCATAGATATTACGATGAATTAACGGTTGGTATTGATTTTACAGCCAGGGATTTACAGAAAAAGGCAAAAGAAAATGGTCAACCATGGGAGATTGCTAAAGGGTTTGAAGGATCAGCGCCTATAGGTAAGTTTTTGAAAAAGAAAAAGTTTGAAGATATTAATAATCTGAACTTTAAATTGGAAAAGAATGGGGAAATTGTTCAGGAGGGTAACACCAAGGATCTGATTTTTAATTTTGACCAGTTAATTGCCTATGTTTCTCGTTTTGTTACCCTGAAAATGGGTGACCTTTTGTTTACCGGGACTCCGGCAGGGGTTGGTCCTGTTCAGATCAACGATAGATTGACGGCTTCAATTGAAGATAATGTTCTACTTGATTTCTACGTGAAATAGTTTATTATCTTCAAACAGATACTTCTTTAGTCAAAGGTGGCCAATTCCTCATATAAATTGACTTTGAAAGATTTAATTTCCCAATCTTCCGGCTCAATAAGATCGGTAAGTGTGTTATATTGCCCAAATTGTATATTGTTTTGAATATTCGTGATTACTTTGAAATTTGCCGGACTGCTGTTTAACGATTCATAAAACCTTGCCAGGATATTATAACGAAGCCTCTGCTTTTCCAAAAATTCAGGAGTATCTGAAAATACTTTTTCAAAATGACGGAATCTTTGCTCAGCATTGTTTAACACCTTTTGAGCTAAATTATCCACGGGAACTTTTCTTAATAGGTATATTTCCGCGTATCTTAGTATACCGATGTATCCAAAAGCATCTAAATCATCTGCTATTGATAGAATAGTCAACAATTGAATTGTATTTGAATTCAAAGAAACTGGATTATAGTTTTTCTTATCATCATGATGTTCAATTGCCTTTAGAATTTCTTTAAAATATGAAGTTTTTTTTAATGTATTCCTTTCGAAGTATTCTTCACATATTTCCCGGCTTTTTTTTCCGTGTTTTTCATCGCGTGTATACTTCATGCCTGAATCATGGAAATAAGATGCGATAATGAGTCCCTCTGTAAATTCCCTGGAAAATCTTATATTCATTTTAAGAGATAATGTATAGAGCAATTCTTTAGCAAAATACCAAACTCTTGCATGGTGTTTTTCATCATGGGAGGGTAATGTCCGGTGAGCAAAATTTTTTTTGCAAAAGGTAAAAAGCCTGGGTTTCCACCTGTTCTCAGTGGAGTCTATAATCTCATTGAAATTATGCATCTTCTGTCTTTATGGAAATAAAAAAGCAGAAAAGTTGGGCTTTTCTGCTTTTCATTGGTAGTATTTCCTACATTAATTTTTTTGGCCTTCTTTTTCTTCTTCAGCAATTTTTAAGGCCATATTGAGTATTGTTGGGTCATCTATTGTAACAGCACCACCATCAGGGCCTGGTCCAAAATGGATACCTACGCTCTCACCTCTGTCGTAATTGGAACCACCAAAATAATTCCTAACGGTTTCTTCATTCATTTCAAGTCTTTCTGCTATCTTTCTGATTCCGCCATGAGGCAGGCTGTCTTTGATTTTACGTAACTCATTGAATGTTATTGTCATAGCAAAGTGGTTTTAATTTAAGAATCATATAAAATTAATAAATTTTTAACATAGTCTAAAATTTATTACCAGTTTTTTGAGCTATACTATGCCGGTTCTATTTATATTCAATGTTCTTTATTACAGATACTTAAATCTAAATTAAAAGGGCCTGTCAGGGTTTTTCACATTTTTTAACTTATAAATTAGAAGAAATTTTTGAGCGACATTTTATTGGGGGATTTTTGCAGCTTTTTTAGAGCTATTTTTTTAATTTGTCTTACACGTTCCCTTGATAATCCCATTCTATGGGCAATTTCTTCCATAGTTAATGGGTGTTTTTTATTCAGACCAAAGTAATATTCGATGATTAGTTTTTCCTGAATGGTTAGATTTCTGAGTGCAGCGTTTATTTCTGTGGTTAATGATTCTGAAATAAGTCCTACATCAGGTGATGGCATATTGTTAATGTCAAGTAAATCATTGAGTCTTGTATCATTATCATCTGAATTTAATATAGGAACATCCAGAGAAAGAGGCCGGCTTTTTATTTTAGTAGCCACTTTGATATTTTCTTCTGATATTTCTGTCTGGCCAGATATTTCCTCATCGGTTGGTTCCCGCTGATATTTCTGCTCCAGCTCAAGTATAGCTTTATTAATCTTATTTACATTGGCAATCTTATTTAAAGGCAAACGGATTACTCTTGAATGCTCTCCTATGGCTTGTATTATGGCTTGTCTAATCCACCAAACAGCGTAAGAGATAAATTTAAAACCTCTGGTTTCATCAAATCTTTGAGCTGCCTTAATAAGTCCGAGGTTTCCCTCATTTATTAAGTCCTGAAGGGTCAGCCCCCTGTTTTGATATTGCTTTGCCACTGATACGACAAATCGCAGGTTGGCTGTTACTAGCTTTTCTAATGCCTGCATGTCGCCTTTTTTGATTTTCCTGGAAAGCTCAACTTCTTCTTCAGGAGTAATTAACTCACATTTGCTAATATCCTGTAAATATTTATCTATTGCTCCATTTGACCTGTCTGTAATTTGTCTTGTAATAACCAGTTGTTTCATGTATAAAATATTATTAAATGAAGGAATGGGGTAACACACTTGAAACCCATTTTTAATAGTTGCATTTCTCCTTAAGTATAAATCTTTTTAGCACCCCAATTATTTCAGAATTAGATAGGATTTTTAGTATTTCCTGTAAGTATTTCTTTTTGGCCTGGCAATGTTGACCTTTATTCTTTTTCCATTTATTTCCCTGCTGTTCAGTCTTTCCAGGGCTTTTTTTGCATCTTCCTTATTTTCCATCTCTACAAAACCAAAACCTTTACTTGTATTGGTTTCTTTGTCTATGATAATTTTTGCTGATTTGACATCCCCAAATTCTTCAAAGAGTTTTTTTAGATCATCGTCATTTAAGTTGTAATCTAAGTTACCTACATATAGATTCATAGTGAATTTTATTTATTGGTGGATTTTAGTATAGTGCGGAATTTATGGTTCATCTCAACGCTTTCAGGTATTATTGGCTTGCTGCATAAAAACGTAACAGTCAAAATTACGAATATTTTATCGTAAATGAAAATTTATTTTTTTATCACAATGATTCTAATAGTTTGAATACTATTGTGTTATAGTCTGAATTAAGAATAGAAGTAAAATATCCGGGGATACTGCTACCAGAGTATCTTAAGGAGGAAGTAATGATATTACGTTCTAAATAGTGACGTCTATTAAAAGAGATAGAAGAGTATTGATTGAGAATTTTAATTGAAGAGGCAGGAATACAGTATAGTACCTTATATTAATGATTTCTTTCTTTGATTCAATTATTTTGAGTATTCTTTCATTCAACTGAAAGCTTATTTGTATTTATTTTAATTTTGAGAAATGGAGATAATTAACTTATTCGTTATCAATGACTATAGAGTTTACATAGTTTTTGGCCATTCTCATTCTTTATAGAGAACAAATAATCTACTTCGCTGTAATACAACATGTAATGATTTCTATTTCAATTTGATTCCTTATTTATAATTTGTATATTTGAGAAAGGTTGCAATTGAGGTATTTATATTTATCACCGATATAGTCAGATGTAATAACTTTGTCTTATATCCTGACGTGTATTGATTATTAATGGTTTAATTACGGATGAATTACCCCGTTGACATACAGATATCTTTTTTAACTTCTCCCAATCAACCCATAGAATTGATTATAGTTGTCTTGCTGATAGTCTATATAGGCTATTTACATTTTCTACTTTCAAAAAAAGGTATTCAAATGAAGCGTTTTCAGGAACGTCTCAATCTTTTCCAGAAAGATATTGACAAATCCGTGGAAAAGGAACCCTCGAAATCAGCTGAAAAGCGTGATTTTTTACTGGATAAGGAAATTCTCGATTTCATATTTGAAAATGATAAAGCCCGTAAAATATTTGTTCATTATACCAAAGATAAGTCTGATGCAGATAAAATTCTGAAAGAAGGGTTTAAATTTATTGATTCATTTTACAAGACAGCAGAAGCGGTACGAAATGATGTTACAGATCTTCTCTACAAACACAACAGACATAAATCTTATGGAGATTATCTCATTGTAATTAGTATAGACAAGGATATATATAATTATTATCTTAAACAAGCCGATAAGGTTTCTTCCTATGAGATTGTTGTAGAACAATTGCTTACTGAGAAGCCCCCTTATTTGAACGAAGACTCAGAAATGGTTTACACTTTCCATCACAAATTTATTAAGGGCCATATCAACTATGTAAATGGCGAAATCACAGAAAATTCTGATTTCAACCCCACTTATAATTCAAACCATTTTTACGAAAATCTCAAAAAGCTCACTTTCGGTGGTTAATTATTTTATTTCTTCTATTGATACGTTAATCGATTAAATCTTTATTCCATTCTTCAGCAAAGTTGGGCTTTTCTCCATTCAGGATACTCACAAATGCCAGTAATGACTTTCGTGAATCGCCAACAGGATAATAGAAAGCATCCCAGTTTTCGCTGTCTTCGCCATCATGGTTGGGGAGAACATATTCAAAAAAATGGGCATCCTGTAATTCCCGATAAGCACTACCGGCTCTTCTCTCTATGTTTTCGAGGTCCTTCAGAGATAATTCTCCTTTTTGTTTTCTTGTTCTTCTTAAAAGTTTTCGGCGCATAACATCAGTGATTATTTTTTCCGGTTCTGAATTGGGATCCGTTTTAATGGCTTTTATTTCTTCTTTTGACAGAGGTGCCATAAAAATGCTGAGACGGTCAATATCACTCAAGCTTTCATGTGTCTGAAGGGTTCTGCCGACAAAAGGATTTCCTTCAAAAAAGACATCTCCTTTATTCAGATTAGCTTTTAGCTCCTGAATATCCAGTGCTTGTAAATCTCCTCTAACATCCATGACAACATATCTTACCTGCGATTTTAATTTTTCAATATGTTTTCTCGGACGAAAATGGTAATCAATACCATCAATTTCTCCTGGTCTGGGTGAACGGCTATTATAAAGTACAATATTTTTCAGTTTCTTTTTAAGTTCTGGATAAAAACGTCCCATAGCTTTTTCTAAAGGACTTTTTCCCACGCAGGAGGGTCCTGAAAGTATGACTAATCTTCCCATTTTTTTTGAATTCAATTTACTAAAACTTTAGGGCTTTATCAATTTAGGAGTTTTCCTTATTCACAATACAGTAATTGAAAAAAATATGAAATGAAGGAACATGTTACAGAACGGAATCTGGTGCTTAAAAGGGAATATTCGTGACGTTAAAAGTGAGTTCCTGTGCATGTATTGAATATTGCACAGATTATGAAATCGTTATGGTATTTTTTAAAGATTTAACACTGAATATTTGGGAATGTTATAAAATTGTTTTTATTTTTGAACGAACGTTTAACCAAAAAATGTTTATTAAGCTTTCGGGCATTTATAATTATAAAGTTTATGACTGGCCAGTTAATTTTTTAAAAATGAATAAGTTATGTCACCTAGAACAGAAGAACAATACAGGGAAATCAGGGAGGAAAAGAAGGCTTTAATAAGAGAAGCTGCCCTGGAGCTATTTGCTAAAGGTGGATATCACGCTACTTCTATAAGTAAGATTGCGGAAAAAGCAAATATCTCCAAAGGATTAATTTACAATTATTTTGACAGCAAAGAAGATGTTATAAAAGACCTGTTGGATGAAGGAATCCAGAGAATGTTGGGGGGGCTGGATATGAATAAAGATGGAATTCTCCAGAGAGAAGAAGTGGAGAATTATCTGAATGAGATATTTGATATTATTAAGGCCAATCCTGAATTTTGGAAGCTATACTTTAGCGTATCCCTTCAGCCGGCTATATATAATCTGGTGAAGGAGAAGATTGAGGATTATACAATGCCTATTTTTAAAATGATTACCAATTATTTTAAAGAACAGGATCTGAAAAACCCGGAAACAGAAACAATGATTTTTGCAGCGCTATTAGATGGTATTGGGTTCCATT
Organism: uncultured Bacteroidales bacterium; assembly: GCA_964585385.1. Classification (GTDB taxonomy): domain Bacteria; phylum Bacteroidota; class Bacteroidia; order Bacteroidales; family UBA12077; genus JAGXLC01. The sequence continues at coordinate 139,115 of CAZPDP010000001.1, forward strand.
TTATTATGGATCCTGAGAATTACCCAATCGATAGGGTGAAAAAAATATTAATTGAACGATATGTCAAATTTTCTAAAACAATGTAAAATGAAACGCAAGAAATTTATATCATTTCAACTATTGCTTATTTTGATGATAGCTCCGTTCATGAGCCTGAGTCAAACTCTTAGTGCTAAAGAAATTATGAAGGAAGCGGAAGACCAATGGCAGGGCGAAGAGTCGAGTATTAGCCGAATGACTATGAAAATTGTTCGTCCTTCCTGGGATCGTACAATAAAGATGAAAAGCTGGATAAAAGGAAGAAAACATGCTCTTACGCTGGTAACTGCACCTGCGAATGAAAAAGGGCAGACATTCCTGAAAAGAGAGAATAATATGTGGCATTGGATGCCTTCTATTGGACGACTTATAAAACTTCCTCCTTCCATGATGTCTGAAGGCTGGATGGGGTCAGATTATACGAATGATGATATGCTGAAAGAATCTTCCATAGTGGTTGATTATCATCACAAGCTAATAGGAGAGGAAGAAATCAATAAAACAATGTGTTATAAACTTGAATTGATACCTAAGGAAGAGGCAGCTGTAGTATGGGGAAAGGTACTTAAGTGGATATCCAAAGACTATTTTCTTCAATTGAAATCAGAATATTATGATGAAGACGGTGAGCTCATCCGTACTGAAATTGCGGGCCAGGTAAAGGAAATGGATGGCAGGATGATACCCACCCATGTGGAAATTATTCCGGAGGATGAAAAAGGTAAAAAGACCGTCGTTACTATGGAAGAAATTAAGTTTAACAGAGATATTCCGGATAGTTTCTTCTCCCAGCAAAACATGAAAAGAGTAAGACCTTGATCTAAAAAGATTCGAAGATGAAAGAATATATAAAACTTGCGTGGAGAAATATTTGGCGTAATAAGCGCCGAACACTGATAACAACTGCTTCAATTTTCTTTGCTATATTTTTTGCATTGATTATGAGAGCTTTCCAGCTAGGTAGTTATGGGAATATGATAGATAATGCTGTTCAGTTGTATACAGGCCACATTCAAATCCATGCTCGAGGGTACTGGGATAATAAAAGCATCAATAATACACTTGTATACAAAGATGAATTTTTCTCGAAAATAAAGCAGAATGAGAATGTCAGGCAGGTTGTTCCAAGGCTTGAATCTTTTGCCTTAGGTTCTTCCGGCCCAAAGACAAAGGGGGTATTGGTCATGGGAATTGACCCTGCCAAACAAGATAAAATGTCAAAGCTTTCTGATAAGTTGATTACCGGAAATTACATTAACGAAGGAGATCAGAGCGTTTTAGTGGGAAAAACGCTTTCTGATTATCTTGAATTAGGTGTGAATGACACCATTGTTTTACTCAGTCAGGGGTTTCATGGTGCCACAGCTGCAGGAAAGTATAATGTAAAAGGGATTGTTAAGATACCTAAACCCGACCTGGATAATAAAATGGTATATCTGCCCCTTGAGACAGCACAGCAGATGTATATGGCTTATGACAGGTTAACTACTTTATCGGTTAACCTGCATGATTATGATGAGCTAAATCAAACTGTTGAAACACTTGATAAAACTCTTGAGGACGATAAGTATGAAATAATGTCCTGGAAAGAGATAATGCCTGAAATGGTTCAGCAGATAGAGTCTGATAATGCAAGTGGATGGATCATGCTTGCCATTCTTTATATCATTATAGCATTTGGTGTATTTGGCACTGTGATGATGATGATTGTTGAGAGGAAAAAAGAATTCGGAGTAATGATTGCTGTGGGCATGCATAAATTCAAACTATCCATAATCGTTGCTATGGAGATGCTGTTTATTGGCTTGCTGGGACTGTTTAGTGGTATACTGGGTAGCATTCCGGTAATATTGTATTTACATCTTAATCCTATCCGGCTGACCGGGAAATTGGCAGAGACAATTGAAGTTTATGGTATAGAGCCTATTATGCCTCTTGCATGGGAGGTTGGTTATTTTGCTAATCAATTTTTTATTGTGGCCATTATCGTAGTGGTCGCAATAATTTATCCGGTATACAGTATCAAAAAAATATCACCGGTAAAAGCTATGCGGGGTTAATCTTTAAATCAATAAATACAAAAAGTTATGATCTTTTCAATATCATGGAAAAATATTTGGAGAAACCGGATGCGCAGTCTAATTGTAATGATTGCCGTTACTATCGGTATGATCGGTGGTATTTTCTCCTCTGCTGTCTTTAAGGGTATGTCGGAAAGGAGGGTAGAGGAGGCGATTAAATATGAGGTTTCCCATATTCAGATACATCACCCTAAGTTTATGGAGAACCAGGAACTTGCTTATTCTATTCCTAATTCTGATAAAATGGCTGAGGAACTGGAGAATATGCCTGAAGTAAAATCAGTAAGTAAGCGCCTGGAGATACCTGTAATGATAAAATCTTCTGCATCAGGTACTGGCGTTCAATTGCTGGGTATTAATCCGGACCACGAAAAAAGGGTTACAGCCATTAATAATGCGGTTTATGATAGTGCTGGTGTTATTGAGAATTTAGGCTATACTGATGCAGAAAGAATAAAGAAATTTGTAGATGACAGTTGCGGCCATTATTTTGGAAAAGACACCCGTTACAAGCAGATTGTAATTGGGGAGAGCCTGGCTGAACAATTGAAAGTGGATATCAAATCCAAACTTGTAATAAATCTACAGACTGCCGATGGTAGCCTGACCGGTGGGGTCTTTCGTGTAGCCGGAATTTACAGGATTACAAACTCAGCATTTGAAAATACGGTTGCATTTGTTGATAAAAATGACCTGGCCTCTCTTCTGGGTTTGGAAGATGGCTCCACTCATGAAATAGCTATTAGATTGAATGAAGGTTACGACACGAAACCCTTCCTGGATAAACTAAAATCCAAATATAGTGATTTAAGCGTTATGTCATGGAAGGATATTCAGCCTGAGCTTGGTATGATTACTGAATTTATGGATGTAATGTTGTATTTTCTGATGGTAATTATACTGTTGGCCCTGGGATTTGGAATAGTTAATACCATGCTTATGGTCGTTATGGAGCGGGTTAAAGAACTGGGTATGCTGATGGCAATTGGAATGAACCGGGTAAGAGTATTCTCCATGATTATGCTCGAGACCATTTTTCTCTCTATAACAGGAGGAGTCATTGGGATGGTTCTGGCAGCTCTGTTAATTAAGTATTACGGGAAGGTCGGTATTGATCTTAAAGCTTTCTCCCAGGGTTTTGAGGCCGTTGGATATAATCCGGTTTTATACCCGGAAATAGGCATTGAGTTTTACCTGACCATTACCGGCCTTATTATATTAACAGCCATAGTTGCTTCTGTTTACCCGGCTTTAAAGGCCTTGAAGCTCAAACCTGCAGAAGCTTTACGCATCGAAATTTAAATTAAAGATTTAAAATAATTACGCCATGAAAATATTAGATATTAGAAACGTGCATAAGATTTATAATGAAACAGAAGTCCAGGTACATGCAGTTAATGGAGTAAACCTTGAATTTGAGAAAGGAGAGTTCGCTGCTATCGTTGGTCCTTCCGGAAGCGGAAAAACAACTTTACTGAATATGATAGGTGGTCTGGATCAACCAACTTCCGGGGAAATAATAGTGAACAATTCGAATATTGGAGATTTGAAACCATCAAAATTAATTGATTTCAGGATGCATAACATTGGTTTTGTTTTCCAGGCCTACAACCTGATTCCTGTTTTAACAGCCAAAGAAAATGTTGAATTCATTATGCATTTACAGGGCAGGCCCAGAAAAGAACGGGATGCCCGTGCTAAAGAACTTCTGGAAGCTGTTGGTTTGGGAGACAGAGTGGACTCAAGACCCAGTAAGCTATCTGGTGGACAGCAGCAAAGGGTTGCTGTCGCACGAGCCCTGGCTTCCAAGCCTAAGTTTGTGCTGGCCGATGAGCCAACTGCAAACCTGGATTCTAAATCAACAGAAACTTTACTCGATATAATGGAAAGGCTGAATGAAGAGGAGCAGATTACGTTTGTTTTTTCTACGCACGATCAAAGGGTGGTAAAAAAAGCAAGGCGAGTCATAACGATTGAAGATGGTAAAGTAAAAGAAGATAAAGTACCTGAAAAAGTATAAAATTTTTTTAAGTATTGAAAAACTATGAAGGAACAAGAAAGTGAAATATCTTATTCATTTTCCGGAACTTCATTCAATTGAGAAAGTAAAAATTTAAAAAAATGAGAATTATTTTATTATTCATAGTCTTTCTATCGCTTATTTTTCCCTGTAAGGTTTATAGTCAGTTTGATAATGATAAGCAAAGTGTCACATTAAACGGTTATGTAAAATATATGAATACGGTAATGGATCCACCGGATTATATGCTAACTTATATTGGAATGCCAGATGATGCATGGATAAATGAGAGTATGTTCCATAACAGGTTAAACTTTAGGTGGTATGCTTCCAATTCATTTACAGCAGCTATGGAAGTCCGTAACAGGCTTATATACGGTGATTTTGTGGAGAGTTTCCCTGGTTATAAAGACCTTATAGAACAGGATAGGGGCTATTTTGACGGACTGACGAATAATATTATTGATGAAGATGCTTATTTACTGAATACATCCATTGACCGTTTGTGGGTAAATTACAGGAAGGGCAATTTTGAAGCCAGGATTGGCCGCCAGCGCATTAACTGGGGTCAGGCTTATGTCTGGAATCCTAATGATATCTTTAATGCTTATTCATTTTTTGATTTTGATTACGAAGAAAGACCTGGAAGCGATGCTATTCGATTACAATATTTCCCATCTTTTACTTCTTCTGCAGAATTGGTAGTTAAAATGGATAGCGATGAAAAATTGACGGCTGCTGGTTACTATCGTTTTAATCAATGGGGTTATGATTTCCAGCTCATTGGTGGAATGCTTAAGGAAGAAGACTATGTTGCAGGGCTGGGATGGTCTGGTAATATTAGTGATGCCGGTTTTAATGGAGAACTCACTTATCTGCATCCTTATGGCGATTTGGGACTAGATGAAGGGGTGCTCCTGTCCACAGTATCATCGAATTATATGTTTGATAATTCCTTGTTTGTTCAGGTTGAAGGATATTACAACGGGTACTATAAACAAATGAATATCAACGCATTTTCTGATTTATATTACCAGTCCATGTCAGTCAAAACACTGTCATTTAGTGAATTTTCATGGTTTGGACAGCTTTCTTATCCTGTACATCCATTGATAAATGCATCTGCAGCATTCATGTATTATCCCGATATTGAAGGGTACTTCTTTAATCCTTCTCTGAAGTATTCTCTATCTGATAATACCGAGTTATCTGCTCATGCCCAGTTTTTTAACGGAAAATTCAGTGGAGATACTAAAGAAAAAATAAATTTCTTATTTTTCCGGTTTAAATGGAGTTTTTAATTTATGATGAATTGGGATCAATTGCTTTCAGCCAAAAGATTTGGACTTGAAGAAAGAGAAGTTACAAACACTGCGGATGCTCGTTCACAATTTCAGCGGGATTTTGACAGGGTAATCTTTTCCTCACCTTTCCGCCGGCTTCAGAACAAGACACAGGTATTTCCACTTCCTGGAAGTATTTTTGTTCATAACCGGCTTACTCATAGTTTAGAGGTTGCCAGTGTAGGAAGATCTATGGCAAACCTGATTGCATTGAGATTGCAAGATAATCAGGAGATTGAAAATAAGGAAGTTTTGAATGAATTGGGTTCGATTGTCGCAGCTGCCTGTCTTTGCCATGATATGGGGAATCCTCCTTTCGGACATGCCGGTGAAGATGCGATTTCGAAGTTTTTTAGAGAGGGTAGTGGAAAAGAACTAAAAGAAAAAGTAAAACCTGTTGAATGGCTGGATTTGGTGAATTTTGAAGGAAATGCGAATGCTTTGCGATTGCTGACACATCAATTTCATGGAAGGAGAAAAGGCGGATTTGCTCTGACATATACAACTTTAGCTTCCCTCATTAAATATCCTTTTGGATCTGAGGTAAATCCTGATAAAGCAAAATATGGATATTTCCAGTCTGAAAAAGATACTTTTCTAAAAATAGCCCATGAGCTGGGTCTTGAGAAGTTAAAGACAAATCCTGACATATATGCCCGTCATCCTCTGGTATATTTGATTGAAGCTGCCGATGACATTTGTTATGAAATTATGGATATTGAAGATGCCCATAAACTCGGAATTCTGGATACTGAGCAAACTTTTAAGCTGTTATTGAATTTCTTCTCTGAAAGTAATGATAATGAGTTTTTTAAATTAAAAGATGAAGTTTTTACAGAGGTAAAAGATACAAATGAAAGGGTCGCCTATCTTAGGGCATCTGTAATCAATAAACTGGTAAATGAGACTGTCTCCATTTTTCTTAATAATTATCAGAGCATTATGTTGGGTAATTTCCAAAGTAACCTGATAGATAAGCTTTCCGGTATATCAGAAAAGGCTTTCCGGGTTTGTAAAAAACTGGCTATTGAAGACATTTATAATCACCAGTCTGTGGTAAAAATTGAACTTACAGGCTATAATATCCTGGGAACTTTAATGGAGGAATACCTATACGCTGTTACTCATCCGGAATCAAAATATTCAAAGAAATTGCTGGCATTTCTGCCAATGCAATTCCGGGTAGATGATACAGCAAACCTCTATGAAAAAACAAGATCTGTCATTGACTTTGTATCCGGAATGACAGATCTGTATGCTGTTGATTTGTATAAAGATATAAAAGGGATCCGGATTTAACCCGGCTATTTTTTCAGGATTTTTTGTTCATATTTCTCCCAGTTATTAAGAACTTCATTGGCTTTAATAAATGTTTTGTCATTTTTGTTGATTACCTGGAAGTATTCACTCATCTCCCATAAATCTCTTGCAATTAGGGCTTTTACATGAAGTTTCAGTTCCTCTTCTGATTCCTTAATATTTTTCTCTGAGGTTTCCAATCCTTCATTACCTGCATATTTTGCTAATTCTTTAATGATATTTTCCGTTACTTTAAAGCTTTGTTCATATACTTTAAATTCAGGATATTTTGACCTCAACTTTTCTCTGTTTTCATCGATATACTTTAATACAAAGGAGTTAAGAATGCCTCTTCTGACAAGGCTGTCGAAATAGTCTGTGTATCTTGTTGTGTCAATAGGGATGAAAATATCTGGTGTAATACCGCCGCCACCATAAACAGTCCTCTCTGTTTTACGTGTAAGATATTTTAATGAATCCGGGAAATTTATGCTATCCGCACTAATCATTTCTCCCGTATCGAATCGTTTCCACAATTCATTAGCGTACTCTTTTTTCCCATTATCATAAGGTTTTTGGATTACTCTGCCTGTGGGTGTATGATACCTGGCTATTGTCAGCCTTATCATTGAACCATCAGGTAATGAAACCGGACGTTGAACGAGTCCTTTACCAAAAGATCTCCTGCCTATAATAATGCCTCGATCCCAATCTTGCATGGCGCCTGCAACGATTTCGCTCGCAGAAGCTGAACCTTCATCTATAAGAATGACTACATTTTCAGTTTCAGTCACTCCTTTTTCTGTGGCATGATTGTTTTGTCTGTCCACATTTCGTCCTTCTGTATAAACAATTAATTTTTTGTCCTCCAGGAATTCATCAGCAAGTTCGATAGCCTGTTCAAGGTATCCACCTCCATTTCCTCTGAGATCGAGGATAAATGAGTTTGCACCTTTTGATTTCAATTCCTTTGCAGCTTCAGTAAATTCATCATCGGTGGTCTGGGCAAAACGATTCAGTTTGATATAACCTGTGTTATCATCTGCCATATAAGCTGCGTCCCGGCTATGGATTGGAATTTTATCCCTTGTGATTGTAAAGTCTAGCAGTTTATTCAGGCCTGGCCTTTTAACTTTAACGTTAACTTTTGTACCTTTTTCTCCCAATAATCTGTCTCGTACTCCATTTGTCGAAATTCCCGTTCCTGCCACATTTTCATCTTCTATTTCAACTATTCTGTCACCGGCCCTGAGACCAACTTTTTCAGATGGTCCTCCAGGAATAGGAGAGATAACGTAAATGGTATCCTTGTAAATATTGAATTGAATTCCTATTCCTTCAAAATTACCTTGTAAAGGTTCGTTCATTTCTTTTACTTCTTCTTTAGTAAGGTAGGTAGTGTGAGGATCTAAGTCTTCAATTATTTCTTTAATGGCTTTTTCAACAAGTTTGGCTCGGTTTACAGAATCAATGTAGTAATTATCAATAAAGTGAAGCGCTTTGCCAAACTTATACATGTCTTCGTTGAATATCTGGGCTGATGCTTTTAATGGCAGACCTAGTATTAGACCCAGAATTATTATGGAAAGTAGTTGCTTGATTCTCATAAAATAAATATTAGTTGTTTCTTGATAGAAATTTAAACGGTATATTAATGATCTCACTGAAATCTTCACCATCTTCCAGAATTTGATCATCCAAATCATCATAATACCAGAAAATATTAATATTTAATCTTTGATTAAAAAGCTTCTTAAAGTTGGAGATAATCTGGAATATGTATTTTGATGAGGATGAATTCATGTATTTAAAATCAAATGCAATGATAAAAGTTTCATTGAGCAGTTTGTTTTGGTCAAATTTTTCAAGCACCTCGTTTACATAGTTTTCAACCCAGCTGAGTAAGGGTTCATAAAATTCGTAAGAGTCTTCTGGTCTGGATACTCCTGAGAATTCAAATTTTTGTTTTGAAGGGTCCAGATCTACTTTTGGAGTATAGTTCGTTGGCTCCTTAAATATTTTTTCAGCCATAGTTATTCCCTCTATTTTGATGAAATAGTGATTGCTATTGTGTAATAGTATACATTATCTTCTATATGTTCAATTGTATAGGAGATTTTATTTTTTGAGACTCTGGCCATTTTCATTATACCGAGACCGGCGCCCCTTTGATTGTCATAAATCCCCTCAGACATAGTATTTTTATATAGGTCTTTTAGTTCTTCGTATTCCAGTCTGTTTATAAGTTCTATTTTGTTTTTAAGAGGTTTAATATCTCTTTTAAGTATTGGATTTCCTGACTCCAGGATATAATCTGAATTTTCCCTTCGCAAAATGAATTTCGGACTGGCATTTATTCCTTCAAGATCCTTCTCATTGAGGCTTTCTATGTATTTGTAATTGTTTTCAAGGATTTCAACCATTAGAGTCAGAATCTTCCTGAATAAAGCCTTGTTAATATTAAATTTTTCCCTCTTTTTACCAAATTCTTCAATGATCTCACCTGTAACTTCGTAGCTGAAATTGCCATAGTAACTTATTATTTCTTGTTGGTGATCCATTTAATTATTTAACTATTTTTTACAAATAAATGATATATTTTGTTTATTCCCATTCAATGGTCGAAGGTGGTTTTGAACTTATATCATAGACTACCCGGTTGATTCCTTTTACTCTGTTAATTATTTTGCTCGATATTTCAGCAAGAAATTCATTGGGAAGATGAGCCCAATCTGCAGTCATACCATCGGTAGAGGTTACCGCTCTTAGAGCAGCCACATTTTCATAGGTCCTTTCATCACCCATAACCCCAACTGACTGTATTGGCAGAAGTATCGTGGCGGCCTGCCAGACTTTGTCGTAAAGGTTATGGTCAGTAAGACCCTGGATGAAAATATGATCGGCTTCCTGCAATAGTGAAATTTTTTCGGGTGTTACGTCGCCTAATATTCTTATACCCAGACCTGGTCCGGGGAAAGGATGACGAGATATCAACTCATTTTTAACACCAATACTGGCGCCTACTTTTCTGACTTCGTCTTTGAAAAGGAGTCGTAAAGGTTCAACAACTTTTAAATTCATCTCATCTGGCAAACCTCCCACATTGTGATGGGATTTTATTGTTACGGAGGGTCCGTTTACAGAGACAGATTCAATTACATCGGGATATATCGTACCTTGAGCCAACCATTTTATATCTTTGATTTTTTCAGCTTCTTGTTCAAATACCTCAATGAAATTCCGGCCGATAATTTTTCTCTTTTCTTCAGGATCCACCACACCTTTTAGATCGTTGTAAAATTTTTCTTTAGCATCAACACCTATGACATTCAATCCCATATCTTTATATGAATCCAGCACATTCTCAAATTCATTTTTTCTGAGAAGTCCATTATCAACAAAAATGCAGGTTAAGTTTTTTCCTATTGCCTGATGAAGCAAGGTTGCAGTAACTGAAGAATCAACTCCTCCTGACAACCCAAGAATTACTTTATCGTTACCTAATTTTTCTTTGAGTTCTTTAATGGTGCTTTCAGCAAAAACCTGCGGGGTCCAGTCCTGTTTACATCCACAAATATTTACCACAAAATTTTTGAGAATCTGTTTACCTTCAACGGTATGATATACCTCCGGGTGAAATTGTATACCAAAGGTGGGTTCCTTTTCATTCCTGAATGCTCCTACCTCAACGTCCCGCGTACTCGCCCCGATGTGGTAATTTTCAGGAAGCTTGTCAATGCTGTCACCATGAGACATCCAAACTTGTGTATTATTCTGTACATTTTTCAGCAGTTCAAAATCTGGATCGATATAATCAAGATTCGCTCTTCCATACTCCCTTGTTTTAGAGTAAACTACATCACCACCATAATTTTTGGCAATGTATTGAGCGCCGTAGCAAATACCTAAAATTGGTACTTTCCCTTTTATTTTGTCCACATCTACAGCCGGAGCATTTTTATCTTTCACAGAAAAGGGGCTTCCTGAGAGGATAACACCTTTTATACTGGAATCTAAATTTGGTATTTTATTGAAAGGATAAATTTCGCAATAAACATTTAATTCTCTCACTCTTCTAGCTATCAATTGTGTGTACTGAGAACCAAAATCTAAAATAACTATTCGATCCTGCATATTTAAATTTATGGAAGTTAAATAATTTGAATTTGAGACAAAAATAGGGAATTCTGACCGAATTCCCTATTTTAACGATAAGAAATAAGTTGTGTGTTAAGATGTTGGTATACAGCTTTTTGTTCAATTAATTGAATTTTTTAAGAACATCTTTTACCGCATCTTTGTGAATGGTAATGTTCATCATTTTTAATTTAATATAATCTTCATGGAAAAAATAATAGCCGAATTCCGGAGCATCGGGATCGTTATTTCTGGAACCCGAACTGGAATCTTTTATTAAATACCAGTCTTCCCCGTCCTTTTCATAATATCCAACCAGGTGCATTCCATGATCATCCGTAGTTGATTTATTTGAGAACCTGAATTGCCTTGCATTTTCATCAATGTATTCCGAAGGGATGTCGTATGAAGGAACCATGGCAGTTTGTGTTGACCTTACAAAACCTGATTCTGATACATCTCCGCCTATTCCCATTGTATAACCATTGCGAATTGCTTCTTTGATAATGTCCATATACACATCCAGGGGAACATTATAGTAATCAGCATTGTTCCACCAATTATCAGGTACTTCGTATTCAACCTGTTTCCAGTATGGTTCTTGTTTGTATGATAAAACTGCTACAAAGTCATTTGGATTAAGTTTCAGATAGTCATTAAGATAGCTCTTCGGTGTATAAGTTTTTCCATCCACCTTAAACTGGGTAGGAGGTTCGCCAATGTGATGGTTTATAATGCTTTTAATGGTTGAAAGTACCTGTTCTTCATTCCATGCATTATTTTCTTTTACAGAATGAAGGTAGTTTTTCATTTCTTCGTACATTTTAGCATGAGTTGGATATTTTCTGCCATGCAACAAACCCGTATAAACACTGCGCGGAACAATTCCGTATTTTTTCATCATCCGGGTAACTGCATTTCCTTCAGAACCCTGCGTAAACCTTGAGTCACCTCTTTTTTCTACATATCTTCTTGCTTTTTCTATATATTCCCAGTAAACAATATAAGGCTCAGAAAGCTTTACTTTCATATCATTCATTCTTTTTAATTCTGATTCAATAAATGAGAGCGTTGAATAACACCAACATGTGCCGGCATTACCTTGAGAAATAACCGGATTTGCCCATTCCCGGGTATAAAGCTTCACTTTATTAGGAATGTCCAATCCACTTTGATCCATTACGAATCGCTTATGGACCTCTTTTTCCTCAATTTTATCTTCTACTGCACGAACATCCTTTAGTATGGTGTTCCTGTAAAATCCCGGTTCATACTCTTTAAATATTGCCTTATCTTTATCTTGCCCAAAAGACAGTTGAATGAGCAAAACAAATAATACTGTTACAATTGAAAATCGTTTCATAATTTTTTTTGTTTTGGTTAAAAATTCCAGGTAACTAATTTACAGAAATTATTTTCTGATTATCCTTTGAGGTTCAATTTTATAATGCAAACCATCTTCGGCAGGCAAAGTGTTTTCAAATACTGATTTAGCCTCCTCAATAAGGTCTTCAATTTCTTTATACCGAGCTGAATAATGGCCTATAATAAGATTTTTAACACCAGCTTTTTGGGCTATTGTTGCTGCTTGTCTGGCGGTTGAATGCAACGTGTCAATAGCCTGGTCATGATGTTCATCCTTAAATGTAGCCTCATGATATAACAGATCCACATTTTTTATTATGGGAATAATTTCTTCATTGTAGGCGGTATCCGTACAGAAAGCGTAAGTTCTTGGTTGATAGGGTGGGAGAGTGAGGGTTTTATGAGAAAGGATTTTGCCGTCCTGAGTTTTATAGCTGCCTCCTTCTTTTATTTTATGGATATCTTTTACAGAAATATTGTATTTTTTTACATACTCTTTTTTAATGTTGGGTAGCCTGGGTTTTTCCCGAAACAGAAACCCTGATGTAGGTATTTTATGTTTGACAGGAAATGAGGATACTTCAACTCTCTCATCTTCAAATATTTTTTCCTTTTTTTCCTTATTAATTTCATGAAAATGAATCTTGAAGGTAAATTGTCCTTCATAGTTTCGGATAATGTACTTTATTCCTTTTCGTAGTTCTTTGTGTGCGTATATATGCAGGTCTTTGTCTCTGTCCAGCAGATTAAATGAAGAAAGAAGACCGAATAGTCCATAGAAATGATCCCCGTGGATATGACTAATAAAAATATGGTTTATCCGCCCGAATTTAACTTTATTTTTACGGAGCTGCATTTGTGTTCCTTCACCACAATCAATCAAAAAAAACCGCTCATATACATTGAGTACATGAGCGGTTAAATTTCGTTTTGAAGTTGGTAAAGCAGAACTGCTTCCTAGTATTGTTAACTCAAACTTCAAAATTACTTTATTTACCTTATTTTTTTGACCTTTTATTCTCTTCTTCAACCTGAATGATGTCCTCTGCTTCCCCGTTGGAATAGGCAATGTTGAGAACGGTGTCAAGTTGTGAGATAGTGATTAAACGGTCAACAGCGTCGTTTAAGCCTGTTAGCACAAACGTTCCGCTCGCATTTTTGCAAAGCCTGTTGGCCACCAGAATTGCACTCAAGCCTGATGAGTCACAGTATTTCACTTTACTTAGGTCCAGAATGATATTTTTTTCTCCTTTCCCGGAAATCAATACCAATTCTGATTTTAAGCTTGGAGCGACATTGGTGTCTAACTTTTCAGCTAAAACCTGGATTAAAGTATAATTTTTTTGTTTTTCTATGTTAAATTCCATCTTTTATCCTTAAAAGATTTTATTGTTGATGAAAAATTATTCCTTGTTGTTATTTTCGTCTTTTTGTGATTGATCTTCTTTTTTATCGTTTTCTTTCTTATCACTCTTTTCTTTTTCTTCCATCTCATCTTTTAGAGATGCCAGGTCGGAGATGTCACCCAGTGTTGTTTTCTCAACATTTTTATTGACTTTGCTGACATTTTTGCGTGTTTTCTGGGTTTTCTCTTTTTCTTCTTTTCGTTTTTCATCTTCGTAAACTCTACGATGTGAAAGTACGATTTTTTTTCCTTCTTTGTTAAATTCAATCACTTTAAATGGTAACTTTTCATCAACTTTTACTGTCGACCCGTCTTCTTTTACTAGATGCTTGGGCGAAACAAATCCTTCAACACCGTAAGGAAGAGACACCATTGCACCTTTGTCAAAGATATCTATTACTGTACCCTCATGAATTGAACCTTCTTTAAATACAGTTTCAAATACATCCCATGGGTTTTCTTCAAGTTGTTTGTGACCCAGGCTTAATCTTCTGTTTTCCTTATCTATTTCAAGGACGACCACTTCAATCTCTTCACCTATTGAGGTAAACTCTGCAGGGTGGTTGATTTTTTTGGTCCAGGAAAGATCAGATATGTGAATTAAGCCGTCAACACCTTCTTCAATCTCAACAAATACGCCAAAATTGGTAAAGTTTCTTACAGTAGCTTTATGCTTGCTGTTTACAGGGTATTTTTCTTCGATGTTATCCCATGGATCCGGCTTAAGTTGTTTAATTCCGAGAGACATTTTGCGTTCTTCCCTGTCTAAGGTGAGAATCTGAGCTTCCAATTCGTCCCCAACTTTGAGGAATTCCTGTGCACTTCTTAAGTGTTGTGACCATGACATTTCTGATACGTGTATAAGTCCTTCCACGCCGGGCTGAATTTCAACGAATGCACCATAATCAGCCAAAACAACAACTTTTCCTTTTACAACGTCACCCACTTTAAGGTTAGGATCAAGTGAATCCCATGGATGAGGAGTTAATTGTTTCAGACCAAGTGCAATTCGTTTCTTCTCATCATCAAAGTCAAGAATTACTACATTCAGCTTCTGGTCAAGCTCTACAATTTCTTCCGGATGATTTACACGACCCCAGCTTAAGTCTGTTATGTGGATAAGACCATCAACACCGCCCAGATCAATAAATACACCGTATGAAGTTATATTTTTGACGGTACCTTCAAGTACCTGACCTTTTTCAAGTTTGGATATGATTTCTTTCTTCTGTTGTTCCAGCTCTTCTTCTATGATTGCTTTGTGTGATACAACAACATTTCTGAATTCATGGTTTATTTTAACAACCTTAAAATCCATTGTTTTGCCAACATAAGCATCATAATCGCGAATGGGTTTTACATCAATTTGTGAACCAGGTAGGAATGTTTCTATTCCAAACGCATCAACGATCATACCACCTTTTGTACGGCATTTAATATAACCCTGGATGATTTCATCGTTGTTGTGTGCCTTGTTAACTTTTTCCCAGGCGCGTAAAGTTCTGGCTTTCTTATGAGAAAGAACCAACTGACCATCTTTGTCTTCCTGGTTTTCAATATAAACTTCTACCTTGTCACCAGATTTGAGGTCCGGATTGTGTCTGAATTCGTTTCTACTTACAACACCTTCAGATTTGTACCCAATATTAATTACTACTTCTTTTTTGGATACTGATACTACAGTACCTTCAACAACTTCCTTCTCCTTAATGGTGGAAAGGGTTTTGTCATAGAGTTGCTCGTACTGTTCTCTTTCATTCGGATCATAGTCATCAATTTCCTGATCCATGTTTTCCCAGTCAAAAGATTCTTGCTGTTCAACTGTTTCTTCTTCGGCTCCAGCAGTTTCGATAAAGTTTTTTTGAGGAGCATCGTCTTCAGTGGTCTCAAATTCTTTTTCTTTCTCTTCTGCTTTCTTTGCTTCCTGGTTTTCCTGCTGTTCCTGCTTTTCTTGTTCTTCGTTGTTAACAGCTTCTTTTCTTACTTTTTGTTCTTCTTGTTTAGCCATTTAATAATCCTTAATAATTAATAAGTTAGACATTATTTCTGTTTACAAATGATTTGCAAAATTATAATTTTTATTGTTTTTAAAAAATTATATATCAACTATTTTTTGTAGCAACAATAAATGGAAAAAAATTGAAAAAGTCAATTGAATTGAATGCTTATTGAAAGATTGTAAATAAAGTAATTCAAATGGACCGTATTATAATTTTCATAAAAAGCAACATCACTATTATTGAAATTCTTGATTAAAACGTTTGTGTATACTAATTATTTTATTTGAATTGCCAGGAAATTCTAAGAACTTATTTTGCCGGTTATGTCATTCTGAACTTTTATGATTTATACCTGTCTTAGTTAATTGATCTAAATAGACAGGCCTGATTTTGATTCCTGAATAAAAAATATTTAATTTATAGGCATCATATCGGATATCTAATCTCGAACGTAAATATTCTAAATCATTGTCTGTTGGACTACAAAGATAAATCAGCTGAATTTTCCCCCCGGGAAGCTTCTTTCTCCGGAGAAGAGCTTCTTAATAAAATTTTTCATTCCAAATCTGCTTTAATTGCTATTTCTTCTCTTGATGATGGTAAAATAATTAAGGTTAGCGATCATTATCTTGAACTATTTGGGTTCACCCGTGAAGAAGTCATTGGTCAAACATCAATCCAACTGGGTTTATTTAAGGACACAAAATCCCGGAATGAGTTGATGGAAAGAGTGAAGGAGAGAGGCTTTTTAAAGGATGTCGAGATTAATCTGAAGACTAAAGATAACTTTTACCGCCATGGTTTAGCTTCTTTTGAGATCATCCAAATACGGAATAATAATTATTTACTGATTTTGTGGACAGATATAACCAGCAATGAATATTACAATAAAAAATTAAAAGAGAACAGAGAATTATACGAGAATCTTTTTTATGAAAACAAAGCGGTAGAATTGGTGATCAATCCAAAGACCCGCAAGATAGAAGATGCTAATCAGTCGGCTGCCCGATTTTATGGTTATTCTGAGAAAGAATTAAAAAATAAGAAAATTGAAGATCTCAATCTGAGTCCCATCAAGGAGATAAAAGAAGCTATTAATAAAGTTTTGCAGAATGAACAATATTCTTTTGAATTTAAGCATAAATTAAAAGACGGAAATATAAAAGATATTCGATCTTATTCTACACCAGTTAGATGGCAGGACACAGAGTATATTTATACCGTTATCATGGATATCACGGATGAAAAGAAAGCAGAACTTCAGAATAAAAAACAACAAAGCTATGATCAGTTAAGAGCAGAATTTTGGCGAGTTGCCGTTTTGAGCCAGACCAGGAGCAGTTTGATTAACAGTTTGTTTCAAAGCATTGGAAAATTTCTAAACCTTGACAGAATAAGCTTTATTACACCAGAGACTGATAAAAATGTTTACAAATGTGCAGAACAATGGAGATCAGAACAGACTTATATCAAGAAAGAGTGCAAATTACCTTCCTGGTTTCTTCACTATTTTTATGGAAAAGAATACCATATACTGTCTTTTGATGAAATAGCAACACTGAAAAACAAGGAATATGATTTTTTTAGTAAAAGTGGAGGACAGCTTATCATTCCTTATGGCAAAACAAAATCGCCGGAAGGCTTTTTTACATTTGAGTATTTTTCTGATGAAAGGGACTGGGAGGACAGAGAAATTCAAATTACCCAGGAACTAGCCAATATTGTAAGGTTAAAATCTGATGTGCTTGAGTCATCAGAAAAGATAAAGCAGTCGGAACAAAAATTCAGGTTGATTTCTGAAGCTTCACGAGACCTTATTTGTGTTCACGATAAAGAAGGGATTTTTATATATGTATCACCGTCTTCCAAAGATATCCTGGGATTTGAACCCGAAGAATTAATAGGTACTTCTCCTTATGAACTTTTTCATCCCCAGGACAGGGAAATGCATATCAGAGAATCACACGATAAAGCATTAAACTTCAATCTCACAAACAAGGTAGAGTACAGGATCCAGACAAAAAAGGGAAGGTATATCTGGTTTGAAACTGTCACTCAGCCTATTAAGGATGAATTTGGTAATGTGGTGGAGCTTCAAACCTCTTCCAGGGACATAACCGAAAGAAAGCTAACTGAGCTTAAATTGAAAGAGAATGAAGAAAAGTACAGGAACATATTTGAAAGTATGTTCGATGTATACCTTGAAGTTAATGTAGGCTCTAATGAGATTATTGAAATTAGTCCTTCTGTAAAGAGAATTACCGGATTCGAAAGGCATCACTTACTGGGAAAATCAGTTTTGTCGATTTTTGCTAAGCCGGAAGATAATAGCCGGTTGATTGAAGAATTAAAACAAAATAATCGAATAAGCGATTTTGAAATCGCCTTAATAAATAAAAACGGACAAAGGGTAATTTGTTCATTCTCTGTACGCTTAGTACATGATGAGTTTAACAAACCTGAAAGGATAGTTGGAACGTTAAGAGATATTTCTCAAAGGAAAGAATACGAAAAAGAATTACAGAATGCCAAAGAGAAGGCAGAAGCAGCTTCAAGAGCAAAAAGTGAGTTTTTAGCCAACATTTCGCATGAAATACGAACTCCAATGAATGCTATTCTTGGTTTTAGTGAGGTATTGGTTAATAAAATTACCGATCCCGTTCAGAAGAGCCATCTTGAGGCTATTTTGAGCAGCGGCAAAACTCTCCTGGCATTAATTAACGATATACTTGACCTTTCAAAAATAGAAGCCGGCAAATTGCAAATTATGCTGGAGCCCGTACAATTGCCGGCAATTATAGAGGATATTCAGCATATCTTTGAAAAAAAGATAAAAGAAAAAAATCTCGAGCTCCTGATTGATATAAACACTATAATTCCCGAGTCTCTGATGCTTGATGAGATACGTATCAGACAAATACTGTTTAATTTGGTGGGGAATGCTATAAAGTTTACAGAAAAAGGACAAATCAACTTGAAAGTAGAAACGAAATTTAAAGGGGATGATACGTATGATTTAAAATTGGTTGTCGAAGACACAGGAATTGGGATACCCAGAAAACAGCAAAAACATATTTTTGGAGCTTTTGAGCAACAAGATGGACAGGATAGCAGAAAGTATGCAGGGACAGGTCTGGGGCTGAACATTACTAAAAAACTGGTAGAGACAATGGATGGGGAAATCAGTGTTTCGAGCCGGATTGGGAAAGGATCAAAATTTACAATTATCCTACCGAATGTTAGGAAAGCAGAAACAGGTAGTTATTCCGTTCGGTCAAAAACTGAAGACGAGACACAGGTTGAGTTTGAATCAGCAACAGTTCTGATTGCTGATGATATCCAGTATAATATTGACGCAGTTAAGAATCTTTTAGATTCTCAGAACTTGAAATTTCTGGAAGCCCAAAGTGCTGAAAAGGCAATGGAAATCATTAAAATAAATACTCCGGATATTATCCTTATGGATTTGAGGTTCCCGGATTTAAGTGGCTATGAGGCAGCGGCCCTGTTAAGGGCAGAAAATCATAAGAAAAACTTCGTTATTGTAGCTTATACTGCTAGATCTATGAACGAAGAAGAAGAAGAGGCAAAAACTTTGTTTGACGATGTGCTTCGGAAACCAGTAACCAAAAATGAGCTTTATGCCCTGATGAAAAGATATATACCTTATCGTTCAGCTAAACCTGCTTCCGAATCGGATAGTCATGAGGTGTTTGATAAACTTTCAGAATTATCTGAAGCTGATTATAAAATGTTTATGAATGATCTGGAGAATGAAATTCTCCCGGTTTGGAATGAAATTAAGGACAGTTTAATTATATTTGAAATTGAAGGTTTTATAAAAAAGCTAAAAGAAACACAGGATAAATATGGCCTAAATATTTTAGATGGATATATTAATGAAATGAACAGGCATCTGAAAAATATCGATATAGAAAATATTCAGTCAAAATTAAAATCGTTTGAAGATATTATTGAAAAATTAAAGTCATAGATTACTTGATAGACAAATAAAGAAATATATGGACATGGAAAGTAACTTTGAACCGCAAAATTCTGTTATTCTTGTTGTTGATGATAGCGTTCAGAATCTGAAATTGCTCGGGAATATGCTTAAAGAATGGGAATTTCAGATAGCTCTGGCCAAGGATGGTCATGAAGCTCTTAAACTTGTACCCAAAGTCAATCCTTCCCTTATACTACTGGATATTATGATGCCTGATATAGATGGATATGAAGTTTGTGAGCGATTGAAGGAAGATGAAAACACAAGAGATATCCCTGTTATTTTTCTTACTGCTAAGACTTCCAATGATGCTATTGTTAAAGGCTTTAGAGTTGGGGGAGTGGATTATGTAACCAAACCTTTCAACAAAGATGAATTGCTAATGCGAATTCAAACCCATCTTGAATTAAAAGCCTCTCATGACAAGATAAGAAGCCAGGCCAGGGAACTTGAGAAAACCAATGCCACAAAAGATAAAATGTTTTCTGTAATATCCCATGATTTAAGGGCTCCTCTCGGGGGAATGAAGAGTATGCTCGACTTGATTTTTAACGATAAAAAACAAGATAAACCTGTTTCCGAAAAATCGCTTGTGTCTCTGAAAAATGCAGCAGATCATACATATAATCTCCTGGAGAATCTATTGTACTGGTCCAGAAGTCAGCGTGAAAGACTAGAGTGCGATCCCCAGCTTATTAATATCTATGACCTTGTCACTGAAAATATTGAGCTGATGCAAACGATGGCTCAAAATAAGGGATTAGAAATAAAAAATCAAATTCCTGACAATACATATGTTTACGCTGATAATAATATGATCAAAACAGTGGTAAGAAATCTTATTTTTAATGCTGTTAAATTTACATCAGAAGGTTATATAGCCTTATCAACAAAGGAA
The DNA here is from genome assembly GCA_964585385.1 of uncultured Bacteroidales bacterium. Taxonomy (GTDB): domain Bacteria; phylum Bacteroidota; class Bacteroidia; order Bacteroidales; family UBA12077; genus JAGXLC01. The sequence continues at coordinate 159,708 of CAZPDP010000001.1, forward strand.
AAAGATGAAAAGATTTTAATTATTGTAGAAGATACTGGAGTTGGGATTAAAGAAGATGATATACAGAAGATAATGGACACTAAAAAATACTTTACCACTTATGGAACAAAAAGAGAAAAAGGAAGTGGTTTGGGTCTTAATTTATGTCTGGATTTTGTACATAGAAACAAAGGAGAAATTGATATAGAGAGTCAGTATGGCAAAGGCACTAAAGTGACCTTCAGTCTTCCTAAAAAACAATAGATTGTTTATTGGACAAACAGTGTTCTTTTGAACATACATGAAACTCATTTGGTAAATAAATTAGAAGGCAAAATTAATTTGAAGTTAAAACCAGGCAGTGGTTAAACTTTTAATGTAGTGATTCCGGCAGATTAAAAACAATTCTTATTCATAGGGGTGAAAATTAAAGGTGAGGCCGCTGATTTCCTGGAAAGTTTCACCTGAATCCAGAATATCGTCATCATCTTCCAGGTAGTGCCATTCAATTTTTAAATCATGACCGGATTCTTTTAAGCTTTTGCAAAGATGAATCAGCTCAAAAATCATTTTTGAAGAAGCTGTGTTGAAGTATTCAAGTTTAAAAACAACTTTGGTTGATGATGAAGGGGTTTTAATATAGCGATCTGTCCAGGTGATTATGGGGTTGTATAATTGTTTTGCATTTTCCGGGATAGAGCGTCCTTCCAATTGTATTACACCTTCTTGCTTATTTAAATAGATTTCGGGAGTTTTTACGGTGCCTTTGATATGCACAGTATCCTGGTCTATTGAATTTTCAAGCTTTTTTATTAATGCTCTCTGGTTGTTAGGGCTCATAAGATTGAATTTTACGTTGGTACATTATTCGTAACTAATGAAATTGAACGGGATTTCAGTAATATCTGAATAATCCTCGCCTGCTTCCAGCATATCATCATCTTCTTCAAGATAATACCAATCAACATCTAGTTCTTTTCCGTTTTCCTGGATACCCTTTAAATTTTCAATTATATCCATTATCATTTTTGAAGAAGCTGTATTAAAGTATTCAAAATTAAATACAACTTTTGTCTTATCATTTGCTTCTTTAGTATAACTTTCAAGCCACTCCATGATGGGACTATAAAATTCCTTTGCGTTTTCAGGTAGTGACCGTCCGGAAAATTCCAACTTACCATTGTCTTTATCAAGTTTGACTGCAGGGGTTGATTCAGTTGCTTCTACCTGAAAAGTCTGAGGGAAATTATTTTCTGCCATAATTTTTTAAATTTAATGTTAACTCTAATACCCAATTACCCATAAAATTCTTTGTTCATCAATACATTTTTCGGTTATTCCGATTAAGCCTTCATTAACTTCTATAAGTCTTTTCAAATAATCCTTCCACTTAGATTCCCAGTCTGGTTTGGTTTTTGATAATTTTTCCAGGAATTCCTCTCCAAGAAAAATATTGCTTATATGTGTTTTTAAATCCTCCAGGCTTTTTATGTTTGTTAAAGTTTCCAGTTTTTTGGATAATTCATTTTTTAGGGGTACAATTTTTCTCAGATTATACTTCGTTGCTCCGTAAAACTCATATAGTGAATTACTGTTTTCAAAACATTTAATAAAAAGGTTAAAAACTTCACTTTGCATATAAAAAGATTCCGAATCTCCCTTAATATAATTTTCGTTATCGCCTGTTGTGTTTAGTTCAACAATGTTTAGATAATCAGCATCAAATAATTCTATCCTTAGCTGGCAGTGATCCATATTATAATCCGCTTTTCCTTTATTCCAAATTTATAAAATAAATTTATTTAAATCACAATATTCCGCTTTAAATCTACTTAACTTAACAATCGTTTTATATTATTTGTTTTTAAAAACTAGGCTGATTGGCAAAGAAATATTTCTTCTTAGTAAGAATATAGCTAAAGCCATCAGTAACCGTGATGATATGCATATTTAATTTTGTTTAAGTCATTTCATCCTTATTTTACACTTAATTTCAGTATTCCACTGAATCAATTCATAAAATTAATCTTTTATTATGAATTATTCAACAAACAGCTATCGTGTCAATTTGTCTTCCGGGTACACATTATTATGACAAAATGACTTAATTTTATTCTGGGTTTTCTTTGGCAAATCTTTTGATAAAGGTGAAGGGAAGATAAAACAAGGAGGAATTTATATATGAATCTAAATAATTTCACTATAAAATCACAAGAAGCAATTCAGAAAGCTTTTTCGATAGCCGAAGGTTACCAGAACCAGGCAATAGATAATGGGCATTTGCTTAAAGGTTTGATGAGCGAAGGAGAAAACGTAATCAATTATTTACTGAAAAAGTTAAATGTAAATACCAGTAATCTTGATGAGGTTTTAAACCGGATTATTGAGTCCTACCCGAAAGTGAGCGGAGGAGAACCTTATCTGTCAAACAACGCAAGTAAAACACTCCGTTCTGCAATGAACTATTCCAGCGATATGGGTGATAAATTTGTCTCTATTGAGCACATTTTACTTGGTTTGTTGCAGGCAGGCGATGATGTATCTCAATTGCTCAAGGATAACGGAGTAAATGAAAAAGAGTTAAAGAAAGCCATTGATGAGTTGAGACAGGGATCAAAGGTTGATAGTCAAAGCGCTGAGGATAAATTCGATGCGCTTAACCGTTTTGCCATAAATTTGATTGAAAGCGCCAGGAATAATAAGCTCGACCCGGTAATTGGCAGGGATGATGAGATCAGGCGAATTTTACAGATTTTATCACGAAGAACCAAGAATAATCCTGTCCTCATTGGCGATGCAGGAGTTGGGAAGACTGCTATTGCCGAAGGTATAGCTCATCGTATTGTAAGTGGTGATGTGCCTGAAAATCTAAAAAGCAAACAAATATTTGCTCTTGACATGGGTGCTTTGATTGCAGGTGCCAAGTATAAAGGTGAGTTTGAAGAGAGATTGAAAGCAGTAGTCAAGGAAGTAGTTTCATCTGAAGGGGAGATTATTCTGTTTATAGATGAAATTCACACACTTGTTGGGGCAGGAAAATCAGAAGGTGCTATGGATGCAGCCAATATTTTAAAACCAGCACTGGCAAGAGGTGAGTTACGTGCAATTGGAGCTACGACACTGAATGAATATCAAAAATATTTTGAGCAGGATAAAGCTCTTGAGCGGCGTTTCCAAAAGGTTATCATTGACGAACCGGATGAGATGAGCTCTATTTCAATTTTACGAGGAATTAAGGAACGCTATGAGTCTCATCATAAAGTCAGGATAAAAGATGACGCAATTATTGCCGCTGTGGAACTTTCTAAGCGTTACATAACCGACCGCTTCTTACCTGACAAGGCCATTGATTTAATAGACGAAGCCGCTTCCAAGTTAAGGCTTGAAATGAATTCGGTTCCTGAAAGCATTGATGATATAGAGCGTAAGATAAAGCAGCTTGAAATTGAAAGGGAAGCCATAAAACGGGAAGGAGGTCAGAAGAAGTCCAAAGAGCTTGACGAACAGATAGCCAATTTAAAGGATGAACGGAATCAGCTTCGTTCCAAATGGGAATCAGAACGAAACATTATTGATCAGATTCAAAAAAGAAAAGAAGAGATTGAGCATTATAAGCATGAAGCTGAAGTAGCTGAACGTGATGGAGAATACGGAAAAGTTGCGGAATTACGCTACGGAAAAATTAAAGAAACTGAAGAAGAGGTAAATCGTTTGCATGAGGAATTAGCTTCATTACAGAAAGAAGAGGCTCTTATTAAAGAAGAGGTTGATGATGAAGATATTGCTGAGGTTGTCGCCCGCTGGACAGGCATCCCGGTTAGCCGGATGTTACAAAGTGAAAAGGAAAAGCTTCTAAAACTGGAGGATGAGTTACATAAGCGTGTTGTAGGCCAGGATGAAGCCATTCAGGTAGTTTCTGATGCAGTGCGAAGAAGCCGGGCTGGTTTGCAGGATGCCAAAAGGCCGATTGGCTCGTTTATTTTTCTCGGTACAACTGGTGTTGGGAAAACCGAACTGGCAAGAGCCCTTGCTGAGTTTCTTTTCGATGACGAAAACATGATGACCCGTATTGATATGTCTGAATACCAGGAAAGACACAGTGTGTCAAGGTTGGTCGGAGCACCCCCGGGATATGTAGGCTATGATGAAGGTGGACAACTGACTGAATCAGTGAGAAGAAAGCCTTACTCCGTAATATTGCTTGATGAAATAGAAAAAGCCCATTCAGATGTTTTTAATATCCTGCTACAAGTATTGGATGATGGAAGATTAACAGATAATAAAGGTCGTACTGCTGATTTTAAGAATACAATAATCATAATGACGTCCAATGTCGGTTCTCATATAATTCAGCAGAAAATAGATGAAATTACGGATGAAAACAGAAAGAAAGTTTTGGAGAATCTGAGGGATGAAGTATTTCAGTTGCTTAAGCAATCCATCAGACCAGAGTTTCTTAACCGGCTGGATGAAATCGTAATGTTCGCTCCGCTTACAAAAGAGCAGTTGCATGATATTGTTAAGCTGCAATTTAATTTGTATTCAAAAATGCTTAAGAAGCAGCAAATTGATATTGAGGTAACCGACAGCGCAGTGGAACATATTGCTGATAGAGGTTATGACCCGCATTATGGTGCAAGGCCTGTTAAGAGGGTGATTCAAAAGAGCGTGATTAATGAATTGTCCAAAGAGATATTAATGGGCAATATTGATAAAGATAAACCTGTCAAAGTTGATTACGATGGAAATAATATAGCCTTCAGGAACGAATAAAGGAGTATAAAAATAAAAGCCGCTTCCCCGAATGAAAGCGGCTTTTATTTATTGTTGAATATCTTTTAATTAAAGCTGTTGACACAATCGTCAATTCCGTCGTGTATTTCAAATACATTGTGTAATTGCAGCAATTTCACCAATTCCATTACATCCGGCGAAATATTACATATCTTGAAGGTACTGTCATTGTTTTTAGCATTTCTTAAAATTGATAATAAAGCGCCAAAACCAGAACTATCAATATATTCAATGCCCTCAAGATTTAGAATAATTTTTTTACCCGGTTTGTTTAGGTATTGAGCAATTTCTTCTTTTAATGACTGCGCAACAAGAATGTTTAGCTTACTGACATTTTCGAATGACAATATTTCAATCCCATTTCTTGTTTCACTTTTTAACATATAGTTTATATTTTAGGTTAGTAAATAGATATATTTTCAGAATACTGAACACGTATATTGCAAATTTAGCAATAATTTTATGATTAAATGTTAAAAATATGATTTTCTTTTAACAGCAAAATTGATTTCCAGTCATTTCATTGTGCAATTTAAGAAAAAAACTAAGAAAACAAAAACCCCTAAAAAAGTTATTCCTTCCATTTTTGCTTTCAGTAGTACCGAATTTTTTATATTTTTACAATTTATTGATAATTCTCAGGACACCTAATTAAATACCTTACATATGAAATTCTTTTCATCGCTTTTAGCCGCTCTTCTTGTTTGTGCTTTAAGTATTAATGCCCAGGTTGAATCCAAAGAAGCTAAGAAAATATTCAATAATGCTGTTGTTCTCATTACTCAACAAGAATATAAGCAGGCACAGGTTTTGCTGAAAGAAGCCATTTTTATTTCACCAGAATTTGCACGAGCTTATCTGGAAAGCGGAAAGCTAAACCTCAGAGATCAGAATGTTAAGCAAGCCAAAACTGACATTAAAAAAGCCCTTGAGCTAAATCCTTCATTGGGAGAGGCTTTTTTTTACAGAGGATATATTAATTATCATGAGAAAAATTATGAAACAGCCATTGAAAGTTTCACTCAGGCCATCCAGGAAAATTATAAAGAACCTGAGACATACTATTTCAGGGGGTTAGCAAATTTTAAACTTGAAGATTTTAGTAATGCTATTATGAATTTTACTATGGCTATAGATTCAAAGTACGACTTTTATCAAGCTTATCATGACAGGGGCAGTGCAAAATTACAAACCGGGGATTATCAGGGAGCCATCAGAGACTTTGAGACGACTCTGCAATATCAGGCAGAATTACCGGAAGTTTACAATAATTTAGGCAATGCTAAATTGAAATTAGCCGATTACCAGGGCGCCATTGAAAATTTTACAAATGCAATCAATAAAAGCCCTAATTACTTTGAGGCTTATATAAACCGGGGAATTGCTAAGATGTACCTGGAAAAATATACCCCTTCAATTAATGATTTTAAAAAAGCCCTTAAGATTGAGAAGAACAATTATAAGGCATTTATTAATCTTGGAATTGTATACATTAAACAAGGGAAATATGATGAAGCCATTCAACAGTTTGAAGAAGCAATGAAAATAGATCAGGAAAGAGGGGAGGCTTATCTGAACAGAGGAATGGCACTGGAATATCAGGGGAAATTTGAAGAAGCCTGCAAGGACTGGATGATGGCTAAAGAGCTTGGCCTGGAAAAGGCAGATGAATTTTTAAAAGATTGCAACTAGAACTCAAATTACTACAAATAATATAGCTCATGAATAATATGGCTAAACACACCACAATAATTTTATTTGTTTTTTTATTTTCTTCATTATCAGCTATTTCACAAAAGGATATAAGAATTAAAAGAAGTAATTTTAAATTGGAAAATACCGGAGGATTTCGTTTAGCATGGAAACATATCCGCCAGGGGAATAATTATTATGAGAAAGGAACCGGGTTTTTTGATGAAGCGCTGGAAAAATACAAGATGGCCTATCGGTATAACCCTGATAATGCAGCTTTGAACTATAAAATGGGAGTTTGCTATTTGTCTTTGAGAAAAAATAAGGAGGCAATTGACGTCTTTAATAAAGCCCTTTCAGAGGATGAAGAGGTGGCTATAGATATCTACTATTTACTGGCTAGAGCCTATCATTTGAATTACCAATTTGAAAATGCAGTAAGAAATTATCAAAAGTGTCTTGAGGCTGATATTATAAAAAAACTGGACTATACAAAAGAAGATATCAATGTATATATTAGGCAGTGTAATAGCGGTAAAGAACTTATGAAAGAACCCGTAAGAGCAAATATCAATAACCTGGGGGGTAATATTAACTCGGAATATGATGAGTATGGTCCTGTTTTGCATTACGGTGATTCAATCCTTTATTTTACTTCCAGAAGAAAGCACGAGGATAATGATGAACGCTGGCTTGGTGATCATAAATTTTATTCCGACATCTTCCGGTCTTTCAAAGTTAACGGAAAATGGGGAAAAGCGAAACTAGTTCCGAAAGACCTTCGGTCTGATGCTAATGATGCTGTACTGGATATAACAAAAGACCCGGAGAGAATTTATGTTTACCTGGGAGATAAACATGGGGGCGATATTTATTATTATGAAAAGAAAAATGATAGTTGGAAAGGACCCAAAAAATTTTCAGGAATGATTAATACCAGGGACAAGGAATCTTCCATAAGTTTTACAAAAGACGGAAGAACCCTGTATTTTGTTTCTGATTTGGATGAAGAATCCATTGGAAAAAAAGATATATTTTTCAGTCAGCTAAATGAAAAAGATAAGTGGATGTACCCCATGAACCTTGGCGGTCTGATAAATACATCGCTTAATGAAGAGGGTGTTTATATCAATGATACGGAAGATATACTTTATTTTAGTTCTCAGGGACATAACTCGATGGGCGGATACGATATGTTTTATTCTGAAAGAGATGTGGACGGAAACTGGAAAGAGCCGGTTAATATGGGATACCCGATAAACACCCCCTACGATGATTTGCTTTTCCGGATTATTGATGAAAAAGGTAAGAAAGCATATTATTCTTCAATTCGTGAAGATTCTTACGGGCAGCGAGACCTTTATGAAATTATTTTCCTGGGTGAAGAAAAAGAAATGTTGACAATGGAATCTCTTGATTTGATACTCTGGGAAACAAATCCCGATTCATCACTAATCTTCAAAACACCTGAAAAGCTGGCTATTGATACAACGATTTATCTGGTGGGCAATGTGCTGGACAGCATTAACGAAATAGGTGTGAAATCCAGAATACAGATTGTTGATAATGAAAAAAATAAGATTATCTCAACTTACATTACCGATACATTGGGTAACTTCACAATAAAACTTCCGGAAAAGAAGAAGTATGGGGTGGAAGTGACTGCAAGAGAATATCTTTTCTTTGCAGATAACCTGGATTTAAACCAGATGGAAATTACAAATGATACGGTTTACCAGGATTTTTACCTCGATAAGGTTGAAATAGGGAAAAAAGTTGTCCTTGAAAATATTTACTTCGAAACCAGTAGCGATAAACTGAAATCTGAATCTTATCCTGAACTTGAACGTGTAGTGAAGCTTCTGAAAAATAATCCGAGTATAAGACTTGAAATTTCAGGGCATACAGATAACGTCGGCTCATACCTTGTCAATAAAAGGCTTTCTGAAGCACGTGCAAAGAGTGTTGTGAATTACCTTGTTGAAAAAGGGATTGACCGGAGCAAACTGGAATACAAGGGATATAGTTTTACTGAGCCCATTGCACCCAATGATACACCAGCAGGAAGACAGAAAAACAGACGTGTTGAATTCGAAGTACTGGAGAAATAAAAACAGATATTTTTATCCTTAAATTATAGAAAGAGAAACCTCACTGGTTTCTCTTTTCTTTTGATTACAGATTCTAAGCCCGAAGTTTTCAAAAAATTATTAGTTTTGTCCAAGCTTTTAATCAAACACAAAATAATACTATGAAAAATACAGCGCTTACCCACAAACACAAAGAGCTCGGTGCAAAAATTGTAGAGTTTGCAGGCTTTAACATGCCGATAGAATATTCTGGTGTTAGTGATGAACATATTACAGTCAGAGAGAAAGTTGGAATTTTTGATGTGAGTCACATGGGTGAATTCTGGATAAAAGGCCCCAATGCATATGAACTTGTTCAAAAGGTTTCAGCTAATGATGCTACAAAGCTAGAGCCCGGCAAAGCCCAATACACTTGTTTGCCCAATGGACAGGGTGGTATTGTTGACGATTTCCTGGTATATAAATTTGATGATGAGAAATACATGGTCGTAGTAAATGCTGCTAACCTTAAAAAGGACTGGGATTGGTATAACAAACAAAATACAATGGGCGCAGAAATTGATGATGCATCAGATAAGATTTCATTATTAGCAGTACAAGGACCCAAAGCTCTTGCTACATTAGAGAAATTAACCGATGAAAATCTTTCAGAGATGAAGCCCTTTCGTTTTAAGGTAGGGAAATTGGCTGATGCGGATGATGTTATAATTTCTTCTACAGGCTATACAGGGGAACATGGCTTTGAGCTATACATTAAAAATGAGGATGCAGAAAAAATCTGGGATGCAGTCCTTGAAGCCGGAAAAGAATTTGGCATCAAACCTATCGGGCTGGGAGCAAGAGATACTTTAAGGCTGGAAGCTGGTCTTTGTCTTTATGGAAATGATATAGATGATACCACTTCGCCCATTGAAGCTGGCCTGGGATGGGTGGTTAAGTTCAAAGACTATAAAGATTTTATTGACAAAGATTATCTTTGGAAGCAAAAGCAGGAAGGAGTTAGCAAAAAACTTACCGGTTTTGTAATGCAGGAAAAAGGAATACCCAGACAACATTATGAAATTGTCAATGAAAATGAGGAAAAGATAGGAGAGGTAACCTCTGGTACAATGTCTCCGATGATGAAGAAAGGAATAGGCATGGGATACGTAAAAACAGAGTATGCTCAGGCCGGTACAGAGATATATATTAAAATAAGAAAGAAAATTCTTAAGGCTGAGGTAGTAAAATTACCCATCTACAAGAAAGATAACTAAAACATAGTTTAGGGCAGGATGAAATTACCTGCCCTTTTTAATCTGACAGAAATGCAGGAAGCAAAGAAAATTGAAGTAATATTTACCCCGGATCTTTTTCATCACTACAGCAGTGAAGAATCGGTAGTTGTTGTAGTGGATATTTTGAGGGCTACCTCTGCAATTTGTACTGCTTTTGAAAATGGTGTGGATGAAATGATTCCTGTTCCTGGTATAGAAGAAGCCAGGAAATATAAAAACCGGGGTTTTGTGGTCGCTGCAGAACGGGATGGCAAAGTGCTTGATTTTGCTGATTTTGGTAACTCACCCTATAATTTTACTCCTGAAAATGTGAAAGGTAAGAAAGTTGCTTACAGTACCATCAACGGAGCCAAATCTATTAAAATGGCTCACAAAAGTGAAATGGTGGTTTTAGCTTCTTTTATAAATTTAACCGCCGTCTCGGATCTTCTTGAGCGGGTTAAAAGTAATGTGCTGATTTTATGTGCCGGATGGAAAGGAAAATTTTGCCTTGAGGATACAATTTTTGCCGGTGCATTAACTGAGAGTTTGATCGATGGTGGATATTTTCAAACTCAGTGCGACTCAGCTCTCGCTTCAATGGATATATGGAATATAGCAAAATCAGATTTGAAGGGTTATGCCGATAAAGCTGCCCAAAGTGATAGGCTGCGCCGATTTGGAAAAGATTCAGATCTGAACTACATCTATACTCCTGACTCATCCTCGGTAGTTCCGGTTTTTGACAAAGGTATAATCATGGATTTTAAACGACTGATTAACGATTACAATCATATTCTTTAACATCTTTTAACCAGCCGTTAGAGCTGTAGCAATAACCCTTGATTACAGCAATATATGGCTATATCATATTTGATTTTAATCATTGGTCACAAATCATTTTTTTATTAACTTTCAACCTCTTTTGGATAAACTGATTAATGTATAAAACTAAAACCAAAACACTATGAAGAAACATAATTTTTACGCAGGTCCCTCAATAATGCCGCAGTATACTATAGACAGGACTGCAGAGGCTATTAAAGATCTTGACGGCATTGGTCTTTCTGTAATGGAAATTTCTCACCGCAGCAAAGAGTTTGATGCGATAATTAAAGAAGCCCAAAATCTATTCAAGGAACTGCTTAATATTCCCGATGGATATCACGTACTTTTCCTGGGTGGTGGAGCAAGCACTCAATTTTTGATGGTTCCATACAACCTGTTTAAAAATAAAGCAGCATATCTTAACACAGGTAACTGGGCCAAGAAAGCCATAAAGGAAGCGAAATTTTTTGGCGATGTTGATGTGGTAGCCTCTTCCGAGGACAAAAACTTTACCTATCTGCCTAAGAATTACAATGTACCAGAGGATGCCGACTATTTCCATATAACAACGAATAATACAATTTACGGCACAGAAATAAAGAAAGACCTGGATGTAAATATTCCATTGGTTGCGGATATGTCCTCCGATATTTTAAGCCGTCCTATTGATGTTTCAAAATATGCGATTATTTATGGTGGTGCACAGAAAAACCTGGCTCCTGCCGGAGTTACCTTTATAATAGTAAAAGAGGAAGTTCTGGGTAAAACAGGCAAAGAAATCCCAACCATGATGGATTATAACACTCATATCAAGAAAGAATCTCTGTTCAATACTCCACCAGTTGTACCTATTTACGCTGCACTTCAAACCCTCAAATGGATCAAGGAAAAAGGTGGAGTGGAAGGTATGAATAAGATCAATACTGACAAAGCCAACCTGCTCTATGACGAGATTCAAAGGAATAAACTTTTCATTCCAACAGTAGAAAATGAAGAGGATCGCTCTATTATGAACGTAACCTTTGTAATGAAGGATGAATACAAAGAGCTTGAAAAAGAATTCCTTGACTATGCTACCGAAAAAGGTATGATTGGTATCAAAGGTCACCGTTCTGTAGGAGGTTTCCGTGCCTCCTTATACAATGCTCTCCCAAGAGAGAGTGTTGAAGCACTTGTCGGTGTAATGAAAGAATTTGAACAAAAGAAAGCATAACACAATTGTTGAATCATCAGGGTAGGATTCCGGTTCTACCCTTTAAAAATACATAAGCTATGAAAAAAGTATTAGTTGCCACAGTAAAACCATTTCACCCCAATGCGGTGGATGGTATAAAGGAAATTTGCTCAAAAGCAGGTTATGAGTTCAATCTCATGGAAAAATATGAAGATAAATCTGAATTGCTAGATGCTGTAAAAGATGCAAATGCTCTGATAATAAGAAGTGATAAGGTGACAAAAGAAGTCATTGATGCAGCAGAAAACCTCGAAATTATTGTAAGAGGTGGTGCAGGTTATGATAATGTAGACCTGGATGCTGCTTCTGCAAAAAATATTGTTGTTATGAACACGCCCGGCCAAAATTCAAATGCAGTAGCAGAACTGGCCCTTGGAATGATGGTGTATCATGCCAGGAATCATTTTAATGGTAAGGCCGGAACTGAATTAAGAAATAAAACCCTTGGTATTCATGCTTTTGGAAATGTAGGAAGTTTTGTGGCTGAGATAGCAAAGGGTTTTAATATGGATGTTTATGCTTATGATCCTTTCAAGGAAGATTCAGAGATCAAAAAAAATGGGGTTAAACCAGTTGATTCTGTAGAAGAGCTTTATAAAAAATGTCAATACGTTTCACTTCACATTCCGGCCAATGAAAAGACCAAAGGTTCAATAAACCATGATCTTATGAAACTGATGCCTGAGAATGCTACATTGGTGAATACAGCCAGAAAAGAAGTTATAGATGAAGATTCTCTGCTGAAAATTATGCAAGAACGTGATGATTTTCATTATATATCTGACATAGCGCCTGACTGCAAAGATGAATTTGAATCAAAGTATGAAGGACGTTTTTATTTTACTCCTAAAAAAATGGGTGCACAGACTGCTGAAGCAAACATCAATGCGGGTATTGCTGCGGCAAACCAGATAAACGACTTCTTTGAAAAGGGTGATACCACTTTTAAAGTAAACTAAATTTGACGGTTAAATTAAAAAACTAAAATTATGGCAATTGTAAAACCATTTAGAGGAATCCGGCCTCCTAAAGAAGATGCAGAGAAAGTGGCGAGTTTACCTTATGATGTTATGAATACAGAAGAAGCCCGGGAAATGGCTAAGGGAAATGAAAAGTCATTTCTCCATATTACCCGTGCAGAGATAGATTTACCTGAAGGAACAGATGTTCACTCACAGCAGGTATATGATAAATCTAAGAGCAATTTCAAGGCTTTCATGGAAAAGGGTTGGCTTAAACAGGAAGATAAGCCCAAATTCTACATTTACGCCCAGACCATGAATAATAAAACACAGTATGGTATCGTGGGTGCTGCCGCTGTGGATGATTATCTAAACGGAATCATCAAGAAACACGAGTTGACAAGACCTGATAAGGAAGAAGACAGGATGAAGATTATACGGGAAAACAGTGCAGACCTGGAACCGGTATTTTTCACATATCCTGCTGTAAGTGAAATTGATGAGATTGTAGAAAGTGTGGTTAAAAATAGTGATCCTGTATATGATTTTGTGGCAGATGATGGTTTCGGTCATCATTTTTGGGTTGTAGAAGATGAAGGAAAAAATCAAAAGATAGAAGAACTGTTCAAAGAAAAAGTGCCCTATACCTATGTAGCAGATGGGCATCACAGAACTGCTGCAGCTGCACTGGTGGGAAAAGAAAAGCGTGAAAATAACCCCGGTCATACCGGAAATGAGGCCTATAATTTCTTTATGGCAGTTCACTTTCCTGATAATCAGTTGCAAATTCTGGATTACAACAGAGTGGTTAAAGACCTTAATGGTTACAGCCCCAATGAATTCATAGAAAAACTAAAAGAAAGTTTTGATGTTAAAGAGATGGGTTCGGAACCTTATCGTCCGGAAAGACTACATAATTTTGGAATGTATCTGGAAGGCAAATGGTATTCTCTTACAGCAAAAGAGGGCGCTTATGATGATAATGATCCCATAGGAGTTCTGGATGTTACCATACTTACCAACCATGTACTCGAACCCCTGTTGGATATTCAGGACCTGAGAAGATCTAAAAGAATAGATTTTGTTGGAGGTATTCGTGGTTTGAAAGAATTGGAAAAAAGAGTGGATAGTGGTGAAATGAAAGTTGCTTTCGCGTTGCATCCGGTTTCGTTGAAGCAGTTAATAAATATTGCTGATACCGGTAATATTATGCCGCCAAAAACCACCTGGTTTGAACCCAAATTACGAAGTGGATTGGTTGTTTATAAGTTTGAAGAATAGCATGAATTCATATTAAACAGAACCTCGGATATTTATCCGGGGTTTTTTTATTAATTTTGAAGTATCAAAACGAATTTATAAAAATGAGTGTCTCTGAGCATTTAAAATGGTTTAAAGAAGAAGAATTACCGGATGGTGTTGAACTTGTAGCTGTTTCAAAAACCAAACCTGTTGAAGACATCATGGAGGCCTACGACTCTGGGCATAAGGTTTTTGGAGAAAACAGAGTGCAGGAATTGGCTGAGAAATATGAAAAGTTACCCAAAGACATTCAATGGCATATGATTGGGCATTTGCAGTCCAATAAAGTAAAATATATTGCACCTTTTGTTCATTTGATTCAGGGGGTTGATAAACCTAAACTTGTAAAAGTTATCAATAAGGAGGGGAAAAAAAATAATCGCATTTTGGATATACTTTTGCAATTTCATATAGCTGATGAAGAAACAAAATTTGGTTTTGACTTTTCAGAGGCCCGTCAAATGATTGACTCAGATGAATTTAATCAATATGAAAATATCCGTATAAGAGGAGTAATGGGCATGGCTACGTTTACCGACGATATGGAAAAAGTGAGAAACGAGTTTAAAGAATTGGTAAATCTTTTTAATGAATTGAAGCACCGCTATTTCTATAATAAACCCGAATTTTCTGAAATTTCTATGGGAATGACTAACGATTATAAAGTGGCTATTGAGGAAGGAGCTACTATACTTAGAATTGGCAGCTTAATTTTTGGGAAAAGAAATTATCACTAAATTTGCATTAGTAAAATTAATATACTTGTTATGGTAAAGACAGAAACAAATTATTTAGGCCTTTCATTAAAAAATCCTGTTATTGTCAGCAGTTCCGGATTATCTAATTCGGTTGAAAAAATAAAGAAAATTGAAGAGTATGGTGCAGGTGCAGTAGTCCTTAAATCACTGTTCGAGGAACAGATCAATTATGATGCTGTTACACTGTCTAAAGGAACGGATTATCCTGAAGCTTCTGATTACGTTAACTATTATATCAAGAATAACTCGGTTGAAAATTATTTGAAGTTGATCCGGCAAGCAAAAGAAGAGGTTTCAATACCTATTTTCGCCAGTATTAATTGTATTTCTTCAAAAGAATGGCTTGATTTTGCTACCAAGGTTGAAGAGGCAGGGGCTGACGGGCTGGAAATCAATGTTTTTGTTTTACCCTTGGACAAAAATGCCCGGGCAGAAAAGTACGAAAATATTTACTATGATCTGGCAGAAAAGCTGAAAAAGAAAATCTCGATTCCTTTTGCATTTAAACTTGGACCCAATTTTACCAACCTTGTTGGAATTGTAGAGCGCTTAAATGCTTTAGATGTACCTGGAGTCGTACTCTTTAACAGGTTTTATGAACCTGATATTGATATTGATAACCTTGATTTTACATCTGCCGAAGTATTTAGTTCACCTTCAGATATTCGCCATTCCTTGCGTTGGGTGGGTATCATATCCTCAAAAGTTGAAAAGATTGATATTGCAGCCAGCACAGGAGTGCATGATGGGAAAGGTGTTGTGAAACAATTACTGGCGGGTGCTGAAGCGGTACAAATATGTTCAACTCTTTATAAAAATGGCTTCGGTCAAATCAGGAATATTGTAGAAGAGTTAAAACAATGGATGAATAGACATTCCTTCGATTCTATTGATGAATTCAAAGGACAAATGAGCTATAAAAAGATTGAGAATCCTATGATTTATGAGAGATCTCAATTTATGAGGTATTTTTCAAGCATTCAATAGATGTTTTATATATTGAGCAAATGAAAAGTCCGAAGTTGTTGAAAGCTTCGGACTTTCATGTTTATGGGAAACCGGGGTTTCCTTTTTTGTTATTGTTTATTTTTCTTAAGATTTTCGGCTTTAAAAACAGGTAGAAAAGCTTTATGCAGAAAAGTACCTTTAAATTCCGAATACATTATTCCCCGTGTTGTAGATATGGAAATTGAATTGATTTCGTCTAGAAAACTATTCGGGAATTTTACATTGTTTTCAGAATCAACTAGTTGTTGAATATTTTGCACTTCCAGAATACAACTTGTCTGCATCATAGCCATTTGTACACTCTTATCCTGGTTCATTACGTTTATGGTGGTAATTACAAAAACCAGTTGCTTTTCTGTATTTACCCTGTGCTGTAGTTTTAAGTCAAAATGAAATGTACTTAAATCAACGTTGTCCTGCTGGGGATGTTTCATTTCCATGTTAAGCAATTCAACTGCACTTAATTTATAGCTTACTGCCTGTTGTTCTTGATTTTCATTCATAATGTCTGCTTTAATAAATTAATTTTCATCATTTATAGGGTACTAAGGTATTAAAAGAAAAAAGACTGGCAAAATGGTTATATTTTTACCTTTTCAGCCAGTGTCCAGATATAAATTAAGTTGGTTATATTCTAAACCCTTTGTGCAAAACAGAATTTTGATGCAGGGAGTGAAGCAGTCAGAGACTTCCTTGTCTTCAAAGTGACAGGAGGGGTAATTATGGGTAGTATCCTGTTTTATTATGCGCGAAAACTAAAATACCAAAATCTTCTTTATACCACATCATTTATTGCTCTTTTGATACCAATCTATGTTTTTGTTTTCCCAGGGCATGATGTATTTTTTCTGACCTTTTTGGCTGGTGGAGTAGTTTATACCCTGCATAAAGTTTCAATAGACGGGGTTTTGCTTGAAGTTTCCACAAACGAAAACCGGGCATTATATACAGGCCTGTCCGGCGCAGGAAGCCTATTACCAGCTATTTTCCCTTTAGTGGGAGGCTGGATTATTGACCAGTTTGGTTTTTCGGTATTCTTTAACATTTTTATATTTTTGATTTTGTTATCAATCTATTTCATCTATAAATTAAATTGCAGAAAATGAAAGTATTATTGATTTATTGCAACCATTTTGAATATAAGCCTACAGTAAAAACACTGGAAAGCGCTGTAGAGATAAAAAATGGAAAGGCTTTTGATAATGCCCAGGCAGCCTTTATTCAGGTGGAAAAAGAGGATGCAGAAAATGAAAAATCTGTTAAACGGAATTTACGAAACCTGCTGAAATGGATACATCGAAAAAATAATCCCGATCATATCATTTTACACTCCTTTGCCCATCTTTCAAATAGCAAGGCTGATCCGGATTATACCAAAAAGTTCCTTGATATGATTGACGAATGGCTTTCAGAAAGAGGCTACTCTGTAGCTCAGACTCCTTATGGATATTTTCTGGATTTGAAGATGGAAGCAGCTGGATTTTCTTTGGCCAGGGTATTTAAAGAGTTTTGACAGAAGAACCTTTTGTTTTATAAAATATTCTTTCATGACGGTCCTGGATCTCAATCTCCGGCGGTAATGCATCCATCTTTTCGTTTTTTCCCAGCACCAGGTAAGCCCCTGGGTACATTTTTTCTGCAATATCTCTGAATACTTTTTTTTGCAATTCATAGTCGAAATAGGTGGCTACCAGGTTTCTGCATAAGATAAGGTCAAATGTTCCTCCTGGTTTGTTGTATCTTATATCTTGTTCTAAAAAAGTGACGGGTTTTTTAAATTGACTCTTAAGGCAAAACTCGCCCTCCTTGTTGATAAAGCAATTTTTTTTCCAGTTATCAGGTAGTTCTTTTATTGTAGAAGCTGCATAGCAACCATTCCTGGCCCTGTTTAACATAACGGGATTGGCATCTGTAGCGATAATCTCTATTTCTTTCAAAGGACTGATAGTTTTCACTAAATTGAAGAAAGTCAGGGTAAGGGAATAAGGTTCTTCTCCAGAGGCACAGCCGGCTGACCAACATCTGACAGTATCTTTCTTGTGGAATAGCACAGGCATTATTTCCAGACCAATTTTGTCAAATAGTTTATAATTTCTATAAAACCTGGATATGGTAATTCTGCAAAACTTGTCCAGGACCTTCCACTCCTCCGGGTGGTTAAAAAGATATTTCCGGTAATCTTCTGGGTTTTGCAGTTCCAATTCCCGTATTCTTTTATTAATTCTTTTACATACCTGTTTCCTGACCTTACGAAAACCCCTCCATCTCATTTGTAGTTTGGGCAGTGCCCATTGCAAGAAATTTACGCATTCGTGGTCTTTCATAAATTATTGATTGTATGAATTCTAGCTGCACTATAAAGTTTTTATTATCAATGCTTTAATATCTGGTGCTTCCTGCTCATCTTTGACCTGACTTCCTGCTCCCTGCTTCTTACTCCTTACTTCCTACTTCTTACTTCCTACTTCCTACTCCTCATACCCTGACAACCTAAAGAGAATCTAAACCGAGGGCGGCTTCCTTTTTGACTTCTTTTCGCTGTGTTTCTTTTTTTCCTGCAATCTTTTTTCTTTTGATGCTTTAGATGGCTTTGTCTTTTTTCTTTTTTTAGGTTTTTTCAGAGCCTTTTCCAAAATTTGGTAAAATTTTTCTATAGCTTCCTCTTTATTACGGATTTGTGATCTCTTACTTTCTGCTGTAATAATCAGCTCATTATCCTTTGTCAGCTTATTGGATAATTTCGTCTGTATTCTGCCTTTCTCTTCTTCTGTAAGTAGCTCAGAATCATTTATATTGAAACGTAATTCAACACTGGTCTCCGTTTTATTAGCATGTTGCCCTCCCGGACCACCACTGCGGCTGGTATTGAATGTTATCTCTTTTTCCAGAGACCTGTTTCTGATATTGCTATTTGACATATAATCAGTTATATCTAATGTGATTGTAAATGAATAAATTAACTAATATTTCCTGAAATAAAAAACATCCTGGGGTTAAATTTCAGGATTCTTAAAACCAAACAGATTTTGAAAGAAATCTTACAGTTTCTATTGTGTTGATTTTTAAGGGTTTGATATTTTTGATTCATTTGGGCTTCGATCTGATCGAGTTGGATTCTTATTGCCTGCTTTATTGATAAAAATGTTTTTCAATGTTGAAAACTTTTTTGCTTTTTATAGAAGTCGCTTGTTAGCATTATTTAATTTAGTTGACCATTTACTAATTTCAAATATTCCGTTTTGCCACAAAAAATCGATTCAGTAGGGGTTTTAGAAAGGACTCTAAAGCAGTATTTTGGTTTTGAAGCATTTAAACCTCTGCAAAAAGAGGTTATAACGAATGTTATGAATGGTATGGACTCTGTTGTCCTGATGCCTACTGGTGGGGGTAAATCACTAACCTATCAGCTACCAGCAATCATGAGGAAGGGCTTAACACTTGTTATTTCTCCATTAATTGCCCTGATGAAAGATCAGGTGGAGAGTTTGAGAGCCAATGGAATACCTGCTGCTTATTTAAACTCTTCACTAACAACTGACCAGGTAATAGAAATCAAGCAACAATTGGCTAACCGGTCTTTAGATCTTTTATATATTGCTCCCGAGCGCTTGTTTTCCGGTAATTTTACAGAGTATTTGAAAAACCTGGATATTAATCTGATAGCAATTGACGAAGCTCATTGCGTGAGTAGTTGGGGACACCATTTCAGACCAGAATACAGAAAACTATCCGTGCTTAAGAAAATATTTCCCCATATACCGGTGGTAGCACTCACTGCCACAGCAGACAAAGCCGTTCGGGCAGATATAGGGAATTTGTTAAATTTGAGAAATCCCCGGTACTTTATTTCCTCTTTTGATAGACCAAATTTAACTCTTTCTGTTTTACCCGGCCAAAAAAAGTGGGAACAGATCATACGGTTTGTGCGTCGCCATCCAGGGGAGAGTGGTATCATTTATTGCCTCAGCAGAAAAAACACAGAAACGCTCGCTCAAAAGCTAAAAGCCGCTGGTGTTAAAGCAAAGCATTATCATGCCGGACTTGAAAATGGCGATAGACAGAAGACACAGGAGGAATTTCTGCAGGGAGATATTGATATTATTTGTGCTACGATTGCTTTTGGTATGGGCATTGATAAACCCAATATCCGGTTTGTCATCCATTATAATATGCCCGGAAATCTGGAGAGTTATTACCAGGAAATTGGAAGAGCCGGCAGGGACGGAAAACCTGCAGATACGATACTTTTCTACAGCTACCGGGATATACAAACCCAGCTTTCTTTTATTAATGAAATTGAAGATGAGCAGTACCGAAAAATACAGATAGCCAAGCTGAAAAGGATGCAGGAATATGCCGAAGCCCAGATTTGCCGGAGAAAGATACTCCTGAGTTATTTCAGTGAAGTCCTTGAAGAGGATTGCGGTAATTGCGATGTATGCAAAAATCCACCCAGATTCTTTGATGGTACCATGCAGACACAGATTGCCCTCTCTGCTATTTACCGGATGAAACAAAAGGCTAACGTTTCCACTCTTGTGGATGTTCTCAAAGGTTCTTATTCTGATACTGTAAAGGCCAATGGATTTCATGAAATTAAAACCTTTGGTAAAGGAAGGGATCTTTCAGCTTTTGCTTGGCAGATGTTTATTCAGCAAATGATTCAGCAGGGTATTGTGGAGATGGATTATAAAGATCACTCTACTTTGAAGCTAAATGCTCTCAGTAAGAAGATTTTGTTTGAAAACAAGAAAGTTAAACTGATTTCCCCGGAAGTAATAAAAGAAAGACAAAATTCCAAAGCTGCAGAAAGACCTCAAAAACAGACAAAAAAGGAACTGGCAAAACAGGAATTGTTTGATGAGCTGAGAAAGCTGAGAAAAGAAATTGCTGATAGAATGGATAAACCTGCATTCTCAGTCTTTACAGACAACACCTTATATGATATGGTCGAAAAACTCCCTGGTAATTATGATGAGTTTCTCGAAATTGAAGGAGTAGGAGAATACAAAGCCAGCCAGTTTGCCAATATCTTTCTGAAAACGATAGCAAGATTTCTCTCCGGTAACAATCAGACAGATACCTACAAAACAACATGGGCGCTATACAACCAGGGAATGAAAGTAGGAGAAATAGCTGAAAAACGAAATATTCAAACTACGACCGTATATTCACACCTGGCCAAATTAATTCAGGATGGCTATGATGTTAATCTCTTTGATTTGGTTACTGAAAAGGAATTTATTTCAATAAAAAAGGCAGCTAAGGAATTAGGCCTTAACGAAAAACTAAAATTATATTTTGAACTCTTAAAAGGGGAGGTGGCTTATGGAAAAATCCGTTTGGTATTAAGCTATCTTCAGTTAAGAAACTGAAACCCAAATTGAGCGATTTTCGCTCATGTTATTGTAAATGTGTTTTACTCCTATTCTGGGTTGCTTTCAAACTATTCTAACCCGAATAATTAACTTCGTTGAGGGCTTCGCCGTTCAAAAATTATTCCTGTCTCCGACAGCCTTATCATTTACTATTTGAAGGTTGCTATTACTCTTCAATTCTGAGTTCTGTTGTATTTTTATATCCATCCATAAAACCCTTTTCCAGGGCCTCAATGTTTTCTTCCCAGTATAAAATTAATTCAAGCAATAAAATAAACACTATTCCAAGGAAGAAAAATAGTGCGTCTCTTTTTGTAATCTTTGATTTCATAGAATTCGATTTTTACGAGTCAGCAAATTTATTATTTGATTCCTATAGTTTTAGTTAACATATTCAAGGTAATTATTGAGTAGTCTCTTAGCATTTTTATAAATTTCATTTTCCAGATTTTCTTTTTGTGCCTCAAGGAATTGCTGAACGCTCAATATCTGTTTTTTTCGTAGCTGGTTTTCTTCAAACTGCAGCATGAGGTCAATCAGGTAAATTCCAAGCAATTTACCTTCAAGTAATTCAAAGTTTGGATCATCCAGGTCTTCCATAATTGAAAGCTCTGCATACTCAATAAAAGTATAGGCCTTATTGTAATGGGAAACCAAAGCTAAAGAAGCATAACAGTATGCTCGTCTGAGTTTTTTTCTGCGGTAATCAGGAGAATCTTCGTATATATTTTCGGCGTTTTGATAAATAAGTCTGAATAAACGCTCTATTTCATGGTTGTAGTCCATGGTAAGATTTTTTGTATCTCTTTTTAATACATTTCTGCTAAGAATATTGACAACAGTGTCGGTTTTGGGTTTATGCATGGGATTGAAATCTTTATATTCCATGCACTGAATGATAAGGTTCTTGGTTTTTTCAATCAAATCGTTCCGCTGTGAGAAAGATGGCAGACTAATCAATCCTGCAAACAAAATAACTAATATCTTTTTCATGATCATTGGATTTTCTGATTGCTAAGGTAAAGCAAAAATTAGAATGAAGAATAAAAACTACTGTATATTTTATTTGAGCGAAAATCACTCAATTTGGGCAGTAAAGAGTCACATACTCAATCAGACAGGTTATTCAAACAGTATTTTATCCAAAAACCCTCCCTGCTTCCTTGATTTATGGTATAATTTTATTAAGCGACAAGGCAAATGTCCAGGTCTAGTAGCAAACACCTATTGCTAAAATGCGCGTTAGCCCGGCAAAATCGCGTGGGGTAGGGTGGAAATGAATGAGGGTAGGCTGATTTCAAGTCCGGCCCCTGACGGATTTACCCAGCGTTTTTTTGTACCTTTTTTGGGGCAATGCCAAAAAAGTTAAAAGCATTAGATAAAAATACAGTAGACTATAAATCGTAATATTGAAGAGAAAAAAAAAGGAAAATAGGTTCATTTACTTTCCTGCTATTTTTTTTTGTTATAATGAAATCTTAAAAGGTCTCCATCATAACTGAAACAGCAATAAGAAGATCAGTAGCCAAAACAGTTATTACGTTCATTCCCAACGCAGGAATCAGTTTAGGGGTATCATTCCTGTATTTGATAGCGCCCGTTGTTGCTTTGAAAGCAAAGGGCAATGGCAGCAATGCCAGCATAAACCATGGACTGACTATATTGAATAAGGCTGAACCAATTATCACTCCAAATGTAGCAATCATACCACCTGCATATACATAGGCTGCATTTTTTCTACCCAGCCATATCACGAGGTGATTTCGTCCACCCTGTTTATCGGCTTCCAGATCAGGGAATTCATTGATAAGTAACAGCAGGGCAGTAAGAATTCCCGGGGGGATGGACATTAATAAAACATCCTTAGGGAAAAGTTCAGCTACCGGCATTCCCTGAGATGCTGTCATCACAACATAACTGCCGAGGACCACAAAAGTTCCCAGTGTGAGGCCGGCAAAAAGCTCTCCAAGTTTTATTTTGGCTAACAGGGTTGTATAGAAAACAATGCTGAAAGCACCTATAACGGATAATGCCAAAATAATCCAATGAACTGTTAATCCGAAATATATGCCTATCGCTCCTGATATTAGGAGTGTAATTACTGCCATTCTATAAACACTTTTGGAGCTAAGTTTACCGGAGCTAAGAACTCCGCTTCCTCCGCTAAAAGGTGTGCGGGTGGTATTCTGATCTATTCCTGTTTTATCATCTGAATATTCATTGAACAAGTTCACTGAGATATGGGCCGATACAACTCCTATGAGGAGTAAAACAGCATATAATGGATTGAAGGCAGTTCCGGGCGGATGATATTTCCAGCCAAACGCTAAACCGATAGCCACAAGTAAAACCGCCAGTAATAGAAATGGGGCTCTCATTTCTGCCAACCAAAGTTTAATTCTTTCTCTTCTATTCATATATTTAGATTTTTGATTTTATATGTAACAAAATAGCTTTCTATAAGTTTAAATTGCCCAGTTTATTTATATTTTTTTATTAGGGCAGATGATGGACATAGACTGGTATTACCTCCAGGTCTTTTTTTTCTAATTTTTTTCTTACTTCGGGAAAATCATTGGTAAAACCTAGTAAAAATCCTCCACCACCTGAACCGCATAATTTGAGGTAGTAATTGTCTTTTTCCAGACCTTTTCTCCATAGAGTCCTAAAACCCTCAGGAATCATGGGGTTAAAATGTTTCAACTGGAATGAAGAGAGTTGACTCAAGGATTCGAAGAATGACTCATTGTCTCCCATAATAATGGAATTAATCGCTTTATTGGTAACAGAATTCAGCAAATCAGAATCAATGGATTGACCGTTACTCTTTCTGACCTTTTCGAGAAAAATATTTACTAGCGGACCTGTTTTCTTTGTGCTTCCCGTATTAACCAGAAATACAGCGAATTCAGGATTTTTTGTTGGTAAATGTATGTCCACTGCCTGAATGTATTTGTTTTCAGTAAACAGAAGGGGTCTTTTGAGATAAGAGTTTAGCGGGTCAATACCGCTGCTTGTTCCATGGTAGAATGACTCTAGCTGTGCAAATTGTCTTTTAAGGTCTAAAAGTTTATTATTATCTACTTCATCAATATCGGGTTTGTTCTTAGCGTATTTATTATAAATGGCTGCAATTAAAGCTCCAGAGCTGCCCACACCGTATCCATCCGGTATGGTTGATTCAAAATAGAGACCACTGTCCAGGTCTTTGGCAAACCTGTCAATATCAATATCAGTAATGAGATTAGATTCTTTGCTTAATTTTTTTAGATACCCGAGATAACTGTATAGATTGAGATTGGACCATTTGGCATAATCGTAGTCGGTATAATTATCATTGAATACATAACTTAATTCACCATTAAAATGACTGTAGGGTATAGTAAGAGCCATACTGTTATTAATGACTGAATACTCCCCAAAAAGCATTATTTTCGCATAATATATATTCGGATTCTTTTTTATGCTCATACGTCTTTATTAATTTTTTCCGGTCCGTTGCCTGTAAAATCATGAAAAACTTTTCCCTCTTCGCAGTATTCCAGTAATTCAGAATTGATAAATTCTCTTACCGACTCTTTTACCTGGATCGGGTAAATTACATGGACATTAGGGCCTGCATCAAGAGTGAAAGTGACCGGCACATTCTTATTTTTTCGGTAATTTCTAATTTTATTAATTATTTCAATTGTATGTTGGTTAAACAGAATGAACCCCGGCTCTGATGAGAGCATCAGGGCATGCAGGCTTAATGCCTCGTTTTCCAGCACTTCTGCAAATTTATTGAAATCACCTTCTTTTATGGCAATTCTAATCCGCTCCATATTATTCAGCGCCTGTTCAATTCTGGATTCTTTATAAGGATGTGTATCCATTAGCTTATGTCCGCGAGAACTTGATACTTGCTTTTTCCCGGATGAAGTAATGAGTACTGAATCGTTAAGCGTTTCAAATGTTTGGTGTATTCTGTGGCTGAAAGGATGGGCAAATTCATCGGAGCCATAATCATGTTCGCCCCATTCAACGAAATTACCATAAACGGAACGTGAAGCGCTTCCTGAACCTAACCTGGACATATAGGAAGCTTTCTGGGAAAATCTTTCAGGGCTGTATTGTTCTTTTCTCAGATTATCTTCAATACTGCATATACCTAAAGCAATTGAACTAAAGGCAGAAGCGGAAGAAGCGAGCCCTGATGAGTGAGGGAAATTGTTTCTGCTTTCAATATGCAAATCCAGGTGTTCCAGGAATGGAAAATATACCTCAATTTTTTTCAGGTAGTTCTTTACGCGCTCACCAAAAGGATGGTTGTCGTCGTTTTCAAACCGAAAGTGGACTTTTCCCTTCTCACTGGTGGTTCTTCGGTAATGTATTTCAGTGCGTGTTGTCAGGTTGCTTAATGTCATACTAAAAGAGGGGTTTATGGGTATTTGGTCACCCTTTTTCCCCCAATATTTTATAAAAGCGATGTTAGAAGGTGATTCCCAAGCCACAGTTTTGGGTAGTTCTGAAATATCCTCCCTCTTAATTTTTAATGCTTCAACTCTGTATTTCTTATCAATCATCTTGTCTCAGTTTTTATAAGTTGGTCCCACGTGAAAAAAATACTCATATTATGACGTTCGAGATACCTTTTAAGTTCATTTTCTGTTTCTTTCCATGTTAAAAGCAGGAAATCGCCGCCCCATGCACCCAATGATTTTACTACACCCGGAAATTCCTGAAAATGTTGATCGCGGGCTTTTTTCTTTTGGAGTATACCTGAAAGTTTTTCTTCATGCTCAGATAAAGCTTTTTCAAATTCACTAAGTTTTTCAGTCCTCGTAATGCGATTGTTTATTGCTTCTATCTCTTCAGATATATTTTTGTTTTGAATGTTGTTTTTCATGAATGCATTTACCTCAGCCGCTGAATGTTGTTTTCTTCCTGTATAGACAAAATAAATATGGTTTTTGAAAGGGGGATTCCATTTAAATTCACTAAAAAAAGGTTGATCATTTTTTCGTTCATAGATAATAGGATTTCTGCTTTCTGCACATGCAATGTCGTAACCCGAACCTCTTGTAATGATTCTATTCAATTTAAAAGGATTGATATCTAGCCATTTAGAAATATTGTTGATAAGGGTGGAGCTACTTCCCAGTCCCCAGCTAAGAGGAAAATCAAGAATTGTTTTAATATTCCAGCCTCCTTTATTTTCTTGTTTTTTTAATAAAAAGGCATTAACAAGTAAATTGCTGATAAACGCAGATATAGCGGGATTATTAGTTTCAACAGTTTTAAAGTATTCTTTTGTAAAAGTTCCAGTGAATATTAACTCATCCTGGTATACAGTTTCCCAGTGAATCTTATTATCATCGGCTGGAGAAATTTGTAACGTTTGCCCTAACCTGACTGGGAGAGCAATCGCCTGTGCACCCTGCAAAACAAGGTATTCGCCTGTAAGTAGTAATTTGCCATTAGAAACATATTCCTCCATGAGACTTGTTATTCAGTGTAATCAATAAAAGACTTTACTTCACTGTAGGATACGGGCCGGTTTGCGAAATATTCTTTTGCTTTTTTCCTGGTTTCATCATCAATATTGAAACTCATAAGAATATTGTCGAGATGAAGTTTCATGTGGCCTTTCTGAATTCCGGTTGTAATTAGAGACCTAACGGCTCCAAAATTATTCGCTAGTCCTGCAGCTGCTACTATTTTCATTAAATCTCTGGCAGATGGATTTTTTAGGATTTCCATTGATTTTGCAGCCAATGGATGAAGTTTGGTTAATCCTCCTACAGTACCCAAAGCCAATGGTATACTTAATGAATACGAGAAGGTGCCATTTTGAATATTACAGTCGGACAGGGAGGTATATTTACCGCTTTTAGATGCAAAAGCTTGTGCTCCAGCCTCAATTGCTCTGAAATCGTTTCCTGTAGCTATCACAACAGCGTCAATGCCATTCATTATACCTTTATTGTGGGTTACTGCTCTCGAAACGTTTTTCTTAGCAATTTCAATCGCCTGATAAAATTTTTCTGCAAACTGTTCTCCGGTAAGCAATTTGTCTGCATCATTTAATTTTTCAACAGTGCATTCCACCTTCATGGTGATGATAGATTCGGGAGTGTAATTCGAGAGTATAGACATAATAATATCCAGCTTACCTGGCTCGGAGATGTTTTCTTCAAGAACATTCGCTGATTTCTCAAGTACTGAGTTGATAAAATTGGCTCCCATGGAATCTGCGGTTTCGAATGTAAAGTCCAGCTCATAGTAGTAGGGAAAATCGTCAGTTCTGTCATTCAGTTCAATAGATATAATTCCTCCACCCCGTTTTTCCATTCTACCGGTTAGTTCTTTGTTTTGCTCAATAACAGAAGGTTTTAACCGGTTTATTTCCTGTCTGATTTCGGCTGAGCTGCCTTTCCATAAAAAGTGGATTTGCCCTTTTTTCCTGGTTGTAATACTTACCGTTTGAAAGCCTCCACGCTCATACCAAAATTTGGCACTTTTAGAAGCCGCTGCAACGACTGAACTCTCCTCAACAGCCATGGGGATGTGGTATAAATCTCCATCAATAAGGAAATTAGGGGCTATCCCATAAGGTATATGAAAATTGGCAATCGTATTCTCGCTAAAGTTCTCAAACTTTGTTTGAAGCTCTTTATCAGGAAGTCTGCTTTTTTCCATCGTAAGTATTGACTCCTTGGGATCTTCCAGACATTCCGAAATTCGTTTTACCTTTTCGTCTCTCCCCAGTTTACTAAATCCCTGAAAATATTTTATTTCACTCATATCTGCCTGTTTTAAATAACTTTAAGGAAGGCATTTGCCATTTTTAAACCTTCTTCCTGTGTTTTCATGAATTTTTTTAACTGGTCGTAATCTTCCCTTGCATATTTAAGAAAGGTAGATGCCATACCATAAATAGCCGGGATTTTGCTTTTTTTCATCAGATAATATCCATCCAGGAAATTTTGAATCCCTCCTGAAACTATAAGAGTTTCTAAATTATTAGTTGAATTTTCTTCAAGCAAGGTATTTACGGCATATACCATTTCTTCTGCTGTATGTCCTACGTATGTGAATGGATCCCAGAACGTGGTTTTTTCGTCTTCTCTTCTGTGCAATTCAACTTTTGAAAAATTGGTACCTCCAAAACCTCCAAATTCGATGGCAGTGAGAGGGAATTGCATTAATGCTTTCAGACTTTCTTTTCCCATACCTTGTCCAACCTCTTTCACAATTACATTGCGGTCAAAATGCTTCAGAAATTCTTTGAGTGTTTCCACCGGGGGTTCGGTGATTTTGTCTCCTTCCGGCTGCATCCATTCTTGTATCGGATTTACATGGACAGCCAGCCCATCAACCTTTAAGAGGTTTACCAGGTCGATTACAGTTTTCAGGTCATCTTTTTTCAGAAAATATTCAATTTGAGCAATCCCCATGTTGGCATAAAAGGGGCGATCATCACCTATGATGGAACGGAGATCAAAATCCGGAAGAGCACTTTCCTTTTTCAAAATGATACTGCATGAACCCAGTCCCATTCCCAGACCAAATTCGGCTGACATTCGTGCCAGGTTGTGGTTTATTTTTCCGGCCAGTTTTGTACCTCCTGTCATGCTGGAAACCCATACAGGCAATTTCATTTTTTTATTGCCAAAAGGAATTTCAGGAAGGTCATCTGTGGGGTGACCGCTTAACATGGGCTCATAACAAAAACGCGCATCTTTTTCTATCGGCGGGGTTTGTGTTTTGAATGCCAGGGATATGTGGTCTTTCTTTCTTTCTTCCATTAAAATTATTTTTAGGCTTTTTCGGTTTATTTGTCTGGTTTGCTTTTATAATCCTATTTTACCAGAAATCACAAGTTTCAATATTTCCGAAGTTCCTTCACCAATCTGGAGTATCCTTTGATCTCTGTAGAATCGTTCGATATCGTTCTCCTGAATAAGTCCGTAGCCACCGAAAATTTGTACAGCTTCATCAGCTACTTCTTTTGCAATCTCTGATGTATACAGTTTAGCCATCGCGGCTTCCTTGCCAAACTCCTGGCCGTTTACCTTAAGCCATGCAGCATTGTATAGAGTATTTTTCGCTAATTCGATCTTTGTAGCCATTTCAGCAAGTTTGAAAGAAATGGATTGAAACTTACTGATGGGTCGTCCGAACTGGACTCTTTTTTTGGCATATTCTCTGGCCATTTTGTAAGCGCCAATAGCCAAACCCAGACCCATAGCACCTACGGTTAATCGTCCTGAATCAAGTGTTTCGAGCATGATTCGGTGTCCTTTTCCTCTTTCTCCAAGCAAATTGCTTTCAGGTACTTTAACGTTTCTGAAAAAAAGTTCACCGGTATCCGCTGAACGCCAAACCATTTTATCATATATGGGTTTTTTGGTATAACCTTCACGGTCACTTTCCACTAATATAGTAGAGTGTTCGTTTCTTTCCCCTATTTTGCCGGTTATAGCCTGCAAGGTAATACCAGCAGACATATCTGAGGCTGAATTGGAGATGAACATTTTTGAGCCATTGATTTGCCAGTATCCATCTTTTAGTTCAGCTTTAGTGGTTGTGGCGCCACTGTCGGAGCCTGCACCTCTTTCAGTGAGTCCAAAGGCCCAGGTTTTTTGGCCGGATGTTACCGGTGGAATATATTTATATTTCTGTTCTTCAGTTCCGTATTTCGCTATAGGGCCAATACCCAGAGAATTAACCGCGGCTACTGTGGCGGCCTGCGAACCATCCACTCTGGCAACTTCTTCCACAGCTATAACTAATGCAAGGTAATCCATGCCCTGACCGCCATATTCCTCAGGAATGGCTATGCCAAAAAGACCTTGCTCTCCCATTTTCTTAGTCAGTTCAGGAGAGAAGCGCTCCTCTTTATCAAGGATTCGCGCTTCCGGTTTGATAACTTCTTCGGAGAATTTTCTTATGCGCTGCCTTAAATTTTCATGTGCATCTGACGTGAATGGATTCATAAATCGTTGTTTAGTAATTGAATTAGTTGTCATATATTTCGATTAAAACTTGTCCGTCTTCTACTTGTTGACCTTCTTTGACTGCAATGTTTTTGATAATAGCATCGTGATCGGCCAGTATATTGTTTTCCATTTTCATTGCCTCGAGAATCATCAATGTTTGTCCTTCGTTTACTTTCATGTCTTTTTTAACATTGATATTTACTACCTTTCCAAACATGGGGGAAGTTATTATTTCCCCGTTCTTCGTAGTTCCTTCCTTAAATTTTTTATTTGCGATAATTTCCTCATAATTCTCATGACTAAGCCTGAAATTAAAGCCATCTATAATAATTGATGTTTTTTGCTCATCGATAGAAAAAGGAAGGTTATATTTTTTTCCCTCGTTTTCAATGATTACGTTGTTTTCGTTTAGTGTAACCAGGTTTACCCGGAAAGTCGTTTCGTTGGTTTCAATTTCAAGTATATTGTTATGTCTTGTAAATACAACATTACGTTTGTCGTCCAGGAACTGAATGTTCCAGTTCATGAAAGGTCTCCAGTAGCCGATATTACTCCATGCAGGTTCTTTTAAATCCGGATTATCCGGATAAGAATGAATAAAGATATAAGCTGCTGCGAGAAGATTCTTATCAACCCGTTTTCTTTTGTCTTTGAGCTTGTTGAGAAATGTGTTGTTGTTCTGGTCAATTAAATTTGTTGTAAAGGTATTATTTCTGAATTGTTCGCTATACAGAAGTTCTGACAAATATTTCAGGTTGTTGCCAATTCCTGTGATGATAAACTGGTCCAGATTTTTTTTAAGGGTTGATATGGCCATATCACGGTTTTCGTTCCATGCTATAGCTTTTGCAATAATCGGATCGTACTTGGAGGATATCCGGTCTCCCGATCTTACTCCGGTATCTAAGCGGAAATTTTGAGCTTCCGGGGCATAGAAATAACTGATTTTACCCGGAGACGGCAGAAAGTTTTTCATCGGATCCTCAGCATATATTCGAGCTTCAATGGCGTGTCCATTAATTTTTACATCTTCCTGCTCCCAACTTAATGGTTGATTTTGAGCAATTCTGAGCTGCTCTTTTACAATGTCTATACCTGTCGTCAGTTCTGTAACAGGATGCTCCACCTGTATCCTTGTATTCATCTCAAGGAAATGGAAGTTTTTATCTTCATCAAGAAGGAACTCTACTGTTCCAGCCCCACGATACTTTATTGCTTCTGCAATTTTCAGGGCTGCTAATCCCATTCTTTCTCTTATATCATTGTTAACAGAAGGGGAGGGAGCCTCTTCAATAATTTTTTGATGCCGACGCTGAACAGAACATTCACGTTCATTCAAGTGAATATAATTTCCGTGATTATCCCCTAATATTTGAATTTCTATGTGTTTCGGGTTTTCAAGGTATTTTTCAATATATACCTCACTGTTGCCAAAATAATTCATAGCTTCCCTGGAGGTGCTTTCAAGGGCCTCCCTTAGTTTGGATGGTTCACGAACAATTCTCATGCCTTTCCCGCCGCCTCCGGCAGCTGCTTTAATCATAACCGGGAAGGTCTCTTTGTCAGTTTGTTCAATAAGCTCTTCAATTGTTCCTGTTTTAAGCTCCATTAAAGGAATATCCAGGGCTGATACAAACCTGGCTGCTTCAAGTTTGTTGCCCATTGTTTTAATAGAACTTGCAGAGGGACCCATAAATATGATTTGATTTTCAGTACAGGCCTCGGCAAATTCCGGATTTTCTGAAAGAAAACCATAACCCGGGTGGATGGCATCCACTCCGCTGTGCCTGGCTATTTGTATTATCTTTTGAATATTCAGATACGTATCCGCCAAACTGCCTTCTCCAAGAGAGTAAGCTTCGTCTGATTCTTTAACATGCATAGCTTCTGCATCCTGATCCGAATGTATTGTAATAATGTATATGCCCATTTCACGAAGACTGCGAATAATTCTCACCGCTATCTCACCCCTGTTAGCTATGAGCACTCTTGAAATATGATTCATTGTTATTGTTCTTTTATCCATTTGGGTTTTCTCTTTTCAAGAAAAGCTTTCATTCCTTCCTGGCCATCTTTACTTATCCTGGCTTCGGCTATGGTTTCAACGGCTTTCTTTTTTATATCTTCAAAATGTTCATTCCCGGATATTATATTTATTAACTCTTTGGTCTTTTTTACTGCATCAAGGCTGTTATTGTTTAATTCATTAATGATTATTTGTAGTTCGGTTTCAATACTTTCCTGGCTGCCAACAGAATTAACAAGACCTATTCTGAGGGCATCGGATGAACCAAAAGTTTTACCGGTCAGCATATAATATTTTGCTGCATGCTCACCGATTCGTTTGATTATATAAGAGGCTATGGTGGCCGGTATCAGTCCAAGTTTTACTTCGCTAAACCGGAACTGGGTTTGTGTTTCTGCCAGAACAATATCAGAAGCCCCCAGAAGTCCGTTGGCTCCACCAATGCTTGCACCGTGTACCAGACTAATTGTTGGAATTGGTACAGCATAAAGTTTATCGTACAGCTCGTGTAGTTTTAGACTGTCATCGTAATTTTCATTATAGGAATAATCCACCATCTTTTTCATCCAGTTCAGGTCTGCTCCGGCACTAAATACAGGTCCGTTTCCACTGATAACAAGTGCTTTTAGTTGGTAAGACTGACTGATATCCTCGATCACTTTATGGAGCTCCTCAATCATCACCCCGTTGAATGCATTTCTTACATCCGGTCGGTTTAGAACGATGTGAGAAATGTTGCTTTCTGTATAATATTCTATTGTTTTGAATTTATTCATTCTTACCTTTTATTTTGATTCTACATTCTGAATACCCCGTTTTTAGGTTCACGATAATGAGCATTTCTTGACATGGCAATTCCCATGGCCAGCACTTTTCGTGTGTCAACCGGATCGATGATGCCATCGTCCCAGATTCTTGAAGTACTGTAATATGCTGACCCTTCATATTCGTATCGTTCAAGCATTTTTTGCCTGAACTGACGGATTTCTTCATTATTTACTTTTTTTCCTGCTTTTTTCAGTTGAGCTTCCTTGATGGAAGTTAATACACTCGCAGCCTGTTCTCCCCCCATTACCGAAATTTTTGAATTGGGCCACATAAAAAGCAACCGAGGATCATAGGCTCTTCCGGCCATAGCATAATTGCCAGCACCAAAAGATCCTCCAAAGATTATTGTAAATTTAGGTACATTGGCATTAGCAACAGCATGTATCAATTTGGCTCCATCTCTTGCAATACCTTCATGTTCATATTTCTTTCCAACAATAAAGCCGGATATATTTTGAAGAAAAACGAGGGGTATCTTCCTGTATTGGCTCAATTCTATAAAATGAGCACCTTTACGGGCCGTTTCTCCGTAAATTACTCCATTATTGGCCAATATTGCTACCGGG
This sequence comes from uncultured Bacteroidales bacterium, assembly GCA_964585385.1. GTDB lineage: Bacteria > Bacteroidota > Bacteroidia > Bacteroidales > UBA12077 > JAGXLC01. Next base: position 193,393 of record CAZPDP010000001.1, read on the forward strand.
TAACCCATTATACGAGCAAATCCTGTAACCAATGTTTTGGCATAATCTTTTTTAAATTCCTGGAACTCGCTTCCATCAACAATTCTCATGATGATCTCTTTGACATCTACCGGTTTTTTAAGATCTACAGGCGCCAAACCATAAAGTTCCTCCGGATTATATTTAGGTTCGCGGGGTTCGGCAATATCCAGGGATTGCTTTTCAGTTTTAGGGAGATGAGCAAAAATGTTTCTGCAAATATCCAGGGCCTCTAAATCATTTTCAGCCAGATGATCAGCTACGCCAGATATTTTAGTATGTACATCAGCACCACCCAGTTCTTCATCTGTAACCTCTTCCCCTGTTGCGGCTTTAACCAAAGGAGGGCCGCCTATAAATATAGTCCCCTGATTTTTAACGATAATAGTTTCGTCACTCATTGCCGGAACATAAGCTCCGCCGGCTGTACATGAACCCATTACAATCGAGATCTGTGGAATACTCTCAGCAGACATCATGGCCTGATTACGGAATAAACGGCCAAAATCTTCTTTGTCGGGAAAAACTCTTGCTTGTTCAGGAAGAAATACTCCACCACTGTCAACCATATAAACAACAGGGAGCTTGTTTTCCATGGCAATTTCCTGTGCCCTGACATGTTTGCGTATGGTTTCACGGATATAAGTTCCTCCCTTCACTGTAGCATCATTGGCAATGACCACAGCTTCTCTTCCTTTAATAATACCAATTCCGGTCACTATACCAGCAGATGGGAAAGCATCTTCATGTTGCCCTTTTGAAGCAAGCGGCGATAGTTCCAGAAAAGGGGTTCCAGGATCTGTTAGCTTATCAATTCTTTCACGGGCAAGTAGTTTTCCTCTTTTACGGTGCTTTTCAACTGCACGCGAATCTCCACCCTGCTGTACCTTTTGCATTTCATTTCTGTACTCACTAAGTAATTTTAGGAATTTCTTTTTGTTTTCCCGGTAGTTCTCAGAATGGATGTCGATATTTGTTATTAACTGGCTCAATGGATTATTCCTTTTATATTTTTTGATTAATAACAGTTGAAAACTAATTTTGTTTAATATTTATTAATAAAAGTTAAACAAAATTCAGGTGTTGATTTTTAAAAATAGTATAACCAAATTATATCCTGCGTGTTTAACGTTCCATCAGAATATTTTGACAAATTAACATTATTTTTCTTTTTGCCCTAACTAAAATGTTACAAAAATGTTTAATCATTAAAGTTTTAAAAAATTAAAGCCTCAAATATTAAAATTATGACAATTTAAAAACCAATGAATTGCATAATTTTGGATTTTTAAACCTGACCCGGGTAATATTTGTTTAGAATTCTTTAGTAAATAAATATTTATATGAAAAACCAAACTGTAACACAGGATTTGCATATCCATACAACCTTTTCAAGTTTAGACAGCGCAGTAGTGAAAGAACAAACACCTGAGTTAATTGCTTCCGTCAGACATGCGGATATTTTAGGTGTTAGCGACCATTTTGAACACTTTGATGATCAATTTGATTTGTATAAGGAAACATTGAAGAAACTGGATCTTCATGTGGGAACAGAAATAGATGGCTCAGATTATGTTGCTGAGGCTATTGGTATGGGTTTTGAATACTTTATTTACCATTGCCGTGATAATACACGAGAATACAAGGCTATTGAAACATTGCTTGAGACAAGAAAACCAGTCATAATACCTCATCCTATGATGATGGGGACAGACTTGGACAAAATTCCTCCTGAATGCTACATAGAGCTAAATAATCGATATATCTGGCAATTTGAATGGAAGAAATTTCTTACCCCATATATTGACAAATTTCGTTTTGTTATTGGTTCAGATGCCCATCAGCCAGGCTGGCTCAATCAAAATGTGGCAAGATATGTGGCAAGAGAGCTGAACATTAAAGAAACTTTGGTATTTGAAGATTAATCTAAAAAATACTCCGGTTTGAATATTCCATTGCTTTTCTTTTTATTTAAAGTTTAACCCAAATTGAGCGATTTTCGCTCACATTCTTTTTATCTTTGAATGTATTTTCCCTGATTTGAAATGGGTTAGGAAAGCATTCGGAATAACTGGTAATTTTGTAATTAAATTTGAACTGAATGATTTTAATTTTTAACTTGCTTTTGGGGTTTTGACTTTAAAAATATAGATTTTAGATAGTCTTAAAGGTCTTCATCTCTGAATAGATACCTTATCATTTATGAATGTGAAGGATTTAAATACCCAATGGGAATTGTTATGTTATCAGAGTATGGATCATCTGAAATCCCACTCCCTTTTGCTTATCCATGCTGTACAATTCATTGCAATTGCAGGAAGATACCTTATTCCACTAAGACGAGATGATTCTCACATGTTATTAAGATGGCACATGAGCAGTAATATGTTTGCTGGTAACTGGATTGATGCAAAGAAATGGCCAGTGAAAATTGGGTTAAAATTACCCGAATTGGTTTTAACATTTCTTCATCCACCCAGCTCAGAAATTACCAGCATTACTATGCAGGGTAAAACAAAAGAAGAGATATTTGAATGGATGGATGAAAGGTTACATGAGCTGGAAGTAGAATTGGGACCAATGAAAATGGAACTTTACTATAATTTGCCTGATCATGAGACGGAGCATGGTATTCCTTTTGAAATAAAAAATAAAGAAGAGTTGATTGAAATTGCTAAATTGAGAACAGACACAGAGTTAATTCTCAGGTATTTTTCCAGCCACTTTAATTCCTGCAAGGCCCATTTAATAAATCCATACAACCTGGAGACAAGTTATAAAATTCCCGTAGAACGGGATGATAAAGGAGAGTTGAAAAAATATGTTGTTATGGGTCTGGCTGCGCCCGATTCATTCCTGGATCATTATTACTTTTATGTAAAACATTATGATAGAGATGAAATGGTTGATTTCGAGAAGCTCCAGTCATTGAATGGCGGGGGTTACTGGACTATAAAAGATTCAATACTGGCTGTGCTGCCCCTTTTTAAATTGATCGAAGAGAATACGAAAGAAGGACAGATTAACCAGCTTGTATCGTTTTATAAATCCGCCCTTAATGCAACATTTGAAATCCTTGTGAACGCCCATCTTAAGCTTCCCGATTAGATTCTGAACAATAACAATTTAAGGCTGTTTCATAATAAATTAAAAATTAATAGCTATGAAAAGCCTGATTCTAAGTCTTACAATTATACTTACATCCTTGCAGGTATTCGCACAAGAATCATCGTTTAACCAATTGGGTATCAAAACAGGTAAGCAGGAAGTGCCGGAAGGATTAGAAGAGGGGGTACAGGCCCCTGATTTTACAGCAAAATCTCAATCCGGCGAGACAATAGATTTAAGTGAAATAGTTAAAAATCAACCGGTAGTACTGTTCTTTTACCGGGGTTACTGGTGTCCGGTCTGTAGCAAATACCTGAAAAGATATGCCGATTCTCTGTCGTTATTAAAACAACAAGGTGTTAAAATTCTGGCCATTACCCCTGAAACTGCCGGCAATGTAGAAAAAACCCGTAAAAATACAGGAGTTGATATTACTATCATTTCCGATAAAACTGAAGAAATCATGAATGCCTACAAGGTTACTTTTCATGTGACTGAAAAATACCAGGACAAAATACGCAATGCCTTTAATGCGGATATTGCCGGCACAAATGATCAGGAAAAAGCCAGATTACCTGTTCCTGCAACTTATATCATAGATCAAAATCAGAAAATTGCCGCAAGGCAATTTGATCCCGATTATACCAACAGGGCTTCAGTTAAGTGGATGCTGGAAAATTTGCCTTAGCTTTAGCGTATTGATATAGTCTTATTTTTTTCTTTATTTTAGCCCGAATAATTAACTTCGTTGAGGGCTTCGCCGTTCAAGAATTATTCCTGTCTCCGACAGTCTGAAAATACCTAAAAACGAAGCCATCATGGTAAAAAAACCGTGTAGATTTTCCTGAATAGCGGAATTACAGGAGGCTCTATTAAGATTTAAAGGATAGATAACTGCAGGTGATGTTTTCAAAAACGCTTAAACGAATGGATTCTTATGAAGGCAATGGTTCTTGAGAATGTTGTTGATCTAAGTAAAAGTGATAAACCTCTTATACAGGTTGAATGGCCGAAACCGAAACCTGGAAATGGCGAGGTTCTGATTAAAGTATCCCGTTGCGGTGTTTGTCATACTGAACTTGATGAAATTGAAGGGCGAACTCCCCCTCCGGAATTTCCGATAATTTTAGGGCACCAGGTAGTTGGATACGTGGAGCAAATGGGACCGAATACAAGCGCATTTATAGAAGGTGACAGAGTAGGAGTGGCATGGATTTTTTCAGCCTGTGGAGAGTGTAAACAATGTCTCAATGGCAATGAAAACCTTTGCCCTGAATTTAAAGCTACAGGGAGAGATGCTCATGGAGGATATGCAGAGTATATGGTTATCCCGGAAGAATTTGCATATAAAATTCCTGAAGTTTTTAATGATTCAGAAGCGGCTCCTTTGCTTTGTGCTGGAGCAATAGGGTATAGGTCTCTCAGGCTTACGAATTTGCAAAACGGGCACCGGCTTGGTTTGACGGGTTTTGGAGCTTCAGGCCATCTTGTATTAAAAATGACTCGTTTTCAATATCCTGATTCCGAAATATATGTTTTTGCCCGTTCTCCCAGTGAACGTGAATTTGCTTTGGAACTAGGAGCTGTATGGGCAGGAGATACTGAAGAAATGGCTCCAAATAAGCTGGATGCTATTATTGATACCACACCTGTCTGGAAACCCTTAGTGGAAGGCTTGAAAAACCTTGATGCAGCAGGAAGACTAGTGATTAACGCCATAAGAAAAGAGGATTATGATATCGATTATTTGAAGAAAATCGATTACCCTGAACATTTGTGGCTCGAAAAAGAGATAAAAAGCGTCGCAAACGTGGAAAGAAGAGATGTATCCGAATTTCTGGAACTCGCAGCAAAAATTCCCATTAAACCGGATTATACAGAATATCCACTGAAACAGGCTAATGAAGCATTAATGGAAATTAAGCAAAGTAAAATACGGGGAGCTAAAGTTCTTAAAATGATTTGAATAATTTTTATATTTCGCTATTCGTTAAATTTGCATGAATGTTATACCGTAATAACCGAATAATATTTTATGAATCATTTGCTGACATATTACCAGACACAAAAGAACACACTCATTCAAAAAATGGATTCCCTGAAAGACAAGATGGATGTTGAGGAACTACACGATCTCCGGGTTACCCACAAAAGACTCAGGGCATTATTCCGAATGCTGAAGCAGATCGGTTCGGAATTGTTGCCCGAGGATGCCGATTATAACTACATAAAAAAATTTTATAAAACTGCCGGAATACTTAGGGATTTACATGTACAGGATAAAGAGATGAGTAAGCATGAAAAGAACCTTGGCATTGATTTACAATTTTTACACGATTATATTGCTGAGAAAGAAGAAAAAGCTGAAAAAGACTTTTATGCAGCTTTGAATAATTTTGACAGAGCAGTATATGAGCGTTACGAAAAAAAGCTAAATGAAGAAATAACAGAGGATGAATTGTTTAGTTGGTATAAAAGCATCGTAGATTTTACTCATTACCAGATAAAGGACACTGAAAAAAAGATTGAGAAGGCTAATACAGCAGAAAAGCTTCATAAAGTCAGGAGTAAACTTAAAGATGCCTTTTACTACCTGGAAATAATCAATTCTGAAAACAGCCTGGAAAATATTTCAGATGAAGAGGTGAAGCAAGCTCAATCTTTTCTGGGTGATTGGCATGATAACGTGGTTTCGTATGAATTTATTCAGGAGTTTGAAAAGGATAACCCTCATTTGGCAGAGAAAAACACCGGGACTCTGGAAATTTTAGGGGATTATCTTGTTCAGAAAATCCATTTTAATTAAGACCCAAATGGAGCGATTTTCGCTCACGTTTTAGTTTTCAATCTGTGATTTCAGTTCTTCATACTTTTTCAGGGCTTTTTCATAAGCCTTTTTTTTCTTAACAACCTTTTTTTCAGTCTTTTCAAGTTCTTTTTTCAGGTTTTTCAATTCCTTCCTGGTTTTTTTAACTGACTTCTTAAGGTTCTTTTTGTTTTTCTGAATGCCTTTAAAATCTTTTAATACCAGTTCCCCTTTGTCATAAAGATCGTCCCTTGTCACAGTGGGTTGGTGAGTTTGTTTCTTTTCTTTGTTTCTATTTTCTTGAGGTTCTTTGCTTGCTTGGGCACTTTGCGGTTTGCTCTCCTCTTTGTTCTTATTTCCAGTTTGATTGGCCATAATTATTATTTATATCTATTCAGCCAAAATTACGAAAAAATACAAATCATATTATTTGCAGCAATTTTATATCAAACGTGTTTTCGGCTCCATGGATAATATCTCAAATAAAGGAAAGAGGCCAATGCTATTAGTCCTCCATACAGGAATTCAACAGCCCATACTTTTGCAATTCCAACTTGCCATATTACAGCCAGATAATAAGTGAGTACAACATAAATAATAAAAATAATTGCTTCGATAAGAAGTGCGGCTTTTGTGCTACCGGTACCGGATACGCTGTGAAACAGAACGAATCCGAGTCCAATAAAAAACGATGTGCCGCAAATGACATACAGTACCGGCAGGCTGCTATTAATCAGTTCCTGGTTATCTGTAAATATTGACAGCACTGGTCTGGGGAACAAGGCAATAATTCCAACCATTACGGCTACACTCAAAAAACAAAGTTTGAGCGCTTTTTTTATTACCTCAACAGCTTCCTGCTGAAGGTTTTTGCCTAAAACATAACTTACCAGGGAATTAGTCGAAAAAGAATAACCCATTATAGGAACCAGCATAATTACATAGATACTGCGAATAATGTTGGAGATAGCCAGCGGTCTTTCTCCCATTTTTTCAACAAAAAGAAAGAAAAACATCCATCCGGCAAATGAAAGAAAATTCTGCATCATTACTGGTAATGAAATATTCAGCACATTACCGAAAAGCTTCCTGCTGAATTTCTGAAATGAGAAAAGTTTAAACTTTTTGTAGTCAATCTTTTTTAATGTGTAGGAAATGAAAGTCAGCATAGCAACAAACTCAGCAATAACCGAGGCCATTGCGGCTCCTTTAATTCCCATTTCAGGAAATCCCATTTTACCGAATATCAGAACATAATCAAAAAATACATTGATTAATGCCATAGCTGCAGTAGTTATGGTGATTACTTTTGTTTGGCCAATACCTACATAGAGCCCGCGAAAAGTAAAATTGGTAAAGGCGAATAACAATCCCCATATTCTGATGTAAACATAGTCCAGGCTGGCATTATAGATATTTTCTGAGGATATGATTAAATTAAATATATCAGGCAGAGTAAGTTCCAGTATAACAATGACTATAATTGCAAAAGCAAGCAGAAAGTAAAATGCATGCTCTACGGTTTTGCCAATATCCTGGAGCCGGTTTTGTCCATAGCGTCTGGCTACAAGAATCTGAGCACCAACCCCATATCCGATTCCCAGCATCATGAAAGTCATGTAAAAGACACTGCCAATACCGGCAGCACCAAGCTCAATTTCTCCAACCCGGCCTAGAAAGGCAGTGTCAGTAATACGTATAATATTCTGAATGACACTGCCCAGAATAATAGGGTAGGCAATATTCCATATTTTTCGGTATGAAACAGTTTCGGACATGGTAAAGTCTGCTTTATTCTGACAGGCACGGAATTATTTTTTATGTACTAGTGCAATTTCAGAACTCCTCAGGATTTATAGGTTCTCATCAAAATATTCAGTTACTTTTTCCATTAGATGGATCCTGTCCTTTCCTCGTACATTATGCTTATGCCTGGGATATGTAAAATAATCCACCTGAACACCTTCCTTAATACATTCTCTCAGGAAACTCAGACTGTGCTGAGGGACTACAATATCATCAATGTATCCGTTTACTATTAGCAGCTCACCTTTAAGATTTTTGACATAATGTTTCAGATTAGCATTTTTATATCCTTCAGGATTTTCTTGTGGTGTATCCATGTATCTTTCTCCATACATTATTTCATAATATGACCAGTCAATAACAGGTCCTCCGGCCACTCCAACCTTAAATGAATCCGGCTTTTTCAGCATCATTGATGTGGTCATAAATCCACCATAACTCCATCCATGAACTCCAATCCGGTTTGTATCCACATAGCCCAGTTCTTTAAGGATTTTTACTCCCTGCATCTGGTCTGACAATTCGTATTTTCCTAACTGCCTGTGTATGATGTTTTCAAATTCAAAACCCCGCGCCTTTGTTCCCCGGTTATCAAGCGTTAGCATTACATAGCCTTTTTGAGCCATGAAATGCTGCCATAATCTGGCACCCTCCAACCAGCGGTTTTGCACCAGTTGGGAATGGGGTCCGCCGTAAACATAAATGATTGCAGGGTAAGTCTTATCAGGATTAAAATTTGAAGGTTTAATCAACCGGTAATACAAATCCGTCTCGCCATCGCTTGTTTTTGTAGTCGAAATAGTAGCTTCACCCAGATTGTAATCCGATAGCGGGTTTTTTGCCTGAAGCAGTTGCTTGATTGTTTTGCCTTCACCATCCAGAACGTCAATATTTTTTGGAATTGACATATTGGAGTATTCATCTAGAATGTATTGTCCTGTAGAATTAACCTGGGTCCTGTGAACACCCTCTTCATTTGTTAGCCGGAGAATTCCGGGCTCTTTGATACTAGTTTTGTAAAGATGTCTTTCAAGGGGTGAATCTTTTGTTGCAGAGAAATAAATATTCTTTCCCTCCTGGTCTATTGTAACCGAACCATTGATAATTTCCCATTCACCATGGGTAATTTGTTTTATTAGGTCACCTTTTGTATTGTAAAGATAAAGATGATTGTAACCGTCACGGCGGCTTAGCCATAGAAATTGATGGTTCTGTCCGGGAATAAACTGAATGGGTGTTAAAGGTTCAACATATTTATCATGTTTTTCTTCAAACAAGGTTTGAACCCGTTCTCCTGTGGAAGCATCATACTGGTTTAACTTCATATGGTTCTGTTCCCGGTTGAGAACTGCCACATAGATAAATTTCCCTTCAGGCCCCCATACAACATTTGTCAGAAATTTATCTTTTGGTTTTCCTGTTTGCAGGTAGAGTGTATTTTCTGAATTCAGATTATAAATACCAATTGTAACATGATGACTTTTCATTCCCGCCATGGGATATTTAATTTTATCAAGGCTGGCTATTCTCTGGGTGATATCCACCAGCGGGTAGTCGGTTACCATGCTTTCGTCTTTTTTGTAAAAGGCCAGCTTTTTGCCATCAGGCGACCAGAAGGTTCCTTTAGAAATACCAAATTCTCTGCGGTGAACTTCCTGCCCATAAACAATTTCTTTGTTGTCTTCATGACTAATTTGATGTTTTTCCCTGTTAAAACCTTTAATATACAGGTTGTTTTCAAGGGTATAAGCTATGGATTTGCTCCCGTAATCAAAATCATTATTTGTTGCATTCTCTGGTAATTTTAATGAATCCAGCATTGTTTTGTTCATGGCATCTAAGAGGTAATGATTGTTATTATGATTAAAGGTTATTACTTTTTCGTTAATCCATTTAATCCGGGGAATTTTTTTTAATTCATTATCCCCTTGTAAACCTGTCATCTTATTCAGTTCCTTTAATTTAAGCAGGGTATCAGCATTGTTTTTGTTGGGTTGGTTTGTTAGGATGTAATCTTTTCCAGCATACATATAATTATTCGTACCCGGAATCCATTGAAGTTGTGATAAATCTTCAGGATAGAGAGAGGTCCATTGTCCAATCACAGCCTCTTCAATAGTGAGTTTTTTATCCTGGCCTAAGCTATAACAGGGTAAAAGTAAGATGAATAACAGAGTGCTTGTTAATACCTTTTTCATAATTTATAGTTTTAATGTTGTATTAATAATATTTAGCATTAGATTTGAAGTTCCAAATTGGTCGGATAAACATATAAATTTTTGTTGACTTTTGAAGAATTTAATGTTTACAAGCTATGGAATTGAAATTAATTGACTGGCTGCTAATAGTATTATATGTCGCGGTAGCCATTTATATAGGATTCCGTTATAAGAAAAAAGCAGGGAGAAGCCTTGCGGATTATTTTCTGGGCGGGAGGAAACTACCCTGGTTCATAGCCGGAATATCTATGGTAGCCACTACCTTTGCGGCTGATACTCCACTTGCCGTAACAGAACTGGTTAATAAACACGGAATTTCGGGTAATTGGCTCTGGTGGAATATGCTGATAGGAGGTATGTTAACCACCTTTTTCTTTGCCGATTTATGGAGGAAAGCCAATGTGTTAACAGAGCTTGAATTCATTGAATTACGCTATAGTGGGAAGGCTGCGGCGTTTTTGCGTGGCTTTAAATCCATCTACCTTGGTTTGTTTATTAATATTCTTATCTTAAGTTGGGTTAATCTTGCCCTGGAATCCATTTTACAGGTTTTTTTCAATATTCCGGATGCAACCATTATCTGGTATATTGGTGCGGCTATGCTTATTGCTTCTTTTTATTCTTCACTGTCAGGTTTACTAGGAGTTGCTATAACAGATGCCATACAGTTTGTTATTGCAATGACCGGCTCAATCGTTCTTGCTATAGTGGTATTGTCCACTGAACAAGTTGGAGGTATTTCAGGGTTAAAAGCCCAAATTCCCGACTGGGCGTTTAATTTCTTTCCAAAAATAGGAGAGGGTGGTAATCTTTCATCTGCCTTAACCATCAGTGTAGGCACTTTTTTGGCTTATATCGGAGTTCAGTGGTGGGCTAGCTGGTATCCCGGTGCCGAGCCTGGCGGTGGAGGCTATATTGCTCAACGAATGATGAGTGTTAAGGATGGAAGGCATGCCACATGGGCTACGTTGTTTTTCCAGATTGCTCACTATGCTGTAAGGCCCTGGCCCTGGATACTAGTTGCTCTTGCTACTCTGGTACTATACCCCAATGTTCCTGCAGGTGAAGAAAGACTGGGTTATGTTTTAGCCATAAGAGATTATTTACCGCCGGGTTTAACAGGTTTGCTTCTGGTTGCTCTTCTTGCAGCGTACATGAGTACAGTTTCAACTCAACTTAACTGGGGGGCGAGTTTTATAGTGAACGATTTTTACAAACGGTTTTTATATAAGAGTAAAGGGGATAAAAACAATGAAAGGCACTATGTTTTGGCCGGTAGGTTGCTGACTCTAATTATTATGGTCCTGTCACTTTATGTGACTACAATCGTGAAATCCATCACCCAGGTATGGCACTTTTTGCTGGAATGTGGAGCAGGACTCGGGCTTGTGTTGATATTAAGATGGTATTGGCAAAGGATAAATGCATGGAGCGAGATTACTGCAACAGTCGTGCCTTTTGTTGTTTTTGCCGTTGTAAAGTACCATTATAGTCTTGAATTTCCTGTAAGTTTTTTCATTACCGTTGGCATAACCACGACTTCATGGATCATCATAACTTTTGTTACCCCGCGGACAAAATACAGTACTTTACGTGATTTTTTTCATCGGGTTCAGCCACCGGGAGTATGGAAAATAGACAAGTCAATCACAGAAGAAAAAAATAAACGAATTCCCGGATTGCTGTTATGCTGGTTGGGAGCTATCCTTTTCACCTATTCAATTCTGTTCTTTACAGGCAAAGCGCTTTTTGCAGAATGGTTATGGGCAGGGGTGTGGCTACTATTGTCACTCCTGGGATTTCTGATATTAAAGCAGAATATGAAAAGGCTTTTTTAATAATGATTTATTCAAATAACAACAAAACTTTGATAATTCAAGGATTTTTATTTAATTAGCAATGAATTAAGGTTATATCAATGAAAGAAAATATTTTCAGTCATATATTAAGACGCCTTGTTAAACCAATAATTATATATTTTCTGGCAACAGCTCTTTTTGCATGCACAAAAGATAAAGACAAAAGAGCGCCGGAAGGCGAAGTAACTCATGGCAAGATTGACACAGCCAGTGTCCTGTTAAAATATGATGAAACTGTATTTACTTTGCCATCCCCATATCAGGCTACTTATGCAATAAAAGAAAGAGAAATAATTTTTAATGAGAACCTGCTTAATCCTGTTGAGAATTATAAAAATTATACCTCCAGTTTCAAGCAAGCCCTGAATATTGGCATTTATGGAACTGACCTGGGATATCTTAACCTCTATGATAACACAACGGCTGGGATATCTTATTTTTCGGCTATTAAAAAACTTTCCGAAAAACTCGGAATCAGTGATGCAATTCATCAGTCCAGGATTCATAAAATTGAGAGAAACCTGGGAGATAAAGATTCACTGATGTTCTTCCTGGCAAACACATACCGCTTATTCGACAGTTATTTGAAAAATAATAACAGAACAGAAATTGGAGCACTGATAATTGCCGGAGGATGGATAGAGAGCATTTATATTTTATCTCAGACATTATTGCATACGGATGATCGGATATTGGTGAACCGCCTGGGTGAGCAAAAACACCCGCTGAATAATCTTATAGAGTTGCTCTCTTCTTACTATTATGACTCGGATAAATATACTAACCTGATAGATGAGCTCGTGGATTTAGCTTACGAGTTTGACGGTATTATTTACAATTATTACTATGAAAAACCGGAAGTTTATCCTGAAAAGAAACTAACCGTAATTAAAAGTAATTCCACTGTTGTCATATCAGAATATCATTTACGAACAATAGCAAATAAAGTCGCCAAATTGCGTCAAAATATTATTGAATAATGGCCAGAATAGTATTCTTTATATTACCACTCCTGTTCTTTTTAGCTCAAAATTCAACGGGGCAGGACAAACCCCTTAACAATTCATTTGAAAACTGTCCCAATTTGTTTAGTAAGGATTTTGTATCCACAGGCCAGGATTATGTAGCAAAACTGGATCAAAACAACAAGGCGACTTTTCATACCACTTTTTACGGAGGCACCCAATACCGAATAGCGGCCTGCAGTAATTTTCAGAAACCCAGGTTGATTCTTAAAGTTTACGATACTGAAAAGAACTTGTTATTTAATAATGTGGAATATGATTACACACCTTACTGGAATTTAGCTTTCACTTCAACAGTAGATTGTATTATTGAAATTTCTGTAGAGTCAGAGCAAAATTTAAAAAAACCTGTGAAGTTATTGATTGGATTTAAAAAGAAATCCCTTAACTTTGAATAGTTGAGTTATTGACTAATACCAATTAAAAATGAGTGAGCCGATATTAAAAGCATTAATGCAACTATTTGCAATTATTGCTCACCCAACAAGTGATGCCGGGGAAAGACGAGCCATCGTAGACTATTTTCTCAAAAGGCAAATTAACCAGGAAGCAGCAAAGAGATATCTCGAAGTATTTGATGATTATTATGCTGAACACCAGGAGAAATTAAAGGAAAAGGATAGAAGAAAGAAACGTACGTCTTCCAGCTCTGTCCGTGTACTCAAGATATGTACCGAAATAAATGAAGAACTTACCCAGAAGCAAAAAAATGTGGTTCTGGTTCGTTTGCTTGAGTTTATTAAGTCAGGCCAGGAAATAACAGAGCAGGAGATGATTTTTTTAACCACTGTTGCAGAGACTTTTAATGTTCCTGATGAAGAATTTGAACTCATCAAAAGTTTTGTTCTTAATTCCTTTGAAGAACTGCCCCACTCTAAGGAGATTCTTATTATCGACAGCAATGAAACATTTGATGTTCCAAATATGAAACATATGTGCTCACCGAATCTTGAAGGTGAGCTCAGGATTATAGAAGTCCCCTCTACTTCTATGTATTTTGTGAGGTATATCGGATCCAGCGAATTATACCTTAATGGTCAGCTTCTTGAGCAGGATAAAGTTTATGTTCTAAACGTCGGGGCATCGATAAGGAGCTCAAAAGTAAACCCCATCTACTATGGAGATATCATAAGCCTTTTCAACATTGAAAGAATTAAAACCCGGATAACTTTTGAAGCTAAAAATATTGAATATAAATTCACGAGTGGAGAGAAAGGCCTCAGGGAATTGAACTTTAGCGAAGAATCCGGGAAGATGATAGGTATTATGGGTGCCAGTGGTGCTGGTAAATCCACTCTGCTTAATGTGCTCAACGGTACATATAAACCTACAGAGGGTGAAGTTTTGATTAATGGAGTTAATATTCACGAAGAAAGCGAAAAAATTGAAGGTCTGATCGGTTATGTGTCACAGGACGATCTTTTAATTGAAGAACTTACTGTTTACCAAAACCTTTATTTTAATGCAAAGCTTTGTTTTGCCCATTATAGTAGAGAGGAACTTGAAGAGGTAGTGAATGACACCCTGGAAGATTTAGGTCTCTATGATATAAAGGATATGGTTGTGGGTAGTCCGCTGAATAAAAAAATCAGCGGTGGACAGAGAAAACGACTGAACATTACATTGGAACTTATCCGTGAACCTGCTGTTCTATTTCTGGATGAACCTACTTCAGGATTATCCTCCAGGGACTCGGAAAATATACTCGACCTTCTCAAAGAATTAACCCTGAAAGGTAAGCTGGTATTTGCAGTTATTCATCAGCCCTCCTCAGACATTTTTAAGATGTTTGATAAATTAATGATTCTTGATCAGGGTGGTTACCTAATATATGCAGGTGAACCTATTGAATCCCTTATATATTTTAAATCCAGCATACAGCATGCCGACTGGAATGAAAGTGAATGTCCCGTTTGTGGTAATGTAAACCCGGAGCAAATTTTCAACATCGTAGAAGCGAAAGTGCTTGATGAATACGGTAATTTTACAACAAACCGTAAGATTTCCCCGATGGAGTGGAAGGAGAAATTTGAAAATTCGGAAGTAAAAATACAGCAGGAAAAGCCCAAAACAACGGGAGAGATGCCTGAAATTCATTTTAAAATACCCAATAAGTTCAAACAATTTCTGATTTTTACAAAGCGTGATGTGCTGTCAAAGCTTTCAAACACCCAATATCTATTTATTAATTTTTTCGAGGCTCCTGTTCTGGCTTTTATCCTTGCTTATATTGTTAAATATTACAACATAAACAGTGAATACGGCTATACACTTGCTTCTAACAGCAACATTCCGGTTTATATATTTATGGCTGTTATTGTTGCTCTATTTATTGGATTGACAGTTAGTGCGGAAGAAATTATCAAAGACCGGAAGATCTTAAAACGGGAGGCTTTTCTTAATTTAAGCTGGAACAGTTATTTGTTTTCAAAGATTGCAGTGCTTTTCACTCTTTCAGCTGTCCAGGCCCTGTTATTTGTGGTGGTGGGGAACGCTATTATTGAAATAAAAGGCATGTATTTTGAGTACTGGTTAATTCTGTTCAGTACATGGTGTTTTGCTAATCTGCTGGGACTTGTTATTTCTGATAGTTTTAAAACGGTCATTACGATTTACATATTAATTCCTTTCCTTATTATTCCTCAGCTTCTTTTGAGTGGAATAATAGTGCCTTTTGAGAAACTGAATCCGAAGATTTCAAATCCTGAAAATATTCCTTTCTACGGTGAAATTATAACAGCACGGTGGTCTTATGAGGCGCTTGCTGTATATCAGTTCAAAAATAATGAATATGAAGAACTTTTCTATCCTTATGATAAGGCAATGAGCGTGGCCGATTTTAAAAAGAATTACTGGATGCCAACTATTCAGAATAAAATAAGTTTTTGTGAAAGAAATTTGGACGACAAGAATAGTAAATCTGAAATTGTTGATAATTTAAAACTTATTCGAAATGAAATTGGAAAAGAGCTTGAAAGCGAATCTTCCAGGATTGTGAAATTTAATTCCCTGGATAAACTCACCTATGATAAAATTGATAAACAAGTTTTTAAGGAGTTGGATGATTATTTCAAATTACTCAAGAGATATTATATTAAATTATACAACAAAGCAAGTTCTAAAAAAGATTCCCGGGTAAGCAAAATGCAGACGGATAGTGCATCCAGGCAGGCATTCCTTAGACTAAAGCGTAATCACCACAATGAAAAACTTGAGGAGTTTGTTAAAAATTCCAACGAAATTACAAGAATCATAGAGTACGATGATGAGCTCATTCAGAAGATTGATCCTGTATTTTTAGACCCTGAAAATGAATTTATAAAAGCCCATTTTTATGCTCCCAGGAAACAATTTTTGGGTGAGTATTATGATACTTTTAATGTAAATGTCATTGTAGTCTGGTTTATGAGTATATTGCTCTACATTATTCTCTATTTCAGATTGCTTAGGAAGGCTTTGACATACGCAGAGAATAAACAATTCATAAAAGTAAAAACAGCCAACGGCAAGAAAAAGTAATGCTCGTGGCTGTTTTTAATTCGATTTAGATTTGTTTCCCGGAAAATTATTCCACGATTTCTATCATTTTGAACGGTACACGAATAATGGATTCATAATCTTCCCCGGCTTCCAGCATATCCTCATCATCCTCTTCATAGTACCAGTTAATGATCACCTCATTTCTGGCTTTTTTTATGGTTTCCAGTTTTTTGAAAATATCCAGAATACATTTTGAGGAACTTGTATTGAAATATTCAAGCTGGACATTTACGGTTGTTTTGCTTTGGGGATTCTTAGCGTATTCATCCAACCATTCGACTAGGGGTCTGTAGAATTCAATAGAATTTTCTGGTATTGACCGGCCTTTGATTTCAATAGTTCCGGCTTCCGGGTCCAGATTTACAGTTGGGGTTTTAGTTGTGCCTTCTATAGATATTGATTCCATATTATTAATGTTTATTTTCTTGTTTTAAACAAATATATCTAAATTAAAAAATGAATAATCTTTATTGTATTCTACAAATTTGTACTCAAGTCTTCCATTTGTTCTCTTGGCCATATCAATTAATCCGAGACCTCCTCCTCCTTTTTTGGAAAATTCCTGGTTGTTAAGTATAAATTTGTAAAGATCTTTTAATTCTTCCTTATTCATCGACTTGATTTTTTCAAGTCGTTCTTTTAACGCATCCACTTTTTCATTTCTTATAAAGTTTCCTGTGGAAACCTTGTAGTATTCATTCTCCATTGCAATTACAAAGATTCCGAAATGGACATCAAAACTTCCATTGTAATCATCCGGTAAATCGTCAATATGGTGATATAAATTTTGAAGGCTTTCAACTAATACGTTGTATAGTTTCTTTTTGATACTTTTTTTATCAACTAAATCTTCGAGTTTTGCATCAATGACTTCCAAAACATTGGTAATTAATTCAGAGGATATACTTCCTTTATAAGCCAGGATTACATCGCCTGAATTCATTGTAGTGTACAAGTCATCGATATTAAAGCTCATACAAGCCTTCAAATTACATTCCAATTTTTATAGTATTAACAAAAATAGAAATTATTACTTTACAATGTAATTATTTTTTCTAAAAATAATCACAATATTCCTTTTAATCAAGTTTTTTATTTTTCAAACTACCTTTATATACTGGGAAATAGAGAAATTTACATTCCAAAGGTCCGTTAAATAAAGTAATTCTTTTGTTTGCTTTCAGTCCTATATATTTTATAGCATCTTTATTACCACTGAATATCCAAACATCGAAACCTGTAAAATTGTTTTTTAATGTATCACCAATATTTTTGTAAAGCTGATTAATGTTTGTTTTTTTTAGCTTTATGTCATACGGGGGGTTCATTATAATATGCCCGCTGCTGTATTGTTCTGTTGGAAATTTATCCATTGGTCTGACTTGAAAATCAATTTTGTCATCCAATCCTGCATTTTGGGCATTCATTCTGCTTTTTTGTATATCTTTTTCAGATATATCACTACCTGTTATCTTTACCTCCGTTTTTATCTTTCTGGATATACTGTCTTCCATTATTTTGTTATGCAAGGCTTCATCATAATCCTTCCATCGGGT
Organism: uncultured Bacteroidales bacterium; assembly: GCA_964585385.1. GTDB lineage: Bacteria > Bacteroidota > Bacteroidia > Bacteroidales > UBA12077 > JAGXLC01. The sequence goes on from CAZPDP010000001.1 coordinate 211,330, forward strand.
AAATCCGTATTTTTTTCTAAATTTTCCGGGTGGAATATCGTATGCCATCAAGGCGGCTTCAATAGGGAGAGTCCCTGAACCACACATTGGATCGACGAAAGGAGATTTCTTATCCCATCCTGAGAGCATTATCATGCCTGCTGCCAGGACTTCGCTCAAAGGAGCCTCTGCATTTTCTGTTTTATATCCCCTTTTATGCAGAGATTCTCCGGAACTATCAAGTGATATGGTGCAACGCTCTTTATAGACATGAAGATTTAATCTATAATCGGCATCTTCTTTATCTATAGAAGGCCTGACATTATATTTTTTTTTGAAATAATCCACTATTGCATCTTTTAATCGGAGAGCTGCAAAATGCGAGTGATCCATGTGGGGTGAGTTAACAAAACTGTTGATAAAAAAAGTGTGATACGGAGTGAAATACTTATCCCAGTCAATTTGCAGAGCTTTTTTATAAAGCTGATCATAGGAATTTACACTGAATTCCTCTATTGGCAGAAGAATGCGAAGAGCTGTTCTTAAAAGGAGATTGGATTTATAGAGAAGTTTTTTATCTCCTTCATATTTTACAGCCCTGTTAAGAATTTCAATGTTTTTTGCTCCTAAAGCCCTGATTTCTTTTGCTAGTATATCTTCAAGGCCGTAAAAGGTTTTGGCAATAAAAGTTCTTACTTCCTCTTTATTCATGTTTAATCCCGGAATCTTTTTTCTGATAATTCTGGTCAAATTTTAGTCTCATCAAAAGTACTAATTTGTTTTATCATTCCATTAAAGATCATGAAATGAATGGGCCAAAGAATATACCAGTAGAGTCTACCTCCCAGGCCATGAGGTCTGAAAGTAGCTGTTTGAAAAAGAACCGGGATTTTATCTTTGTAACGAATCTTGAACTCAAGCCATGCTTCACCCGGCAATTTCATTTCGGCATAAAGCAATAGCCTCCTGTCTTCTTTGTCAGCAATCAAAACTCTCCAGAAATCAACAACGTCTCCAGTGTTAATTTCTTTTAAGTTTGTTCGGCCTCTCCTTAACCCGACACCCCCAAAAAGTTTATCGATGAAACCCCTTAATTTCCAAAGAGTATTTCCATAATACCAACCTTTTTCTCCACCAATAGACCATATATTGTTGAGCACTTTATCCTCATCATAATTTATCAGTATCTTCCGGCTATCTTTAAAGCAGCCGTTTGAGGGCACATTAAGATATTTTTGCAGGTTCTTATTCTGCATACTGCTCACCAGTGAATCTTTCCAGCTTGATAACACATACTGATTTTCCAGTCGGGCATAGGCCATTTTAACTGCATTTTCATAGCCTATGAGATCAATTTGGATAAGTTTTTTTATGGGTTCATCATTTGCAATAATGTTGACTTTTAAGCTATTGACAAGATTTACGGCGAGTTTATAGGAAGTAGAAGTCACAAAATACAGCCAGTAGGAAGATAAACGGGGAGTCATTATCGGAAGTGTAATAATAAGCCGTTTCAGGTTTCTGACTTTCGCCAGTTTTAAAAGCATTTCCTTGTATGTTAATAAATCAGGTCCGGCAATATCAAATGAGCCGTTGTAAGTTTCTTCTTTAAACAAAACCTGAAAAAGATATTCGATTACATTTTTTATGGCAATAGGTTGGGTTTGTGTGTTTAACCACTTTGGAGCTATCATTACAGGCAATTTTTCTACCAGATCTCTTATGATTTCAAAAGAAGAGCTACCTGAACCAATTATTATTCCTGCTTTTAATGTTGTTAATGGTACAATGGATTGTTGCAGAACTTTTTCTACATTTTGTCTGGATGAGAGATGTCGTGAAAGTTTTCCCTGGTTTGTGATACCACTGAGATATATGACTTGCCTGGCATTTGTTTCATCGATATAGTTTTTAAAATTTTCTGCTATTTTATTTTCAAGTTCATAAAAGCCTGAAAGAGTGGATGACATTGAATGAATGAGAAAATATGCAGCATCAAACTCAAGGGGAGCGTTATCTTTGTCAGCGGGTTTAAGAAAATCATGCTCCCATATTTCAATATTAGATTGATTGGTTTCAAAATTAAACCTCTTCTTGTCTCTTACACAACAAATTACATGATGACCCTTTTCTACGAGAACAGTTAAAAGACGTTTGCCAATGTATCCATTAGCACCAGTTAGTAATATTTTCAAAGCGAATAAATTTATTTATTACAACAAAAAAAGACTTTTCAGGTTCAATCTGTGACAGTTGGAACTGATTTTTTTTGATTGATTGCCTTATGAATAGCGGCTTTCACAAAATAAGAACTCCTTGTAGCTCCACTGACAGCATCAAATCTAGGTGATTGGGATTTCTTTATGCTATCCTTGACAGAATTTTTTACGCCCTTGAAGGGGGTAGCTATAAGGTAAGGAATAGAAACATCCTTTACTTTACCATGGGAGATATGTATATTAACTTCAGCAAGAGGAAAAAATTTTAAGGTGGTAAATTTACCTGTATAATTCCCGTCTTCAATCGATTCCAGTTCTATTGAATTACTCTTTACATATTTGTAGGCCTGAATGCCGGAGTATTGAATGAGTTTATATCCGAAAAATGCAAGAATTACCAGTAGAGTAACTAAAAGATATTTGAAATTTCTGTTCATTGTTGAATTACTTTATAGTTATGAGCGCTGAATTTCGAATATTTCAAGGTTTTTGACTTTTTTATTGTCTATATCGAACCGTATAGCTGTTCTGTACTTATGAAAGCCTGATTTTCCTGCTGCACCAGGGTTGATATGGAGCAGGTTTAGTTCATTATCATATTGAACCTTGAGAATATGAGAATGTCCACAAATAAACAAACCCGGTGGATTGTTTTTGATTTCGTGTCTCACAAGTTTGTCGTATTTGCCTGGATAACCGCCAATATGAGTAATCCACACCTCTGTATTTTCGCATTTAAATCGTTGATTTTCAGGAAATTTTTTTCTTATAGTTTGGTCATCAATATTCCCGTATACAGCTTTCAGGGGCTTCCACCGTTCCAGTTTTTCAGCCACCTCTAAATTGCCAATATCTCCGGCATGCCATATTTCTTTACATTCCTTAAAGAAATCATACAATTTGGAATCTACATACCCATGTGTATCTGAAAGCAATCCGATTTTTGTCATAAATGGTGTTAAAATTATCAGCAATATTTAACTTTGTCAAAAATAATAGATTTTCATAATATGCAACTGTTTTATGCACCTGATATCATCGGATCATCATATATATTTGGTGAAGAGGAATCCCGGCATGCAATTAAAGTTCTCAGACTTCAAAAAGGGGATGTGGTTTATATAACCGATGGAAAAGGCAATTTATTTAAAACTCAAATAGAGGAAGCAGACATAAAGAAGTGCAAAGTTGCTGTGGTTGAAAAAAGTGAGGAATTTGGAAAAAGAGACTACTCCCTGCATATCGCTATAGCCCCAACCAAGAATATTAAGCGGTTTGAATGGTTTCTGGAGAAATGTACGGAAATTGGAATTGATGAAATTACACCTTTATTCTGCGATCATTCCGAACGCATTAAATTACGCTACGACAGACTTAATAAAGTTTTGACAGCCGCAATGAAACAATCAATTAAGGCTTATCATCCTGGTCTGAATGAAGCCACCCGCCTTGCTGATTTTGTAAAGAAAGATGATTCGGATTTGAAAACTATTGCTGTTTACGATGAAAAGGAGAAGAACCATCTGAAAGAATTATGCGGAAAAAGCAGTACAGTTACTGTCCTTATTGGGCCAGAGGGAGATTTTAGTCGTGAAGAGGTTGAAATGGCTTTGGAATTGGGCTACACACCCGTTTCTCTGAGTAATAGCAGGTTAAGAACCGAGACGGCTGGTGTTATGGCATGCAGCATTGTGAATACGATGAAAGAAAGTCGTCCGGCAGCTTTCGGATAAGCAAAGCGCTTTTTCACTATCCCGAAAAAATCGGGAAACCGCTCAACTTAGGTTATAAAAAAAATCGTCTCTTCCAAAGAGTAGAAGAGACGAGTGAAATGCTTCTTTAATAGTTTATAGACCTAATCTTCAGACGAATTAAAGGACTCCGCAAAATTTAAAACTTCACCTAATACTTTGTCATTTATTTCGTAGGTGTTGTTTTCCAGAAAATTGAAAATATCCGTAAATTTTTCAATTCCCTGCAATTCGTCCTTCTCCGGTCTGTAAATTAAGTCTTTAATTTCTTCATCCGAAGAAGCAGATTGTGTAGAATGATGTTTCATAGGCATCTATGATTAGTTAATAAGTTTACAAGCAAAACGATTCCTCTGAATCTATTATTGTAAATTATTTTAACAAATTTTAACAAAAGTTGTGGGAAAATGAAATTGAATCAGGTGGTTTTCAGATTCAATTTCTTTTCTTCTATTATTTTTCTCAGATTAATCAAGGCATACCTCATGCGCCCAAGGGCAGTATTAATACTGACGTTGGTTTGCTCTGCAATTTCTTTAAAGCTAAGATTCCCATAATGCCTTAATAGCACTACCTCTTTTTGTTCCTCGGGAAGGTAATCAATAAGCTTTCTTACATCGTTGACAATCTGCTCATTAACAAGCTCATCTTCAACAGTTTTATCAGAAAATTTTTGTGAATTAAAAATATCCATCTCATAATCTTCGTTAGAATACATTTTAGTTTGCTTGTTTTTTCTAAAATGATCAATTATAAGATTATGAGCAATACGGATTACCCACGACACAAATTTCCCGCTTTCCTGGTATTTGCCTCTGTGAAGCGAACGGATCACTTTTATAAACGTTTCCTGAAATATATCTTCGGCCAGGTGTTCATCTTTGACCATTAGAAGGATGTAAGTGTAAACTTTATCTTTGTATCTATTTATTAGTCTTTCGATGCTTGTGGAATTACCATCAAGATATTCTTTAATTAATTCCTGGTCACTTTTTTCTTTTTTTGTCACAATGACCTCCTTAATTTTGGTTAAAGTAGAATTTCTATTCTATAACAAACGCCCCTTTCTTTTGGTTTACAGTTATTGCAAATAAACAAAAAATCCTTAAAAAACAAAATTATTGGTAAAACATTTCTAATTTTGAGCACTCAAAAACAAGCACAATTAACATGCCAAGAAGTACGGATAAAAATTATATAATAGTTAAAGGAGCAAGGGTTCATAATCTTAAGGATGTAGATTTACATATACCCAGGGACAAGTTTGTTGTTTTTACCGGGGTATCAGGTTCAGGAAAGTCTTCTCTTGCTTTTGATACACTATATGCAGAAGGCCAGCGGAGATATGTTGAAAGTCTTTCTTCATACGCCAGGCAGTTTCTGGGACGCATTGAGAAGCCTGATGTTGATTTTATCCACGGATTGCCTCCTGCTATTGCTATAGAGCAAAAAGTGAATACGCGCAATCCGCGTTCAACGGTTGGTACATCTACAGAAATCTATGATTACCTGAAATTACTATTTGCACGGGTGGGAAAGACATATTCTCCTGTATCCGGTGAAATAGTTCGGAAAGATACAGTTACGGATGTAGTAAATTATCTTCAGTCTCTGCCTGTAGATACTAAAGCATTGATTTTAGCCCCCCTTCATGTTACAGATTTGAAGAAAGTGCCGGATTACCTTAAAATACTGGAAAGCCAGGGAACAACCCGTTTGGAAAAAGAGGGAGAGATAATTAAAACAAAAGACTTTCTTTCAGATAAGAAGCTAACAAAGAAGGATATAAAGAATTTAAATGTAATCATCGACCGAATCAAAGTTCAAAAAAATGAGGATGCTATTGCCCGTTATGGGGACTCAGTTCAAATTGCTTTTTCAGAAGGAGCTGGGGTCTGCATAATTAAAGAGGTAGAGAATGGGGTGAGTAAGGAAAAGAACTTTAACAACAGGTTTGAAGCAGACGGCATTGAGTTTGAAGAACCTTCAGAACACATGTTCAGCTTTAACAATCCGCTCGGGGCTTGTCCGAAGTGTGAAGGATACGGAAAGATTATAGGTATTGATGAAGACCTTGTTGTTCCCAATAAGAGTTTATCTGTTTATGAAGATGCTGTTGCTTGCTGGAGGGGTGAAAAGATGCAGGAGTGGAAGGTGCTGTTGATAATGCATGCAGATAAAGAAGGATTTCCTATACATAAACCTTATCATGAACTTTCCAGTGAACAAAAAGAATTACTCTGGCGTGGAGGTGAGCATTTTTATGGTATAGATCATTTTTTCCGCTATCTGGAAAGAAAAAAATACAAAATCCAATACAGGGTTATGCTTTCAAGGTACAGGGGTAAAACGGTCTGCCCGGAATGCCTGGGTACACGCCTGAAGAAAGGAGCAAATTATGTGAAGGTGGGGGGTAAATCTATAACGGATCTGGTTCTTATGCCCATTGATAAAGTTTTTCAGTTTTTTGATAATTTAAAACTCGATGCTCATGATCAAAAAATTGCAGAACGCATTTTGTATGAAATTGAAAGCAGGCTCCGGTTTTTGATGAATGTTGGGCTCAGTTATCTGAATCTCAATCGTCTTTCTTCAACGCTTTCCGGCGGGGAGTCTCAACGTATTAATCTTGCTACATCACTGGGAAGTAGTCTGGTAGGGTCCATGTATATACTGGACGAACCCAGCATAGGTTTACATCCAAGAGATAATAGCAAGTTGATTGGTGTCTTAAAGAGATTACAGCAAATAGGTAATACTGTCATTGTCGTTGAACATGATGAAGACATTATACGATCAGCCCATCAGATTGTGGATTTGGGACCAATGGCCGGAAGACTGGGAGGTAAAATAATTTCCCAGGGTACACAGGCTGAAGTAATGGAAAACAAAGAAAGTCTTACCGGGAAATTTTTAAATCATAAAGATTTCATTGAAATACCGGAAAAAAGAAGAAAATGGAACAATTACATCGAAGTTAAAGGAGCAAGAGAAAATAACCTGAAAGGAATCAATGTGAAATTTCCTTTGAATATTATAACTGTTATTAGTGGGGTAAGTGGATCCGGAAAGTCATCGCTGGTAAGAAATATATTATTTCCCGCATTGAGCCGGCATTATAAGGGTTCGGGTCAAAAAGCCGGCCGTTACGATGGGATTACCGGCGACCTCAATTTGTTAAAGGATATTGAATACGTGGATCAAAATCCTATTGGCAAGTCCTCCCGTTCTAATCCGGTTACCTATATAAAAGCTTATGATGAAATAAGAAAGCTTTATTCCAGTCAGCAGGCCTCCAAAATTAACAATTTTAAACCATCTCATTTTTCTTTTAATACTCCCGGTGGACGTTGTGAAGAGTGCCAGGGAGAAGGAGTAATAAAAGTTGAAATGCAGTTTTTGCCTGATATTACCCTTACCTGCGAAGTCTGTGGTGGTAAAAGATTTAAAGAGGAAGTGCTTGAGGTTACGTATAAAGGAAAGAATATTTACGATGTGCTGGAAATGACAATAAATGAGGCAGTTGAGTTTTTTGGAGAAGAAAAGGCATCTGTAAATCAAAAAATTGTTAATAAATTGAAAGTCCTTCAATCTGTGGGATTGGGTTACCTGAAATTAGGACAATCTTCCAGTACGTTAAGCGGTGGGGAAAGTCAAAGAGTAAAACTTGCATCCTTCTTAAGCAATGAAAAAAGCGATTACCCCATTTTATTTGTATTTGATGAGCCTACCACGGGTTTACACTATTATGATATTTCAAAGTTACTGAATTCTTTCAATGAACTGATTAAAAAAGGACACACGGTGGTTATTATTGAACACAACATGGAGGTTGTTAAATCTGCTGATTGGGTGATAGATTTAGGACCTGAAGGAGGGGAAAACGGGGGATATATTGTTACAGAAGGAATTCCTGAAAAGATCGCTAATAATAAAGATTCCTATACAGGGAATTATCTGGCAGATAAATTAAAATAGCCTGAATAGTTGCTATCCAGGCTTTACGAAATCCATATATTTTGATTTCAGGGTTAAGGACTTTCTTTTATTCCTATCATAATCGCTACACATCCACTTACAGGCTCATCTGATTCTTCTTTGCTGTTTCCAACCTTCAGGGATATGATAAGTTGCTGGCTGCTTTGCGGAACAAAATCCCACTTTTCGACATAATCATTATTGCTGTTATCGAAAAGTACATTTCTGTTTACGTCAAGGACCTGGAATTGTAAATTGGGCAGAACATTGGAACCACAAATGTAAACCCGGTAATTCTGGCCGGAATAAAAAGTTTTATACATCTCAGCTGTTTCACCTTCTGTAAGGATGGCGGCATTGTAGTTACCATCGTGAATGTAAGGGGTTAATTCTTTTTTACAGACTTGTTTGGCGAAATGTTTACATTGTGAGTGGCTGCTGAATGGAATCAATGCAAAAATAATCAGGATAAGTATTGTGGTGTATAGCTTTTTCATAATCTCAATGTTTTTAAGATGTAAAATTACTTCTTATTTCTTCAATTTTCTTTTTAAGGTTGTTATAAATCTCCGGTGTCATTGAAATTGTGGTTTCTGCTTTTAGAGTAGTAACGTTTGTCTCTTCATCAGTAACGGGTACTACTTTTGATGAAGTAATCTGTATTTGATCATACACTAGCTTTAGATCCTCGATTTCTAGTTTTATATCCTGAAGGTGCTGGTTTTCTGAATTTTTCTCAATGAGTTTCATAATGGTATTGAGAGCAAGTTTCTGATCGGCAATTCTTGCAATCAGTTCGCTATTGTTTATCTCGTTTTGTGTAGGATCTTCGCCTGCAAGGTTTGTGGCAAGGTAAAGGCCTTCAACCCATCCACCTATGAGTACAATTGTTGAAACTGCCTGCCTGTCATTTTCCTGGAAGAATGAGCTCGAATTCATTATGGTTTCTGAAATGATATCCAGAATCACATCCCTGTTGTTCACGTTGGCTTCCAGTCTTTGCACTGTGTTCTGATCAATAGCATGTAAAATGCCAAGGCCTTCAGCCATTTTTTTAGCCGCATTGATATAATCGATGGTTGTCTGGGTTTGATCATAAAGACTTGAATAGCTTAAATCCGTGGTGTAAACGCCAAGATTAAGGGCCATGCTTTTGGTGGTTATATATTGGGAAGTTTTATTAACAGGATTTAATAGTTCGGGGTTGTATGTGGTTCCTGATTGTTTGAGAATCATGGCGACTTCAAGCGGAGAGGGCATTGAATAAAACATTTCTTTCACTGCTTTGACATCCTGAACCAGCTGGGTGTCAATCGTGTCAACAGTAATTGCATCCTCTGTATCTTCTGATTTGCTTTCTTTATCTTTTTGGCAACCGGATAAAGAAACAATAAATATTCCAAAGAACAAGAGTAAAAAAGGCTTGGTAAAATGTATATTCATAATTAGCTAATTTTGATGTTGATATGCTATCTATCGTTTATATGGAATAAAAATACAACATTTCTTTAAACTATACCAAAAATATATCTTTTAAAATTTCTAACTAAAATAGGAACAAAATATATAATCACCAAAATTATTCGTTGAAAAAGAATTATTCTAATTTTGTAGCAGATGAAAATTTTGGCATTTTATGAATGGTAATAATCAAAAAAATAGAGAGTTAAAAAAGAGGCTTGAGCAGAAAGATACCAGTGTCCTCCTCCAAACTCTTAAAGAGGTAAAAATGGAAGGTAACCATTCCCTGATTCCCTACCTTGTATTAATATTAAATGAAAATGATTCTCCCGATATACAGAACAGAATATTAGATATACTTAACAACCTGAATGCGCAGGCAGCAGCTCCTTATTTAATTGAAGCAATACAGAACACAGGGGATAACAGAGTTTTAAATTATTTAATAAGTGCATGCTGGAAGAATGGGCTGGATTACAGTGAGTTTATTGATGTTTTTGTGGATCTGTTTATCCAGCATGATTTTGATATTGCACTTGAGGCTTTTACTGTCATTGAGAATACAACTAAACACGTCGAAAATTCAGAGATTGACAGGACAATACAACATATAAAAAACCATTTAAAAAATTTGGGCAGGGAAAAGCAGGCTTTAATTAAGGAATTACTTTATATGCTGGAAAGAAGAAGAGAAAACAATAATTAGGGTTTATACGGATGTTTGCTGTTATAGATATTGAAACCACCGGCATCAGTCCTAAATCTGAGAAGATTACGGAAATTGCAATTATAATTTATGATGGGCTTAAAGTGGTTGATGAATATAAGACTCTAATAAACCCGGAAAAGTATATTCCCAAAAACATTACCCGTCTGACCGGTATCACCAATGATATGGTAAAAGATGCCCCCAAATTCTGGGAAATTGCGAAAGATATAGTATTGCTTACTGAAGGGAAAACATTTGTTGCTCACAATGTAAGTTTTGATTATAATTTTGTTAAGCAGGAATTTGCTGAACTGGGTTATAAATTTCAAAGGGAAAAGCTTTGCACTGTTAAACTTAGCCGGAAAATTTTACCCGGGAAAAAATCCTACAGCCTGGGTAAAATATCTAAAGAGCTGGATATTGAAATTGAGAGCAGGCACAGAGCTTATGGAGATGCATTGGCTACTGTCCGGTTACTGGATTATCTTTTGAAAATCGATAAAACTACCAACCGGAATCTAAAAATAAACAACAGACTGGATAATATTTCTATAATTGAGAATCTTCCGGAAGATACGGGAGTTTATTATTTTCACAATAAAGATGGTGACGTCATTTATATCGGGAAAAGTAAGAATATAAAAAAACGGGTAAGGAGCCATTTTAATCATTTTAGTTCGGAAAGGTCTTTGAGAATGCTTGAACAAATTTATGATATTACCTGCGAGATTACCGGAAGCGAATTGATTGCCTTACTAAAAGAATCTTCTGTGATAAAAGAGTTTAAACCGGTTTATAACAAAGCCCAGCGTAGAAAAGCCTCCCATTTTTTTATTTGCCATCACACAGATGAATATGGCTATATTAATTTCTCAGTCAAGAAGCAATGCCATAAAAAGAATCTTGTTGCTTCTTTCTCTTCTTACAAAGAAGCCAGGGAGTACCTTTTCCGGTTAGCAGAAACTCATAATTTGTGTCAGAAATTATGTGGATTATACCAGAATGCAGGACCCTGTTTTGATTACCATATAAATAGATGCTCCGGAGCTTGCATACAAAAAGAGGATGTCCGGACATATAACAAACGCGCAATGGCATTAATTGAATATTATCATTTTGGTGAAGAGAACTTTTTTATTATTGACAAGGGAAGAAATTTTGATGAGAATTCGGTTGTGAAAATTGAAAATGGTACCTATAAGGGATTCGGATATTTTAGTAGTGATGATGTGGATGCAAATCCAGGTTTGATTCATGATATTATTGAATACCAGGAAGATAACAGGGAGGTGAGAAGGATAATCAATGGATATCTTCAGAAGAACAGTGTAAAAAAGATCCTAAGGTATTAACCTCTACAAATTAACATTTTATTAATTATTTTAAACTGCCCGTAAAATAAAAAGTGAATTTACTGTAATGATTCCCTAAATTTTGCGAAATTTAATCTCGAAATGAAACGATATCTACATATCGTCACCCTTCTTTTTTTGCAGATTGTATTTGCTACGAGTCTGCATGGGCAAAACAGATTAAATCTCTCAGGAACCATCTATGATGAAGACGGGATGTTGGAGGATGCTGAGATATTAATTGAGCATGATTCTGTAATCATCTCTGAACATAGCTCAAATAAAGGTGGCAGATTCTTCTTTGAGTTAGATTTTGAAAGGGAATATTTGGTAACCTTCACCAGTGATGGTTATTCACCAAAAAAGATACTCATTGATACTGATTTACCCGAAGGGAAGGATCCGGAACTATTCCAGATGGTTTCAATGAAGCTTGAATTGATAAAGCAATATGGGCAGACGATTGATTCAGATGTTCTGGGCATAATTAAATTCAGCAGGGTTACCAAAGAATTTGCTTATGAATCAAGATACGACGCCAATCCTTTTTTGAATGTACAGGTAGTAGGCATAGACTATTATATGTCAGAGGATAAGCGAGATCTACTAAGTGAAGAGGAGATTGAAATGCTAAATATGAATTTTAATATAAAGGAAGATCAGATTGCATCGACAAAGGAAGACTACTATTCAGGGATTGAAATAAACAGGGAGCTATTTCTGGGAGAAAAAATAGATTCCTTCCATTTTGAAGAAATACCGGTGAATGAGGGTAAATTTATCAATGATACGGTAATCAACAGGTATAGTCAACGGGGTATAGAAATAACCGAAGTAATAATTAATGCTGATGATATCTTAAAAGTATTTCACAGGGCAAAACATAATTGGGGACCGGTATATTACTTCAGGAATTACCGGCCCATAACCCGAGCTCATTTTTATATACAAACACTGTTAGATAAGAAAAACAGGGGTGGAAATTATCAGAGTAACATAAATTAATTTACAGACTTTTTTTGCTTTTCATTACTTTTATTGAATTATGGCTATCTTCCTCCTTTGAAAATTCTTTTAAAGGATCGATGTTCAAATACCTGGAAAGAGATCTACCAGGCCGGTATAGCTACTGTCGGCACGGTTGATACAACTATTACTACCGGCTTAGGTGAACAGCAGAGTGAAATACCCGGGTTTACTGTATTCCCGAATCCAACATTGAATCACCTGAATATTTTATTTGATAACAAACTGACAAATAGAGCAGAAGTGCTAATATACAGCAATCTTGGAGAACTTGTTTTAAGGGAGCAGATCTAGCCTCATAGTCAGCATAAAAAACTGAATTTGAATCATCTTGTCAGTGGTATATATCATATGAAGATTATTTCAGGAAATATAATTATTGGTGTTGAGAAAATTTTTATTGCCAGTGATTGACTTCCGTGCATTTTGACATTAATTTTTCAGAAGTCTGGTGTTTTTCATCAGATTTCTTTTTATTTAATCTAAATTGAAATAAATTTGACTCCTTTAATCAGGAATAATATATGGACAGTGTAGAGACTAAATTATCATATCAGGTATTAGAAACCAAGCGTCTAACAGAAGACACTTTTTCTATTCGATTCAACCGTAATGGAATGAAGTTCAGAGCCGGGCAGCACATTATGCTTGGCGTGAAAGGAGATTATAATACAAGAGAATACAGTATTTACAGTGGGGAGGAAGATCCATACCTGGAAGTTTTGATTAAACAGATAAATGAAGGATACTTAACTCCACGGCTCAGTCAGGTAAAAGAAGGGGATGAGTTAGAGGTTCATGGTCCTATGGGCTACTTTACAATTAATAAAAAGACACTCGATACGCATAAGTTTGTTTTGATTGCCAGTGGTACAGGGATTGCTCCATTTAAGAGTTTTGTCAAGACATACAGCAAACTGGATTACACTATTCTTCATGGAATTAGATATGCAGAAGAAGCCTATGACGCGGATCTTTATGATCCGGACAGGTACATATCCTGTACTTCCAGAAATTCCAATGGTAAGTATGCCGGAAGAACTACAGATTATCTCAGGGAAAATGATTTTGAAGATAATTCACTTTTCTATTTCTGCGGTAATAGTAAGATGATTTTTGATGCCATGGATATATTAAAAGGCAAAGGATTTGGCAGGGACCAGATGTTTGCTGAAATATATTTCTAATTTGCGGTTCATGTTAGTTTTTTTTAAGCCTCCGGTTATTGTTTCCGGAGGTTTTTTTCTGGTTCCGGGATTATTTTTCCCCCTCTGACTGTGGCTCCCAGCACAATTCCGGCACTGATTACTACAAGGTTTTTGAAAATATACTGACCCTCGAGAGTCAGAATAAAGGGGAAAGTCCGGAAAACATCACCAGGAAAAAGAACGATAGGTGTCATAGTCCCTATCATCTGAACAAAGAGAAGCAGAAGGGTTTCTCTCAGGAAAATCCCGGTAATCAGGCCCAAACCTATTAGTGATTCCCAAATTGCCAGTACAATTAAGATGGTTTCTGAATTCAACAGGTTAAAGCTCAATAATTTGATTGTCCTGACAGCTAGACCTTCAGCCGGACTGGCCCCCGGGAAAAATTTTAACAGACCGAACCAGAGGAATATGATACCAATGCTAATTCTAAGAAGCAATATTCCATTGCGGCTCATCCATTGCGTAAGCTTAATATCGATTTTGCGGGTAAATTTTGTATTGATTAACATAAGACTGTGTTTATTTAAACTGATTAAAAATAGCATCGAGTATTCTAACATTGTGAATACATTAACGGTTCACTTTAAAAAGCTGTTTTATGACATTTTTCAGCAAAATTGGTTACCTTTAAAAGAAAAAAATGATGCGTAGTTTAATGATTTCCTGTTTTTTAGTGATTTTCCTGATACCTGCTTTAAATGCTCAGGATGAAAATATTATTCCGGCCAGAGATATTAAAGAAGCTATTGCAAATGGTACCAGAACGGCAATCGGGGTGCCTGGCGAAAGATACTGGCAGAACAGGGCAGATTATGAGATAATGGTCACCTTAGTTCCATCAAAAAGGATATTGCAGGGTGAGGAAACCATTACTTATTTTAACAATAGCCCTCAAAAACTTGGAAAAATTGTGTTCAAGCTCTATCAAAATCTTTATAAAACGGGAGCAGCCAGAGATTTTTCATTAAGTCCAAATGATATTCACTCTGGTGTAGATTGGGAATTCAGGCACGCAACAGAAGAGAAACTGGATACAGCTTTTGAAGATGGCACAAATTTGATTGCCCGTTTAAAAGACTCTTTAAAACCGGGAGATTCTCTGAAGTTATCCCTCCGCTGGGAATTTGAAATTCCGGGGCATTCGGATGTGCGTATGGGAGCAATGAATGATTCTGCCTTTTTCCTGGGTTTCTGGTATCCACGTATAGCTGTTTATGATGATTTGAGTGGTTGGGATTTGATACAGCACACAGGCAACCAGGAATTTTATCACGACAGGGGAGATTATGAGGTTTATATTGCGGTTCCGCGGGGTTACATGGTAATGGCTACGGGAGTTCTTCAAAATCCCAATGTAGTTTTTAAAAAGCCTTATCTTGAGCGCTATCAAAAGGCGCTGAAAAGTGATTCTATTGTTTCTGTTGTTGATAAATCTGATATAAGCAGGACCAGCGAGATATTCAGCAAAAATGTCTGGATATACAAAGCTAAAAATGTTCCTGATTTTGCGTTTGGTGCAAGCAATCATCATTTATGGGATGCAACAAGTATCCTGATTGATACCGTTTCTGAACAGCGGGTGCTTGTACAGTCTGCTTATAAGAAAGAATCAAAAGATTTCGAAGAAGTAGCTGAGTTTGCAAAAAAAACATTGCAATACCTATCTTTTGAATTCCCGGGCTATCCTTATCCTTTCCCGGCAGTTAGTATTTTCAATGGTACAAATGGAAGTAGCGGTATGGAATATCCTATGATTGCCAACAACCCTTCAGCTGCACAGAGAGGAAGGACACTGGATGTAACGGCTCATGAAATTACACATAATTTTCTTCCTTTTTACGTATTGACCAATGAAACTCAGTATGCATGGATGGATGAGGCTTTTGCTGCTATGATACCATATAAATTACAAGAGAAAACAGAACCTTCCTTAAACAGGCTGACACGGTATACCAAAAGGGTATCAAGCCTTGCAGACAGCGAAGAACACGTTTCAACCATGACTCTTTCATCTGCTATCAGCGGCCGGGTTCCTTATTATTTTACTAATTATACAAAACCTGCATTGGCTTTATATTATCTTGAAGAAATATTGGGCACTGAAAATTTCGAAAAAGCTATCCAGGAATATTTCACAATTTGGCAGGGTAAACATCCCACACCCTACGATTTCTTTTTCTTCATGAACAGGGAAACTCAAAGTAATCTCAACTGGTTCTGGAAACCCTGGTTCTTTGAACCGGCATGGCCGGATTTAGGTATTCTTAAGGTAGAAGAGGAGACTCATATGTATAAAATTACCATTAAGAGAAAAGGGGATTTGCCAGTTCCGGTAAGGTTAAAAGTTACTTTTGAAGATGGGACAAATTATTCTGTCAATAAAGCCGCAGATGTATGGAAGGAAGGAAATAACCACCTGGTTGTACCGCTGAAAACAAATAAGGAAATCAGAAGAATAAAACTTGGAGATGAGTATATACCCGATGTTTCAAAAGAAGATAATGTTTACACTATAAATCGCTAAAATACAATGAGCTATGATTATCAACAGGCAGAGAACAATCAGTATACTTATTCTGACATTAATTACCTTTTCAGTTTTTGCTCAGAAAAGAACCAGGGAGTTGGGAATTAAGCCGGGCGTATTACCTACAGGAGAACTTAATGCTATTACAGATGTAGAAGGAGTGGAGGTTGGCCATTTTACTCTTATTGAGGGGGAGGACATCAGGACGGGTGTTACCTCTGTTTTACCCCATCAGGGTAATATTTTCCAGGAGAAAGTTCCTGCGGCTATTCATATTGGCAATGGATTTGGCAAGCTAGCCGGTTATACGCAGGTCGAAGAACTGGGCAACCTTGAAACGCCTGTAATACTAACAAATACTTTATCGGTCCCGGTTGCCTCGCAGGCCCTCATTAGATATACCCTTGGATTACCGGGTAATGAGAATGTTCATTCTGTTAATCCGGTTGTTGGTGAAACAAACGATGGGTGGCTTAATGACATCCGGGGCATGCACATAAAAGAAAATCATGTTCTGGAGGCCATTGAGAATGCAAATACCGGAATAGTAAAGGAAGGAAATGTCGGAGCAGGAACAGGAACAATATGTTTTGGTTTTAAAGGAGGAATTGGAACCTCTTCAAGGGTTTTACCGGAGAAAGAAGGGGGCTATACAATAGGGGTACTTGTGCAGGCGAATTTTGGCGGCGTTTTACAGATAGATGGAGTTCCGGTAGGAGAAGAACTGGATCAGCACTACATGCATGAAAGTCTTAAGGATAAGGCCGATGGCTCCTGTATGATTGTGGTGGCTACCAATGCTCCTCTTTCAGCAAGAAATTTGAAGAGACTTGCTAAAAGAGCTATGCTGGGTCTTGCAAAAACCGGGGGCATTTCGTCTAATGGGAGCGGTGATTATGTGATTGCTTTTTCTACTGATAAAAATATACGGGTTCCTTACGATTCAGGGTCGAATGTACAGGAAAAGAATGTGCTCAGAAACAATTCTATGTCACCTCTTTTTATGGCTACTATTGAAGCAACCGAAGAGGCTATTTTAAACTCATTGTTTGCAGCAGAGTCAATAAAAGGGAGAGAAGGCCATACGATAAAAGCTTTACCTGTTCAGAAAACCATGGAAATCTTAAAAGAATATAACGCAATTGATGGAGAATTATAAAACTATCGGAGTGGTTGGGGGTGTAGGCCCTTATGCCGGTATTGATTTAACAGAGAAAATTTTTAATGAGACATTGGCTCGATCCGATCAGGATCATCTTCCGGTGGCTCTTTTGTCGTTTCCTCACAGAATAACTGACCGTACGGAATATCTGCTTGGGAAGGTTCAGGATAACCCTGCTTATGCTGTAGCCAGGATTATTCTGCAACTTGAGCAAGCAGGGGCTTCAGCGATTGGTATACCTTGCAATACTATGCATGTTCCTGAAATTTTTGATGTCATCCAGGGAGAAATCAATAAATCGGGTACTAATATTATTTTGCTGAATATGCTTGATGAAGTTATTGGTTTTATCAAACATTTGTATCCTGGTATAGAAAAAGTGGGAGTTTTATCCACCACAGGCACTTATCAGTCTGGTGTTTATATCAACAAACTGGAGAAGAGCGGGCTCGGAGGTATTACAACTCCCCCTGATGTGCAGGATAAAATTCATCAAGCCATATACAATTCAGATTACGGCATCAAATCGGTTTCCAATCCTGTAACGAAGAAAGCCACAAACATTTTGGTTAATGGTATTCGTTACCTTAAGAAGAAAGGAGCACAGGGCATAATCCTTGGCTGTACTGAAATTGGTTACGCCTTGCCCTATAAAAAGTTGAATGAGATACCTTTGTTTGATGCCAGCACCATATTGGCAAGGGCCCTGATTTCCAATACCAATCCGGATAAGTTGCGTCCTTTCGAACCTGTTTAAGAAATCATTAATCACCCTTGTATGTAATCCTGTATATGGCGTTGGCATAGTCATCGGAGACTAATAGGGATCCGTCCGGCATTTGTTCAATGTCTACCGGTCTGCCCCATACATCTTCTCCCTGGAGCCATCCTCCGGCAAATGTTTTATAACCTTTGGATTTATTCCCGTCAAGAGGAACCATTTGAATTCTGTAGCCTAACTTTTCAGAACGGTTCCAGCTTCCATGCTCTGCTATTAGTATTTGATTTTTATATTTTTCCGGGAACATATCTCCAGTATAGAAAATCATTCCCAATGCAGCTATATGAGGACCAAGTTCCTGAACCGGTTTAACATAGTCGTCGCAATCTTTTCCCTCACCAAATTTAGGATCGGATATATCGTTTCCATGGCAGTATGGGTATCCGAAATGTTGTCCTTTTTCAGAAACTCTGTTTAGTTCATCGGGTGGCAGATTATCTCCTAAATGGTCTCTGCCATTATCGGTAAACCAAAGTTCTTTGGTTTCCGGATGCCAGGCAAAACCTACAGTATTTCGTATGCCTTTAGCATAAATCTCTAATCCGCTTCCATCCGGATTCATTCGCGTTATGGTGGCATAAATCCTCTCCCGATCACAAATATTACATGGGGCGCCAACCGGTACATAGAGTTTACCGTCCGGACCAAATGCGATATATTTCCAACCATGATGACGGTCTGTAGGATATTCATCATAAATTACCTCATAATCCGGTTTGTTTTTATAATTATCATAAATGTCCGGGAATTTAAGTATTCGGTTTACTTCCGCCACATAAAGGTCATTACCCAGAAGAGCTACGCCATTGGGCATGTTTAGATCTTCGACTATCACATATTTCTTATCAGCCTTATAATCATTGTCTTTGTCAACAATGGCGTATACTTTATCTCCTCTTCTGTTTCCAACAAAGAGTATACCGTTTTTTCCCAGTTCTAAGGATCTGGCATCATCAATATTTTCTGCGTATGTCTCAATTTTAAATCCCCTGGGTAGTTGTATCTTTTCTAGTTTAATTTCAGGGTTTTCTACTCTGTCGGGAGGATTGTGAGCGCCTTCTTGCTGGCCCATGGCACTATTTAGAACAAATAGAAATAATAGAAATGGAATGAAATTGATTTTCATAGCATATTGATTTTGAGGTTAGTATATTTTTTTAAAAAACAATGTTAAAATTGAGCCTGTCAATTGTTAAACATTTAAATGGGAATTTCGTTTAATTTTTTTAACTAAAAATCGAGTATTTATGAGTTTTATTCAATGGAATGATTCAATGGCTGTTAACATTGATGAAATTGATACCCAACACATGCAGCTTGTTCAGTTAATTAACGACCTGTATTCTGCTTTATCCCAGGGAAAGGGAAAACAACAACTCAATGAGATTTTTGATGAATTGTTTGATTATGCAAAAACCCATTTCTTTTCTGAAGAAAAGTTAATGGTTGTTTATGGCTATTCTGGTTATGAGGAGCACAAAAAGGAACATCAGAAATTTGTTGATGAGATTAAAAAATACAAGGGGAAATTTGACAGCGGTGACAGCAAAACCTCCATTGAAGTGGCCCAGTTTCTAAAAGACTGGCTCCTCAACCACATTATGAAAACCGATCAGCAATATGCGCCTTATTTACAAAAGAGGATGAAATATTAGAAGGTTTTTGTGAATTTCTTACTACTATAACCCAATGACCTACAGGCAAATTTTCGCAGGCTAAAAAATTCATTTATTTTAACCTGCATTATTAATAAATTTTTTAAATATGAATAAAATGCAGAGCCTGTAACGCAAGGCGGTATTAACTCGCTGTCGGAGACAGGAATAATTTATGAATTCTTAGGGCTAAATAACTCATTCCAGGTTATTAAAAATCTCCTTACCTTCGGAATTTATGGTTGAGTAATACATCCGATACTGATTTTCCAGGCCTTCTTTTTCTAAAATGTTAAAGTATTCCGACTGTATGCCTTGTAAATTAATGGTTTCACTGTTTAGTTTTTCCGCATTGATTAGAAAATATGGTTTTTCCTTTTTATAATCGAAAATTTTATTCACTCTACCTTTCTCATCAATGTAAAGAGCGAGTGAGGAAGATTTAGCTTGTTTCCGTGTATTGTTGGCATTTGGATTGCTGATGTCTTCAAATTCTTTATAATTACAGAAAACCAGGTAATTCAGGTCCATTCTTACGATATCTGCCAGATTTCCTTTGTATGGAAGGTTTACTTCCCAATGTGTGGAATCAAGCGAAGAATTGGTTTTGGCAATCTTTAGTGTATCCAGATTAAGTTCTAATGTATCGATACTTAAATCCTGAAAGGTCATAAGGAGTGTCTGGTTCAGATCGTCATAAATCAAATAATTCGGTTTTCTATGGTAATCCAGAGAAGTTTTTTCATTTATGTTACCTTCCTGGTCCATTTTATACAAAATATTACTTGCTGACAGGTTATGTGTATCTACAGCATGAACAATAGTGACAATGGTATCATGTTTGATGTCAAGCTGCATAGCTCTTTTCTGAATATTTCTCTGAGTTTCCATTTCCTTTACCCACTTAATTTTATGGGCTGTGTCAACCTTTGCAAGAAAAGCCCGGTCGTTTTTAAGACTATCGTTGATGTAACCGCACAGGTAGTAGTTATTTTTATAACTTTTTAATGACAGTGTTTTATAACCGTATAATGAATCATTCTTTTCCGAAGGGCATTTATGGAGGAAAAAATTTTTCTTTTTATGGCTGATTAAGGTATCCGATATGCAAGACTGCTCATACTTAATGACAGAAGACAGGAGATTTTTATAGGAACGATTCATATAATCATCGTTTTCTGCCGACTGTTTTTCAGTAAATTCCTTAATCTTTCCAACATCACCGTAATTTGCCCGGAAGAAGTTCGCATATTTCTCATATTCATCTTCTGTTATTTTTCTGTTAAAATTTTTCAACAGACTGTCTGTTAAAAGTTTTTCATTAACAAACTGATGATAGTAAGTACTTTTTTTTCTGAACAATTCATCATGAATTTTGCTGATGGGTTTATTGGATTCATCATAATAATCAGAAAGAAATTGAGTTTTGGACGTTTTGTAGTTGAAGAGGTCCAGGATGACAGACTGGTAATCATATTTGCTTATTAAGAAGGTTAGTTTTCTGGGCATTGTATATGGTTCTCCACCCTGGTTGTTTTTTATTTCATGGAGACACTGTTCAATTTCCATGTCACACTCTTTTATTTTCTGTTTAAGGGCTAGTATTTCGTTATTGATAACCCGGTACAGATCATCCACCCATGATTTGAAATCCCAAAGCACTATATTGTTCGATAAGAAATTTTCGTCGGTGAGGCCCTGTAGGTGGTAAGTATTAATACTTGCCAGCCGGTAATCCTGATCGTATCCTTCCAGAGGATATAAAGCCAGGGCATTACTGTATTTATTGAAATAGAATATAGTCGAATCAAAAGTGTTTTTCAGTTCGGTTGTTTTTTCTTTCAGCTTTTCATCAGCCTTAAGGTAAATGTCTTTAATTTTATTATGTTCAGAATTAATTTCTCTGAAAAGCTTGATACATTCATCATAGTGCTGAGCGCTTTTGAGAAGATAATTCCTCATTTTCCTCACATTCTGTTTGTATTCTTTTAATTCCGAACGGTGTTTTAAAACAACCTTCATGATGTCTTCCGGTTTGTGCCACCAGTTATCTTCCTGTTTTTTAGCTCCCTGGTACCAATCCCCGTGTTTCCGTGCTTCTCTTTTATCCAGGTTATTAATACACAAACTGAAATAAGTTTCGGCCTGGCTTGCAAAATACATGATGATGTTGTAGTCAGTAAAGGGATCATATTCCATGGTCCATTCTTTAAAAATAAGTCCAAGCTGAAAATAGGCGTTCGCGTGATAAGGAACCTGTTTCTGGAAATCGAAAAGCACAGGATACGATATTTCTTTGGGCTGGTTTATTACCACTGGATAAACATCGTCTTCGTAATCAAGCATTTGCCCCATTGCCCCAATGTTATTGAAAAGTAAAGCTGATAGTATGGTTAAATATTTTATTATCTTCATGATAGAGAAATTTTATATTTTAAATTTTATTCTGATTTGTTGTATTATTCTCTTCTTTAACTTC
The DNA here is from genome assembly GCA_964585385.1 of uncultured Bacteroidales bacterium. Taxonomy (GTDB): domain Bacteria; phylum Bacteroidota; class Bacteroidia; order Bacteroidales; family UBA12077; genus JAGXLC01. The sequence goes on from CAZPDP010000001.1 coordinate 233,620, forward strand.
CAGTATCTCAAGTTCCACTCTCCGGTTTTTAGCCCGGTTCTCGTCGGAATTATTGGGTAACAGAGGTTTGTTTTCTCCATAGCCTTTGGATACCATCTGGTCTTTACTGATGCCCTGATCTAAGAGGTAATCCACCACAGACTGGGCTCTTCGCTGAGATAGTTTCATGTTGTAAGAAGCAGAACCCACATCGTCTGTGTGAGCTGAGATTTCAATTTTGATGTTTTGATTCTCCTTCAACAAGCCTACCACCCTGTTGAGTTCTTTGTAGGAAGCAGCATCCAGTGCAGCTGAATTGGTTTCGAATGTAATATTCCTGAGCTCAATTTTTGTTTCTTCTTTCAAAGGTTTTAGTTTGATGTCCATTCTTCCGGAGCGGGTTCCTTCTCCCACATTTACCTGTTTGTTATAGAATGAGTAGCCTTTCTGGCTGTTGATGTTGATTTCGTATTTATCGCCCTCACGCAGCTCTACGTTATAGACGCCATCCTCATTCTGATAGGCCAGTTTTGTTATGGTTTCATTCTTATCCAGGTTGGTTATCTCAAGTTTTACCGGCATTCCTTTATTGGTTTCTTCATCTGCTACTTTAATCTCCATTTTCTTTTTCTTCTGCTCCATTTCAAGGTCTTTCTCGAAATTGCTGAATTGCACAACACCCGATAAATCAAGAGAAATACCATAAGATTTGTAATGCTTTTTATCAACTTTTATGTTGTACCTCGAGCCAACCGGGAGTTCAACCAGGAATTTTCCATCGTCCAGTGATTCAATATTGGTTTGGATTGCCCTGCTGTTTTTGAAATCTGTTACAGTTATTTCTCCATTGATGGGTTCGTAAATTTCTGCATCATATACATTACAAAGAAGCTTGACTTTATTGTAAAGTTCCAGGTCAATATTTTCGTGGCGGTTGGTTTTAAGAGTATCCGGTTCCAGTGTTTCAAAGCTGTGTGAGTAATCTTTCTTATAATAGTCCAGCAAATATGTCTTTCCTTTATTCAGGGTGAAATAATATTCCCCATCTTCCCCGGCTTTAAATCTGCTGATAATTTGGCTGGTATTGGGGTTAATTACATCAATATTTGCATCAACAGGCTCTTTTGAAAACCTGTCAGTTATTTTTCCTGTTACAATTAGCATATTGCTGGTCCGTTTACGAGGAGTTTCATAATAGTAAATGGCCGATTTACTATTCTCACCATCTTTTGAGAAATAGATTCTTTCCTGGTTCAGGTCAATACTGCCTGACATATCTTTACCGGGTGAGCTCATCGCCATCTGTTCAGGTACTGACCAGATGTGTTTAAAAAGTCTCCTGGTAAAATACAGGTCAAAATCCCCTTGCGGCTCCTCTATAACCACTCCATCTCTGTTGGTTCGCTCTCCCCTTACAGAAGAAAAGATAAGGGTGTTATTGTCTGGAAGAACCCTGGGACAGCTCTCGCATTTAAGATTTATAGGGTTAGCAATTTTTTTGGGTTCACTCCAGTTTCCTGATTCATCTAACGTAGAGAAAAATATTTCTTTACAGTCATACTTTTCATAATCCTTATCGTCAATATTTGCTTTGTTCCTGACAAAGTAAATGGTGGTGTTGTTAGCAGTGATGCTTGGCATTCCTTCATACCCCGGAGAGTTTACAGGCATAGGCATTAATTTGGGCAGACTCCATTTGCCGTTTTGCTTTTCCACATAATAAATGTCCGACTGGTCTTTTTTGCCCCATGGATACACTGAAAAATAAATACGGGAGGCATCGTAATTGAAACAGGGACTTTCAATGATTCTGTTTTCCGAAAAGGACGAGGCTACAGTTTCGAGCATCTCCGGTTCGGTCCAGCTATTTTCCGATTTACTTGTTACGTATATATCCCAATGGCCTTTCCTGTTTGACAAAAATACCAGCTTTTGACCATCCTGGCTGATCATTGGATGTTTTTCGTAAGAATCCTCCAGGTTTACCGGTTCGGGAAGTTTATGTATTTGTGCCGCAGAAAATACCGGGAATAGTAAAAAACAAGTCAAGGTAATCAATAAGAGTCTACTTTTTTGCATCATTTTTATCTTTTATATTTTTATTGGATAATCTGATATTCAGATACTTTATTTTCCAATCAGAATGAAGGCAGCCCAGTAAAAAGGATGGGCATATTGACCATTTTCTATCATGCTGATTTTTGAATCTCTGAGACTTCTTCTAAAGCTTTTGTAATCATTTTGTTCTATTTGGGCTTTATAAAAATCAACCATTAAATTCCTTGTAGATTCGTCATAGACCTTCCAGAGAGAAACAATTATATTCTCTGTACCGGCATATATCATAGCTCTTGTTAAACCTACAATACCTTCTCCCTTTGCAATTTTTCCCAGACCTGTTTCGCATGCGGACAGGTTTACAAGATTGGTGTTTAGTGAAAGATTGTAAATTTCATTGGTGTGTAATACTCCGTCTTCTTTACTTTCGGCACCATCAGCAAAGATTATTCCCGATTTATCAGGATTTTCAGAGTTAACAAACCCGTGAGTAGCCAGGTGAATAATTTTGTACTGGTCGAGATTTGTATTTTTGAAATACTCCTCTGTGGCTGTTCTGTGGATTTTTGCAGTAGCAAGCTTACGGTGTTCTTTGAAATGCCCAAAAATTTCCTTTATTTCTTTTTCCGTTCCCGGCAGAGCAGAGATGAATTCACCATCTACACTCCAGGCCTCTTTTTTGGCTTCGGTGCTTTTAATATGCTCCTTACCCGACCGGTCTGTGGATATGGTCAGGCTTTTTTCCTGGTCACCTGAAAAAACGGGAGCCATTCCAAGCCAGTCATATGAAGTAGCCTCCGTGGTGGTTTTCCGGTTGTTAAATATTTCATGATATAAAGTGGCTGAATATGCATAGCTTATTTGGTACTTTCTCACCAGGTAAGGGAATTGTGAGTAATCATTGTTATTTTGACTGATTTTATCGGTTAAAAGTGCCTCGTAGGGAATAGTGTTTAGTTCAGCATCGGGGATAACCAGAATGTTTTCAATGTCAGCATTGATTTCTCCCGGAAAGAGTTCTTTGTAATATTTATGAGCCATCTCTTTGTAAATTTTCTGAAAACGGGAGCTGTTCTTATAAATCAAACCATAACGAAACATTTCCAGGGAATCAGTGAGTACGCTGGGTTTTTCTATCTTCTTTCCATGAAAATCGTTTTTTGAAATATAAAACCAGGTTAAGGCTGAATCACCAACGAAATAACTTATTGCGGCAGTCTTATCCGGCAGGTTGTTTTGCAACTGGCTGATTGTTACATTCTTTGTTGAATGTTTTAGTTTATAATATTCGGAATAATTTTCTTCAAAAGACTGAATAAGCGATTCATAATCCCTTTTTAACTCAAACAGTTTGTTTCTCAGGGATAATTTTTCTTCGCTGTTCTTGCTACCGGCAATTTTTTCCCTGTAATAGGCTATTTCCACCTTCAGATTTTTTTCTTTAGTCAGCATTTCGTCCGGAATGCCTGCAAACTGTATTGCTTTTGCATCAGAGATGGACTGAAGCAGTATGCGCGACTTGTTTTTCTCAGAGAAGGCAAAAGCTTTTCGCAGATAGAGGTTTTTTTCTTTTTGGTTATCAGCAGAGCGTACTTTATCCATGCATAAATCAACAGCAGATGAATAGACCCTGTAAGATTGTGTTCCAATGGCCAGCTTGTCTTTTTCAGTGTGGGTTCCTTTCCTGATTTCAACAATGAGCGAATCACATAATTCATAATGCATTAAAGCGGAATTCCGGGATTCTTCTTTTTTTCGCTTTTTTTGTTTGTCAGCCAGTTTCACGATTGCATCTGCTTTGTTTAGTAAAGCTTCCAATAAGATATGCTGATTGAGTATTTTGCTTAAAGCTGGTTTACTCAGTAAATGACTACTATCATTATACGATTCAGTATTGGCTATAATGGAATGTTGGTAAAACTTCACCGCTTCTTCATAGGCTTCCTCGTCAAAGGCAACATGTCCCAGGTTGTTATAGGTAGAAGCAGTTTCAGGATGTTGGGTTCCAAGGGTTTCTCTGAAGATTTTAACTGACTTCTGATAATACATCCTGGCAGTATCATAGGCTTCTTTTTTTCTGTAAATATTGCCCAGGTTTCCATAACTGCGGGCCAGGTTGACGTGGTTTTCACCATAGAGATCTTTGTTTAGTTCAATGGCCCGGTTATAATAAACAAGCGCTGAATCGTATTTTTCTTCGGAAAGGTAGCTGTTGCCAATATTGTTATAGGAATCGGCCAGGCCGGGATACTCTTTTCCAAAGACTAATTCTTTGAGCTTCACGGCCATTGTATGATATTCAAGAGATTTGGAAAAATTTTCTCTTTGTTCATAAATATTACCCAGGTTGTTATAAATGTCTATCATGGAAGGGTGTTCCTCACCCCGGCTTGACTGATAAATCCCTAGAGCTTTGTTGTAATATTCCAGGGCTCTCTCATATTCACGTTTGTGGTAATAGACATTAGCTATGTTGTTATAGGATGAAGCAACAGCGGGATTATCCTGTCCATAAAACTGTTGCGATAAATTAAGATCTTTTTCATAATATTCCAGTGCTTTGTCATACTTACCGGTTTCGTTGTAAAGATTCCCGATATTGTTGTAGGCAGTGGATAATCCGGGATTATTCTTATCCGGGTACATTTTGTAATATATCGCAAGGGATTTGTTCATGTAATCCCAGGCTTCATCGTAAACTCCTTTATGCAGGTAAACTTTTCCCAGATTTCCATAAGATTTTGCCAGGTTTAGGGTTTCCTCTCCATGCTCTTCTTTTTCCAGGTTAACCGCTTTTTTGAAAAAATCAAGCGCCTTTTTATAATCTCCCTGAATATCCCAGTAATTACCCAGGTTGTTGTATGTAATAAGAGAAATCCCGGAAGGAATATTCTCCCTTTGGATTAATTGAAACGCTTTTTTATAGAATTTGTAGGAATTGGAATAATCCCCTTTGTATTCATATAGTTTACCGATTGAATTATTGAGCTCGGTTCTTGTATCAAGTGTTTCTGTCTCTTTTTCTGACAAAAGATTCATGGATTTATTATAGGCGGTTAATGCTTTATTATACTGGCCCTGTTTCGTATACAGGTCGCCTGTTTTCTTTAAAATTTGTGCTTTTTGATTCTGAGAATGTTCTTGGTTATTAATGAGTTTCAGGGTTTTTTCCAGGTGATTCAGCGCATCCTTGTAATACCCGGATTCCTCAAGAGCCAGGACATAATTTCGGTGCGTTTCTATGAAACTTTGCTGAAAGGCATCATTTGAACTGATGAGGTTTACGGCTTTTCTTAGGTAATTCAGGGCATCCTGGTACTTGTTGTTATGTATTAAGGATGCTCCCAAATTATTATAAGTAAGAATCAATTGAGCGGGGTCTTTGTTTGGGTCGCTCTCAGAAAGTTCCAGTTCTTTTTTAAAATATTCAGCAGCCTCTTTATATTCTCCTGTATTTAACTTGACTTCCCCCATGTTATAATATGTGGAAGACAGTTTCACGTGATTCTCACCCAGTATATTTCTTCTTATTTCAAGGCATTTTTGAAAGTCGTTAAAAGCATACTGGTACTTCTTTTGAGCTTTATAGGCCAGTGCTCTTGTATCATATAAATTAGCATAAAGACTGTTGTTTTGATCTATAAGTTTACTGGTAAAAGCAATAGCTTTGTTTATCAGTTCTATGGAATTATCGTACTGGCCAAGAGCATTGGCGTGATAAGTGGCTAAATCAATTGAATAAAGATAATATTCCAGGTATTGATTGTTTTTCTCTTGATTATAGAGTTCCCAGAAAAGCTCTGCTGAATTTTCAAAATATACCACGGCGCTGTCGCTCATATTCCGCTGATGGAAGGACTGACCTTTATCAAACAACCTTTTTGCCTCTGAAAGGCCGGATTGTCCAAAAATAGTGTTAGCAAAAATAAACAATACCAAAAGTGTGTGAATACTGCGAAATATATATTTATTCATTGAAGCAATGATTTTGATGGGTAAATAGTTATGATTATGTCTGTATGATTACTTAAATAATTTTCCCCTGACCCCCAACTAAATCAAAGATAATATCTCGTGATAGGAATAACAATACCTGAAAACTGGTATTTTTTAATGACCAGGTGCCTTTTATGTTTGTATTCTATTGAATTTTAATGAGTTGTTTCTTTGTTTAAAATGTTTTTAAATTCCTTAATCACATCAATAACCGTCAACATTTAATTGCTCCAAGGTATATTAATAAGGAAATTTAATCATTTATTGACCTTACGTTTATTTAAAAGCTCCGGTGTCAGTAAAAAAACACCGGAGCTTAAGCTAATCCAAAAAATGAGCCGGTTACTCAATGATCAATCGTTTCGTACTGACTTTCTTGTCAGATATTAGCCTTATGAGATAAACGCCTCTGCTGAATTCGGAAAGGTCAATTTCTTCGATGAATTGTTTTTTCTTGTTTTTCAGTTTTTTGTTAAATATCATACTTCCATCTATTGAGATAATGCTTAATACAGATTCTTTACCGCTCATATTCGAGAATTCTATAGTAAGTTTATCTCTTGCCGGATTAGGATAGATAAGTACCCGGGCTTTATCCTTACCTGCAAAGATTCCGGTGGATTCCTGGATGGTAATAGAAATGGTATCGCTTGCCTGACAGGTGTTATCATCTGTTACCTGAACCCAGAACTTATGAGTTCCGACACCATAATCTGAAGCCAACACCACAAATGTTGAACTGGTTGAATTATCCTGCCATAGGTAGCTTGAGAAGTCACCCGGATCCAGGGTAACCGATTCGTCTTCTTTAAGGGTTTTATCCCCTCCCAGGTCAACATCAGGTAGCTCATGAACAGTGACATTCACAGTATCTGCACCCTTATCGCCATCGCTGTTGGTTACGGTTACAGAATAGCTGCCGGATTGTGTGACTTCCAGGCTGTTTGTACCTGTGGTTCCATCCGACCATGTATAGGATTCCATTCCTTCAGGAAGGGTGAGGGTATAAGAATCTCCTTTACACATTTCTATATCCGTACCCAATTCAATGGCTATATCTCCGCCAATGTAGGTTTTCTCACCTGAAGCTGTAATACCTTCTTTGGATGTGATACTGAAGGCTACATCGCCGTCTTCAAAACCGTCATCGACAGTAAAGGCAATCTCGGTTATCAGACCTTCACCGCTAATGTTCTTGTGGTCGTTCTTCGCAAGTGCAAAATAGATGGTTTTTTTGTTCTCATCCACTTTAAAGAATTCAATCAAACTATTATCTGCTGCAGATGAGAACCATCCAGTGCCGAAATTCACCTCTATGGAGTTGTAGTCAATTTTGCTGTCATCGCCGAATATGGTTATTTCATAACCCAGACCATAGATTGAAGGATCGGTATTTTTCACCGGAGGACCAAGCTGCACTTTACCTTTTCTTCTTGTTCTTGCTTTAGCATCCTCCAGGGTAAAAGCAAGCTGCCAGTCGTCTCCTTTGTTTCCGGGCTGAGCGTAATGACTATATGCAAAGTTTTGACTTACGGCCAGCGTATCTTCAAAGTTGATAACGCCATCACCGTTACAATCCCCATGCTTGTTGTTGGTACCGTCAAGCTGGAAAGTTGACCAGTCCTGAGCGAAATGTCCAATCCACCTGTTGCTGACACTGTCTCTGGCCGGTCCGGCCATGCCAAAGTTCAGTCCAATAGTCATAATATCATAGTGGTTAGCCTCCAGATCATTATTCGCATCGCCGGGCCATACACAGGAGAATACACAAGGATTCTGTATGGCGTTTCCTATTCGGACCTTCCTGTAATAGGACTCCGCCACTCCTTTATTGTCATTATATGCAGTAAGCGTTACAGCATAAATTCCAGTATCTGCGTAGGTGTGTGATGGATTTTCCTGTTCGGAGGTCACCCCGTCACCAAATTCCCATGTATACCCGTCAATGTCGCCACGGGATTCGTTATTGAAATGAGCTGTGGCTGTTTCGTTATCAGCAAAATAGGTGAAGTATGGTTTAAGGTCTTTACTGATATTACCTACGGCAATATATTTACAACGTGTTTTCTCTTCCCCGGAGTTATTACCTATAGTCAGGCAGACTTTATAATACCCGGGTTCGCTATAAGTGTATGTTGGATGCTGATCAGTTCCAAACGGAGTAATGTCGCCAAAGTCCCAGAACCAATATGTTGGTTTTCCATAGGATTCATCTTTGAATTCTACCTTCAGACTGTTTTCCTTAACATATTGCGAGAACTTAGCGCTGAGTATGGTTGACTTGTTGCTACCTTCCACAAATACTTCTTTGTAGCGGCTGTCATAGCATCCATTAGTGCTGTCCATCACGGTGAGGTAAACATCGTAGTAACCAGCCTCTTCATAGATGTGAACAGGATTTTCTTCGTTGCTGTTGTAGCCGTCACCGAAGTCCCAGAAAATGTCTGTATAGTCACCCAGGGCTTTGGGAGTGAAGCTCACTGTATCAGCCCTGTTATATGCATTGAACCTTGCATTGCAGATAGCTGCTGTATCTGTTGAAGATGTATCTAACACCGCAATAATCCTATTAGTTACATCGATACAACCAGCAGAAGAATCATATACTGTTAGGCTAACATCATAATAGCCCGGCTTGTCATAAGTGTGTGATGTTTCGGCAATGTATGAGTAAGAGCCATCATCAAAATCCCATTGATACTCATCAATCTCTCCTAAAGAATTATTTGTAAAACGAATTTTTCTTTGATCAGCATAATAGCTAAATTCAGCATTACACATAGGAGTAGTGGTATCCACCACCTGTATGATCTTGCATTTCTCATCCATGCAGTTGGTATTCTCATCGTACACCGAGAGGCATACTTCATAGAAATCCGGTTCTTCGAATGTGTGAGTTGGATTTGCAGTGTATGCATAATTACCGTCCCCAAAACTCCAGCTATAATTGGTTATGTCTCCCAACGATTTATCGGTGAGGGAGATCTTCCTGTTTTCTGCATAATAGCTGAATTCTGCGCTGCAATTGTTAAATGCTTCATCTGTAATCTGGATTGTTCGGCAGAAATCATCCATACAATCGTTTACACTGTCATAAACAGTCAGGCAGATTTCATAGAAACCAGGACTGCTGTAGGTATGTTTCGGATTCGCTATATATGCGTAATTGCCATCACCAAAGCTCCAGAAGTAATTGGTTATATTGCCTTCCGATTTGTTAGTGAGAACCACTTTGGCGCTGTCAATATATTTGCTGAAATTGGAGCTGCACATGACAGTTGTTGTGTCTATCGTTTGAGCCACTACGGATTTATCATCGATACAACCGCTTACCGAGTCAAAGACAGTCAGAGTAACTTCGTAAAAATTGGCTTTTTTGTACTTATGAACCGGGTTTTTCTCGTAAGCATAGTTGCCATCTCCGAAATTCCACATAAAGTTAGTAATCTCACCTGTTGATTTGTTGGAGAAGCTTACTGTGAGGTTTTCTGTATACTTTTTGAAATCAGCATTGCACATAATAGTTGTGGTGTCGATAATCTGGATTACCCTGCAATATTCATCCATACATCCACTAACTGAATCGTAGACAGTGAGGCACACCTCATAAAAGTCGGATTTGGCATATTCATGATCCGGGTTGGCATTATTTGAGTAGTTGCCGTCACCGAAATCCCACATGTAGCTAGTTATGTCTCCCTTTGCCTTTTCGGAGAAGGATACTTTCTTACCGCTTACATATTTTGAAAAGTCGGCATTACAAGTAGCTACATCTTCTACAATTACTTCTATCACTTTGCAGTATTCATCCATACAACCACTTACTGAGTCGTATACTGTAAGGCAAACGCTGTAGAACCCAGAGCTTTCATACACATGCTCAGGATTCTCTGCAGTAGAGTAGTTGCCATCACCAAAGGACCACAAGTAGCTGGTTATATCACCCTGTGAATTATTGGTGAAAATGGCTGTATCCGATCGAATCATTTTCTTGAACTCAGCATAACAGGTGACTGTATCTTCTACAACTATTTGGATAACCTTACAGTATTCATCCATGCAACCGCTTGTTGAATCATAAACCGTGAGGCAAACATTATAAAATCCTGTTTGTGCATAAGTATGCTTAGGATTTTCATCTCCGGAATAGCTGCCGTCGCCAAATTCCCACATAGTATTCGTAAGATCACCCTGCGAAGTATTAGTGAAATTCACGGTGTTTTCATCAATCATATTGCTGAAGGAAGCTTTACAAATAGCAGTCTCTTCAATGACTATCTGAACGGTTTTGCAATATTCATCCATACAGCCGCTTGCTTCGTCGTAAACTGTCAGGCAAACCTCATAATACCCGGTTTCTTCATAGGTATGGACCGGATTGGCTGAATCTGCATAGGTTCCATCTCCGAACTCCCAGAGATAGTGCGTTAAATTGCCTTCCGATTTATCGGTAAAGTTCACTTTTCCGTTTGTGGTAAAGAAGCTGAAGCTGGCGTTACAGTTCATTCCCAGACTGTCTTCAATCTCTATTGTCTCGCAATATTCATCCATACAGCCGCTTGTTGAATCGTAGACTGTGAAACAAACATCATAGAATCCACCTTCATCAAAATAATGAGTTGGGTTTTCATCATTTGAAGATGCTCCATCCCCAAATTCCCACATGTAGTTTGTAACAGAACCTTCCGCAAGACTGGTGAATTCAACTGTGTCTCCATAAATCATGTAAGAGAAATTCGAATGACAAACTACCGAATCATCGAGAACTATTTGTATACTCTCGCAATGATCATCCATAGAGCCTGTAACCGAGTCGTATGCTGTCAGGCAAACATCATAATAGTTTGATTCCTGGTAAATATGGTACGGATTTTCTAAATGAGAAGAAGTTCCGTCTCCAAAGTCCCAGTTGAAATCTGTAGGATTTCCTGTGGTCAGGTTCTGGAATACAACACTATCTTCAAACACTGTGTAGGAGTAATCCGCTATAACCTCTTCAGCCTGAATGGTAATGGTTTCGCAATATTCATCCGAACAACCACCTGCCTGGTCTGTTATCTGCAGGCATACCTGGTAATCGCCCGGTTCTGTGTAGGTGTAGACAGGATTAGCCGAATCCGCAGTTGCCCCGTCACCAAATTCCCACTGATAGTCCGTAATATTTCCCTGGGAACTATCGATAAAGTGGACAGTTCGGTTATCAATCATGAAATTGAAGTAAGCCACGCAAACTGCTGGTGGTGCAGAGATGGTGATTGAGTCACAGTATTCACTTATACAGCCGTTTGTAGTATCCTCTGTTGTCAGACATACATAGTAGGAACCTGCAGAGTCGTAAACATGAACCGGGTTTACTTCATACGAAACATTTCCATCACCAAAGTCCCATTCATAGTTGGTTATTGAACCATCGGAGAGATTCTCAAATTCAACTGTATCCCCCATAGAAGTATAAGCAAATTGTGCATCGCAGTAAGGGGGTGGAGCAGTTGTGCTCTGAACCGTTGTACAGTAAGTATCTGTGCAACCATTTATCGTGTCATGTATGGTCAGGCATACTTCAAATGTACTGTCCTGGTTGTAAATATGAACTGGATTCTGCTCACTGGAGAAGGTTCCGTCACCAAAGCTCCATTCGTAAACATCTGCATTTGTTGAGCTATCAGCAAATGAAACCGTATCGTGCGCAACTACAAAGTTGAAATAGGCCATACATTCAGGAGCCGGTCCAACGATTTCAACAGAATCGCAGAACATATCGGTACAACCACTAACTGAATCTGTAATGGTCAGGCATACGTTATAAAAGCCAGATGAGTCAAACACATGTACAGGGTTCTCTTCTGAAGAGAAGTTGCCGTCGCCAAATTCCCAGTCGTAATTGGTTATGGAACCGCCTGAGAGGTTGGTAAATGTAACCGTGTCATTGTTTGCTGTATAAGAGAATTCAGCTGTGCAGGTAACCGGTAAAACAACTTCCACTGAGTCGCAGAACATATCGGTACAACCACTAACTGAATCTGTAATGGTCAGGCATACGTTATAAAAGCCAGATGAGTCAAACACATGTACAGGGTTCTCTTCTGAAGAGAAGTTGCCGTCGCCAAATTCCCAGTCGTAATTGGTCATTGAACCGCCTGAGAGGTTGGTAAATGTAACCGTGTCGTTGTTTGCTGTATAAGAGAATTCAGCCGTGCAGGTCACAGTATCCGGTACAGTAACTTGTATGCTATCGCAATATGTATCAGTGAATCCATCGACTGTATCTTCCACCGTTAGACAAACCTCATAATCACCTGTTGCCTCGTAAATATGGGTTGGATTTTCTATAAATGCTGTATTACCATCACCAAAGTCCCAATTATAATCGGTAACAAATCCCTGGGTTGTGTTCTGGAACTCAACAGAATCTTCGTATACAAAAGATTCGAAGCCGGCGGTAAGAGGAGCTTTTTCATATCTTGCCACACCTCCCCGGTATGAGCCTATCCAGATATTGCCTGTTTCATCGGCTAAGATGGAGTAAAAGTAATTTTGGTCAACGAGACCATCGCTTGCTGTAATGGTAGAAAACTGACTGCCATCATACTGAATCATGTAATTATAGCTCGAAAACCAAACATTGCCATAATTATCCTCATCAATATCCTGGATATTGATGGTTGTTACGCCGGAGAGGGAGTCAGTTTTTTCCCAGGTGGTTCCGTTATACTTGTATATGCTTTGCCTTCCAAACCAAACATTACCCTGGCTGTCTTTAAAAATTTCTGATACAGAAGTTCCATACTGTCCATTTATTGCAAATTCGGCCCAGTTGACGCCGTCATATTCAACAATACCCTGATCGGTTCCAACAAGAAGATTGCCATTGAGATTTTGTGAAATTGTGAGTACTTTCGTCCCAATTCCCATTTCTTCGTGTGAATAAACTGTAAAACTCGTACCATCGTACTTTAACACTCCATTTCCCCCATAAGAACCAAACCAGAGGTTACCTAAATCATCTTCGAATGCACATTCTTCATATACAGCCGGAATATCAATAATTGTAAAATCAGTTCCGTCGAATTTAGTTAATTTTGGAACGTTGCAGGCGGGGAACCACAGAATGCCCTGTGAATCTTCCAACGAAGCCCAGCTATAATTATCCGCCAGCCCTGTGGAATCTGTGTATACTGTCCAGTTATTATCTTTTAAGCGGGATATTCCATGGAAACCTGTAAACCAAATGCTACTGTCTTTCCCCTCGACCATCGAAAATATATTGTTTTCGTTAATATTGCTATTACAGGTGTTGTAATAGGTCCATTTGGGTTCAGGTGTGTAATCTCCAAAAAATGGATGATTTCTAATAGCATAATTATCCTCATTAAATCCATCAGTAGTTGAATTAACAAAAACTTCCAGTTTAGATGTACTGAAATATTCCGTTGAATAAAGATTGGCTGTATTAGAAAGGGTATAATTTACTGTATCCCCAGGCTGAATAGTCTGTGTATAAGTCTCTGTTCCTAATGTATCGTCATTAACTACCAAAGTCAAATCGAAGTTGGAAACCGGGTTAATGGCATTATTTGTCAATTCTACTGGTATGGATTCTGTTGCACCAAGATTACATTGGTTTTCATAGTTGATGGATAATATACCCGGGTTATAATCCGGAATACCATCATATACTTCGAAATCGTCAAAGGCAAAACCCTCATTGCAGCAATCACTATTGTTTACGAAGTAAACCCTGAACATTACGGCAGGTTCGCCGGCAAGAAAATCAATATGATGCGAAGAATTTACCCAGGCAGAATCATATCCGGCCCAGGCATGGTAAGGATAACCTATATTAGAGAAATCATCATCGTTATACCAGTTGGTATCCTCCTGGAACTGACCGATTGTTGTCCAGTATTGTCCTGAATCCAGAGAATATTGAGCCACTGTACCTCCCATGTCAAAGTTTACAGCGCTCTTTTTGTTTAATCCGATGAAAGGAAGTTTAACATTTGTCAGGTCGAATATTGGACTCATTACGTAAGAAAGCTCCCATGGATCAGGTTCTCCACTTAGATTAGTAACCCAGCAATTGCTGCCAGAAGCAGCCTGACTGATAGATAGTCCAAGTGTATCAACTGGTGTCCCCATTTGCCATGAGTTTCCATTGCCTTTCTCACGTGATGTCCAGTAGCCTTGTCCTGATTCAAAATCCTCAACGTACGGATAGGAAGAAATGGTTGGGAGAGAGGTGAAATCAAATGAAATCGTGTCGTTGGTTGGATCATTATCGTCTGGTACACTTACCCATGTTTTCAGGTTGTAATATCCGGGTGTATTCACATCAACTGTTTGTGTGAAGGTATATTGATAGGTGTCTCCCGGATAAATGGAATCTGCAATGGTTTCTGTGATGATGGAGCCTCCGTTGAGCTGATAAGCTATGTCAAATCCTGCGGCAGGATTCAATCCTTTATTCTGGAGCTCAACAATAACTTCCTCATTGCTTGAAAGTCCTGTTGTTTTCGGATTTATAACCCGGTTTAAAGTCATGTTGTGGTTGATGATATCGCTGCTTACAACTCCATCTCCGTATGCTCCAATCCATACCTTACCATCGCTGGCAGCTTTGGTCGAATAGATTCCAGGACCAGGGAGATAACCATCTTCATACGTGAATGTTTTCCAGTTACCATCAGGAGACCTGACAAATACTGCAGAATTTCCTCCAAACCAGACATTCCCAGCAGCATCTTCTGTAATATCGTTTATAGCGCTTACATCAACCCCATTGATATCTCCATGGGCTTGCCAAGAGCCACCGTCAAAGCCGTAAATTGTATAGTTGTCAGCATACCATACAATTCCATGGCTATCTGTAAATATTTCGCTGATGTACATTTCATAGTTGCCTTCTACATCTATTTCTTCATAAACGCTGCCATCGAAGCTAACCACTCCAGCATCTGTAGCAAACAGCATGGAGCTGTCTATATTCTGATTGATGGAAAGCACCTTGCTGCCAATACCAAGTTGATCATGCCCAATGACAGTGAATGTTGAACCATCGTATTTTAGTACACCATTACCATCGTAAGAACCAAACCATAAATTGCCTGCATGATCCTTGTAAGCGCACTCTTCGAATACCGCGGGTATATCGATATTGCTGAAACCGGAACCATCAAAAACCGTAATTTTGGGTTCATTGGCTGCCGGGAACCAAAGATCCCCATTTTCTGCCTTTGTTCCAGCCCAGCTATAGTTGGCTGCAAGCCCGTCGTCCGTGGTATAAGTAGTCCAGGTCGAACCATCAAATTTGCTCATGCCATTGAAGCCTGTAAACCAAACATCGCCGTTCTTGTCTTCCAGGATTTCCCAGGCAATTTCCTCCAGTATACCACTGTTACAGAGGTTGTATGTCGTCCAGCCGGGTTGGTCGGTATAATCTCCGTAAGTTGTAAATCCCTTTGTCTTGTTATCGTTACCGGCAAATCCGTCATCTATTTGATAGACTTCAATAGCCAGAGTATCCTTTTTCTTATATTCGGTAGAGTAAAGGTTGGCTGTTGCAGTAAAGGTATAGGTCAATGTATCTCCCGGATAGATGGTATCTGTTATCAATTCTGTACCACACGTATCATGGTTAGCTAATAATGTGGCATCTATATCCCAAACCGGGTTTAGTCCGAGGTTGGTAAGCTCAACTGTAACCTGCTCATTTGCCGTTGGATAACAGGTGTTGTCAAATGCAATATTGGCCACACCGACATCGTAATCCGGAGCGCCGTCATATATTCTGAAATCATCAAAGCCGAAGCCTTCATTTCCGGCATCGACGTGTGTTGCATAACCGACTCTGAACATTACGTAAGGTTTTCCACCGGTATTCATAGCATCATGTATTGAATACATCCAGGTGGAATCATAACCGCTCCAACCCATGGCTGATTGGTCGCTCGAATTACCCAGGTACCTCAGGTAGTAGTAGTCTTCAATATTGTACCAGTTAGTATCATCCATGTAATGGCCAATGGGATACCAGGTTTTTCCTGTATCGAGAGAATATTGTACCTTGGCTCCACCATTTCCAAAATCTGAAGCGCTATACCGGTTCAGTGCAATATAAGGAAGATTTATACTGCTTAAATCGAATACCGGGCTTTGGACATACGATTTTTCCTGGGGTAAGTGCTCTCCGCTTAAATTAGTAACCCAGGCGTTCATACCCGACGCAGCATAGCTTATAGCCAGTCCCATGGTGCTATCCGGTATGCCATGTTCCCAGGAGGTTTCAACGCCATAAATATCATAAGCTGACCAGTACCCGTGTCCGCTTTCGAAATCTTCTTCATAGGGGAAAGAGGAAATGACCGGAACAGAGATGATGTTTTTGACCAATGTGTCGTTCGTATTTTCCTCATCTTTATCCATAACGAGCCAGGTAAGAATTTCGTAATCACCCGGTGTTGAAAAGTCTGGTGTTGCTGTAAAGGTGTGTGTATAGATTTCCCCGGAAGGTATTGTATCATGAATCGAATCTGTGTAAACATTTCCACCGTTCACCTGGTAATTGACTTCAAACCCGGATATTTCAAAGTATCCTACATTGGTAATATCAATTGTTATCTCTTCTGCATTGGTAAGTTCAGCACTGGTCGAAGGGGAGGAGATATTTGTTAATTCCAGATCGTAAGGAATGTCATCGTTATAATAGTGATTTAATGTATAAGCGCTGTCTTCGACAGTGTGTATCCGGTTTGGACCATTGTTCGGGAATTCGTGGTATGCACTGTCCCAGCTTGCATTGATGCGGAATTTGTATTCGATTGTGTTTCCGGCTTCAAGTCCGTAAAGGGTTGTGGTATAAATGCTGTCATTATCCGCATCATACAAAGTATCAATAGTTGATCCCCAGTCATTGAATGTTCCGGCCACATCCACAAAATCAACGGCAGGGTCAAGATTTCCTTCCAGGATAGGAATCCGCATATCCACATTCATGGTTACATCAGCCGGAGGCCTTCCATAAAGGTATACTGTACCGCAATGGCTCATGTTATCGAATAAAAACTCATTACTGGTATTACTCCAGCTAATGAATGCCTCACGAGCCCATTCCGAGTCACTGTCATCATAAGCTACATCCAGTCCTAGTGCTCTGTAATTTGTAAAATCTATTGGGTGACCAAAGCGAATGGATTCAAGAGGTATTTTTATCTCCATCGTAAAGCCATTCGTGGTGTCATAATGAGCATATTCCAGGCCTGAGTAATCTACATTCTCGCCGGTAATTTCAGCACGGTTCCAGTAGAATCGATAATACCCGTTATCATTTTCCCAAACTGCCCCGGGATCTTTATCATTGTATCGGTCGAAATAGATATCTACAGCATCCGTTTCAAAACTGTCATCTGAGGAAAAATCAACCAGGGAATCATCTTCCACAGTAACCAGGAAATACATGTTTTCCGAATCCCAGGTAGCTTTCCAGGTTCCCTGAAAATCTGATGAATCAGAAAGCGAGCCGTCAAATACGTTTTCTATGGGATATTCCGGAACAGCGCTCCATATTGACTCATTGTCGTTTCCGTCAATGGTAATCGTTTCTTCTGTGTAATTTACCTCCCCTTCGAAAACCTTACTTTGGAGGTATTCAGCTTCAACTTCAGTGTAGTCAAGGGCCCGGTCGTACACCTTGAATTCCTTAAATTTCGAATAACTATATTCCTGATTGTCCAGGCATCCACTCGGGCAATCTGTTTCGCCGCCCAGAAAAGCAATGTTATCAAAGGCTTCCAGTGTATCGTTTGTCATTTGCCACTTTTCAGAAAGCTGACCATTGATATACACAGCCACGGTATCCAGGTGTCTGGTTATGGTATAATGGTACCATTCACCCAACAGGATGGTTTCCGGTGAAGGAAATCCGTGTACTACGGGTGTCAATTCATTTGGAATGTCTACAAAGAAGCTGTCAGCAGTAAAATAAGTTGAAACAGCATGATTTACATCGTTTGAATCTGCAAATGAGAGGAAATGATTGGTACCTCCTGCATATTGATCAAGACTGAAATTCATGGAAATGGTGAAATCCAGGAGCCCGTCAAAAACTTCAGGTGGAATAGTTAATCCCTGTGTGTAGGTGTAGTCGGCCCAAAAATACTCAGAAATATTATAATCGCCTATTACCGTTCCGTCTCTGCTGTGACCGCTATAGTCTTTTGCATTTGCACTGAAGGGATAGTACACTTCGAGTTCATAATCAGGTGCTTCGAGAATATATAAATCGTTGATTTCAGTATCTGTAAGGGGTTTGTTATAAATCCTGATATCGTCAATATCTCCTTCAAATGGTTCTTGTCCTGAAGTGATCATAGCACCCACGATAAGATCTGACGAATGGCTGTCAATTAACCCTGATGCAGACACCACATTATCCAACTGTCCGTTATAGTATGTTCTGGCTTCCGTACCATCATAAGTAACAGCTACAAACTGCCACTGGTTGTTAATAACGGTCCCTGGTGAACCCCAGACCATTGTTTCATTTCCGCCTGACCAGTAACTGAAATAGATATCATTGTCAAATATTGCGAACTGATAGTTATCGCCGTTTTCTCTTTCCGAAAGAATGGTGCTTTGTCCTGAAGGCAGGTTAGTGGGATTGATCCAGACTGTAAAGGTAAGCTGGTCAGTCCCGTTTACCAGGTTGTTATCGGTGCCCATATTCATATGTGCACCGCTGCCATCAAAGTAATAGGCTGAATTGGAGTTGTTATACCTGTCATTCGTAAGAACAGCGCCATAAACACCACCATTATGCTCGTAAAAACTTTCGTCATTGGCATTGCCGTTGAAGGGATAGTAAGCAACCAGTGTGCTGTCCATTGATGTCTGAACGTGTACCTGGATTGGATAGGATTCCAGTGTTAAATTTGTTGCAATCGTGTTGGTAATAAGACAGGTATAATCTCCTGCATCACCTAAGGTTGCATTGCTTATTGAATAAACGCTGTCTGTTGCTCCACTGATTGTATTGTCATTAAGATACCACTGATACTGGTTGTTTGCACCATCAACATCTATAAAAAGGTTGTGATTATCGCCGGCATTAAGATAAACAGTATCCGGCATACCAATCTTAGCCTGGGGAGAATAAACGAAAGTATCAGAAGGTATTCCGATATTCGGCTCCAGGTCTTCAAAAGTAAATTCGTTGTTCTCAGTATAAAGTTCCCTGAGCAGTGTCAGACTGTCAAAAGCAGGTAGATCACTAAGAGAATTGTTATGCAAAGTCAATACATCGAGTTGCGATAAATTGTTAAATGACTCAGGAACAACCCCAACAAAATTGTTGTCACCTAATTCCAGTACACCAAGATTGGTTAAATTTCCAAGTTCGGGTGGAATAGAGTCCGTTATCTGGCAATTCCACAAAATCAGGGTGTTAAGATTTGAAAGATTGCCCAACTCCACAGGAATGGGTCCATCCAGCGTATTTCCTGCAAGGTCTATATGGATAAGATTGCTTAGATTGCCTATTTCCGGGGGTATACTGCCCGTTAATTGATTTCCCCATAAATATAATTCTGTCAGGCTGCTTAAATTACCAAAAGCAGGAGGGATGTTTCCACTGAAATCATTGTCATTTAAGAATAAAACCTGAAGATTTGTTAGATTACCAATTGAATCCGATATTTCTCCTGTTAGTTGATTGCTACCCAATATTAATCCTTGTAAATTCTTGCAATTATAAATGGATTCGGGTATAGTATCTGTCAACTGGTTATTCATTAGGTTGAGATTAAGAAGATCCAGGTTTCCCAATTCAGGTGGTATAGAACCAGAGAGGCTATTGGATTCGAAATAAATCTCAGTTAAGCTTGTCATATTGCCTATTTCCGGGGGAATGCTTCCGCTAATCTGGTTTTCCCAGATGTTGAATCCCTGAACTGCTTTCAGGTTACCAATTTCCGCAGGCAATGGGCCAGTCAGGTTGTTATGCTCCAGTATCAGATTCTTTAGGCTATCCAGGTCTCCGATAGCCGCAGGAAGAGTATCGGTAAGATTGTTGCTGGCCAGGTTAATTTCCGTTACACGTCCCCCTGTAACTGTAATACCGTACCAGGTATGAACTGCACCGGCAAGCCAGTTTGAGTTGTTGTTCCATGAAGGGCCTCCGGTATTGTTATATAAAGAAACCAAAGCCAGGGAGTCTTGGGTATTTACAGCCGAACCAGTGGATATATGGATTGGATTTGACTGTATTTCCAGCTCTGTAGCCAAGGTATTGGTTACAGAACAATGATAATCTCCTGCATCTGTCGAAGAGTAACTGGAGATAGTATAGGTTGAGTCATTAGCGCCACTGATGGGAGAACCATCTTTGTACCACTGATATTGGTTATTGCTGCCCCCGATAATAACATGCATGGTATAACTATCCCCCAGATTTAAGGTAATATAATCTTCAGTACCAATTTTAGCCTGGGGTGCATAGCTAATGGTATCACTGGGAATGCTGAGGTTAGGTTCTATATCTTCGAAAGTAAAACGGTTATCCGATATTCGTAATGCTGTAAGCAAAGTAAGACTGTCAAGGGCCGGAAGATTTTCTAACTGGTTGTATTCCATAGCCAGAACTTGTAGTTGAGTTAAATTATTGATCTCCTCTGGAATATCTCCAATAAAATCATTACCCCCTAGTTCAAGATGCTGAAGATTGGTTAAATTTCCTATCTCTATAGGAATGGAATCATAAAACAGATTATTCACAATAATAAAACCTATAATGTTTGACAGATTACCTATCTCTGGTGGTAAAGTGCCACTTATATCATTTGTAGCCAGGTCAAATTCCTGTAAATTAGCAAGATTCCAGAATTCGGAAGGTAAGGTACCCGTTAATTGATTATCATGAAGATATAGATATGATAGGTTGGTTAAATTGCCAATTTCAGGTGGTATGGAATCAGATAATTGATTTACGGAAAGGTTTATCAGGTTAATTTTAAAAAAGTAACCCAACTCTGAAGGAATAGGTCCAACAAGCTGATTCGATGATAAATCAAGAGTTACCAGGCTATCAATTTGACCAATATCGGTTGGTAGAGTGTCTGTGAGATTATTACCAGAGAGATTTATGTCACTTACACGTCCTTCTGTAACTGTAATACCATACCATGTATCCACCGGTCCGCTCAGCCAGTTTGTCTGGGTTGTCCAGCTGGGTCCGCCGGTATTGTTATACAAGGATACCAGGGCCAGGGAGTCCTGGGTGCTGACCTGCGCTTTTGTTTGGTTTGGAATTGCCCAGAATAAAAGAGAAAGCAGGATGAACACTAAAAGGATTCTGCTTTCAAGTTTGAAAGAGAAAAAGAACAAATTTTTTTCTGCAGTTTCTTTTGTGTTTTCAACAAAAGCAGACTCATCAAGTACGAACCGGCAAAACTTTTTGGATTTCATAAGACTGAGGATGTTATAATGTTAATATCATATGGTTTCTAAATTAGATATGCTCTATAATGTGCTGAATAATAATATTATTTAAGCGATTTTATTTCGCTACTCTAAATTATTAGGAACTTACATAAAAGTCAATACCTGAAAATGGGTATTTTTAGTTTTCTGAATGTTAGATTTTTATAAATATAAGAAAAGATGGGGGATTGAGCAGAAATATGATTTTTTTACCCAAATGAAAAAAAGTGAGCATTTGAAATTATTATTTGTGATTAAATAGAAAAGCCATAGAAATAGCTATAAGATATTTCTTTGAATATCAAGGATATAATCTTGTAATTTAAAGTTGAATTCTCTTTTTTTTTCTATATAATGCAGAACCCAGTTTATCAAACTCTATTTTTCATAATAATAAGCGTCATGATAGATTGTTTTATCGGGATAAACAATTTCTGTAAATGTATTTAAGGTATATACTGTCCTACTGTAAGTTGGGTTGCCCTGGCCATCCTGGCCAACAATTTGATCGTATTCAAACTCACTGGGGTGGACTTCGATTTGAAAACCATAGCAGCAAGCTGGAACAGTTATATCATATTCTCCGGCTTCTTGCACTGAAACGGTGGTGCTTCCTTTTATATTTTCAAAATAAAACTGGGTAATTTTACCTACACCCTCATGATTAATATACGTGGTGCTGTTATCACTAGGATTTTGGACATTCATGGTATTGTAATCAATAATTGCAGTAAGATTCGTTCCGGCTGGTACATTTTCATATGATGAATTGGTTAGATCCAGTTCCGCAAAAAGTTTTCCTTTAATATGAGCTGTCCCCAAATCTGACAATGGTAAAAGGGTAACAATTGAGGAAGCATATTTTTTATCACGGGGAGTTGAGCTGTTATCATTAAGATCCACAATAAAATTCGCTGTGGTATGTTTGCTTAACCTTACAGAAACGGCAATGTTATTAGCTCTTAGTTTGTTGAAGGCTGCAATGCCTGAAGCGTCTGTCGTTACTGATTTGACTTCACCATCAATATTAATTGACACGACAGCACCGGAAACACCTTCGGTTTCATTAGTGTTTTTGGCACTAAAGCTGTTCTCACCCTGGGCAGTCACCAGAACTGAATAGATGATGTCAGTTGTATCAGCAGAATCCGAACTGGTATTATCAACGACAACTGTATCTTTATCAGAAATAACCAATGTATCTGTTTTTGTTGTAATTTCATTTTCTTCACAGGATTGAAGAGGAAGAAAAATATACGGAAGACTGATAAAGATCATCAGGAACATAAATTCCCTTAAATTTTTCCATAATTTAATTTGTTTACAATTTTTCATGGCTAAATAGTTTAAGATTTGCAATAATCTAAATTATAGCATCTAATACTTATTTTCAATACAAGAAAATAGGTATTTTTCAAATGATTCTCAGAAAAATAGGAAGTAAAACATGTGACTGTCTGAAAAGAAAAAAACTGTTCACGCAAAAAGCGCTGATGATAGAGAAGACAGCCAATAATTATAATTCAGATAGCTAACCTTTGTGTGATAAACAATACTGTACGTTTTTTTTTGACAGCCTCATGTCGGTTGCTACCATTTAGTGCTATACCTTGTCATATGCAAGTCTTGTATTGCGGGCAATTTTTGCATTTTGTACTACATTATCAACGTCTTCATGGCCCACGGGTTTGAGTAAATACCCGGATACTTCGGAGGCTGCCATTTTTACGGTATCATCGAGGTGGTAGGAGGTGATGAATACACAGGATTGATCTTGCAGGGATTTTATTTGTAGCCAATAGATAGCTCCGTTGTTCTCCATTGTGGCCATGTCAACAATTATAATCGCGGGTGGCTGATTATTGATGAAGGCCATTGCATTACTAAATTCTTTAAAGGTTCCGGTTATTTTAATTTTCTTATTCCTGTTGAAGAATGAATACAGCACAGCAAGGGACTTGTTTTGGCGGTCAATGAGAACTGTTGAATACATGGCTTACAATGTTAAATACATTAAACGGATTTTATTGACATTGTAAAATTACAGTGCGGAATGCATTGAGTCAATACCTGAATTTGGGTATTTTTTGGATTGCGGCTGAGGAATTAAGAATGAATTATGAATTATGAATTGGATAGTCGCGAACTCCTTTTTCTAATGGTAAAATC
>CAZPDP010000002.1:0-94512 GCA_964585385.1 uncultured Bacteroidales bacterium
CACATTCTCACCCTCTCAATAATAAAGGTCGTCATACGGATACCGCTGCACGTGAATCTTTTTTACTTCCCTGTAAAGCATTTCTCTTAATTCTTCAATGTTGGTTTTGTTTTTGGCAGAAATGAAGATGCTTTTTTTGTTGGTTTTAGCCATCCAGCTTTTTTTAAGCTCATGAAAAGAGCGAACCCCGTCATCGGAATTATCTACTTCGTGATCTTCAGGTTCTTCGTTATTTATTTTGTCAATTTTGTTAAAAACCATGAATATAGGGGTGTCATTCACGCCAATTTCGTGCAGGGTATTGTGAACAACGTTAATATGTTCCTCAAAACTGGGGTGACTGATATCCACCATGTGAAGCAATATATCCGCTTCTCTTACTTCGTCAAGCGTTGATTTGAAGGATTCAACCAGGCTGTGCGGCAGTTTTCGGATAAATCCAACCGTATCGGTTATAAGGAAAGGCAGGTTTCCCACGGCAATTTTACGAACTGTGGTATCCAGGGTGGCAAATAGTTTGTTTTCTTCGAAAACTTCGGCTTTGCTCAGAATATTCATCAGAGATGATTTGCCTACATTGGTATATCCCACAAGGGCCACACGAACCAATTTGCCCCTGTTTTTTCGCTGGGTGGCTTTTTGCTTGTCGATTTTGGCCAGTTGATTTTTGAGCCGGGTGATTTTATCTCTAACAATACGGCGGTCTGTTTCAAT
The DNA here is from genome assembly GCA_964585385.1 of uncultured Bacteroidales bacterium. GTDB lineage: Bacteria > Bacteroidota > Bacteroidia > Bacteroidales > UBA12077 > JAGXLC01. The sequence continues at coordinate 715 of CAZPDP010000002.1, forward strand.
TTCCCGTTCACCGGGCCCCCTGGTGCCAATTCCTCCACGCTGCCTTTCGAGGTGGGTCCACATTCCTGTCAACCTGGGAAGCAGGTATTCATACTGGGCCAGCTCCACTTGCGTTTTGGCATGGGCTGTTTTAGCTCTCCGGGCAAAAATGTCCAGGATAAGGTTGGCCCTGTCCATAATTTTGCACTTGAGGTATTTTTCGACGTTTCTCATTTGGGTGGGAGTGAGTTCTTCGTCGAAAATGACCGTATCGATTTTGTTCTCGTCGTTAAATTCTTTTATCTCCGCAAGTTTACCCGTTCCGATAAATGTTTTGGGATGAGGATTATTTAGCGATTGCGTAAATTTCTTTATCGGCTTGGCGCCAGCTGTCCTGGTAAGAAATGCCAGTTCATTTAAATATTCCTGAACCTGCCAGTCGTTTTGTTCGCTGTTTTTTATTCCTACTAATGTGACCCGTTCTGCACTCTTTTCCTTTTTTTCTAGCATATATTATTCACCTGTTGTTTTTGCAAAAGTAATTTTTTTATCTGTTGTATAAAAAGGTTTTCTATCTGACTCTTTAATCATGTCAAGGTTTTATTTCAATAGTCTTCTTTATTTATTAAATTTGGGAGTGAATCAAAAAAGAAACCAATTATGAAACGGAATTTTCATCAAATCTTATTTGTTGCTGCCCTGCTTTTTTTCATTCCCCTTACTATGAATGGTTATACCGGTAAAGTGGAGAAGAATTTTAAAGCGCCGGGCGCTATATCCACGGGTATGACTTATGACGGACAGTATCTTTGGATAGCCGATCGAGCCGATAAAATGTTGTATGCTGTTGACCCCGAAAGTGGTGAAATTGCGAAAAAAATTGAATCTCCGGCTTTCTGGCCTATGGGTTTGGCCTGGGATGGAAAACATCTGTGGAATGTAGATGTAAAAGGAGGCATCCCTCTTTCAGAAAACTACCAGGGATTAGTCTACAAAATCAATCCTGAGGATGGAACCGTGCTGCATACAGTCAACACCCCGGCCACTACACCCCGTGGACTTACCTGGGACGGTAAATACTTATGGTGCGTGGATAACAGTTCTGATAAAATTATTCAGTTTAACCCGGAAGACGGAACCACTATCAAGTCATTCAGGTCTCCTGCTAATGATCCCAGGGGAATCACTTTTGATGGTAAATATCTTTGGATATCAGACCGGATGAACGATGAAATCTATATGGTTTCTCCTGAGAATGGCTCAGTAATAATCATTACGCATGCTCCCGGAAAGTTTACCCGGGGACTGGCCTTTCAGGACAATTCCCTTTGGGCAGTCGACTCCCAGGACGACCAGGTATACCGTCTCACCGTAAGAGACGGGGAAAAATACCGCAGATCAGAACCTCGCAAGGCTGTTGTGAACTATACCCATGAAATCACCAATTATGGTCCGGGAATGGTCAAGAAGGCCGATATTCATATCGCCATTCCCACCGAAAGAAACAACCAGGATTTAAATGAAGAGATTTCCTACTCCCCGGATTATACTGATATCGTTACAGACAAATGGGATCAGAAAACAGCCCATTTCAGTAAAGAGAATATTGCCCCGGGAGAAACCATGGAGACCAATATGAATGTGGAATGTACAACGTATGATGTACGCTGGTTTATTTATCCCGATGAAGTGGGTGCTCTGGACCAGGTTCCTAAAGACATAAAGGACAGGTACCTGGAAAATAACGAGAAATATCAATACGAACACCCAATCATTCAGGACGCTGTGGATAAAGCAGTGGATAAAAATGAAAAGAATCCTTACTGGATGGCCCGTGACCTGTTCAACTATTTGATTGACAACATGTATTATGAGATGGTGGGAGGCTGGAATACCGCACCTGCTGTACTTGAAAGAGGCAATGGATCCTGCTCCGAATACACATTCGTATACATTGCCATGTGTCGTTCGGTAGGAATTCCTGCACGGTATGTTGGCTCAGTAGTAGTTCGCGGAGACCAGGCCAGTCTTGATGATGTCTTCCACAGGTGGGTTGAAATCTATCTGCCCAACTATGGCTGGGTACCGGTTGATCCAAGCGGTGGTGACCAAAAACAGCCCAGGGACCAGGCTAACTATATCGGACATCTTTCGAACCGTTTCCTGATTACCACACAAAGTGGCGGAGGGTCAGAAACCATGGAATGGACTTATAATTCCAACGACTCATGGGTTACAGAACCGAAAACCTATGTGGTTTCCGATCATTTTGCTGACTGGAAACCGGAGGAATAAGACCTTTTACTGATATTACACACAAGTAGCAAGAATATGAAAACAATTTAGTTTCCCGGTCGTTTGATACTAAATGACCGGGAATTAAAATTATGAGTATGAATCCGGAGAAGAAGAAATTTATTTACAGCTTGATTTTTCCGGTAGCTTTTGTAGTTCTCATTTGGGTCATCAAAATAGCCGAATGGACTCTTGGTGAAGATTTTGGTTTTTTAGGCATCTATCCTTTACGACCTGAAAATCTGCATGGAATACTTACCTCACCCCTGGTACACAGTGACTGGGGTCACCTGGCTGCCAATACTGTTCCCATACTTGTACTGGGAGTGGGACTGTTTTATTTTTACAGGCCCATTGCTATCAAAGTTTTCATTCTGATTTACCTTATTGCCGGATTTTGGCTCTGGTTTGGAGGCCGTCCCGGGTATCATATCGGGGCCAGTGGCATTATATACGGACTGGCAGCATTTCTGTTTCTTAGCGGAGTTCTGCGAAAATATACTCGTCTGATGGCCCTTTCCCTTTTGGTTGTATTTCTTTACGGAAGCCTTATCTGGGGGATATTCCCCCTTGATATGAGAACCTCCTGGGAAGGTCATTTATATGGAGCCATAGCAGGCTTGATTATCGCTGTCTACTACAAAAACCGGGGCCCCCAGCGTAAAAAATATGACTGGGAAATAGAAGAAGAACTCGAGGAGAAAGGAGGAAACTGGGATGAGTACGACTGGGAAATTTATTACCACTACCATGGGAAAAAAGATGGAGAAGACAGACGCTAAAACCATACATTTAAAAAAACAGATGTTAATATCCCTGCGTTCTGAAATTATCAGTAATAGACAATTCTTTGGGTGTGATACTCAAGACAGGAAAATCTGATTTGTTCAGCATATGTTGTGCATTACCACCAATCACCATACCGGAAAAACTGAGTGATTGCTCGGTCATTATAGAAATCAGGTCGGCATCTATCTGACTGGCATAATCCAGTGTGAGGTCTGTGATATTTTTGCCGGAAAGCATCTCTGTAGTGTGCAGGATATTGTTTTTGTCCAGGTACTCTTCTGTCTGTTTTGCGTAGGAATTGAGTTTCTTTTCAAACTCTTTTGTTAGTGTTTGGCTAACCTTGACGATATGGATTTTAGCGTTGAAAAAACGGGCTACCTGCGTAGTAAATGTAACTTTCTGTCTTGTGTCATAAGAAGTATCAAGAGGTAAAACGATATTTCTTATATCATCCGGAGATTTGGTTTCCCGGATGGTAAAAACCGGCCTGTTGGTTGCCGCAATAATTTTAAATGTGTTGCTTCCCAAAAAGAACTTCTCAAAACCGGAAGCACCATGCGTTGAAGATACTAAGAAGGAGTTTTCAAATGAGTGGGCCTGGTTGACTACTTCCTGGTAGATTTTACCCTTTTTGATGATATAGGTTAATTCAGCATGATCGGGTAGCTTGTTTTTATAGGTATTCAGTATCTTATCAAATTTTTTAACCGCCAGTTTATACTCTTTTTCTTCACTTACATGAAAGAAATCGTTACTTTTTTTCTGAACGAAAACCATCTCAATCTTAGATGGAATCTTTTTAGAAAGGGTAATGGCTAAATTTAAACCGACAAGGGATTCGTCGGAAAAATCGATTGGGACAATTATTCTCTTCATAGCAGACGAGTTGTTTGGTTATCAAATTTAATTAAATAATTGATAAGTTGAAAACTTTCCCGTCTAATTATGTCAGAGGGTTAGCTCGTCGAGTACTTTAAATATTTGTTAAAAAGTATTATTCTTCAGGGAAAATTCCTATTTTTAAAGTTCAAAATCAGTTTTTTTCATGAACTATAATACTAATCTTAAGATCAAAGATTGGGCGGTGGAAGATCGTCCCAGGGAAAAAATGCTTTATAAGGGAACAGCCAGTTTGTCCGATGCAGAGCTGATTGCTGTCCTGATTGGTTCCGGTTCAAAAACAGAAACCGCTGTAGAATTGTCCAAACGTATTCTGAACAGTGTGGGTAATAATCTGAATGAGCTTGGTAAACTGGATGTTTCAGATCTGAAAAAATTTACAGGCATTGGTGAGGCCAAGGCAATCAGCATTGCAGGGGCTTTAGAACTGGGCAGACGAAGAAAGCTTTCAGAAGCTCTTATTAGGAAAAAAATTACATCCAGCCGGGATGTTTATGATAAAGTTTCTCAGAAACTGGTGGATTTGCCTCACGAAGAATTTTGGGTGCTCTACCTGAACAGAGCTAATCGTGTTTTGTCTGAAAAACGCGTGAGCCAGGGTGGTGTATCCGGGACAGTCACCGATGTGCGGATTATTCTTAAAACGGCCCTTAATGAGCTGGCTTCTTCCATCATATTATTTCACAATCATCCTTCAGGAAATATAAACCCCAGCAAAGCTGATATTCAGATTACCAATAAACTAAAAGATGCCTCCGGCCTGATGGACATTCAAGTGCTTGATCACTTGGTAATAGGGCAAGATAATTATTACAGCTTTGCTGACGAAGGATTGATATGATTTCATTATATTTGATATCATGGAAAAACAATACCAGGTAAAACACCTCAAAAATGAAGAAATTAATTTCATGAAGTGGGACAATTGCATCAACAATTCCCACAACGGAAACATTTATGCATTTTCCTGGTATCTCGATATTGTTTGTGAAAACTGGGAAGCCCTTATAGAGTCAGATTATGAGTCTGTTATGCCTATCCTTCCAGCCAGAAGGGCAGGAGTTAACTATACTTTTACCACATACCTGGCAAACCAGCTGGGCGTCTTTTCCACCTATATACTGGATGAGTCTAAGGTTAATGCCTTCATGAAGAAACTTGAATCGGTTTATCCTAACTTTTATCTCAATCTCAATAAATTCAATAAAATTGATAAATCTCTTTACAAACAAGATTTAATTCCAACCTTTGAATTCGATTTAATCGGAGATTACAACAGAATACACAATAATTATTCGGAAGAGAATCTGAAAGCCTTAAAAAATGCCGATAATCATAAAATTTCGGTGATTAAAGGAATGCTGCCCAATGATTTTTTAAAATTCGTGGTTCGGAAAAACATTGTCTCCTCCGCCAAACTTAGACTCAAAGATGTAAGCAGGCTGCGCAAAATTATAGCTTTTGTCATGCAACACGGTCTTGGGGAGATCTATTCAGCCTATGGTCCACCCAATACACTTGAGGCAGCCATCCTGTTTCTAAAGTCAAACCGTAAAATCAATCTGCTTTTTACTGCTGTGACGAAGGAAGGAATTGCCATGAGTACAATGCACAAAATGATAGACCACTACATCAGCAAACATGCCGGGGAGAATCTGACTTTAAATTTTGAGAATCTTGAGCTTCCCAACAAAAACGAATTTTGCCGGGGTTTCGGGGGCAAGGAATACCATTATACCCATCTGAGAAATCCGGGAATCGCCTGGTACAATAAAATTCTTCTTAACTTATTCGCTTAATTATTCCTTTATTTTTCCGGGATTTTTTGCAATGAAGTCTTTCCAGCTATTATACCCGGCTTCTGATTTAGGCAGGCCGTTGTTGTAAAAATGACAAACAGCAGCAGCAAGACCATCTGTGGCATCCAGGTTATTGGGGAGTCGTTCAATAGTGAACATCTTTTGAAGCATCCCCGCAACCTGCTCTTTTGAAGCATTTCCGTTGCCTGTTATGGATTGCTTAATTTTTCTCGGAGCGTATTCGAATATAGGCAGTTTCCGGTAGAGCGCCGCAGCCATTGCTACTCCCTGTGCCCGTCCTAACTTTAACATTGATTGAACATTCTTTCCGTAAAAAGGAGCCTCAAGGGCAACTTCATCGGGGCTGTAATAGTCGATTATCTGCAGTATACGATTAAATATTTTTTGCAGCCTTTCGTAATGGTCATCAATTTTGTAAAGTTCGATGACGCCAAGATAGATCAATTCAGGTTCTTTGGCTTCTTTGTTGACGAGACCATAACCCATTATCGATGTGCCCGGATCAATTCCTAAAATTATCATGTATTTTATTTTACTGTGCCCCGATTATATCTCTGAGGCTATTGTATTCAACTTTATTATAAAACGATCTTTGAACTGTTTTGGTTGTACTGAAGTAACCGTTTTCAATATGGAAGAGAGCCTGTTGGAGGCAATCTTCCTCTTTGCTTCCGAATCTTTCTGCTAAATCATCGGGGACTTCAGCATCCGCTGGTATTCCAGTATAATAATCTGATTCTTCATTGGCATTAGCAACCCGGAAACAGACAGGAAGAAACGCATAATGCCTTTGGTTGTCATAAAAAGCATACATCCCCACGGGTTTGCCATGGGTGTCCAGACCCACCAGGTAAACATCCAGGAATGGCTTCAGTCCGTTTATAAGAGCCTCACTGGCGGACGCGGTTGCTTGCGTGGTAATAAAGTATACCCTCGAGAGATTCATTGAAAGGGAAAGAGAATCTTCTTCCAATTTGTGGGAAGAATTCATGTCTTCCTTTTTGTCGTTATGCATCAATTGCGCGAAAATTTTTCCTATATCCCCCTGACTTATTACATAATCTGCTGTTTCTTTTGCTTTACTGAGCATTCCTCCTCCGTTGTATCTGAGGTCAATGATTATATCGTTTAAATTTTCTGAAGATAACTCCTGAAAAGCCTGGTAGAGCTCGTCTGAGGTTTTCTCAATAAAGCTGTTTAAAACCATGTAGCCGACTTTGTATCCGTTTGTATCTATAATGCTGGTATGCAGAACAGTATTGACCGATATTTCCTCTTTAGCAAAAGTTGTATCTACTATTTCACCTGAAGGGGATTCTAGAAGAAAATCATTTTCAACTCCCACCTCGTTGGGTCCCATAAGATTATTCAGATCAACGTTTGGCGAGATGGAAGTTCCGTTGATTTTCCTTATTATCCATCCTCTTTCAATGTTTTTGGATTTCAGCGGTGAGTCGTTGAAAACAAAAGTGATTCTCAGGTTATTCTGTGCGTCCCATTTTTGGCCGTAACCATAACCAATATAAGCACCCTGCTGATAATACTGTTCAAATTGTTCAACCGTGGTTATGTAGCTCCATCTGTCTCTGGGTACCCGAAGGGAGTCTAATATTTCCTGTGGGTTTTTATAATGGGTTGGGTCAAGTTCGGGCATTTCATCATACCATAAATACCACTCTTTCATTAAATTGTAAAATGGCTTGTTTGCCTCATCGTACATGGTTTTGCCTTCATCCGGATCAATTCTTTCTTCACAACCGGAAAAAACCATGAAGAATAATACAAATCCCCAAAGAGGTAAAATATATTTTCTATTCAAGGGCATATCTCTTCTTTCTTTTTTTATGAATTTCCTGCAAAACTATGCCGGAAACAATGAATATCAATCCAATAACAGTGGTTAAAAATATTTGTTCATCGAGGATAAAGTTAATAAATATTAAAGCAAAAAAAGGAGTCAGGTAAATAAGGTTACTCACATTTGCTGTTGTTGGAGCATATTTAAGGGCTTTTAGCCACAGCACAAAAGTTATTCCCATTTCAAAAGCTCCTACATAGATGCTTGAAAGCAGTCCATTCCATCCCGGAAAGGTATGATCGGTAAAGATGAAGAAAACGGGAGTAATGAACACTAATGAAAATACGAAATTGAGGAAGATTTTAGACACTTCATCCCGCTCGTCCTTCATGTTATAGATCCAGAATAAAGCCCAGATAAGGGAACTGCCAACAGCCAGAAAAACACCCAGAGGTTCTGCAAAATGCAAATCAAAAGGGTCTCCTTCTGATGAAATAAGGTATACCCCAATAAAACTTAAAAATAAAGCGATGTAATTGATTAGTTTAATGCGTTGCTTTAGAATGAGAGCTGAAAGAAAAACCAGCACTATGGGCCATGTAAAGTTCAGGGGTTGTGCAATCTGTGCCGGCAATACGGAATAAGCCTTGAGCAGAATGATGTAGTAAAAAAAGGGATTAAGAAAGCCCAGTATCACTGAATTGGTATAATGTTTTTTGGTATAGCTGCCCAGTTGCTTTAATCTTCCCTGAAACAGGAGGATAAAAAACAATATGACAACGGTGGTAAGAATCGCATAAAACAGCAATTCGATATAACTTACATGCCTCAGGGCAATTTTAAAGGCTGAGGGGATCGTGGCCCAGAACAGAATGGTTAAGGCTGCGTATAAATATGATTTATTCATAATAAGGCGCTTGTTTTTTTATAGATTCTATACGTTCATGCAATTGTTTGGTTTGTTCTTTTATCCTGTTTTCCAAATCAGCGACAATATTATTCTCTTTCTCAAGCATTTTGTTAATCGTTGAGTCTTTAAGCTCCCCGGATCGAATGTCTTTTTTTGTGTCTTCCAGGTGATTTCTTGCGTAGATGACCTCCCTGTGAATGTGGTCATATCGTTGAAGGATTATGCGAATATGGTTGTCCATCGTTCGCATTCTTTTTAATCTCTGTATGTTTTGAGCTCCAGACATTCTCTCTTCCAGGGTGTCTTTTATTCTGACGACTGTTTCAATTTCCAGTTTTTTTAATTCCATGTTCATAGTATCCAGCTCTGCCATTAAACTGTCTACATGTTCTATTTTTGAAGGGTTGTGGGTTTTACTGGCACAGGAAGCCAGGAAAAAAGCAATTAATATGGCAGAATAAAGCGTTTTCATTCGAAGCATTTCTAACTTGAACCTTTAAAAATAGAAAAACTATTTGCAAATTAAAAACGCCGGTAGAATATGTGTTACCGGCGTTTTATAAGCATGCGTCTTAAACAGAGAATTAGTAAACTTCAATTTGATACGGGATTCTCATTTGTATTCCGGACATGTTCTTAACTTCTTCTATTTGTCTGTAATACCGGTAATTTTCCCCCAATGTATTCTGAATGATTTTTGCCTGTACACCACCGGAAATATCTTTGAAGAATTGTTCAAACGGATCCTTTAACTTAGGGTACCCCACAGTTCTGTATTTTTCAACTTTCGCCTTTTCTGCAGCTATTTTAACTGCTTCATCCAGACCTCCGAATAAGTCGATTAAACCAATACGTTTGGCATCCGTTCCGCTCCAAACACGGCCCTGTGCTATTTCATCAACCTCATCCCTGGTCATTCTCCTGCCCTCGGCAACACGCTCTATAAAGGTTTCATAGACCTCTTCTATACCTTGTTTAAAAACTTCGCGTTCGCGTGCTGTCAATGAGCGGAATGGGCTTCCCATGTCTGAATACTGGTGAGTTTTGGCTACATCAACATGAATTCCCAGCTTTTCATTCAGCATTTCTTTGGCATTGAATAATAATCCGAAGACCCCGATGGAACCGGTGATGGTGTTCGGACTTGCGACGATAGTATCTGCCGGAGCTACAATGTAATAACCACCTGAAGCCGCAACATTACCGAGTGAAGCAATTACGGGCTTGGTTTCACTGGCCAGCTTAAGCTCTCTCCAGATAATTTCAGATGCCAGGGCGCTTCCTCCCCCTGAGTTTACTCTGAAAACAATTGCTTTTACTGTCGTATCTTTTCTTGCAGTTCGTATGGCCCTTGAAATTCTGTCAGAACCAATTGAGCCTTCTTCACCTTCTCCCATCATAACGGAACCCATAGCATATACGACTCCAATTTTGTCTTTGGCCAGGCCTTTGTAATCTTTGATTTTCGGCACACGCTTATATTTTGACATGCCAACAAAAGGCTGATCGTCTTTATCCGTTTCTGACAATTCTTTCAGTTCGGCGAGTATTTCATCTTTGTATTTTAAACTGTCAACCAGGTTGTTTTCAACTGCTATATCAGCATTGTGAAGCGCCAGGGATTTGGTGAGCTCATTCACCTTTTCAACACTTATTCCCCTGTTTTCTGCAATACCTTCTGCCATTTTATCCCACATATCAGAAACAAATTCCATGATTTGCTCGCGGTTCTCCTCGCTCATATCGTTTCGGGTGAAAGGCTCAATGGCACTTTTGAATTTACCATGTCTTATGATTTGTGGTTCAATACCCAGCTTATCAAGACCTTCTTTGAAGAACATGACTTGTGAACTCAGTCCTGTTAAATTCACCCTTCCGGCCGGATTCAGATATACTTTGTCAGCAACTGAAGCCAGGTAATATGAGGTTTGAATGTAATTATCGCTGTAAGCAATGATAAATTTTTCGCTCTCTTTAAAATCAAGAAGTGCATTTCTTATTTCTTCTATGGTTGCCATTCCTGCTGGAATAACAGATAAGTCCAAATAAATGCCCTTTATGTCATCGTCTTTTCGGGCTTTTTCGATATTGGCCAGAATATCATTTAAGCCCAAAGTTTTTGATGGTCCGAATTCTCCGAAATCGAAATTACTGAACGGACTCTTTGGACTGCGGTCCATAATCATATGATCCAGGCTGACTTTGAGTACAGTATTGGGTTTAATTTCAACAGGCTTGTCCTGTTTTGACATCAACGCTCCGACTGTGCTAAAAAAGATGATAAAAAATAAAAGACCTGTGATCAATAAACCAACAATGGTTGCTAACGTGTACTTTAAAAAGCTTTTCATAATAATTTCGTGTTTGATGAAATGGTTTGAGTTTACAAATTTATGATCTAAATTTAAAAAAAGAAATTAATGTTTTCTATGTTAACTTTTTCCTATACGTTTGCAATATCTCATAAAAATTACATAAAACGCAGGAAAAAAATATAATCGATAGTTATGAGTGAGGTATACCTCTTATTGGGAAGTAATATCGGAGACAGCCGGGAAAATCTTTTTCAGGCAAAAGATATTCTCAGAGAACGGATTGGAAAAATTGATCGTGTTTCTTCAGTTTATGTAAGTGAACCCTGGGGTTTTGAGGCCGAACAGGTCTTTTTAAACCAGGTGCTTCTTATGCAAACAGATATGGATCCTGCCGGTATTTTAGAGGAGATCAAACAGATTGAACGGGAAATGGGTCGGGTGAGGACTGCAACTGAAGGGTATGAAAGCCGGAAAATTGATATTGATATTCTGTTTTATGACGACATTGTTTATCATTCAGAGCATCTAACCATTCCACATCCATTGCTGCAGGAAAGAAGGTTTGCCCTTTTGCCGCTTCATGAGCTTTCCCCTGAAGGCATTCACCCGGTTTACCGTAAATCTGTCAGGGAATTGCTGAAGGCTTGCCCCGATAAATCGGAGGTAAAAAAATACCCGGAGGATCATTAAAAATCAGCCAGTCCCAACGTGGCGATGCTGATTTTTACTGCCTTTGCTTTCAGTAAAGTATTTGCACATGCCTCCAGTGTTGCACCCGTTGTCAAAATATCGTCAACCAGTAAAAGGCTTTTGTTATAGATTTTTTCTTCGTTCCTTAGTTCGAAAACGTTTTCCACATTTTTCCACCTGTCGTACCTTGATTTTTTTGTCTGGCTTTTCGTGTGTTTTTTTCTGAATAATACATCCAGAGCAACCGGCCTGTCAAGTGTTTCTGCTATTCCTCCGGCAATCCATTCGCTTTGGTTGAATCCTCTTTTTCGTTGTTTTCGTTTATGCAATGGTACGGGCAGCAGGTAATCAGTCTCTGAAAACACAGATTTTCTCAGGTCGTCTCCGAGTTTTTTGCCCAGCTCATAGCCAATTTCTTTTTTCCGGTTATACTTCATTTCATGGATTAAACGCTGATAAATGCTGCCTTTTGTGTAATAAAAAAGCGATGTTCCATACTGAATAGGGAAACGCCCCCAGAACATTTGCTCAACTTTATTATGCCTTTCAAGGTGAAAATTGGTTTTAGGCAAATCAAGCCAGCAGGAAGGGCATAAATAGGATTCCCCTGCTGGAAGGTTTTTGCCACAGGTTAGGCATAAGTTGGGATAGATAATGTTTAGAAAATCTTTTAGATATGAAATAACAGGCATATTTGATAATTTTAATCTGTTTTTGTACGAAATATTTAGCTACCTTTTTATCAGTAAAAGGCTCGTTGAATTCTATAATACCAATGGATTGAAAAGCTATCGTGTTCAGTAAAGATAGACAATTTAAGACAATTTTAAGTATTCAGATTAAGTTCTTTCTGCGAAGGGCGTTTTTTGTCTAAATTGATTTTCTGTTCGCACATATTTTTGTTTCGCCAGGTTTTTAATGAAATGAATATCAAACTTTTGTATTAAACATGATGAATGTGCATTATTTAAGGCATCAAATTAATTAACTTTGCACAAGCATTTCCGGTTATGTATAAATAAAAAGGAGTGTGCAGAAGAAATAATAAAAAGGGGTTACCTTATGAACTAACCCATTTTTTCAATTTGAACGAGTAAGAATTAAGCGTTTATATTTTTATGGATCAGAATCAGGACAAGCTCATATTTTTTCACGTAGGTATGCCCAAAACCGCTTCCACCTTTTTGCAATTGAAGGTTTTTCCGAAATTCAAAGGGATTGATTTCATCAAAAAGCATGATTTTAAACGGAAAGATAAACTTATTCAGCAGTCTGATTACGACAGGATTTTGCTTTCTATAGAGCTGGATTTGGACAGGAAAGGAGGCATGAATCATATGATAGATGTTGCAAACAGGTATCCCGATACCTATCCTGTAATCGTTCTGCGAAAGCAAGGCTCCTGGTTAAGCTCCAAGTACAAATACTACCTGAGAAAACACGGGGCTAAAAAATTTAACGAGTATTTTGATCCCAACAGTGAAAACAGTGAAATGTCTGTTAAGAACCTGGAGTTTTTTCCAAAAATTGAGCTTCTGAGGAAACATTTTAACAAACGCCCGCTGGTGCTTTTCCAGGAAGAACTCAAACATGCTCCTTTTAAGGTTATCGATTTGCTGGCTGATTTTACTGGCGTTGAGTACGACAAAAACGATATAAAAATAAAAACCGTAAAGAAAGCCTATTCTGAGAAACAACTTAAGCTTGTCCGTCAGTTTAACAGATTTCATCATTTTGATAAGAGCAAGATATCATCAAAAACGAAACGCTTCATCCTTAAAAAATGGAGCGCCCTGTTGCTGCACACGGTTGCTTATTTAGGCGCAGTCATACCGGAAAGGAATACTGAACCCTTAATTCCGAAAAATGAAATTAAATTTGTGAATGAAAAATTCGAGGATGACTGGCAGAAATGCATTGATTTTGCAAAGGAGACACGCGAGGTTTATTTGCCACAGTGATTGAGGGGTTAATAAGTCTTTATATTTTGCAATTCATGAAGAACATTAAAAAACTAAAAGAAAAACCGTTAATTCAGAAATCTTTTGATAATATTGCATCCCTGAATTGTCAATAATGGGAATCTGTTCGAACCAACAATCACAAGTTGATGAAGATATTTAAAACTCTTTTAAAATATGTTGTTCCCTATTGGAGTAAGGGGGTGATGAGCGTTTTATTTAATGTGATCGGGACAATCTTTTCTGTTTTCTCTATCACCATGGTAATTCCATTTTTAGGCATTCTTTTTGGCAATAAGAAGATGGTTTTAGAGCCTGTTCCATTTGAGTTTTCAGCCGAGGCCATCCAACATAACTTCAATTATTTTCTTACCCGGATTATTCAAAGCGAAGGACCTTCAACAGCTCTGGCCTACCTCAGTATTTTTATGGTTTTTATGGTTCTTTTTAAAACTTCTTTTATATACCTGGGTAATTTTACTATCATACCTTTAATCAATGGTGTTTTACGGGATATACGGAATAAAATATACCGAAAAATTGTAGATTTACCCATTGCTTATTATTCTGAAGAGAAAAGAGGGGATGTGATGCTTAAGGCTACCGGAGATGTACAGGAGCTGGCAAACGCCATTCTGCAGCCCCTGCAAAAGGCCGTACAGGCCCCAATACAGATAATTATTTACATCTCGGCCCTTTTTTATATGAATTATAAGCTTACACTCTTTGCCCTTTTGCTTATTCCATTAAGCGGTTATGTCATCGGGCTGGTAGGAAAGAACCTTCGCAAAACATCTATTAAAGGACAAAATGTGCTGGGTATTTTGTTGTCCATTATTGAAGAAACCATTTTCGGACTGCGGATTATCAAGGCTTTTAATTCGGAGGAAAGAGTGAACAGAAGATTTCAGAACAGGAACAATCACTATACCCATCTAAGAAACAAAATCTTCAGAAAACGAATTCTGGCACATCCTTTCAGTGAGTTTCTATCGACTACCGTAATCGTTATTATACTCTGGTATGGTGGCTCGATAGTCCTTCAGAATGATTCGACTATTTCACCCCAGGCTTTTATTGCTTACCTGGCTATTTTTTCACAGATTATCCAGCCTTCCAAAGTCTTATCTAATTATTATTATAACGTGAAGAAGGGAATGGCTTCATTTGACCGCATCAATACCATATTAAAGGCAGAAGAAACGATAAAGGAAAAACCAGACGCCATCGAACTACAAGGATTTAAAGATTCTGTTGAATACCGGAATTTATACTTCAGATATACCAATGAATGGGTATTGAAGGATGTTAACCTGGATATTAAAAAGGGTCAGACTGTCGCTATAGTCGGTCAGTCCGGAGCAGGTAAGTCTACTTTAGTCAATTTGTTGCCCCGTTTTTATGATGCAACCGACGGAGATATTTTAATTGACGGCCATTCCATTAAAGACTTGAAAGTGAAAAGCCTGAGAGCACTCATGGGTCTTGTTAGCCAGGAATCCATTCTTTTTAATGACACCGTATTTAATAACATTGCTTTTGGCCGGGATGATGTAACCGAAGAGGATGTTATTAAGGCTGCAAAAGTAGCCAATGCGCACGATTTTATTGTGGATTTGGAAGAAGGGTACCAAACCAATATTGGAGACCAGGGGAGTAAACTTTCCGGAGGGCAGAGGCAGAGAGTCAGTATTGCACGAGCCGTAATGAAGAACCCACCCATTCTCATTCTTGATGAGGCAACCAGTTCCCTGGATACCGAATCCGAGAAGCTCGTTCAGGATGCGCTCTACCACCTGATGCACAACAGAACATCCATAATCATCGCTCACAGGCTTTCAACAGTAAGACAGGCAGATAAAATTGTCGTTCTGCACCAGGGTAAAGTTAATGAAGTGGGAACACACGATGAGCTGATAGAAAAGGATGGAATTTATAAGAAACTAAACGAGATGCAGATGTTCACCTGATTGGGATATACGAATAAAAAAAAGCCGCCCTGTGTAATGAAGGGCGGCTTTTTTTGGTTTGAGAGCTGAATTTATTCAATCACTATCTTTCGCGTTATTTTTTCCTGTTTTTTGGTTATTTCCAGTAAATAAACTCCATTAGACAGGCGTCCTAAATCCAGGTGTACCTTTTTATCCGTGGCTTTTCTCTGCAAAATCATGTCTCCTGTAACGGCTCTGACTGTTATCATACTGCCGGTAATATTATCGCCTTCCACTGTGATATTTCCAGAGGCCGGGTTCGGATAAAGTTTTAATTTTTCAGCTATGGTGGGCTGAATATCATTGGCCGCTTCAGACATACTTACCTGTATGGTGGTATCACCAGCAATAGCGGTTATGGAACCTGTGGCATTTTCGTAACCATCTGCTACCACCAGGTAGCTGTAGGATTCATTGATTAACTGAACAGAAGCTTCGCCTTGTGCATCAGTAGTAAGACTTGAGTCTGCTATGCTAATGGTTGCATTTTCAACTGCTTCGGAGCTCTCAGAGTCTGTTACTGAGAATGTTACATTAAACAGGGGATTCATGCTTATGTCTTTGTTAATCATACTGGATGAAACATCAATACTGCCTGTCTCATTTCGATAGCCGGAGTATTTCACCGTATAATCATAACTGCCCTGGTTAAGCATAAATAATGCCTGGCCCGAGGTATTGGTTGTTTTTACCTCACTGTTTATTTCTATCTCTGCATTTTTCATGGCTGTATCGGCGCTGGCATCTGTAATTTTAAACTCAGCAGGCCATGAAGCATCACCAGAGGATAGTGTGAAGGAAAGCGTATCGTCTTCGGTTGCTGTGAAATTACCTGATTTATTAGCAAAACCATTCTTGACGATATAATAATCCAGATCTGTGTTTTCAGAAATGGATACAGTGGCAATTCCTTCAGAATTTGTATTTAATTCTTTTAAGGGACTTCCATTTTCCGAGTAGAAAATTTTTGCATCCGAAATTGGATCTGAGCCATCTGTAACCTCCCATCTTAAATCATAATAGGTGATTTGTTCTGGCCCTATAACGTGGTCGATAACCAGAATAGTTCCGTTATCGCCGTCTCCTTCACCGGTTGCTCTGAATCCGAGGAAATAATCTCCCGGAGTAATGGAAGAGAGGTTAACCTCATAAAGTTCCACATCCGTTGTTGGGTAAATACTGGAACCCACCTGTGTCCAGTTTTCTCTTGATTCAGAGTAAACAATATCCACATAGGTTTCTCCAATACTCAGGTTGCCTGCATTCGCATAGAAGAATAAGGTTTCATTTCCGGTTAACTTAACTCGCGGAGTCGACAGAATTTCATCTGAGAATCCGTCTATATTGCTGGCTGCTGCAGCGTGATTACCACTCCAATGAGGCGGCCAGTCGCTGAATAACTTGCTCCAGTTATCGTTATCTTCTTTTTCCCAGAGGTTAGGAGGCATTTCGTTTTCAAATCCCTGCGTAAGCGACCCGTTATAGGCTACTACACCGTCAAACTTTATGGTATCATTATGGGTTTGATCGTCATTGGGAACAGCTACAGCAAAATTATGCCTGCCTGAAGTACTGGTCCATTCTAATGTTGCAACAGCCGTTTCCACGTAGCCTATTGACTTCGTAACCGTTTTGGTATCCACAATGTTGCCATCCACCTGAAGGGTTACATCAAAGTCGCTTTGCGGATTTTTGCCCTGATTTCTGACTTCTGCGGGAATCTCAACAGTTTCACCCTCAAAGACAAACTCTTTAACAAATTCTCTCTCTGTTAGAGTTAAGTCATTGTCACTGATTTCTGTTTTTATTGGACCGGAAATGTTGTCCAGTACTAACCATGATTTGTACCCGGTATAGTCAAAGTCACTTTCTGTGGTGAAGGCAAAATAATAGTTGTCTGGATTAAGCGTATCAACCAGGTAGCTGAAATCCTGAGGCACCAAATCACCTCCTTCTCCTTCACCAAAATTGGCCAGATCGATAGGCTCGCCCATGTCATTCCAGTTGTTTCCATCTTTTGAATATTGGATTTGAAGGGTTGTTGAACCCAAATCATAAGTATTGTTACCTCCGGCTACTGTGAAATTAAGCTTTGAACTGGAGCCGTCAATGGTTAGTTTAGGCGTAATGAGCCTTTCTTCCGAATCGTTTATGTCCTGTCCAATAACTGCATCATAACCGTCGATCTGAACGAAGAACTCGTTGCTGAAGCGTTGCCATTTGTTGTCATTGGCTGTTTCTGACCAGCCCGTAGGAAGGAATGCATTGTATTCAAAATTCTCCAGAAGCTGACCCACAGCAATCACATCAATGGTTGCTTTTAAGGTGTCATTGTCTTCGTTTGGATCTTCAATACCATTGGCATTGAGAATGTTTACCTGTAGGTTGTACTCCCCGGAAGAAGGGAAATCGTAGGTACCTAAGACTATTTCTGCAGCGGAGTCCTGAACCACATTACCAGACCAGGTAGCATTGGTTTGTTTGGCATTGTTTATCCACCATTCCACTTCCAAGTCGGTTAGCGTATTGAATCCAATGTTTTTAAATTGAAGTTTTAATTCTTCATTTCCTTCACTGATAGTACTTGCCGGGTTGATAAGCGAATCAGCCCTGACATCCACATCCCATGGAAGCGTGTTAAAGGTTTTTGTATTTCCGTAATATGTGGTGTTTTCGGTGGTTACATAGGCTCTGGCATAGTATTTTTTATATGGCGTCAGATTTTTCAGTACAGTAGTAAATTTACCCGTTGAGGTCCCGCTTGGAGCTGTATTGTCTTCCACTGAGGGGAAGTTTGAAGTAGAGTAGGCAATACCCTTTTCTACAATGGTTGCTTTGGTATTAGCCTTAATTTCAGCATCCACAATAGCAGTATCTTGTCCAACTTTGTAGACCGAGTCTGTATGGGGAGAATAATCTGATTTGATACCCGAAACGATTAAAGAATAATTTTGACTTCCATTTTCCAGGGATCCTTCATGCTTAACTTTTATTGTGAATACCTGGTCAATATTGGGTGAGTCAAAAACAATTTTTTCCACATTGTCCACATCGTTGTCTCCGGTTGTTGCCGGTGATGAGGGAGTTTCAGGATTTAATTTATAGGGGTGATATGTAACTTTTCCTTCAATTGTTAAATCCAGGTCATTTAAAAGCATTGGGGTTCTGGGGTCGAGCTTATCTTCCGTTGGTGTTCCCGGAGGGTCTGTCCATACGAGTGTAGCAATCAGGGGTTCCCCGTTTGTCACTACGTCAAATGTAGTGGAGTCTCCTTCAGTAATTTTTCCTTCCCTTACTATTGCAGACTTGTTGTTTTCTGTAATGAGGTCCGCAGCTTTTGCGGTATTCATCAGGCCCCATCCGAATTCATAGTCGGGACCGGGGTTATCTCCTGCTTCATCGGCGGAATGAACAACCAGTGCTTTAAGTGTGGCAGCAGTCACATAGGTGTCAAGAACATCCTTTGCATGTTGCTGTAATAGCACCAGTGAGCCCGCCGCACTAGGGGAGGACATGGAAGTTCCGCTCATGCCGGTATAACTGGTTTCTGACTCATTGCTTGTTGAATACAGTGCATCACCATTTGCTGAGATGTCAGGCTTAATTCTTCCGTCATCTGAAGGGCCCCAGCTACTGAAACTGGTCATCACTACATCATCAGGGTTGCCTTCATACCCTGTTGTTAAATCTTCTGTAGCGCCAACAGTCAGAATGTTTTTGGCATTTCCCCAGTATCCTATGCAATCGTATCCCAGCGAGCCTCCATCCTGCGGGTGATCTCCGTCAGAAGGGCCATCTCCACGGTCATTCCCGGCAGATTTAACGATCAGGTAATAGGGAGCATTGTAAGCAATCTGGTCATAAGCTACGCAGAAATCACCATAAAATCCAAAACGGTAATCTTCCTCGGAGCTTATAGTTTCGTCACCAACCCAGTTCCATTGCGATCCATCCCAGTTCCATCCTGCAGTATATCCATAGGAATGGTTTGAGATTAGTAATCCTTCACCGGCCTCCTGGGCCATTTCGCTTAGGTCATTGCCCCACTCGTATGCATGAAGCGTGCCATTAAAGGCCATTCCTTTTGCATCGGAATTTACTCCTCCGGCAATCATTGTTCCGGCAACATGGGTGGCGTGAGCATTTGTGGAGCCAGGCTCATCTTTCTGGAATACTCTCGATTCCCCTGTATTCACAAATTCCTGGTGGGTAGTGAGCACTCCACCACCATCCCATTCTCCCACAATAACTCCGGTTCCGTCTAAATCCAGGCCTGCTGAACCGCCGGGGTATACTTCATCGGTAGAAATGGTTGCAGCTGCATTTGCGTTATGGGTTATATAGTAGATTGGTTTTCCGTTTTCTGAGATTCTCTGAATTTCCATAACACGTCCATCTGTAAATTCTTTCCTTATGATCCAGCCTTTTTCATTGGCCATTTCAACTGCTTTCTGCTTTTCTTTATGATACTTTTCAGAAAATTCTTTACTTATCCTCTGCAATTCATTACTTTGGGTGTTCTTTAAAATAATTTCCGTGGATTTTTCAGTTTGGGAAAAACCAGGGGTATGATTTGCAAAAAAGATAAAAACTAATAAAGACAGGAAAATGAACTGCCTCTTGTTAAGAGTCACTGTTTCCATGATGTTGGGGGTTTTGAATAAAATATAAAGTGTATAAATTCGTGCTAAAGAAAGAAAAAATTTATTTCTTAACAAACAGATTATAAAATTTGTTTATTTGCATAAGTAGAATAAAATATTCTCCTGAAAAATACTTGGTAAAAAAATTTGTTGTTGTTATAAAGTTTTATAATTTTGCCCACCGCTAATTTAAAAACTTAAAGATTAGAACAATGTATGCAATTGTAGACATAGCTGGATTCCAGTATAAGGTTGAAAAGGACAAGAAGTTGTATGTAAGCCGGCTGGAAGGCGAAGAAGGATCCAACATTGAATTTGATAAGGTGTTGTTAGTTGATAATGATGGAAAAGTACAGGTTGGAAAACCCAATGTAGATGGAGCCAAAGTTTCTGCAAAGATTCTATCGCACCTGAAAGACGACAAAAAGATAATATTCAAGAAAAAGCGCAGAAAAGGGTATCAGGTGAAAAACGGTCATCGACAACCTTTAACACAAATACAAGTAGAAAATATTGTTGCTTAATAATAAAATTTTATAAGTTATGGCGCATAAGAAAGGAATGGGTAGTTCCCGTAACGGCCGCGAATCAGAGAGTAAACGATTAGGTGTTAAACTTTTTGGCGGACAGCAAGCAAAAGCAGGGAACATATTAGTTAGACAAAGAGGTACTAAACATTACCCCGGTAAAAACGTAGGTATGGGTAAAGACCATACACTTTTTGCATTGATTGACGGTAACGTGAAGTTTCAGAAAAGAAACAACAAGTCTTACGTTAACGTTACCCCGGCAGAAAAATAATATAGTAACCAAAAAATATAAAAGAACTCCTGTATCGTCTGTTTTAAAATAGAGTGCAGGAGTTTTTTTATCTTAAAATACAATTAGATCATGCTTTCTCTTCAATACATTCAGGAAAATTCAGATTACATTGTTGAAAGACAAAAAGTAAGGAACAAAGACTTCAGCGAGATTATTTCCAAACTAAAGCAGTTGGATGAAGAAAGAAGAACTACCCAGCAATCGGTCAACAACGAACAGTCCGAACTGAAAAATTTATCCAAAAAAATCGGTCAGCTTTTTAAAGAGGGGAAGACAGAGGAGGCTAATGAAGCGAAAAATAAGAATGCCGAGTTAAAAGAAAAAATTAAAATAGGGCAAAAGCGGCTTTCCGAGATTGAAGAGGAGATCAATCAATTGCTTGTTCAGATACCGAATGTGCCTCACAAATCTGTAAAGCAGGGTAAGGGTGAAGAAGATAACGAGGAGGTAACTTCTGTCGGCGCTGCTCCCGAAATTAAGGGAGAAGCCCTGCCACACTGGGAACTGATAAAAAAGTACGACATCATAGATTTCGATCTGGGCAATAAAATTACCGGCCGTGGTTTTCCTGTATATAAAGGTAAGGGCGCTAAACTTCAGCGTGCCATGATTGCATATTTTCTTGATAAAGCTCATGAGGCAGGTTATAACGAGGTTCTTCCGCCTCTTATGGTCAACGAGGATAGTGGCTTTGGAACAGGTCAGTTACCCGATAAAGAGGGACAGATGTACCAGGTTCCTGTGGACAATTACTACCTGATACCAACCGCAGAAGTACCGGTGACAAATATCTACAGGGATTCAATTCTGGAAAATAAAGAACTGCCTGTCAAAAACACAGCATATACTCCTTGTTTCAGACGAGAAGCAGGTTCCTGGGGTAAGGACGTCCGGGGGCTAAATCGGCTCCATCAGTTCGATAAAGTGGAAATAGTGCAGATCCAGCATCCTGAAAAATCTTATGAAACCCTCGAAGAAATGATGAGTCATGTAGAGGGTATTCTCAAGGAGCTGGAACTACCCTACAGAATCATGCGTTTGTGTGGCGGAGACCTTGGATTTGCTGCTGCCCTGACTTACGATTTTGAAGTGTACTCCGCGGCCCAGAATAAATGGCTGGAGGTGAGTTCTGTTTCAAATTTTGAATCTTACCAGGCCAACCGGTTAAAGCTTCGCTTCAGAGAGGAAGGAAAGAAGAAACCACAGCTCGCCCATACTTTGAATGGCAGCGCTCTTGCTTTGCCAAGGCTGCTTGCTGCTATCCTGGAAAACAACCAGTCTCCCGGAGGAATTAAGATTCCGAAGGTTCTGCAGGCTTATTGCGGTTTTGAAATGATAGACTGATTCTTTTCAAAAATTAACAGTAAAAATAGTTTGATTAAACAGGAAAGGCTACCGGGAGGATAGCCTTTTTTTTCATCAATGGTTTTTGTTGAACAAAAATATTTTTTACTTGTATATGAAACCGCGGAAACTTTTTTAAACAAATTTGTTTCCAAAGTGTAATTTTATATTTTTGCGGCACACAAATTGTAAAAAGGACCCTCATGAACGAAGAATTTAAGTTTATTACAGAAAAGGTTAGCGAACTGTATCAGCAGTATGGCATTAAGAGTGTCACCATGGATGACGTTGCCAGGGAGCTGGGAATGTCAAAGAAAACGCTCTACAAATATTTTTCTAACAAAGACGACCTTGTTGGGCAGTTTGTCGATCATCTTGTTAATGAAAGAAGATGTAATGTGAATACCATCCTTAACAAAGACCTCAATGCCATTGAAGAGCTGTTTGAAGTAAATGAACATGTCATTCAAATGTTAAAGAATTATAATCCTTCCACAGAATATGATTTGAAAAAGTACTATCCCCAGCATTATGAAAAGGTAAGAAAGCTTCGAAGAAACAATATGTACCAGGCAGTAATTGATAATATCAGAAAAGGAAAACGCGAAGGTCTTTTCCGGAATAATCTGAATGAGGATATTATTGCCCGTGTTCATGTAAGCCGCATTGAGAATAGCTTTGCCAATGAAATGTTTACCATTGACGAGCTCACTTCCCGGGGGTTTGTTACAGAAATGATGGAATATCACATAAGAGGAATTGCAAGCAAAAAAGGAATAGAATTTTTTGAGAAGAAACTGAAAGAAATCAACGATAAATGAAACATATAATCAAAAAGAAGTTTAAACAGGAATCTGAAAAGTTAATCGGCATGAAAAGAATTGGATTATTTGTATTACTCTGCTTTGGCGTTTTGTTATCCTCCGGAGCAATAGCCCAGGAAAAAGATACGCTTTTTTTTACCCTGAACGAGGCTGTTGAGTTTGCCGAGGACAACAACCTGAAATTCAAGAATTCGAAACTAGATATAAAAGCCAGTAAAGAGAAGGTATGGGAAACCACTGCTAACGGTTTGCCTCAAATTAACGGGGAGTTTAGTTACCAGCATATACCCGGAGAGTTGCCCACAGTTCAATTCGGGGGCACTAATCCCCAAATGACAGAATTCTATCGATACGTGTTTAATCAGTTTGAGGCAATGGGAGCGGATGTTCCGGCGGAATTGAGAAATGCTCTGACAACACCCGTAGAACCCGAACCTGTTAAACTGGGAGTAAAGAACAGTGCAACCTATTCGGTGACTGTTTCACAATTGATATTCAGTGGGGAATATATTGTGGGTCTCCAGGCATCCAGAACATATCTGCAAATTTCTAAAATCAATGAGGAAAAACAGAAGCTTGACCTTAAATCCAATGTGATTAAAAGTTATTTGTCTGCGCTTATCCTGGAAAAAAACAAAGCCATACTGGATTCCAATATAGTCAATGTAAAATCTTTGCTGGAAGAAACAAAAAAACTTGTAGAAGCGGGCTTTGCTCAGAGAACTGATGTGGACCAGCTAAGACTGAATTACAATACAATCCGGAATTCCCTTAATTCACTGGAGAGACAGGTGGATCTATCCTATATGCTCTTCAAAATTCAACTGGGCATGGATCTGGATAAGGAACTTGTGCTTAAAGACAACATTGATAAATTAAGAACATCTATTTTAAAAGAAGATGAATCCAACGTCGATGAATTTGACATGGAGGAGAATGTAAATTATAAACTTGCCCAGAATCAGCAGGAGATATCAGAATTGAATCTGAAAAGGGCGCAGTCAAAGTTTTTACCCCAGATTTCCGGTTTTTACCAATATATGGATAAAACCAACAAGCCGGAATTCGATTTTACCATCAATCATACCCTGGGGATTAATATTTCTGTTCCTATATTTTCCAGTTTTCAGAGAAATTCAGTAGTTCAGCAAAGAAAAATTGAACTTAAAAAGGCCAAAAATGATAAGCAACTTCTGGAGGAAAATTTGAGGTCACAACTAGCGCAGGCACAGCTCGACTACAACAATGCCCTTGAAAAGACCCAAACAGCAAGGCAGAATGTAGAACTCTCCCAGAGAATTTTTAAGAATACATCAAAAAAATACAAAGAAGGAATGGCCTCGAGCCTGGAATTAACACAAACAAACAACAACTTCTTACAAGCACAATCAGAATATTTTAATGCTCTGAATGAATTATTTAATGCAAAAATTGAACTTGAAAAAGTCTTAAATGAATTATAAAAAACTGAGAATAATGAAAAAGATACTGCTAGTATTAGGGATTTTCGCATTTTTTTCTTGTAACCAGCAATCTGATCGCGAGGAGTTACGCAAGGAGCTGGCTCAGAAAAAGAAGGAAATGAACAACATCAAACAGGATATTAATAAGTTAAATGAGAAATTGTCAGAACTCCAGGGAGAAGAAGCTGGTGTTTACAAAATACCTGTTTTTGTGAAGGAGATGAAACCAGAAACTTTTAATCACTTCATTAATGCAAATGGGAAAGTGGAGGCAGTGCAGGATGCATTTATCAGCCCGGAAACAAACGGCCAGATTACTAAAATATATGTTGAAGAAGGAGACAGGGTTCAAAAAGGGCAGCTCCTTGTTAAGTTGAATACGAGTGTCATTGAGAGTAATATAGAAGAAGTGAAAACCAATCTTGAACTGGCACGTGAAACATTCCTTAAACAGAAAAGACTGTGGCAGGACAGTGTGGGATCGGAAATGGAATACCTGCAGGCAAAAAACCAAAAGAAAAGTCTTGAGCAAAGACTGGAAACGCTTCGGGAACAATTGGATATGGCCCAATTGAAGGCTCCATTCCCGGGTATCGTTGAGAAGATCAATCAAAAAGAAGGTGAACTGGGAACTCCGGGCATGCAGATTCTCCATCTTGTAAATCTGAAAAAGCTAAAGGTTAAAGCGGATATTACTGAGCAGTATATTTCCAGTATTAGTGCAGGAGATATGATTCAGCTTTCTTTCCCTGCTTATCCCGATGTAGCAAAAAGAATTCCGATAGCCCGTAAAGGTCAGATTATAGATGACGAAAGCAGGACTTTTGTAATAGAAGCCAGGCTTGACAATCAAAATGAGCTAATAAAACCCAACCAGGTTTGTGTAGTGAATGTCAGGGATTTTGCAAGCGAAGATGCCCTGGTGGTCCCATCCAATATAATCAAACAGGATATGAAAGGGGACTACGTATACATCATTAAACAGGATGAAGGAAGAGATGTTGCTACAAAAGTATATGTGGAGCCGGGCAGATCCTATAACAACAGGACCATTATTACAAAAGGCATGAAAAAGGGTGATAAAGTAATTACTTCCGGTTATACCCAGGTTTCTGAAGGTTCGGAAGTAAACATAAAAGAAAAAGAGAACGTTGTTGACCAGAGATTGGGAAATTAAATTTCAAAAGTGAAGATAATGGCTAAAGATAACAATACATATAAAGATAAAGCAATAAGAGAATTTAAACTTACTACCCTGGCCCTGAACAACAGGAACACGATTCTTTTACTGGCTGTTGCTATTCTGGGATTTGGTTTGTTTTCATACAGAAACCTGCCAAAAGAGTTAACGCCGGAGGTAGTCATCCCGACCATTATGGTTCAGACTCCTTATCCGGGAAATCCACCCATTGATATCGAAAATCTTATTACCCGCCCTATAGAGAGAGAGGTGGAGAGTGTAAAGGGCATCAAAGAGATTAATTCGACCTCATCGCAGGGTTTTTCTATGATTCTGGTTGAATTTAATACAGATGTGGATATTGATAAAGCCCTGCAGGACGTTAAAGATGCGGTGGATAAGGCAGAGCGTGAACTGCCCAGCGATTTACAAAGCGATCCGGGCGTCCAGGATATTGATTTCTCGGAGTTCCCGATTATTAATATCAATCTTTCCGGAAATTATAGCATAGATGCCCTTAATGAATATGCAGAGTACCTGGAAGACCTGATTGAAGAAGTAGACCAGATTTCCAAGGTGGATATTAAAGGGGTGAATGAAAAGGAAATTAAGATCAATGTGGATCCATATAAAATGAAGGCTGTGGGCCTCAGTTTTATGGATATTGAAAATGCAGTAAGGTCTGAAAACATTTCTATACCAGGTGGTGAGTTACGATTTAATAAAACCAAGCGTTCCATTAGGACAATAGGGGAGTTTGAAAATGTAGTTGAAATACGCAATATCGTTGTAAAAAACGACAATGATAAGCTGGTTTACCTGAAGGATATTGCCGATGTACGGATGGGATATGCCTACCCGGACAGCTATGCAAGGCTTGATAAAAATCCCGTGGTTTCATTACAGGTGATCAAAAAAAGCGGAGAGAACCTGCTTGCTGCTACCGACCAGATTTTTGACATACTTGATCAATCAGTGCAGGACCATCAAATTCCCGGGGATTTAAAAATCACCCTTACCAATGATCAGAGCGACATGATACGGAAACAGTTAAACAACCTGGAGAACTCAATCATCCTGGGGGTTATCTTTGTCATACTCGTCTTATATTACTTTTTAGGTACAAAGAATGCGCTTTTCGTGGGAACCGCCATCCCTATGTCCATGTTTTTGTCTTTTATTGTGCTTGGGCTTATTGGAGGGAGACTTAACATCATTGTTTTATTCTCCCTGATACTTGCACTGGGATTGCTTGTGGATAATGCTATTGTGGTGGTTGAAAATATTTACCGTTTTGTCCATGACAAGGGCTATAAGCCATACAAAGGGGCTTGGCAGGCCGTGGGGGAGATTGCCGTTCCTATTATTACAAGTACCATCACCACGCTTTCTGCGTTTTTCCCGCTTGCTTTCTGGGGAGGCGTAACAGGCGAATTTATGAAAAACCTCCCTGTAACACTGATTATTGTACTTACCTCATCACTGTTTGTTGCCCTGGTTATCATACCGGTGTTGGCTGCAACTTTTATCAGGTTAGGAAAGATACGGAACGATGGCAAAATTGATAAAAAGAAGAACTACCGGATCGTGGCGGTTATTGCTGTTATTGCCAGTTTCTTTTACCTGGTTAATGTCTATGCCATTGCCAATATCCTATTAATTATTACATTGATTATCTTTTTAAATGTCCTCTATTTTCACCGTGCGCAATACTTGTTTCAAAATGTTTTCCTCACGCGTCTTGAAAATGCTTACAACAGGCTACTCCAAATTGCTTTGCGGGGCAAAAATCCTCTGAAATTTTTCTTTGGAACCATACTCGCTTTAATTCTTGTTATCATTTTTATAAGAATACGAAACCCTGATGTTCTCTTTTTTCCTGAAAATGAACCCGATTATATTAATGTGAGGGCAGAAATGCCTGTGGGCACAGACATACAGGCAACCGATTCGGTGATGAGAATTGTGGAGGATGACATTATTGAATTTCTGGAACCCCATGATAAAATTGTGGAGTCTGTATTAACGACCGTGGGAAGTGGTGCCGGTGAGGGATTTACATCCTCAGGAACCCCAAATAAGGGACTTACGACAATCTCTTTTGTTGATTACGAATTCCGGGGTGATAAGAATACTTCTGAAATGATGTCGAATTTGAGCGATAAACTGATTGGGCGTTATCCCGGAGTACAAATCTCAATTGAAAAGAACCAGATGGGTCCACCTGCCGGGAATCCTATAAACCTCGAAATAAGCGGCCGGAACTTCGACGAACTGATTCAGCTTACCGATTCGATCAAACAAACAATTGAACAAGCTAAAATACCGGGTATTGAAGGATTGAAAATGGATCTGGATGTTGGAAGACCCGAAGTACTTGTAAACATCGACAGGGAAAAAGCGAGAAGATTCGGCTTGTCTACCATGCAAATAGCTAACAAGATCAGGACTTCGTTGTTCGGTAAAGAAATATCAGATTTCAAAGTAGGCGAAGATGAATACCCTATTCAACTTCGCTTGAAGGAAGAATTCAGATACGATTTACCTACTTTGATGAATCAGACCATTAGCCTGAGGGATAACGGCAGGCTTATACATGTTCCGATTTCATCTGTGGCCGATATTAAATACAGTACTACATACGGGTCTGTTAAAAGAAAAGACATGGACAGGGTAATTACTCTTTATTCAAATGTGCTGGAAGGGTACAATGCCACGGAAATCAACAATCAAATCAAGTCTCTGCTTGAGAATTTTGACATCCCGGAAGGTTATAACTACGAATTTACAGGCGAACAGGAAGAACAGCAGGAATCCACCGATTTCCTTGCCCGGGCATTGGCCATTGCTGCGGTACTCATTTTGATTATCCTGGTTACCCAGTTTAATTCTCTGATTAAACCGCTGATAATCATTTCCAGTGTGGTATTCAGTACCATTGGAGTGTTTCTGGGTATCGGAATATTCAATATGGATGTGGTAGTGGTTATGACTGGTATTGGGATTGTATCGCTGGCAGGAATTGTTGTAAATAATGCCATTGTACTTGTGGATTATATTGAGCTGCTCAAATCGAGAAAACGTAAAGAGCTGGGTATTGAAGAAGGCCAGTTCCTGCCGGTTAAGGAAGCCACTGAATGTGTGGTTGAAGGAGGAAAGACCAGGTTAAGACCCGTATTGCTTACAGCTATTACTACCATCCTCGGTTTATTACCTTTGGCAATAGGTCTTAATATGGATTTTGGCATACTGCTGAGTGAGTTTGATCCACAGTTGTACTTTGGTGGCAATATGACCAACTTCTGGGGCCCCATTTCCTGGACAGTTATATTTGGTCTTACATTCGCTACATTCCTGACCCTTGTAATTGTACCTGTAATGTATCGTTTGTCCATTCTTATTCAAAAGAAATTGTTAAAGCTTTTTAATATGGAACACAAAGAGGGTGCTATTGCCGATCAAAATGTATGATAAGCTAACAGCCGATCTGTACCGGAATGTGAGAAAGACAATAATTAAGGCTGTATAACCGTATGTAATTTGAAAAAATATTAAATACCTTTGCAGATAAATTAATACAATATGGGAATAAAATTTTTTCATATACCCAGGGCCCGGGAATACGGTTATAAACCCCGGTTTTATGATGAGAGAAAAGAGGAACTGGAGAAAAGGATGAAGGCCATCGATCAGGAACTGGCTATGGAGGAAAGGATGGGAAAAGAAGCCTATGTTTCCAACGTTAAGGGCCAGATGAGAGGTTATATGAGGATGGCAAGAAAACAGCGGAAGAAAACCAACATTCGTTTTGCTATTATTTTAGCCTTTCTTTTTTTACTTGCATATTTGATGCTCAGTTAATATGACGGAAATTTCATGGCAGATCTAATACAGGTTTTACCCGATTCTGTGGCCAATCAAATTGCGGCCGGTGAAGTGATACAAAGACCGGCTTCGGTTGTTAAAGAGTTAATGGAAAATGCGGTAGATGCCGGTGCCACAGAGATTAACGTGATTCTTAAAGATGCCGGAAAAACTTCAATACAGGTTATTGATAATGGTTCAGGCATGTCCGATACCGATGCCCGCCTTGCTTTTGAAAGACATTCCACTTCAAAAATAAAAAATGCCAGCGACCTGTTTTCTATCCACACCATGGGTTTTCGGGGAGAAGCACTGGCATCAGTTGCAGCTATTGCCCATGTTGAGCTAAAAACCCGGGTGGAGGATGAGGAGATTGGAACCAATATCCGGATAGAAGGCTCGAAAGTGATTGCACAGGAGCCGGTTCAATGTCCGGCAGGAAGCAATTTTATTATTAAGAATCTTTTTTTTAATGTTCCGGCACGCAGAAAATTTCTTAAAAGAGACACGACAGAACTGAATCACACCATAAAAGAGTTTCAGAGAGTAACCCTGGCTTATCCGGAAATTCAATTCTCCCTGAGCCACAGCGAGCATTATCTTTATCGTCTTCCCTCATCAAAATTTGGCAAGCGCATTGTTTCGATTTTTGGAGAGAGCATGAAAGAAAACCTCATACCGCTGGAAGCAGAAACGAAAATTGTAACTGTTAGAGGATTTGTTGGTCACCCCCAAAAGGCAAAAAAACGAATGGGTGAGCAATTCTTTTTTGTCAATAACCGGTTTATGAGAAGCCCTTACCTCCATAAGGCCATACTCAATTGCTATGATAATCTTATTTCGCAGGGAAGCGTCCCTGCCTATTTTATTTGTCTGGATATAGATCCGGAAGCCATTGATGTGAACATCCATCCTACCAAGACAGAGGTTAAATTTGAGGATCAGCAGGCGGTTTGGCAGATATTAAATGCCTCCGTAAGAGAGGCTCTTGGAAAGAACAACATTGTTCCTTCCCTGGATTTTGATCAAGCTGGCAATATGGGTATTCCAACTCCCACCAAAGGCCAGGAAATTAAACCTCCCCGCATTGAGGTTGATCCGACTTTCAATCCCTTTGATTCTGATTCTCCGGGTTCAGGGAAGTCAGGTTCCAGGGACCAAGGGCACAAAGAGAATTTAATGAACTGGGACCAACTCTATACCCATTTTGAAGATCAAAAAGATCAGCAGACCCTGAAATTTGAATCAAAAGCTACGGAAAAAGCAAAGCCTGAGACAGGAGGAACCGAAGAATCACGGTTTTTTCAGTTTAAGAAAAAATATATACTGACCCAGGTAAAATCCGGATTGATGGTTATAGAACAGAGTCGATGCCATACCCGCATTTTGTATGATTATTTTTTTGAAATCCTGAAAAAGAAAAACAAGGTTATTCAAAAGCTTTTATATCCTGAAGAAATTCAGCTAAGCACTTCAGATTATGGTTTAATCACCGAAATGCTGGAGGAAATTCAAAATACCGGGTTCGAAATAGAACTAAAAGAAAATAACATTGTTAGAATATTGGGCTTACCGTCCGGGTCAATATTTGATAATATTAAAAATCTGATAGAGAAATTGTTGTTTGAATATTATGAATTGAAAGATGTGTCTTCTTCGCATCAGCATAATGTCGCACTAAGTCTTGCCAGGGCTGCTTCTGTCAAACCGGGGAAGACATTAGCTGCTGAGGAGATGCAGGAACTGGTTGATAAATTGTTTGCATGTTCAGCACCAAATTATACGCCTGACGGGCAAAAAATAATATCTTTGATTAACACGGAGGATATTGATAAATTATTCTGAAATTTTTGAATAAAACTGCGATCTAATGAACAATTACAGGACAAGTGGTTTTGCAGGAACACCACCGGTTGTAAAAAACCTTATAATAATTAATGTTTTAATGCTTCTGGCTCGCTTTACAGCTGAGCAGGTATTTAATATACGGCTTAATTATGAACTGGGGTTATTTTATCCGGGTTCAAACGAGTTTGAACCCTATCAGGTTGTAACCCACATGTTTATGCATGGGGGCCTGGCACACCTGTTTTTTAATATGTTTGCACTGTGGATGTTTGGACGGGTTCTGGAAAATGTATGGGGACATAAGCGATTTTTCATTTACTTTTTCATTACCGGATTTGGCGCTGCCTTTTTGCATATGCTTGTCAATCACATTCAGATACAATCTCTTATGGGCCAGATGCCGCAGGAGAAAATTGCCACTGTTATTAATGAAGGATTTGATGCCATAAGACAAGGCAAGAATTTCACCGATCCCCAAATGGGAAAACTTAACCTAATGATGAATATTCCGACCGTAGGGGCTTCGGGAGCAGTTTTCGGTGTTTTGCTGGCATTTGGTATGTTATTCCCCAATACACAGTTACTATTAATATTCCCTCCAATACCGATTAAAGCAAAATACTTTGTTATTTTTTACGGCATTCTTGAACTATGGCTGGGTGTCACCCAACCAGGTAGTAATGTAGCTCATTTCGCACACCTGGGAGGTATGATATTTGGGTTTATTATGATT
This sequence comes from uncultured Bacteroidales bacterium, assembly GCA_964585385.1. GTDB lineage: Bacteria > Bacteroidota > Bacteroidia > Bacteroidales > UBA12077 > JAGXLC01. The sequence continues at coordinate 32,884 of CAZPDP010000002.1, forward strand.
AAAATATGGAATGTGAATAAGAATTCGTTTTATTGATAAAAAAATACGTTATGAGTGATATTGGACAACAAATAAAGGATACATTCAGAAGGGGCAGTTCACTTATAAAATTAATATACATCAACCTGGCTGTTTTTATTGTTATAAAATTAATCCAGGTTTTGGCATTTTTGTTTGGTTTTGAAGGAGTTACGGCATTTTTGATTCAATGGCTTGCCGTTCCGGCCAGTGTTGTAAAGTTGATTACCCGCCCCTGGACACTTTTTACCTACATGTTCCTGCATGAAGGCTTTTTTCATATATTGTTCAATTTTTTGTGGCTTTATGTATTCGGCCAGATATTTCTGAGGTATCTTAATGAGAAAAAGCTGGTAAGTGTTTACCTTGTGGGAGGGCTGGCTGGAGCTGCTCTTTATATTCTGGCCTTTAATATTTTTCCTGCATTCCAGGATGTTTTGCCAAGAGCAATTGCCCTCGGAGCATCTGCTTCAGTAATGGCTATCGTTATTGCCGTGGCGGTTTATGTGCCAAATTTTTCAATCAACCTGCTTTTTATTGGTCCGGTAAAACTTAAATACATAGCCCTTTTTGCCATTGGTCTGGATATACTCAGTATCGCCGGTTCAAATGCAGGGGGGCACATAGCCCACCTGGGAGGAGCCATTTTTGGGTATTTTTACATTGCACAGTTCCGAAAAGGAAAAAACATAACCAAAGGGTTTGACAGTTTAATGGATAGTCTTTTTTCTATGTTTAAACCAAAGCCTAAATTCAAAGTTACTTATAAAAATCCTAAAACCGATATCGATTATAATAAGCAAAAAATCAAAAGGCAGGAACGAATTAATAAAATTTTGGAGAAGATATCAAAACACGGATATGATAGTTTAACCAAAGAAGAAAAGGAGATCCTTTTCAAAGCCGGCAATGACAAAGAATAAGATTCGTCATTTTATTTCATCCAACAGTTTTGTATTTTTATTTTCAAATAGCACAATTTGAGAAGTTTAATAAAAAAAATACTTGTATATTTTAATTACATCCTGGCTGTTTTTATATTGCTGGCGGATCTTTCTGTTCTGATTTCTCCCGGCGATATATGGCCTGCAGCCTTTTTAGGTCTTGCTTTCCCGTTTTTACTTTTTCTGAATCTACTCTTTTTTATTTATTGGGCATCAGTAAAAAGAAAAGAGCTGCTTATTTCACTGATAGCCCTAATCATCAGTGCACCTAATGTTCATAAGACTTTTCAGTTTCCTGATATTTTTGAAGATAATAAGAAAACCGCAAAGTCAGAGTCAAGTTCGAAATCCCTGAAGGTGTTGACGTACAACATTCAAATTTTTAATCTGTTGGGCAGAACCCATTTCGGTGAACATCAGCAACAGCTTTTTCATTTCATTCAATCCGAAAACCCTGATATCATTTGTTTCCAGGAATTTTATACGAATGTAGATAAAGGGTTGAGCTTGAGTAAAATTAACAGCTTGCTGGAAAATTATCCCTACAGGCATATCGAATGGATAGTAGAAGGGGATGCTTCAAAATATGGAATTGCCATATACAGTAAATATCGCCTGGTTAATAAAAGCCGTTTGTCTTTTAAGAACACTAACAATTCAACTATTTTTGCAGACGTTCTCTGGGGAACGGATACTGTGCGTCTTTTTAACAACCATCTGCAATCCATCAAATTTGACAGGCAGAATTATAAATTTATTACAAACCAGGGCGATTATTCGCAGACACAAAAAATTAAAGAGTTGCAGGACATTTCCTTTCGTTTGAGAGATGCCTTTATCAAAAGAGCAGAGCAGGCAGACCACTTGTCCAGGAAAATTCAGAATTCTTCTTATCCGGTTATCGTTTGCGGAGATTTTAACGACACTCCGATTTCTTATACTTACCGCAAAATCAGGGGGAATCTAAATGATTCATTCCTGGAGGCAGGACGGGGGTTGGGTTCAACCTATGAAGGCAAGTTCCCTTCCTATAGGATAGACTTTATTCTTCACAGTTCTTCGCTGGAAACCTTTTTCTATGAAACGAAAAGAGTTAAGCTGTCCGATCATTACCCGGTGGTGGCAGAAATTCGCCTGGTAGAGTAGCTTCATTTTGAGCGTAAAGTGTATTACCTTTTTTTTTTTGGACGCCCTCCTGTCTAAATACCAGGGATATAGGCTGTTTTCTTATAACGCTGGATTAAATTGCATTTTCATCATTAAAAGGCAGATTGCTCAGGTTAACATTTCCCCCGGATAAAATTATCCCAACTTTTTTGTTTTTGAAGAAAAACCTGTTGTCAATAATGATAGAAAGGGCAACGGCTGCAGAAGGTTCTGCAATTATTTTCATACGCTCCCAAATCAGTCGCATAGCTCTTACAATAGTTTCTTCTTTAGTTGTAAAGATATCATCCATGTATTCGTTGATGATTTTGAAAGTAAGCGGACTGAGTGATGTGAGCAAGCCGTCAGCAACTGTATTTGGGCGGTCAACCGGTATGAGGAAACCCTGTTTGAATGACCGGTAAGCATCATCGGCCATTTCCGGTTCTGCTCCATACACCCTTATATCCGGCTTTATGTTTTTGGCTGTAATGGCTGTACCGCTTATAAGTCCTCCACCACCAACCGGGGCAATGATTGCATCCAGGTCGGGATAGTCTTCAAGGAATTCTTTCGCCGCAGTGCCCTGTCCGCAAATGACATCATAATTTCCGGAGGGATGAATAAATGTGGCGTTGGTTTTTTCGCCAACCTGTTTGTAAGTTTCTTCCCTTGAATCCAGGGAGGGTTCACAGTATGTAATGTTGGCCTTGTAATGCTCTACAGCTTTAATCTTGACCGGGCTTGAGGTTTTGGGCATAACAATATGGGCTTCTGTATTTCTCATTCTGGCAGCGAGAGATAACGCGGCAGCGTGATTGCCTGAAGAATGGGTGCCTACCCCATTTTTCGCCTCTTCTTTGTTCAGCTTCATGACGGCGTTACTGGCTCCGCGGAATTTGAAAGATCCTGTCTTCTGGAAGTTTTCGCATTTAAAATAGAGATCAATGTCCACGATTTCATTGATGCTGGAGCTGGTATGCACCGGGGTCCTGTTAATTTGTTCGAAAATCCGCTTGTGTGCGGCTTCAATATCTTTGAATGTTGGTGTCGGCTGACTCATGATGGTTTTGTATTTTGGGTGAACCTTTATATTCTTTGTATAATTTCTTTACGCGTTTAAGAATATAATATTGTTTGGTATTTAGAATATATTCATCGGTAAAATTACAAAAATCCATAAACCTTTTAACTTCCTTACCCTCTAGTCCGGTTATTTCACTTACCAGTTCCCTGTTGTATTTTGCTTCTATTTTTTGCTGCTTAATTTGGTGCTTTTGGATTTCCATCATTTTTCGTTTTTCTTTTCCTTCATCACTAAACATTGAATACAGAAAAGAAACCGGGTTCATGATGCTGGGCTCGTGGGGAATAATAGTGTCAGGTCTTAGCGGAATACCCCGCCATAACAGGGGATGGATATTTTCTTTTGGATTTTCTGTTTCGAGGCTCATAAATTTATTCTTGAATTCCCGGTAAGTCCCCCACGGAGTGATTTCAACCTCGCTGATCTCATAAAGTTTTTCTTCCATGGGAATGCTCTCAAATACGTAAGGCTGATATTTCCCGTCATATACATATCTTTTGCTTTCATAGCCTATTGAGGTGATTAAAAGCGTATCGCCACGGTTCACCTTTATCCTGAAAATTCCCAGAGTATCAGTAATAGTGGCATTGAACCTGTCCAGGTTTATTACATGGGCAAATTCAACCGGTTTAAAATTTTTTTCGTTATAAACATTCCCAAGAATAGTTGTAAGGGAGTCTTTTTCCTGCGCCTGGGCAAAACCAAAACACAGAAACATCATAAATCCCGCAGCACTATTTTTTAGTATGGACAAATTGTTTTTATTTGTAAATGTAACAGGTTATTAACAAATTCCCACACCAGACAGTTTATTTAACAAAAATTAACAGCTATCCATGTGAATTCTTAGAATCGATTTCAGAAACTTTCTTTTTTCCTTAATTTTGCGATAAATAAAATAAAATGTAATGAATTATAAAGAAGAAATCAAAAAAATTTGGGAAGACCGAACCCTCCTGAAAAAAGAGTCGAACCGGAAAATGATACGGGAAATCATTGAAGAACTGGATAAGGGCAGGTTAAGGGTTGCTGAGCCCCATAATGGTTCCTGGAAAGTGAACGATTGGGTTAAAATGGCTGTTATTCTTTACTTTCCAATCCAACAGATGAAAAAGATAGAGGTCCCTCCTTTTGAATTCTATGATAAAATAGATTTGAAGAAGGATTATGATAAGCTCGGCGCCCGTGTGGTTCCCCATGCGATCGCCAGGTACGGTTCATTCCTGGCCGGCAATGTGGTTATGATGCCTTCATACGTGAATATCGGCTCCTATGTGGATTCCGGCTCAATGATTGACACCTGGGCTACTGTGGGGTCCTGTGCACAGATTGGGAAAAATGTTCATCTAAGCGGAGGAGTGGGAATCGGTGGTGTGCTGGAACCGGTTCAGGCCGCCCCGGTAATCGTGGAAGATAACTGCTTCATCGGGTCACGGTCTATAGTAGTGGAAGGCGTCAGAGTAAAAAAAGAAGCGGTAATCGGTGCGAATGTTACCATTACCAAATCAACTCATATTATTGATGTTTCCGGTTCTGAAGCTAAAACATATCACGGTGAAATCCCAGAACGGTCTGTGGTTATACCGGGCAGTTATACCAAGCAATTTCCGGCAGGTGAGTACCAGGTGCAATGTGCTCTGATTATTGGTAAAAGAAAAGAAAGCACAGACGTTAAAACATCGCTAAATGATGCATTGAGAGATTTTAATGTTTCTGTTTAATCTGGCTTAATGAAACAGTTTCTAATCATTCAGACAGCTTTTATTGGAGATGTCATTCTTTCGACTTCTGTTATTGAAAAAATTCGGAAGGAGTATCCCGGGGCTGAAATTGATTTCTTGCTGAGAAAAGGCAATGAAAATCTTTTGCAGGCTAATCCCCAACTAAGAAACCTGTTCATTCTGGATAAGAAGAGGCAGAAGTTCAGGAATGTCTTCCGTGTCATAAAAACCATCAGGCAATACAAATATGATCATGTGATCAATCTGCAGCGTTTTGCCACTACCGGGGTAATTACACTTTTTTCCCGGGGAAAAGAAAAAATCGGTTTCGATAAAAACCCGCTGGCTGTATTTTATGATCTTAAAATTAAGCATAAAATAGGAAACGGAGAGCATGAAACCGAGCGTAACTTAAAGACAGTCCAGCACTTGACCGGGAAAGGATATGCCAAACCCAAACTATATCCTTCAGAGAAAGATTATGACAGGGTAAAACAGTTTAAGAATTCTTCATTTATCACTTTAGCTCCTGCTTCAGTATGGTATACCAAGCAGTTTCCGCCAGAAAAATGGATTGAATTTTTAAATAAGTCAGACAGCCAATATCAGGTTTATTTAACCGGGGGACCCGGTGACAGAGAGGCTTGCAATGCAATAAAAGATAAAACCACACATCCCAATGTTACAGTTCTTGCAGGGGAGTTATCTCTGCTGCAAACAGCTGCTCTGATGGCAGATGCTAAGCAGAATTATGTCAATGATTCAGCTCCACTGCACCTGGCTTCGGCAATGGATGCACCGGTAACTGCCGTTTTTTGTTCCACCGTTCCGGAATTTGGCTTTTATCCTGTTTCGGAAAACTCGAAAATCGTTGAAACTCAAGTTGACCTTGATTGTCGGCCATGCGGTCTTCATGGGTATAAAGCCTGTCCGCTTGGTCATTTCAAATGCGCCCATACCATAGATATCGACAGATTGTTGCCGGATTAAATTCGTTGAATAATTACACAAACGACATCTGTATAGAGATTGTTAGAAATTCCCGGTAGGAAGGGGTATAAAAAAGACTATATTTGTTTCTGATAACGAACACATTGCAAGCAATTTTAAATATGCCTAAACGGTAAACTCTTGATGAATTGGCTTAAAAAGATATTAAATTTTTTTAATAAGCATGAATTAACATTCTATTTTGTTTTTATTCTGCTTATCGTTTTTACCTTTTCATTTTCCCGATATATGCTGAGAGCCTGGGAAATTATGCTGGTGGTGTTGTTGTTTATTGGTGGAAATTACGATTTAAAATGGCGGAGACTGAAAAAGAACAGGGCTTTGCTTGTGATGTCTTCATTTTTTTTCATGTATGTGATTGCAATCCTTTATACCCCAAACTGGGCAGACGGAACAAAACACCTGAGAGCTTTCCTTCCCTGGCTTGGATTACCTGTTGTTATTGCAGCTTACCCAGCTTTCAGCAAAAGAAAAATGCTGATTGTTCTTAAAGTTTTCGTATTAGGAGTTGTATTGCATACCCTGCTAAGTTTGCTGGCCTATTGGGGCGTTTTTTGGGAAGTTGAGACATTCAGGGATTTAGGTCTTTTTTATCCATCTCATCGTTTCGCCCTTACCATTGTGCTTGGGATATTTTTTATGTCCCACATTATTATCAGTGAGTGGCAGAATTTATCCCCCAGTTCTAAATGGATATATCTTACTGCTTTAGTATGGCTAACCGGATTTTTACTGTTCACCAGAAATTTGACCGGAATTTTGATTTTTATCATGACTACCCTGGGGTATGGGGTTTATTTATTATTTTCCACCCGCAACAGGATAGTTCATTTTACCAGTATTACCTTCTTTCTCATTGTTCTGCTTTTTTTCGCTTTTCAGATTTACCGGATACACCAATTGTTTTGGACTGTCCCGGAGCCTGAAGAAATGGTGCTGGACAAAACCACGGCCCGGGGTAATCCCTATTTTCATGATACTACAGCCATTGAGCTTGAAAACGGGCATTACATAGACTTATATGTATGCAAAAAAGAATTGAAAAAACAGTGGAGCAAAATGAGCAATATTCCCTACAGTGGTAAAGCTGATAACGGTGGAGAAATAAGCGAAGTGTTGAAAAAATATCTGACTTCTAAAGGATTAAGAAAAGATTCTGTGGGGATGAGCAATCTTTCAAAGGAGGATATCCGAGCTATAGAAGAGGGAACCATTAATTATAAATTCAGGAATTATGATCTTACGGACAGGCTATATAACCTGGGCAGAGAGTTATATCTTTCGAAACAGGTGGGTAAACCAACAGGTACTTTGACTAAACGGCTTTTTGCTATAAAAAACGGCCTGCTTATCTGGAAAGAGAAACCCTGGCTGGGACACGGAGTTCGAACATTAAAGCGTGTTTATGAAAATTACTATGAAGAACGTCATTTATCAGGAAACAATTATTTTGTTACCGCCCATAATCAATATGTCAGGTACTTAATAGAATTTGGAGTTTTAGGACTTGCCTGGTTTTTATTTTCGATTTTTTACCCTTATTTTGCCATTTCAGGTTACAGGAAATTCCTTTTTAACTGCATGTTTGCCTATTTTTTAATAGCATCCATTATGAATAATACATTCAGTTCTCAACTGGCTATAACCATCTGGGTTACTTTTTATTCAGTGTTTTTTGTTTATATAAATGCCGGTTATCAAGGGAGTTTGGACGAGATTTCTGCTAATAAAAATAAATCTGCTATATAATGTACAAGGCTTCTGTCGTGGTTTCTTTCTACAATAAGATCAATGAGTTGAAACTGGTTTTGGCCGGACTGGAAAGACAAACAGCGACAAATTTTGAAGTTATTATTGCTGATGACGGTTCTGGTGAAGAAGCTATAGCTGAACTGAAAAAGACCATTGAAAGTTCACCCCTGCCTGTTCAGCATCTATGGCATGAAGATAAAGGCTTCCGTAAAACCAGGATCCTGAATAAAGCCATTGTAAAAAGCCACAGCGAATATCTGATTTTTCTCGATGGCGACTGCATTCCGCATTACCGTTTTGTTGAAGAACATATAACGAACAGTCAGAAAGGGATGGCGCTTACAGGCAGGCGTGTGAATCTTCCAAAGAGAATATCAGATTCATTGGATCCAAATAAAGTCAGGAAGGGTTCGCTTGAAAAATTCTACCTTTTAAAAGTCCTTAAAGAATTGTTTTATTCTGATGAAAGAAGGCGTCAATTGGAGAATGGATTTTACGTTAGAAGCCGCTATTTAAGGAAATTTATAAACAACAAGAAGAAAGGCATTCTGGGTTCCAATTTTTCAGCATATAAAGAAGACCTATACAAAGTAAACGGTTTTGACGAGCGGTATAATTATCCCGCCTGCGGCGAAGATACAGACATTGAAATGAGACTGAGAAGGGCAGGGATGAAAGTAAGGAACCTGAAGCACATTGCTATTCAGTTTCATCTCTTCCACAAGCAATTGCCCAGAGATGAGAGAAGACTTGAAGTTTACAGTTATAACCTGGAAAAGAATATTGTTTTCACACCTTTTGGAATCAACCAAACCCAAAGTCAAACCGGAGAGAACTTATGAAAATCAGAGCCAAAACATCTTTAGAGTCTTTCCACACCCTTACCAGCAAACTGGATAAGCATAAGAGGCTTTTTTTTACGCGATTTGGCGATGGCGAAGTGGTTGCAATGATGGGTAAAGATCACCGGAATTATACCACCAGCGAAGGACTTGTAGAGGAGCTGAAAGAATCTTTCACGATTGATAGTCCTCAATACCTGATGGCTCTTACCATCAATATTCCTTATGAAAAGAAAATGGCACCCGGTGTGTTTGAGCGGTTTTCCAGTAACGATAGTTTGCTCAGGTTTTTAGAACAAAATGACCTGTTAATACAGGAAGAATATGAAAGCCCCATCCTGTTTCATTATCTTTCAGTTTTTTACCCTGATATGATGTATGACTTTTTTGAAACATACATCCGGCCATGCAGGAAGATGTTTATTGGTTGCACGCCTCGGGAAGTAGCCGAAAAACTTTATGGCAAAATTGACTATTATGTGCCCATACCTTTACGCAATGCTTACAATACGATTGATGCCTGGTGGCCTGAAATAGAAAAACACGTGAATGATGTGGGTTTGGTGCTCCCATCCGCAGGAGCTGCCTCCAATGTGATTAGTAAACGGTTGTGGAAGATGGGACAGGAGATTCATTTGCTCGATATCGGTTCCATTGTGGATGCCATTGAGGGTAAAAAGACCCGGACATGGATAAGGCTGCAGGGGCACCAGGTGGAGAAGATATTACCAAAGGAATACCAGAACCGGAGTCTCCTGAAAAAACTATCCAACTTTATAAATAACCTGAAATATTTCTACAGGCGGTATTTTAAGTAGCCGGTTACACTTATACAGGATTGTTTACCCTGGCATATTCCAGGCACTTCTCCCAGTCATCCCGGTATGATTCCCTGATTTCATTCAATACCGGTTGTGGAATTAACGGTTCTTCTGAAAACCAGGAATCAGGTAACATTAAGGCAGTATATAGCGTTGTATAACGGATAGCTGCCACGTAGAAATGCCGGAGTTTATCCAGCACTTTATTTTTTAACCGGATATGCGGCTGAATGTTGATTTTTCTTCCCACTGCCAGGGTTGCTTTCATTTGTTTTTCATTATATGAGATGTGTTTTTTAGAAAGAGAAATATCATCAGGGTTATACTCAGCACCCATATAACGCGCAAGGCGATCGATAAACTCCATGGGATCCTTTTTCATTTCATCGTAGAATAAAACCAGGGGTTTGTTGGAAAAGTATTTTTCAAGGGTCCGGATTTTGTCGTAAAACCGCAATTCTTTTTTACCCCATTGCCCCGTATCGTTTTTATGATCGAAGAATTCCGTGAAACTCCAGGGGTACCCGTTTTTTGCATATCTCCTGTATTGTGAGGCAATCCAGCTATCGTGCCTGCGAAGGATAATGATGGGTTTGGCATCCGGGAAATAACCGGAGATAAATTTAGATTCCCGTTCCAGGTATTTGTCAAATTCCCTGGAGATTAGAAATTTATTGTAATTGCTTTTTTGAATGATTTGGGGGGATTTCCAGTATTTCGTCCGCTGTATATACCGAATATTCTTAAATTTGGGAAAAACCTTGTATTGAAGGTAGGTTGAGGCTACTTTCCCAAGCCCTACATGAAAAAAAACTTCTTTATTCTGATCCATCATACCTAATTTTGAAGGAATTATCGTTAAATGCTTAATTACTTGAAGGCCTCAAAATTAGCCAAAAATTTGAGTTTTTTATGAATATTTTCTCATCTTCATTTTGGAAACAAAATAGGAGAGTCCGCTATCTTTTTCTCAGGAGAATCCAGTTTCTTGTGCCACCAATAGTTTTTTCCCCCAGGATACTGTTTTCTATCCACGAAACAACTTTGTTTTTGAGCTTCTCATGCCTGAGTTTTCGCCTGGTTTTAGGGTAAGGACCTGAATAGTAAAGCTCTTCCTTCCAGTCAAATTGTTGAATCCAGTCTTTCATGACAGCCGGGTGAGTGCCTTTGAACTTTTTTATCTTGTTGAGGGGCCCATAATCAAAATTCAGGTCATCAAACCGTTGCTCTGTTTCTTCCTTTCCACGGTGAATGACTGAAAAAGCTTTCATCTTTTTTTTCATGAGGTGGGGTGGACGAACCCAACCGTAATGAAAAATGTGTGCTTTTAAAGGGATGACCTTAAGTTTATAGGTACCTTCTTTTTGCCGGTAATGGACACCGTCAAAATTGGGAATGCGCCGGAATGATTGAGCAGACCGCCATGAGTGAATATCCGGGCGGTTCCGTATGATTCGGATTTCTTTCTTGTACCAGCCGTGTGCTTTGTGGTAATGGTTATAATCACCAAAAAAGTGATAGTAGTTGAAGAGCATCCCTTCCACTTCCGCGTCATTCACATATTTTTCACATTTTTTTTTAATAAGGGGCAAATCGTCTTCATGAACCACTTCGTCAGCCTGGAGATAAAATAGCCAGTCACCTGAGCAGGCTTCTCTGGCAATATCTGTCTGGTGAGCATGCTCCATTCCGTACGGGTATTTTTCCAGGTCCCATTCGGTATCAATGATTTTTACTTTTGGACTGTTTATTGATTCCACTTCTTTCCGCGTCCTGTCCCCGGAGTCTCCTTTACCTATGGCAATGACAAACTCATCACAAATGGGCAGGATTGATTCAATGGATTGCTTGACAGGATAGTATAATTTGCTGGCATTGCGAGCCATACTGAACCCACTAATTTTCATACGGTTTGTTTTTTAAAAGGGATATATTTTTGACCAAAGCTAAAGATTTATTTTCAATTCATGAAGATATGAAAACGGAGAGTGTTGGAAGTTTACGAATTCATAATGTCCAGGAACCGCTCGGTCATCTTTTTAAAGCTGAAACGCTCCCGGACAATTTGCTTACCCTTTTCCCCAAACGCATTTTGTAGATTCGGATTATCAGCCAGGTTTATTAATTTTTCAGCCATCATCTCAATATTATTATCCGGGATGATATAGCCATTTTCTTCATTACTTATAATTTCATCGGTTGCTCCAATATCAAAAGAAAGCACAGGTTTCTCGGCAGCCATGGCTTCAATAAGTACATATCCAAAACCCTCGTAATAGGAAGGCAGCACAAACACATCAATTCCTTTAAGAAAAAGCGTAAATGGTTCCACGAAGCCTGCAAAACGAACACAATCTTTCAATCCTTCGTTAATAACCTGATCCCTGAGTTTTCCCTCTTCCGGGCCTTTACCAGCAATCCGGAGTGTGAAATTCAGGCCTCTTTCCTTCAAAAGCTTGGCTACTTCAATTAAACGAAGGTGTCCTTTCTCTTTTGATAATCTCCCGGCGGTACCAATTACGAATACTCCTTGGTTTCTTTTTTTAATGGATTTTTCATAAGCTTCTGTATCAATTCCGTTGTAAAGTACTTTTATCTTTTCGTTTGGAAACAAACCGGGATTATTTTGCAGGATAGTATTTTTTGTTTTTTCAGAGTTGGCAATGATTAAGTCAACTGTTTTTTTAAACAGATGTCTGTTAGAAAGACTGTTTTTTATAGGTTTGGCGCTTCCCCTGCGATAAATGATTTTTCTCACAGATGCTTTTTTAGCGGCACGGCCCGCAGTTTTTAAATCAGATGGAAGATTAAGAATTATATGTGTTATGTTCTTTTTTACCAGGAAATTTTTTAATTGTCTTATAAGCAGCGGTTTTAAGAAGCTAAGGTTGTTAATTTTGAAGGGATGAACAGGTAGTGAATGCGCCAGGGCTTTCTTGTAAAGTTCGCTTCCGGGATAGGGGCAAAGCATTACCCGAAACCCCTCTTGATGCAGGTGTCTGGCCATTTCAAAATGCCACTTTTCACCACCACCCCAGTCTTTTGAGGTGTTAAAGAAACAAAAAGTTGTATTTTCTTTGGATGCTTTCAAACTGAGTTGGATTTGAATCTCATATTACCCGGCGATTCTAAAAAGCTCCTTGTTTACTGATTGAGATCATAAAGCCATAATTGGCGCCGTACATTAACCCTGAATCAACAGCGAAGCTGGTTGATATATCCAGTCCGTTTAACCAGTTAACCGGAAAGTTTACCGTAAGCATGGAAGAGGTATACCCTTTTGCGGGGTCGTAAGGATTGGCGTTGGTGCCGAAATTGTCATGAAAACTGAAAAGCAATTTGTAGTCTATTTCTTTGTAAATGTTTCCCTCAAAGCCGTAATGATGAACAATTACTTTGTTGTTTTTCATGCCGTACCCCGTCTCATAATAGACAGGTGAGGTTATGAAGGGGTTCCCCAGTGTGAAGCCATAGTATGACCAGCCCGACCGGTAGAAGTGATTGTTGAAATAGTTGTCGTTGCCCTTCAGTCCCAGGTCATTGTCATGTACAGGACCGCTTTGCTCTGTGGTATGAAGCAATTCAAAACAGACCCCTGAAATGATTTGCTTTTTGTCTTTCATTTTCAGACTGATGCCCCACAATCCGTCTTCTACATTTTTCCAGTTGAATCCGGAGCCATCTTCAAATAGTGTCTGCCAATACAGTTTGAAGAAGAAATCTTCCAGCTCAGCATCCAGGCCAATGACTCTTCCACCCACATGGTTGCCAAGTTTGTTAAGCACATCTCCTTCGGAAGGAGTTTCTTCTTCACTTGCTGATTGAGGGATGAAAACTTTATAAAAAGATTTCAAATCCCTGGGTAAGGCTTCATCAAATCTTTGTGATTTACCAGCCCACTGAGCAAAGTGATGAAGACCCCAGTGAACATTGACAGGCAGGTCCCCTCCGATTCGTATTTTATAGAATTTATGGTGCAGCAATACATTTTCCACATACCTGGGGTAATCCATCCAGCCGTCCCTGCTGCTTTCAAACCAGCCGTGTTCCATGTACCCGCTGAATTCGAGGTAACCTTTGGTAAAAGGGACATCCACAAATCCATTAGTTCCGATTCCGATTTTCGGCATGGGACGTGCATTTCCAGACCAGAGAAGTCCTCCTGAAGAGAGGGTGGAGTCCTGGTTTCCATAATGGGTGTTTTTTGATCCGATGAGAATATTCCCGAACAGCATTTTGGCTTCAACATAATATTGGTTGAGGTAAGGGGTGTTTTGCTGGTTATACCTGTTTACAGCTTCCAGTCCGTACCCGATACTGAATTTTTTATCATGGTTGAGGTTGCTTTTTATAAAGGCTTCGATTGTATTGTTAAAACCACCGGGCAGGTATTTGGCCTGGTTATTCGCAACCAGCCAAAAGGGTGTTTGTTGGCCTTTATAAGGTAAGGTGTTAATGCTTAAGCCGTAATCCGGTTTTTCAATTACCTGGCTAGCTGAAAAAGAAAAACCTGCAAGCAGCAGAGACAGTATTAATCCGATTCGTTTCCTCATTCTTTTTGTTTAGTGCGTTTATTACAATTTTAAAAATTCTGTCGTTGAAGTGTTTACGCCGCCATATATTTTCATAAACAGCTATAGTGTTAAGAAATACAAAGATATCCAATTTGAAAGAATAAAAAAAAGGGTTGAAGATGCAACCCCTTTTATATAAATATTTTAAGATGAATTCAGAATAAATCTGCTTTACTGCAGTCTGAATACGATTGGAATTGTAAATTGAACTCTTACTGGTTTACCTCTTTGTTTCCCAGGTTCCCATTCCGGGGCGTTCTGAATGGTTCTTACCGCTTCTTCGTCAAGTGCGGGGTCAACGCCTCTGAGAACTGTAACGTTTGAGATAGAGCCGTCTTTGTCAATTACGAATTTTACGTACACTGTACCCTCTATACCGTTTTCTGCAGCAATTGTCGGGTATTTGAGGTTTCTCTGAATGTAGTTTCTGAATTTGGACACGCCGCCACCTTTAAATTGGGGCATATCCTCAACCTTCATAAAAATTTGAGCTTCTTCTTCTTCTTCTTCTTCTTCAGCAAATGCATCAATTTGAACCTGTGTTTCCTGATCAGCTTCTGTTTCCTCCAGAACAAGTTCATCTTCAATATCTACATCGTTGTCGACAATGTTGATAACCTCTGTTGTTTTTGGAGGCGGAGGCGGAGGAGGTTGCTTTTGTTGTTCCTGACGTGTTACAGGTACGCTTTCCTGAACCACATCATCATTGTCTTGTTTGCTAAAGCCTTTTACTTTTTCGGGTTGTGAAGTCCACTCAAATGCCAGGAATACTAGTCCAAGGGTAATGACAAATCCTATCTCTAGAAAAAGGCCCTTTTTCTTCTCTAAATCAGCTTTTTTAGTTTTTTTCGGTTCCATATTTCCTTTTATTTTTGCTGGGCTAAAATTAATGATTTATAAGTTTATATTCAAAATATATTGGAAAATTAATTTAATTGTTAAACAACATATTATTCTTACACATGCAATAACAGTGTTTTATTGTAAAACGGATTCACTATTTCAGATATTTCGTGTTGACAAAAAATAATACAGCGAAAAAACGCATATTTATCAAAAAGCTGCCATAAGCAAATCAATATCTCTTGAAGGAATATCAAAACGTTTCCCAAGCTGATTGCTTGTTAGTATTCCATTATAAATATACACTCCATTTCTGAGCCCCCTGTTTTCTTTCAGGAAATTGATAACTCCGCCATATTCACCCATTCTCACGAGAAGAGGTGAAAATACGTTGCTTAGGGCAATGGAGGCTGTTCTTCCAACACGTGAGGCAATATTAGGTACACAGTAATGGATTACGCCGTGCTTAATATAGGACGGATTATCGATTGTACGGATTTCTGATGTTTCAACGCATCCTCCCTGGTCAATACTTAAGTCTATAATTACGGATCCTTCTTTCATCTTTTTGACCATGTCTTCATCAATCAGCATTTTTGCATACTGCTCCTCCTGGTACATAGCGCCGATTACTGCATCGGCAGATTGAATATCTTTTATAATCACACTGGGATGAAAAACTGATGTGTAGAGCCTGGTAGCTAGCCGTTTTTGTAATCTTCGGAGTTTAATGAGCGAATTATCAAAAATTTTCAGGGACGCTCCAAGACCGATTGCAGCTCTTGCTGCATATTCAGCGGCTGTACCAGCTCCCAGAATGACTACTTCGGTTGGTGTGATTCCTGTTACACCGCCTAACATAACCCCTTTGCCGTTTCTTGACTTACTCAGGTATTCCGAAGCAACCAGGATGGATGTTGTGCCAGCAATCTCACTCATTGCCCTGATAACCGGGAAACTGTTGTCGTCATCCCTGAGAAATTCGAAAGCGATAGCAATAACCTTTTTTTGCATCATCTTACGGATGCACTCTTCGTTTTGCTGAGGAAGGTTCAGGCTGGTGATAACTACCTGATCGCCTCTTAGACTATCAATTTCTTCTGATTTGAGTGGAGAGATTCTTAAAATGATGTCGCACTGATAAACCTGGTTTTTGTTTTCCACTATGAATCCACCATTCTCACTATAATCCGTGTCTTTATATTTTGCCTCATTACCGGCCCCGGTCTCGATAATTACTTCATGTCCCTGGTTCACAAGTATCTCAACAGCCTCGGGTGTGAGCGCCACTCGGCTTTCGACCACCGCGTCATCTTTGGGTAGTCCAATGACGAGTTTGGAGCTTTTCCTGCCAATCTCAAGCATTTCCTCTTTTGGAAGAAAGCCTGCATTGCTTAGCGAAAAATTTGGAGAAACCCCTCTTTTTTTCATATATTATGCCTGGTTAAATAAATTAAGGTACGTAAACACCAATATTTTGTTGTTATTTCATTCCTGAATGTCATTTAATTGAACTCTATTGTTCTTTTTCCGTTCTGATTTTCAATTATCTTAACATATACCACATTGTTGGGCAACAATTCATCAATCTTTTCCGGCCATTCGATAAAACAGTAATTATCATTCTGAAAATAGTCCTCCACCCCAATATCATAAGCTTCTTTAATTGATTCTATCCTGTAGAAGTCCATGTGGTATATCTTTTGTCCGGATTCAGACTGATATTCATTGATTAGTGAGAAGGTGGGACTGCTTACAATGTCTACTACGTCCAATTCATTGCATAATGCCTTGATAAAGGTAGTTTTCCCAGCCCCTAAGTCACCAAAAAATGCAAAAAACTTTTTCCCATCTGTTTTTTCCAGGAATTTTTTAGCTGCTTTCGGCAAATCATTCAGTTTATTTAATTCCAGTTTTTCCATTTCTAAGAATTAAACAAATTACATTTTTGGATTTAAAATTACAAATGGTATCATCATTTCTTCCATGGAAATTCCACCATGCTGAAATGTGTTTCTGAAATAGTTGACGTAATAGTTATAATTATTCGGATACACCAGGTAGTCCTGGTTTGTGGCGAAGATATATTTTGAACTTACATGCGTTTTAGGCAGATGAATGGTGGTTGGATCGTTGACATCAAAAACTTCCTGCTTTTTATAGGATAAGTTTTTACCTGTTTTATAGCGGAGGTTAACAGAAGTGTTCCTGTCTCCAACTACTTTTCGGGGATTATGAACCTGGATGTTCCCGTGGTCTGTAGTTAAGATTATTTTTATTTTTTTATCTGCCAGCTCTTTGAGTAATGCAAGCAGGGGAGAGTGTCTGAACCACGACAGGGTAAGGGTTCTGTAAGCTGCTTCTGTGCTTGCCAGCTCTTTGATAACATCCATTTCTGTTCTTGAATGTGAAAGCATGTCAATATAATTAAAAACCAGCACGGATAGGTTGTAATTTAGAAGATTTGAGAGCTTCTGGAGAACTTTCCGGCCGGTTTGTGCGCGGCTGATCTTTTCATAGAAAAAACGGGTGTCAAGACCCAATCGCGTCAGTTGGTTTTTCAGCAACTCGCTTTCTTTTAGGTTTTTACCCCCGGATTCTTCGTCGTGGAGCCAAATACCGGGATACAGTTTTTGAATTTCCAGGGGCATCAATCCTGCGAACATTGAATTCCTGGAATATTGAGTTGCTGTGGGAAGTATGCTGAAAAACAAGTCTTCTTCTTCGATAGAAAAAAGTTCATTGATATAAGGCATGAGCACTTTCCAGTGATCAAAGCGTAAATTGTCAATAACCAGGAGAAGTACGTTTTCTTTTGCGGAAAGGAGAGGTAAAACTTTTTCTTTGAAAAGGCTGGGGGACAGGAGCGGTTTTTCCTCTGATTTGTCAGAAAACCACCCAGCGTAATTACTTTGGATGTATTTGGCAAAAGCATTGTTGGCATCGTGTTTTTGATTCTGTAAAATTTCATGCATTCCGCCGTCCTGGTTTTCAGAAAGTTCAAGTTCCCAGTAAACGATTTTTCTGTAAATTTTTTTCCAGTCGCTGAAATGAGCGGCATCGCTGATTAGGTTGCTTAATTCCTGGAATTGAGACTGATAATTGGAGATAGACTTTTCGGTAATGAGTTTGTCCGTTTCGATATTTTTTTTGATGGTCAGCAAAATTTGTTTGGGATTTACGGGTTTGATGAGGTAGTCGTCTATTCTTGAACCAATTGCTTCTTCCATAATATTCTCCTCCTCACTCTTTGTAATCATCACTACCGGCACATTGGGCCTGAGGTTTTTGATATCACTGAGTGCTTCCAGTCCGCTTATGCCCGGCATGTGCTCATCCAAAAATATCAAATCGTAAGGATTGTTCTTAACCATTTCAATGGCATCGTCTGCATTGCTGGTGGTGAAAACCTTATAGCCTTTTTCCTGAAGGAATAATATATGAGGTCTCAGTAAGTCTATTTCATCATCTACCCAAAGAATTTTTATTTCCTTCATAGTTGTGGTTTTGAGATGGTTATCAGCGGGTGGCTAATTTTTTGTCAAAGAATTTAATGTATTCAATTATCGATTTTTTCTCAAGCAGGGTTAAATAATTTTTGACAGAAATATAGAAAAAGTTGTAATCTGAGGGGTCTATTTCTGAAAAGACCCGATCTTTTTTCTTCTGCAAAATATCATAGTATTCTCTGACTGATTCCAGGGTTTCAAAACGTTTTACCGACACTACAGTATAATACTCATTGAATTTTTTACTGGAAGTATTATAGTCTTTTTGTAGAAAATAATCAAGATTAAAATTAATCAGGTCAAATATAAGCCTGTTGATATCAATTTTTTCAGTATTGGCAACAACTACAAAATAATACTGGTCTTCATCGTCTGATTTATAATCTGTTTCCGGTTCATCTTCTTGAGGTTCTTTTGTTTCTTTTTGCTCGTTCTCATTATCCCCTTTTCCCTGCTTCTCTTTTCTGACTTTATTTTGTGAGAAATGCTGGCGCAATTGTTCAAGCTCTGTTTTATTAAGATAAGCCAGCATATCACCGGAAACCTCAGCAATTTCGGTTCCAGGGTATTTCTTTATCAATTCTTCCAGAGATTTTCGATACGTAATAATGTCTTCTGTCTTTCCTTTGCTCAACGTTTCAAGAAAATCAAAACGGGCCAGATAATCCTGGCTGTTAAAGTTTTCCCGGGCGAAGGAAAAATTTTGAATCACCTTGTTGTAGTTCCCATTTCTGTATGCTTTAAGCGTTTCATTGTAGAACTTTTCAATTTCGTTTTGCTCTTGTTCCAGTTTTTTAAAATAATCGGGATCCTTTAATATTTTCGCATGATTGCTTTCCGGATATTCCCTGATAATTTTGTTCTTGTATTCATTCGCCAGATTACTGTTTCCTTCCTCTTTATAGAGCTTGTAGAGATAATAGTAACTTGTGAGCTGATATTTATTGTCCGGGTATCTTTCGTTGAGTTCTTTGAAAGCTTCAATGGCTTTAGGGTTATTTTCCAGGTCATTCATATAAGTCATCCCCACATCGAGATAGGCTTGCTGAATTTTTTGGTGGGAAACTTCCATCAGTGAATCGTTGAGAGGAAGGTCCCGCAGATAGTATTTTCTGTTGGTTTTAGGCATCTGTTCCTTCTCTTCTTTTTCAGCCTTTTCTGCTTCTGCAAAATCTTCAAACTGAGAGCTTCTCTTATTTGATCTTCTCCAGTTGTCTTCAAGCTCTCTGGCTCCCCATTTTTGTTGAAATGCCACCTTGCCCCGCTCAACTGCTGTTTGGCTGTAAAAATACCAGCTGGAAGAATTCCTGTTTCTCAATTCATTTAACTGAGACTGGGTTAGACGGTTGTTTTGTTGTTGTCTTGCCTGCAAATCCTTTTGCTTTTTGGCTTGTTCTTCGGCTTTGTATTGCTTTATGAGCTTGTTAATCAATTCATTTCGCTTGCTTTCGCTCATTTGTGCCACTCTCTGTAAGCTGTCCTGCCGGTCGATAACATTCAGGTTGCTGACAAGTTTGGTTAGGTATTTATTCTTAATGTACAGGTCTGTATATCCTGGATAATCAGATTCCAAAAAGGTGACAGCGCTGTCGTAATAGGCCTGTGCATTTTCATAACTCTTTCTTGCAAAATAGATATCAGCTAGCTCCAGATAGGATAAACCCTGCTGGTTTTGATTGTCTTTGCTATTTCTTGCAGAAAGTTTGAAGTTCTTAATGGCTTCTTCAACCCGGTTTTCTTGCCTGGCAATTTTTGCAAGAGCATAGTATATCTGGTCTTTATAATCTGAGTTTTTATCATCCTTGAGCATTTTGTCAAGCTCTTGCTTAATTTCTTTTCCTTCAATACCTGCGAGCTGATATAGCCATGCTTTTTTCAGGCTTGCATTGAATTTCATCCGGTAATCGGGTTTCATTTCAATGACTTTGTCGTATTGTTCAAAGGCTTTACGGGGTTGGTCGGTTTCTTCCATTATCTGCGCTAAAATGAACGAATATCTTGTTTTCTTGGATTTATCACCACAGAATTTTATGGCTTTTCTCAGAAAGGGGATGGCTTGCGCGGGCTGGTCCTGCTTCAGGAAATAATCTGCATAAGTGGCATTAAATTCCGAACGGATTTGTTCAGGCATTTGCTCAACCTCTTCTGATTTTTTCAATATTTCTGAAGCTTCCCGGTACTTTTGGAGCTGAATATAACTCCTGATTAACCAAACTTTTGTTTTATAACCCATTTCCTCGTTTTTAAATTCATTTGCAGCATATTCAAGCAATTTGGAAGCTGTGGAGTAGTCCATTAGCCAGAAGTAGGCTTTTCCCATGAGCAGATAGCTGTCGTCAACAAATCTGTTAAATTCAGACTTGCTGTAGTATTCTTTTTCTTCTTTGGTAAGTTTACGTTTTTGTTCAAGGTTTTCGGGTTTGGCAGTAATGGAGTGCAGCCGCACCAGTTTGGAAGCCTTTTCAATAGCACGCTCCATTTGAGGTTTTATATTTCCCGAAAGTTTTTCATTTCCATATATAAAAACTGGCAACCGGCGTGTGAAATCGAACTGGTAGTTCTCTTCATACCTGTTAATTCCTTCATTATAACTCTCCTTTCCATTAAATAGGATGTTGTAATAGGAGGTAAGATTGTGGTAAGACCTTGTTATGGATGTGTTTTTTTCTGTTCCGCATCTGGCAAGGAGGAAAACAGAAAGAAGTATGATTATCAAACCACGGATACGCATGTTTTTTTTATTCAATTTCGACACTTTTTAAAATTAACTTAAAAACGCCGGGGATATTATTCGATTGCCAATAAATTTGAACTTTATCTTGGCTAAGTTTATTTTCTGATATTCGTTAGAAGAATTTGTTTCAAAAATATAAAAACCGGATATTTTATCTTTGAGTTAATGACAAAATACCCAGTTTGTATGTTGGTTTATAAGAGAGCCTGCAAATCAATCACGCAACTTATTGATTAATGGCCACTACCTCTTTAAGTTCCGGTATTTCTTTTTTAAGCGCTTGTTCGACACCGTTTTTCAGTGTAAACAGACTAAAAGGGCATGTACCGCAAGCTCCTGTCAGTTCAACTTTTACCGTCAGATCATCAGTGATTTCATGTAACACAATGTCACCACCATCAGCAAGCAGGTAAGGTCTTACTTTCTCAATGGTCTGAATAATTTTGTTTTCAACTTCTTTTTTATCCATACTAGTGTTTATTTGTGTTTTATTTCTACGCGTTTTGTGGGGTCAAGGTTTTTATTTCTTTCATCAACGGACTTTATTAGTTGGTCAGCCAGTTCTTTAAAAGCTTTTCCAACATGTGATTCTTCATCCAGGGCCGAAGGTTTCCCTTCTTCTCCGCCTTCCATTATGCTTTGCACAATAGGTATCTGACCCAGCAGGGGAACGTTTTCCTGTTTGGCGAGTTCCTTACACCCTTCTTTTCCAAAGATATAATATTTATTTTCGGGCAACTCGGCAGGTGTAAACCAGGCCATATTTTCCACCAGTCCAAGAACCGGAACATTGATCTGATCCGTTGTAAACATACGTATACCTTTAATAGCATCAGCAAGTGCAACTTTCTGGGGTGTGCTAACAATTACCGCTCCTGTGACCGCTAGTTCCTGTACAAGCGTGAGGTGAATATCACTTGTTCCGGGGGGGAGGTCTATGATCATATAATCCAGCTCTCCCCATTCACCCTGGTCAATGATTTGTTTTAAAGCATTGGTTGCCATAGGGCCTCTCCAGATAAGAGCATCTTCAGGATTTACAAAAAAGCCGATGGAAAGCATCTTTACCCCGTACTGCTCAATTGGAGTAATCATTTCTTTACCTGTGACCTCTTTAACATGGGGTCTTTCCCCTTCAACATTAAACATTTTCGGGATGGAGGGCCCGAAAATATCGGCATCAATCAGACCTACCCTGGCTCCGGTTTTCGCCAGGCTAGCGGCTGTGTTTGCAGCAATAGTTGATTTTCCTACACCGCCTTTGCCGGAAGCAATAGCAATAATATTTTTAACTCCCGGGAGCATGGTACTGGAAGCCTCGGATTGGGTTTGTTGTTTTTTTGCCTGGGGAATTTTTACATTGATATTGCCCCGAATTTGAACACCCTCTCCCAGTTCATTTTCAATGGCCTGAACACAGGCTTTCTTAATAGATGAGGTAAACGGGTCGTTGGGTTTTTTAAAAATGAGGCTGAAGCTGATTTTTTTGTCTTCAATGGAAATGTCATCCACCATACCCATGGAAACGATGTCGTTTTCAGTTTCCGGATGTTTGACTTTTCGCAGTATATCAAGTACTTGCTTGTTTGAATAACTCATGGGTCCAACTAATTTTAATTTAATTTAAATAAAACACCAAAATTAATTATAAAATTCTTAAATCCAATGGGAAATCATCCCCCAGGTTCTTTCATCGGATCCCAGAAAAGACGGTTAAAATCCTGAACTTTATCATTGAGTACTGTTATGCCTTCATTTTCCAGCAATTCTTTCATAACATCAGGGCCTGAAAAGTGTGCTTTGCCGGTGAGCATGCCGTTTCTGTTAACCACACGGTGTGCGGGGATAAATTCGGGCTGACTGTGTGAGTTGTTTAATGCCCATCCTACCATCCGGGCCGACCCCGGGGCTCCCAAATATCTGGCAATCGCTCCGTATGAGGTTACACGGCCTTTGGGAATCAGGCGTGTTACATGGTAAACCTTATCGAAAAAGGAGTCATCATTCATCGGGTTCTTTCAGGGTTTTATTTTTATCCAGCTCGAAAGCCAGGTATTTTATTTTTTTATTCTGCTCAATGAACTGTTTTTCATAAAACGTTTTTATTTCCTTAACGATTTCAAGCTCCCCATTTGGGCAGCCGTGTACATCTCTGCTTTTACTGATGATATTCAGATTGTTCGTTTTTACTACTTCTTCTGCATAATCGAACAATTCAGTATTATCGGTTTTAAGATTTACAACCCCGTTCTCCCTTATAAATTTTTGATAACGTGTAAGAAACATGGGTGATATAAGTCGTTTCCGTGATTTTTTAGGTTGAGGATCGGGGAAGGTAACCCATATTTCATCGACCTCATTCTCTGTAAAAAAGGAGGTTATGAAATCAATACGGGTGCGAAGGAATGTTGCATTGTGGATGTTCTCTTCCAGTGCCGTTTTGGCGCCTTTCCACATCCGGGCTCCTTTTATGTCGATACCAATAAAGTTCTTTGAGGGGTATTTACGTGCCAGGGCAACAGTATACTCACCTTTTCCACAGCCCAGTTCAAGAACAATGGGTTTGTTATTCCCAAAAAAATCAGGCTTCCATTTTCCTTTGAGCGTGTAATCCTTTTTAAATATTTCGTAAAAGCCCGGTTCAATGACGTTTGGGAAAGTTTTCATTTCCGCGAACCGGTCAAGTTTCCTTTTTGTCACTTTTCCGGATTTTTTGCTTTTTCAATCTGTAAACCAAAATCTGTTACATGCTTTAACTGGTCAGTGCGCATGGCTTGTTGAACTTCCATTGTATAGGTTCCGCTGTCCGGGAATCTGACATATCTTTTATAGGGCATGCTTACTTCATAAATATCACCCCATCCGTTTCCGTACCAGCGGCCTTTGTCATCTGCCAGCATGACCTCGAAAGTGTCTCTTAACGCATTGCCTTCCGGAGATGTGGTGTTAACAAATAAATACAGGTTTTGATATTTGTATTTAGAAGAATGACGAACGTTGAATAGTACATTGTATGGACTGATGGTGTCATTTAAACTAAAACTGAAATTGAGAACATTGGATTTGTCCCAGCTGGCATTTTTTAAATCGTAAGTCTTATTGTAAATTTTGTCAGAGTTACAGCTAACAGAAGATACCAGTAAAATAAGGACAAGTAGAAAGAAGAAGCTATCTTTTTTTACCATTGGATTTTCGTTTTTTCTTATTGCTTTTTCGTCTTTTTTTGGATTTTGGCTTTGAGTCGGGTTTGTTTTCAAATCGATCCAGGCTATCTTCTCCCACATCATTTTTAAAATCTATATTTTCCAGGGCTTCTGCTCCTGCATCGACTAGTTTTTCAGGTTTTTCGCCTTTTTTGTTGAGCGAGATGATTTTTTTAACACGTTCAATGCTTACAGGTATAAGGTTTTCAGATGAGTCCGTGCTAAAAGAGTACCAGAGTATTTTTTTGAAGATATCGGTTTTTTGGTGGTGAGCAGTGCCCTGTTTTGTTTCGAGCAGAATTTCAGTATTCGGAAAATTTTTCCTGGCATCCAGGTAGTTATCCAGCTCAAAATTGAGGCAACATTTCAATTTGCCACATTGTCCAGCCATTTTTTGGGGATTCAGGGAAAGTTCCTGGTATCTTGCGGAATTGGTTGTAACTGAGATGAAATCGGTTAACCAGGTTGAACAACATAACTCTCTGCCACAAGAACCGATTCCTCCAATTCTTCCCGATTCCTGGCGTGTACCGATTTGTCTCATTTCAATGCGGATTTTAAATTCATCCGCCATAATTTTAATGAGTTCCCGGAAATCTACCCTTTCATCTGCGATGTAATAGAATATTGCTTTTGTCTTATCTCCCTGGTATTCTACATCGCCGATTTTCATGTCAAGGTTTAAATCATGGGCAATTTGCCTCGCTTTGATCATAGTTTTATGTTCCATGGATACCGCTTCACGCCATTTTTCAATATCGGTTTCCTTGGCTTTACGGTAAATATTCTTAAATTCCCCGTCAATCGGTGAGATATCCTGCTGTTTAAGCTTGTGTAAAACCAACTCACCTGTTAGCGAAACAATACCTATGTCGTGGCCTGGGGAGGCTTCTACTGCAACGATATCCCCTTCTTTTATTCGCAGGTGGTTAATGTTTCGAAAAAACTCCTTGCGTGTATTTTTAAAACGAATTTCAACCAAATCGGTTGAAAGGGGTGTCTCGGGAACATCTTTAAGCCAGTTGATAGTATTTAACTTTGAGTAATGCTCCGGCTTGCAGAAACTGCAGGGCCAATGATCCGGGTATTCCGCAGTGTGGGTATGTTGATTGTATTTTTGTTCTTCTGAATGGTCCATAGTGATTTGATTATTCATTCGATTGTAATAGTAACAAACGAATAATTCGTAAACGGTATTTTCATGGTGCAAAATTAATGAAAATTATAATCTTAACAATTTCATTAATTTAATGGCAAGATCCAGAAGGACTGTTTTTCCGTGTGCATTCATCTGAATATCGCGATAGGCTTTGTTAAATTCGGTATAAATTCGATTTGCGTTCCTTTCATTAATAAACTGGGAGAATTTGCCGGAAAATTTTTTTTCTTCATCGGTGAGGTATACAATTTTTTCCATTTGCAAATGCATCATAAAATTTTCCCGTACCATTCGTGCGGCATACTGGAGGAACATTTTCTGCCTTTCTCTTCCGATACTCCCGGTTTCATCTACCCATGAAAGGATTTCGGGAACCTTCTTAGAGTAGCACAAACGCATCAAATCTATAAAGCGGCTGAAATTGATTTGTTCATCCTCGCTTGTCTTTAAATAATTCAATGCGTTCAGGTAACTCCCATTAGCCAGGTGAACAATTTCCTGGGCCTTTTTGGTTTCAAGTCCGAAATGATCGCTAAGCGAATTAAACATGCTCTGGTCATCAATTTTAGGTACTTTTATATTTTGGGTTCTGGAGAGAATGGTAGGTAAAATCAGATCTGAATTTTCCGATACCAAAAGGAATATAGTAAACGGAGGAGGTTCTTCAATCATCTTTAGAAGTTTATTGGCCGCGCTTTGATGCATTCTTTCAGGAAGCCAGATAATCATCACCTTGTAATCTGCTTCAAATGTTTTGTAATTCAGTTTGCGGATGATATTATTGCTTTCACTGGTGGGAATAATACCTTGTTTATTTTCCAGTTCAAGCATTTCATACCACTGATTCGGACTGATATAGGGGTTCTCAGTTATACGGGATCTCCATTTTTCCAGGTAGGTATCGCTTGTTTCAGGCTTGGCTTCTGATGCTTTTTTTACAGGGAATACAAAATGCAAATCGGGATGGATGAGTTTGTTGTATTTTTTACAACTGTTACATACCCCGCATGAGTCATCTTCCTTCTTGTCCTGGCAATTGATATACTGTGCATAAGCAATGGCCAGCGAAAGTTTTCCTACCCCCTGCGGGCCAATAAACAATTGTGCATGACTTATTCGATTGTCTTCAACAGTTTTTATCAGTTGTTTTTTAATGGTTTCCTGACCTATGATTTCTTTGAATTGCATTCTTTATTCTTGTGGTTTTAAATGTTTTGGATACCTCGCTAAAACTTAAAAATTGTACCAAAGGTAAATAAAATAAAAATTTTTATATTTATCTTGAAAAATTAAAACCCCAGCTCTCATGTATTCAATTGACAATTATAATTTCAACGGAAAGAAAGTATTGATGCGCGTTGATTTTAATGTTCCTTTAAATGACAAACAGGAAATTACCGATGACACAAGAATTGTAACAGCTTTGCCATCTATTCAGAAGATATTGAGCGAAAACGGAGCCTTAATTTTATTAACCCATCTTGGGAGGCCTAAAGGCAAATACGATGAGAAATTCTCTGTTAAACATATTGTTCCTCATTTGTCAAAACTACTTGAGAGAGAGGTAAAATTTGCAGAAGACTGTGTAGGGGAAATAGCCAAAAAAGCTGCTTCTGAATTAAAGCCCGGAGAAGTTTTAATTCTTGAGAACCTCAGGTTTCATCCTGAAGAAAAATCAGCCGATACAGAATTTGCAGCGCAACTGGCTTCGCTGGGGGATGTATACATTAACAATGCTTTCGGTACAGCACACAGGGCACACGCTTCAACATATACAATTGCTAAGTTTTTTCCAAAAGATAAGATGCTGGGTTACCTTGTTGAAAGCGAGATTAAACATATAGACAGGGTTTTGAATGAACCTGAACATCCTTTTACAGCTATTATTGGGGGTTCAAAAATTTCTACGAAAATTCATATTATCAAAGCCCTAATCGAGAAAGTGGATAACCTGATTATTGCAGGTGGTATTGCCTACACTTTCAGCAAAGCTACCGGAGGAAAAATCGGAAAATCCATTGTTGAAGATGACTATTTGGATGTAGCCCTTGAGATTATAGAAAAGGCCAAAGAGTACAAAGTAAACCTTTATCTTCCCATCGATTGTATTATTGCAGATGAATTCAGTAATGACGCTAACATTAAGCATACCGAAACAGATAAAATTCCCGATGGATGGATGGGGTTGGATATTGGCTACAAATCTGCTAACCAGTTTACCAATGTGATTGAAAATTCTACGAAGATTCTGTGGAACGGGCCCATTGGTGTTTTTGAAATGTCTAATTTCTCGATGGGTACCCTGCGGGTCGCTATGGCGGTAGCTTCAGCAAGCGACAAGGGGGCCTTTTCTTTACTCGGCGGCGGAGATAGTATCTCAGCAGTAAATAAGTATGGCCTGGCAAACCGAATCAGCTTTGTTTCTACTGCTGGAGGCGCTCTGCTTGAATATCTGGAAGGGAAAGAGTTACCCAGTTTGAAAGCAATAAGAGAAGAACTTACCATTGACAACTATGATTTTAATGGTAAAAAGGTCCTGATGCGTGTTGATTTTAATGTACCCTTTGATGAAGATTTCAACATTCTGGACAATACCCGTATCATTACTGCTTTGCCAACAGTCAGAAAAATTCTGACCGATGGGGGTTCTATCGTCTTTCTCACTCATTTGGGACGTCCCGGGGGAAAGTATGATGACAAACTTTCACTCAAGCACCTTGTTCCTTATCTTTCGAAGTTGATTGACAAGGAGATAAAATTTGTAGATGATTGTCTGGGCAGAAGGGCCAAATTGGCTGCGCAGAATTTGCAGGCCGGGGAAATTTTACTTCTCGAAAACTTGCGCTTCTACAAAGAGGAACTCGAAGGAGATGAGGAATTTGCCAGGCATCTGGCTGAACTGGGTGATGTTTACGTAAATAATTCATTTGGAACGGCCCACAGAGCGCATGCCTCAACTTATACGATAGCAAAATTCTTTCCGAACAACAAGATGCTGGGTTACCTGGTGGAAAATGAAATTAACAACATAAACAGGGTGTTAAAGCAGCCCAAGCGGCCCTTCACCGCTATTCTGGGAGGTTCACAGGTTAGTACGAAAATAGATATAATCCGGGCATTGCTTGCAAAGGTGGATAATCTTATTATTGCAGGAGGAATTGCTTATACTTTTGTTAAGTCTCTTGGCGGGGATGTTGGTGATTCCCTTGTTGAGGATGAATCTCTGGATGTAGCCAGAGAAATTTTGGATAGAGCAGAAAAACTGGGAGTGAATTTACTACTGCCTACGGATTGTGTAATAGCTGATGAATTTAAAAATACGGCTAACATAAAACACAACGATATTAAATCTATAAAGAAAGGATGGCGGGGAATGGATATTGGAATCAAAACCGCTACAAAATTTGCTGATGTTATTGAAAGTTCTGCTACTATTCTATGGAATGGGCCGATTGGAGTTTTTGAAATGTCCAATTTCTCCGGTGGAACTTTGCGAATAGCAATGGCAGTCTCAAGAGCAACAGATAAAGGATCATTCTCACTAATCAGTGGAGGCGATTCTATTGCAGCCGTTAATAAATATAACCTGGCACACAAGATAAGTTATATTTCCACTGCAGGAGGTGCTTTGCTTGAATTTATCGAAGACAAGCAGCTTCCTTCTCTTAAGGCAATCCGGGAGGAGTTTTAAACCAATTGAGATCTTTTTTTGTTAGCTGTCGGAGACAGGAATAATTCTTGAACGGCGAAGCCCTCAACGAAGTTAATTATTCGGGTAAAACCTAAGTTGAGTTGTTTGAACAGCCTGTATCGATTTTTATCGGGATAGTAAAAAAGCGCTTTACTTAGGTATAATTTGGGTAAAAGTTAAATGTTCAGGTTTTCGTTTGAAAATGATGAACATCTTTTGTAATTTGAACACAAATTAAAAAAGGATAAATTATGATTGAAAAGTATAACTTACCACTGATACAGAATGCTGATCTGGACGGAAAAGTAGTTCTTGTACGAGTAGATCACAACGTTGTAAAAAAGGGTGAAATCCATGATCCCTATCGTATTGATGCAACTATTGGTACCCTGTACCACATTAATGCCAAAGGAGGGAAAATCATATTGATGACTCATGTTGGCAGGCCCAGAGATAAGAAAACAGGTGAGATTGAAATCAATGATGATGTGTCAGTTCAGCCTATTGTGGACTATCTCAAAAATAAACTGCATATTACTCTTAAAGTTCCTGAGTTCCGGGCTCATGGTAAACAGGGTTATCTGGGAATAGAAACCTCTATTAATCATCAAATCAGGGAGCTTCGGGAAGGCAAAATAGACGGTATTTATCTTCCAAACACCCGTTGGTTTAACGGAGAAGAGGCCGGTGGTGAAGAAGCCGATCGTTTCGCTCATCAATTAGCGGGCCTGGCGGATATCTTTGTGAATGACGCTTTCGGCTCATGGCAGCCCCACGCGTCTACGGTAGGTGTAAACAAATATCTGCCTTCTTATGCAGGATTCCTGATGCAAAGCGAAATAGACAACCTGGAGAGAATTTACGACCCCAAAAAACCCTTTGTGGCTGTGGTTGCAGGTGCTAAATTTGATACAAAAGCTGAACCCCTCTACGCACTTCTGGAAAAAGCTGATTATTTGGTTCTCGGTGGTGTTATCTATAATGCCTATCTTTCTGCAAAATATGATATAGAAATCAAGGGAGTTTCAGAAGACGATAAGAAACTGGCTAAAAAATTTATTGATTATGCTGAAAAGTTTGAGAGTAAGCTTGTCGAGCTTCCTTATATTGTCGAATCCGACACCCTTGAAGGTAAACTTGAAGGTCAGTACAGAGAACATTACATTCATGACCTGAAGCAAGGAGCAAAACTTAATTATGTCCTGGACGTTTCGCATAAATCTTTTGAAGAAGACCATGTTCAGGAAGTTTTTCATAGTGCTCAAACCATTTTTGTAAATGCTGTAATGGGCTTTACTCCTCATTTTAACGATGGTACAATTGCCCTCGACCAACTAATAGATGATAATATTGATGCTGTCAAACTTTATGGTGGTGGTGATACCATGCAGGAGCTGAAAAGGCTGCTGCCGGGTCTTTATATTGTGGCGCTCGATCATCCAAAATATTACATTTTTACAGGAGGCGGAGCTGTACTAAAAGCTATTCAGGAAGGAACAACACTGGGAATTGAACCGGTGAAAGCGTTACAGAAATAGGTAAGTAGAAATAGCAGAATTCTAAGGCTGATGATGATTATTGTCAGCCTTTTTTATTGGTATTACATATTCTGTTGCATAAGCGACTTTATTTATAACCCTTTCAGAGCTTTTTGAATCAAAATTGGACTGAATTTTACTACCTTTGAAAAAAAAATAGTGGTTATGAAAGGATTTAAAGCCTATGACATCCGGGGAATTTATAATAAAGACTTTAACAAAGAGGATGTTTATAAACTGGGCTATTTTTTACCAGAACTGGTAGGAGTTGATAAGATACTGGTGGGTAGAGATATTAGACTTAGTTCCGAAGAGATTTTCAATAGCCTGGTAAATGGAATAACTGATCGTGGTGTCGATGTTTATGATGCCGGACTGACAACCACCCCCATGATATATTTTGCTACAGGGAAGCATGAATTTAAAACATCCGTCCAGATTACAGCTTCGCATAATGCTAAAGAATACAATGGGTTTAAAATATCCGGGGAAAATGTTGTGCCCATTGGATTTGAAAATGGATTGAAAAAACTTCATGAGCTCGTACTAAATGGTGAGATAAAACCTTCTCTAAATAAAGGCAGGCTCATTTCTTTCAATGTTAAAGAGGAGTATCTGGTATTTTTACGGAAGTATTATAACAAGAATATTCGGAATTTAAAAATTGGGGTTGATTGCTCCAATGGAATGGCAGGAATGGTTATAAAAGAGATTTTAAAGGATCACCCCATCTATATTCACTGCGAACCCAATGGCGAGTTTCCCAATCATAACCCTAATCCATTGGAACCCGAGAATCAAAGGGATATTAAAAAACTGGTTTTACAGGAAGAATGTGATTTAGGACTAATTTTTGACGGGGATGGCGACAGGGTGATGTTCATTGATGAAAAAGGAGACTTTATTTCTCCCGATATGGTCATTGCACTCATGGGGCATTATTTTCTTAAAAATCCAGATGAAACGGTATTGCAGGATATTCGTACTTCTAAATCTGTTAAGGAATATTTAAAACAGTACAATGCCCATATTCATACCTGGAGAGTGGGTCGGGCTTTTGCATCACCCAGGCTTAAAGAGATAGGCGGCCTTTATGGAGGCGAACTGGCCGGCCATTACTATTTCCGTGATTTTTATTATTCTGATTCGGGAATTTTAGCAGCTCTTATTGTTCTGGATATTGTCTCAGACTTTAAAAGCAAAGGAGTTAGGTTGTCTGAAGTCATAGACCAGATTTCTAATTACGAAAGCAGCGGAGAGTTGAATTTTAAAATTGAGGACAAATCAGAAGCAATGGAAGCCCTGAAGGAATATTTTACCAAACAGGAAAAACCTCTCGAATTGCTTGATTTTGATGGTTACAGAATAGAATTTGAAGAATGGTGGTTTAACGTCAGGCCCTCTAATACAGAGCCTTATTTGCGGTTAATTGTAGAAGCCAGGGATAACGATACACTAAGGGAAAAAGTAGATAAAATGAAAAGCATTCTCAAACAATTCAAATAGGTGAATTTAAGAGCATTTTATAAAGAAGGAATTTATGAAGCAGGCTGTGATGAAGCTGGAAGGGGCTGTCTGGCAGGGCCCGTATTTGCTGCTGCTGTTATTTTGCCTCCCGGGTTTAGTCATTCGGTATTGAACGATTCCAAAAAACTTACTGTAAAACAACGAAAGGCCTTAAGAAAAGATATTGAAGAACAGGCTCTTGCCTATTCCGTTGCCAGTGTGGATAACCAGGAAATAGATCAGATTAATATATTTAAAGCTTCAATTTTGGCTATGCATAGAGCTGTAGATGGATTGAAAATTACTCCAGAACATCTGCTGATTGACGGGAAATACTTTTACAAATACAAAGAAACCCCCCACCAGTGTGTTGTGAAAGGCGACCAGAAATATTTGTCCATTGCTGCTGCATCAATACTTGCTAAAACATACCGTGACGACTATATGATTCAACTGCATGAGGATTACCCGGAGTACCAATGGAACAGCAACAAAGGATATCCTACACTGAAGCACAGGGATACCATTAAGCAAAATGGGGCTACCATCTATCACAGAAAAAGCTTCCGGTTGCTTCCGGAAGCTTATCAACTTGAGATAAAAAATATTAAATGAGAAAATTAGGCTTCAGCGCTTAATTTTCATCGCCTTCTTCGTACAGATACTTTTTGTGTTTTAATACAGCATAGCTAATGCGGTAAATCGCAAAAATGAGTATCGGCCAGAAGGCCAGCCATATTAAGGATATTGTGTGTTCCATAGTCTTGGTTTTTAAATCAGATTAATACATATGATCGCCTTCAGCTTCTACTTCACTGGAGTCGATTTTCTTTTTATTCATTGATGTCCATGCATACCAGATATAAGCTATCACAAAAGGAACCATCAGGGAAACATAGCTCATTGCCGTCAAAGTGTAATGGCTTGAAGAACTGTTTTCAATAGTCAATGAACTCTGCAAATCAAATGTAGAGGGATAGTAGGCGGTATTATTGAAACCGGCCACCATGAACAGAGAGAAAACTGTCAAGGCCGCACCAAAGCCAGTAAACCACAAGCCGTTTTTACTGTTTTTAAAGATTGTTAATGCAATTCCGGTCAGCACCCCAGCAACACCTGCCAGAAGGAAGGCTGCCACCAGAGGCATTTGCAGATAATTGTTCAGATACTTGTTAGGTTCCATGAAAACATTTTTTGTTTCAGGATTTACTGCAAAACCGTCTTTTGTGAGGAGCAAAATCATGAAAGAAAGAAATACAGCCAGGAAGGGAATCGTGTTGTACCGGATTTGTTTTTTAGATCCTTCAAAGATCTCCGTATCTTCAATGGTTTTGATAAAGTATAGGGAGCCAAGGATTCTTGCCAGGAAAAAAACGGATAATCCGAGCAGAATATTTTGAATATTAGCTGCTGCCTCCAGTCCATTCAGTGGTGTTTCCCACCGGGTAATTGCACTGTTTGTTATATCAGTCAGACGAATTTTGTCTACAGAAAACTCTGAACCTGTGAAAAAAGTACTAACAGCCGCCCCAAATAATATGGTACCAATCAGGCCATTGATGAAAAGGAAGGTGTTATAAGTTTTTTCACCCAGAAAGTTAGATGGTTTTTTTCTGTATTCATAGGACACAGCCTGGATAATAAAAGAGAAAAGAATAATCATCCAAACCCAGTAAGCTCCCCCGAAACTGGTAGCATAAAAAAGAGGAAAGGAAGCAAAGAAAGCTCCTCCGAAAGTGACCAGGGTAGTAAAACCCAGGTCCCATTTTCGTCCTATTGAATTGACAAGCATGGTCTTTTGAACATCATTTTTTGCAATCTGGCCCACCAGGGTCTGCCCGCCCTGAACAAACATCAGAAAAACCAGGATGGATCCCAGAAGGGAAATGATGACCCACCAGTATTGTTGTAATGCAAGATGTGATAATGTTTCAAACATGATATAGTCGTTTTATTTTGGTCCGATTTTAATTTGTCTTACCAGAATGGATATTTCAGCAATCAACAGGATTGTGAACAAGGCTGCGAACAGCCAGAATGTTAACTGAACATTTGCTACGCTGATGTGTGAAGTAGAGATTTTAGTGGGCAACACATCCTGTATAGTCCAGGGTTGCCGGCCCACTTCAGAAACCACCCAGCCCAGCTGAGAAGCAAGGTAACCCAAAGGTATAGACCATAATGCAGCTTTCAGTAGTGTTCTGTTATTCTCAATTTTATCATTCATGTTGGCCCAAAGAAGCACGACAAAAAAAAGAATGAAATAGAAGCCCAGAATAACCATTAGATGGAAACTGTAAAATGTCAACGGGACAGGGGGGACTACTTCTTCTTCCCTCTCAAAATATCCATATCCCATATATTCATAATTCTTCTCAAAATCTTTTATGTGTTCTTCAGCCAGTTCTTCGTTATTTGCCTTTTTTGCTTGTTTGTACTTTCTCAGAGAGGCAATAGCATCTTTGCCCTTTTTCATTTTATTTGTGGTGGGTTCTATCCCGTACTTTTCGTTACCATAAACCAGATCGTTCACACCCGGCACAAAAGCATCGACATCTCTTTCAGCCAGAAGAGACAATAATTTTGGCATAGCAATTTTAAAATGGAATGATTTTTCCTGGTCACCCACTTTTTTGCTGTGATTTAATAATCCAATAGCCACGAGATCCGCTCCTTCCTGTCCGTCATATAATCCTTCCATCGCTGCCAGTTTCATGGGTTGGGTTTTGGCAACATCGTTACCGGAACTGTCACCGGTAACAACTATAAAGAGGGATGCCAGAACTCCAAATACAGCACCAATGAGCATACTCCTGCGGGCAAATAAAATTTCTCTTTTTTTCAGTAAAAACCAGGCGCTAATTCCAACCACAAACAAGGAGGAAATTACATATCCACTTGACAGGGTATGGAGAAATTTATCAACCGCTGTAGGGGAAAGCAGGACTTCCCAGAAATTTTCCATTTCATTTCTGGCGGTGTCCGGGTTAAAGTTCATGCCCACCGGATTCTGCATCCACCCGTTGGCCACAAGAATCCACAAAGCGGATAAGTTTGAACCCAGGGCTACCAGCCAACTGGATAAGAGATGGAATTTTTTACTGACCTTTTCCCAGCCGAAAAACATTACGGCAATAAATGTTGATTCAAGGAAAAAAGCCATGATTCCCTCTACAGCCAGGGGAGCGCCAAATATATCACCAACGAACCAGGAATAGTTTGACCAGTTGGTGCCAAACTCAAATTCAAGAATTATTCCAGTGGCTACTCCGATGGCGAAATTGATTCCAAAGAGGGTCATCCAGAATTTTGTTGTTTTCTTCCACTGTTCATTGCCCGTCTTGTAATATACAGTTTCCATTATGGCAATGATAAAGGAAAGACCTAAGGTCAGAGGGACAAAAAGCCAGTGATAAATAGCAGTTAGTGCAAATTGAGCTCTTGACCAGTCAACTAATAATTCATCCATTAGATTGCGTTTTTAATGATTTGTGAGTTCTTTAATTATATGTTCGCTTCGCTCTTCATCAGAATTAAACTTTTCCTGCATAACATCCGGAAAGAAGAAAAGCCTTAAAATTGCAAACATGATGAAAAGTTTAATCAGAATAATTATCCAAAGCTTTTTTCCGGTTTGGCTAATGTTTCTGAAACCTTCATAATAAAAGAGCCAGATCTTTTTGAAAACATTCATTTTTTACGCTCAGTTTGAACCTGTAACAAAAATACTAATGTATGTGAGAAATGGTCGTTTGTTTGTGTAATTTAAAATTAGTAAAAACAAATACAGCTGCTAAAATAACTTAATTTTCGCTTTTTCATTTTATCTCCACAACAACTAAGCTCTTGACGACCTGCGTGGTAAATTTCTACCATGTTTCCACAATGATTGCAGTGGTAGAATTCAAGTCTGATTGTTTCTGCCATTTTGAAGAGAATAAAGTTTATCTTACCAAAGATATAAAAATTGAAATAAGTACCCCTGAACAAAAAAAACCCCGATATATCACTTATCGGGGCTCTTTATTCAACAAGACAGTTAAATTATTCTTCTTTAGTTTCGTCAACAAATTGTCTTCCACTTAATTCCTTGTCTATCATCAACAGGCCATGACCTTTACCACCAATCAATTTGAGTTTTTGAAGAAGTTCATCAGCGTTGGCTTCTTCTTCAACTTGTTCTGCAACAAACCATTGAAGCATATTGTCTGTACCATGATCGTTTTCAGATCTTGCAAGATCTACCAGGTCATGAATCATTTTTGTCACCTTCTGCTCATGCCCATATACTTCCTCAACAACTTTGACAGGATCATCCCACTCTGACGGTGGTGTGTCAATTGCTTTAAGTTTTATCCTGCCACCTCTGTCAAACACATAGTTGTATATCTTCATAGCATGCGTCATTTCTTCCTGTGCCTGAACATACATCCAGTTGGCAAAACCAGAAAGATTTTGGTCTTCAAAATAAGCTGACATAGCAAGGTAAAGATATGCAGAATACATTTCAGCATTGACTTGATCATTAAGGGCTTGTTCCATTTTTTCTGATAACATATAAATCCTCCTTTATTTATTGTAATTTAGTTAATAATATGCAAATATAGCTTTAAATATAGGTTGTAACAACCTGCCCCTAATTTTGTTCTTTAAATTCGTTCTAAATAGTTTTATTTTTTTTAACCTAAGGGCAAACAAGAACAGATACTGGTTTGTTAATAAAAGAAAAATTATGTTGTTTTGGCCCTTCAAACTTATACGAATAGAGACCTCTTTGAAAGAGAGTGAAATCTTGCGTATTATCAATGAGAATACAGACCAGGACCAAAAAAGTATTTATTGGGGTAAACGCTTTTACAAACGATTCTGGGGAAAAGTGACCGATAAAGCCTTTAGAATACGACCTGTAGTGCCTTACTGGAATATGTCGCCAGTGGAAATGCAAGGGAATGTTTCCGACATCTCCGAAGATAAAAACGGACTTGAGGTTAAGCTGAAATGTCCTTACCTGAGGGTTGTTATACCCCTTGCAATCCTGGCCGTTGGGTTATTCTTTATAAGTTTTGGGTTGAAAGGACAAATGGATGTATTCCTTTCAAGCACTTTAATAATTTTGATAGCTGCTTATCTATTTGTAAATATACCTTTTCAGATACAATCTGTATGGAGTTTGAAAATATTGGCTGAAAGGCTCAACGGGAAACTGCACTATTTAAGATAAAGGTTTTTCCCTAATATAAACAGGCTAGACGGGCAGTGCTGAAACTAGAGGTATTGGTCAAGGGTTTGAGACTTCAGGTAGTCCCTGAATTCTCTGGACATTTGACTTGTTACATTATTGAGAATACACTTATCAAACGGGCAAACAGGTTTGCTCATAGGACACGTACTTATTTCAATGGATCCTTCAATAGTTTCGTAGATTTCAAGGAAACTGATATCTTTTGGTTTGAGACGCAACTCGAATCCGCCGTTTGGCCCGCGATGTGATTCCAGATAGCCCGCCTTTACCAATCGCTGCATGACTTTGGCCACATGATGTCTCGAAGTGCTTGTTCTTTCAGCTATTTTAGAAACATTCATGCCCTTTTTTTCCCTGGCTACTAAAATAATTCCGTGAAGAGCAATTGATGCTGCTTCTGAGAGAGAAACTATTTTTGACATGATTGTGGTATTTTGGTAATTTAAGTATTTAAATGCTCAAAAATACACAAATTTTTTTATCCTGAATAAGATGTAAATGGAAAAAAATATGAGCAATAGGAGTAGTTTCGAAAAAATCTTGTGGAGACTACGGGGCTCGAACCCGTGACCTCCACGCTGCCAGCGTGGCGCTCTAGCCAACTGAGCTAAGTCCCCAAAATTTTAGCAAAAATAATATTTTTTCTTCCAATCAGAAAAAATGAAGGGTATTTTATCGCGTTTTGATGCTGAATATTTCTTAAACATTTTCACCCTTTTTTATAAGTATATATATTTGCGAATTATTTTATGGTTAAGTAATTTTATTTTATGGAAGTTTACCAAAGCAAAGAAAGCATTCAACAAGCATTGTTTAGGCATAAATCAGATGGCAAAACTGTTGGATTTGTGCCTACCATGGGAGCCCTGCACGAGGGCCATTTTTCTTTGATTCGTTGTTCCACACAACAGAATGATATTACAGTGGTGAGTGTGTTTGTAAATCCTACCCAGTTTAATCAACGCTCCGATTATGAGAAATATCCGAGAGATTTAAGCTATGATTTGAAAATTCTTGAAGATGCAAATTGTGACATAGCATTTACACCGTCCGAAAAGGAAATGTATCCCGAGAAAGATACTCGCGTGTTTGATTTCGGGAAAATCGATAAGGTAATGGAAGGAAAACACCGTCCCGGTCATTTTAATGGAGTTGCACAAGTTGTCAGTAAGCTTTTTGAAATTGTTTCACCAGATAGAGCCTATTTTGGTGAGAAAGATTTTCAGCAGCTGGTTATTATAAGAAAGCTTGTGGAAAAACTGAATATGGATATAGAGATCGTTCCCTGTTCGATAATACGTGAGGAAAGTGGACTGGCAATGAGTTCGAGAAATGAACGTTTATCAGATGAAGAAAGAAAAAATGCAGCAATAATATCTGAAACATTATTTCAGGCCAGGAAAATGGCAGGTTCAAGTGGAGTGGAAGAAGTGAAGAAATGGGTTACAGATGAATTAAACAAAAATTCATACATCAATGTTGAATATTTTGAGATCGTGAATGAAAAGAATTTTGAACCCATTTCGGCATGGAACGAAACCTTTTATAAAAGGGCGTGTATAGCTGCCTGGGCAGGAAATGTGAGGTTGATAGATAATGTGAAATTTTATTTTTAATTTTGTACCGGTTTAATCAGATAAGTTATGAATATTGAATTAGTTAAGTCAAAAATTCACAAGGTAACAGTGACTGAAGCAAACCTTCAGTACGTGGGAAGCATAACAATTGATGAAGATTTGATGGAGGCCTCAAATATAATTGAAAATGAAAAGGTACAGGTGGTCAATATTAACAATGGCGAAAGGCTGGAAACTTATGTGATTAAAGGCGAACGCGGGTCCGGTGAAATTTGTATGAACGGGCCGGCCGCCAGAAAAGTAGCCGTGGGTGATGTTGTGATTATAATTTCCTATGCTTCAATGGACTTCGAGGAAGCCAAAAATTTCAGCCCAAAGATCATATTCCCTGATACATCAACCAATAAATTGGTATAAGACGATTGAAAAGAATTTTATTCAAATTGACCAGAGCGTTGATCTTCCTGTCGATCGGGGTGATACTGTTGTTTTTTGCTTTTAAAGATGTGAGTTTGAAGGAACTAAGGGAAAGCCTTCAAAGGGCTGATTTTATCTGGGTTGGGATAACTGTTTTTGCCGGCTTTTTAGGTTTTATGAGTCGGGCCTACCGCTGGAAACTTTTGATTAAGCCTCTAAATCATAACCCGCCATTCTGGAATGTATTTTATGCCATGATGATCGGTTATACAGCCAATTTTGCCATACCCAGAATTGGAGAAATCACACGGTGTATTACCCTTAGAAGATCAGACAGAATTCCGGTGGATTCATTACTGGGAACAGTACTTATCGAGAGAGCCTGGGATCTGATTGTCCTGCTTTCTGTTTTCCTGGTTATTTTCTTCTCCAGGATTAATTTTTTTGGAAAGTTTTTTACAGAAAATATATACCGCCCCATTGTGAATCGTTTCAGCAATATTTTTGACTTATCGCTTCTGAACTGGGTTCTTTTCCTGGTAATAATTGTTGGGCTGTATTTTTTATTGAAATATCTAAACCGCCGGTTATCCGGTAATTTGATATGGCGTAAATTCAGAAAACTTATAAGAGGTGTTATAAGAGGAGTGAAAACTATTGCAAGAATGAGAAACCGTTGGGCTTTCTTACTTCATACACTTTTCATTTGGTTCATGTATTTTATTATGAGCTACCTTCTAGTGTTTGCGTTTCCATCTACCTCACATCTTACACCCCTGGCCGGATTGATTTTGCTTATCATCGGAGGCATTGGAATGTCTGCTCCTGTGCAGGGAGGAATTGGTGTATTTCATGTGATTGTTGCTCTTGGACTTACCGAACTTTATAACATACCCAAAGTAGATGCTGTTGCCTATGCCACTGTATCACATGAGTCACAGGCTCTACTGGCTATTATGCTAGGAGCTGTATCATTTGTTATGCTTTTTATAAATAAAAGAAAAGCTTTCAAACTTAAAAAGGAAAAGTCTTATGAATTTCATTGAATTGTTAAAGTCAAAGATTGTTGATAAGGAACAATTGAAATCTTTGTTGATATACTGGAGATTTAAAAATCAGAAGGTTGTCTTTACAAACGGTTGCTTTGATATATTGCACAAGGGACATGTTGAATACCTGGCTAAGGCTGCCAGTCTGGGAGATGTGTTAATTGTTGGTTTGAACACGGATAAATCTGTAAAACAGATTAAGGGAGAGGACCGTCCGGTTCAGGATGAAGAGGCCCGGGCAATGGTGCTGGCATCTTTAAGATTGGTTACGAATGTCGTGCTCTTCGATGATGAAACTCCCTACGAATTGATTAAATATATTAAACCCGATGTACTTGTCAAAGGGGCAGATTATAAAGAGGATGATATTGTGGGAGCAGATATTGTAAAAGCGAAAGGTGGAGAAATATTTTCTGTAGAATTAACAGAAGGATACTCTACTTCTGATTTGATAAAAAAAATTAAGAATTCTTAATCAGCAACATGGCAAAAAAGGACAAAATTGTATACGTATGCACTAACTGTGGGGCAGAATCACCCAAATGGATAGGGAATTGTCCATATTGCCAGGAGTGGAATACCTATAAAGAACAAAGAATATCCAAAGGAACTTCTTCAAGAAGTCATTCGGAGGAATCAAATGAGATATTAAAGCTAAAGGATGTATCTCTTGAAAAGGAAAGCCGTCTGCTCACAAATTATTCTGAGGTAGACCGGGTTCTGGGAGGTGGAATCGTTCACGGATCAATGGTTTTGGTTGGTGGTGAGCCCGGTATAGGCAAATCGACTCTTGCTCTTCAGATAGCGATGAAATCTACCCGGATTAATACGCTGTATGTGTCAGGAGAAGAGAGTCTTAAGCAGATTAAGTTGCGGGCAGGCAGGTTGGGAGAAGAACACGACAATATTTATTTGTTGAATGAAACCAATCTTGAGCTCCTATTTGATCATTGTAAAAATTTCACACCCGATTTGTTGATTATAGACTCAATCCAAACACTATATTCTAATAACCTGGATTCTTCGCCCGGAAGCATATCTCAGGTCAGGGATTGTGCTACCCAGCTTCTGAAATATGCAAAAAAAAGCGGTGTGCCCGTGTTGGTTATTGGACATATCAATAAGGAAGGAAATATTGCAGGACCTAAAGTGCTGGAACATATTGTGGATGTTGTTCTTCAGTTTGAGGGTGATCACAATTTTGTTTACCGCGTTTTACGTTCATTAAAAAACCGTTTTGGATCTACTTCCGAAATAGGAATTTTCGAAATGCACAACGACGGACTGAACGAAGTACTGAATCCATCTGAGTTGCTGATTAATCAAAAACAGAATGGATTGAGCGGGATATCTATTGCTGCTACATTAGACGGTGTTCGTCCTTTCATGGTTGAAATTCAGTCATTGGTTAGTCCTTCTGCATATGGGAATCCCCAACGTTCAGCTACAGGTTTTGATATCCGAAGACTTTCCATGCTCCTTGCCGTACTCGAGAAACGGTCCCGCTTAAATATATACAACAAAGACGTATTCCTTAATATTGCAGGAGGAATAAAGGTGGTTGATCCCGCAGTGGATTTAGCCATTGTTACTTCCCTGCTTTCTTCCATACTCGATAAGCCTGTACCCGAAAATGTGTGCTTTTCCGGAGAAATTGGTCTGTCTGGTGAGATTAGAGCCGTT
Organism: uncultured Bacteroidales bacterium; assembly: GCA_964585385.1. Classification (GTDB taxonomy): domain Bacteria; phylum Bacteroidota; class Bacteroidia; order Bacteroidales; family UBA12077; genus JAGXLC01. The sequence continues at coordinate 74,951 of CAZPDP010000002.1, forward strand.
AACCAAATTGAAAACCGTATTTCCGAGGCAGAAAAAATTGGTTTCAGGAAAATATTGGTTTCTTCATTCAATAAGATAGATTCAAACAATTTCAAAATCGAAATTGTGAAGCTTTCAAGTGTGGCCGATCTCTTTAAACATTTATTTAAATAGTTTATGTCCGGCAAGTTAATATCCATTGAGAACTTAACTGTTTCTTTTTATTACAACCAGGAAACTTTCAATGCAATTGATAATGTTTCGTTTGATATATACAAAGGCCAGTCCCTTGGTATAGTCGGGGAGTCCGGATCCGGAAAATCTCTTACTGCTCTTTCCATTTTAAATTTACTCCCTGTTTCAGCCTCTGTGAATTCCGGTGAGATATTTTTTTTCGGTGAAGACAGCACCCCCCTGAATCTTTTAAAAGCCCCTGAAAATACCCTGAAAACACTAAGAGGCAATGCTGTCTCTATGATTTTTCAGGAACCCATGACCTCTTTAAATCCTGTATATACTTGTGGGAACCAGGTTGCCGAAAGTATCCTTGCCCATAAAAAAGTAAAGAAACCGGATGTGAAGAATCAGGTGCTGGATTTATTTGCGGATGTCAAATTGCCTGCTCCTGAAAGGATTTATAGAAGTTACCCTCATGAACTCTCAGGAGGACAGAGACAGCGAGTGATGATAGCAATGGCTTTGTCATGCCGGCCGAAGCTTTTAATTGCGGATGAACCTACCACGGCCCTGGATGTTACTGTGCAGAAATCTATTTTAAGTTTGCTGAATGAGTTGAAGGAACAATATGGAATGAGCCTGATGTTTATATCCCACGATTTAAGTGTAGTATCCGAAGTGGCTGATAATATCGCGGTAATGCATCAGGGGCGGATTGTAGAAAGAAATTCCCGGGAAGAAATACTCCAAAATCCTCAGGAGCCTTATACAAAAGGTCTTATTGCCTGTCGCCCATCCCTGACAAAAAAACCAGACAGGCTTTTGACATTGAAAGATTTTACCGAAAAAGGAACTCTTTCAGAATCAAGCTTCCAAAAAACAGATAAAAAAATTGTTGACCAATCAGGTAAAAATTTGATAGAGATAAAGAATCTTTCGAAGCGATTTGCTCTGAAAAGAAATTTTTTTGGAAAGATAAAGGTTTCAAATCAGGCTTTAAGCGATATAAACCTCCGGGTAACGGAGGGTGAAACCCTTGGTTTGGTTGGTGAATCGGGTAGTGGAAAATCCACCCTGGGCAGAATCATACTGAATTTGCTGGATTTTGATAATGGAGAAATCCATTACAAGGGCAAAAATATTCAGGGGTTTAAAAAAGATGAAATCTATAGTTTCCGGCAGAATGCCCAGATTATTTTTCAGGATCCGTATTCTTCTCTGAACCCGAGAATATCAATAGGAGAGATGATTTCTGAGCCATTAAAATTTTATAAGTATTATCCGAACAAAAGAGATAGAGAAACAAGGGTTAATGAGTTGCTGGAACAAGTAAGGCTTGGCAGTGCCTTTTATAATCGGTATCCTCATGAATTGTCAGGAGGCCAGCGTCAAAGGGCCGCTATTGCCAGGGTACTGGCTTTAAATCCCGAGTTTATAGTTTGTGACGAAGCTGTGAGTGCTCTTGATGTATCCGTTCAGGCTGAAATTTTAAATCTTCTGCAGGATTTGAAAGCGGAATACAATTTAACTTATATCTTTATTTCCCATGATTTTTCTGTCATTCGTTTTATGGCAGACCGTGTGGCTGTTATGAATCAAGGAAGGATTGTCGAATTAGATGAAGCTGACAATCTGCTCAAAAGCCCGCAGAATGATTATACCAAAGAATTGTTAAACTCAATTCCCTCGGGAATTTAAAAGAAGTCATCGTCTTTTTCCCTGTCTCTCAGATTTCTGTTCTTTTTCCTGTATTCATCACAATCCAGGATGTAATTGAAATTTAAAGGTTTTTCAAATTTGTCTTTCGGAGAAACCAGGTTTTGCAAGCTTTCATCTTCATACACTTTTTTCATATAAAGAGCCCAGATTGGCAGTGCCATATTAGCACCCTGTCCCAGGGTTATACCTTCAAAGTGGATGCTTCTGTTTTCTCCTCCAACCCAGGCACCGGAGACGAGGTTTGGAGTAACTCCCATGAACCAACCATCCGATTGATTCTGGGTTGTTCCTGTTTTTCCTGCAATTTCGCTCTCGAAATTGTATTTGTATCGCAGACGAATGCCCGTCCCTTCATTAACTACATTTTCCAGCAGGTTTATCATTAGGTAGGCTGTTTGTTCGCTTATGGCTTCCCGCTTTTTAGGTGTAAAAGTGGAAATTACGTTTCCGTTCTTGTCCTCAATTCTTGTAATAAACCTGGGTTTAATATAGACTCCTTTATTGGCATAAGTACTGTAAGCTCCCACCATTTCGTATAAAGAGATTTCTGAAGTACCCAGGAAGATGGAAGGTACAGGCTGAATTTCTCTTTCAATGCCCATCTTTCTCATCACATCTATAACAGATTGAGGATTAAACTGCTTGATAAGCCAGGCTGAAATCCAGTTGACTGAGTTTGTTAGTCCCCATTTCAGACTCACCATTTCACCATCTTTCTCGGAAGGCCCTGAATTTTTAGGTGTCCAGGTTGAATCGCTAATGTAAAATGTGCTTGGGACATTTGGGACCATCCTGCATGGTGATAAATTTTCCTGCATGGCAAGTGTGTAGAGAAAAGGCTTTATAGTCGAGCCTACTTGCCGGGTACTTTGAGTTACATGATCATATTTAAAATACCGGAAATCTGGACCACCAACATAAGCTTTGATATGCCCGTTATGAGGGTTCATAGACATAAAGCCTGCTCTTAAGAATTTTTTGTAATGCAAGATGGAATCCAATGGAGACATTACTGTGTCTTTCATTCCGTCCCATGAAAACACTTTCATTTCTACAGGCTTATTAAAAACAGATTTTATGGAATCTTCGTTCAGGCCATTTCTTTTTAATATATAATAACGATGAGTCCCTTTCATGGAGTGGTCAATGATATTTTCCACCTGCTTTTCTTTTAGTTCTTCTGAGAACGGGGGATTTTCCCTTTCCTCCAGTTCATTGTTGAAAGCAAGCTGAAGATCTTCGCCAAGATGTTTCCTTACTGCTGATTCTGCATATTTTTGCAGTTTTGAATTGATAGTGGTATATATTTTCAGTCCATCTCTATACAGGTCGTACGACTCCCCATTTGGCTTTTTATTTTTGTTACACCAGCCGTATAATGGATTGTTGGCCCATTCTGTTGAGTCTTCCTTGAAAGATTTGGAGGTAATATAATTATTCCTGTTGGGTTTGTCTTTCGTTAGAAGGGTTCTGAGGTATTCACGGAAATAAGTTGCCGGTCCCACATTATGATCCTGTACATTATACTCGATGCCCAAAGGCTTTGCCCTTAAAGTATCATATTGCTGATTATTAATGAAGTTGTACCTGTTCATCTGGTTCAGCACAATGTTTCTTCTTTCCAGGCATCTTTCCGGGTTTAGAATAGGACTGTACCGGGTAGGAGCTTTTAAGACGCCAACCAGTGTAGCGGCTTCATGTATCTCAAGTGAATCCGGATATGTATTAAAGAAAGTTTTGGCCGCCGATTTAATACCATACGATTGTCCTCCGAATGGGACAGTATTGAGATACATGACGATAATTTCTTTCTTGGTATAATTTTTTTCAAGTTTTACTGCAGTAACCCATTCTTTAAATTTATTGATAGCCAGATTCCCCAGGTAAGCAATTCGTGACTTGTATCGGGTCGTATCTCTGGGGAAAAGATTTTTGGCAAGTTGCTGAGTTATGGTACTACCACCTCCGGAACTTTGACCAAGAAGTATGGTTTTAAAGATCACCCTGGCCAGACCACGGGGGTCGATTCCGGAGTGCTTCTGAAATCTGATGTCTTCGGTTGCAAGCAATGCGTTTACAATGTTGGGAGAGAGCTCTTTAAACTCAACATAGGAGCGGTTTTGATAATAATACTTGCCCAAAAGTTTATTGTCGTGGGAAAAAACCTGTGAAGCCAGGTTGTTTTCGGGATTCTCCAGATCTTCGAATGTGGGCATAGGTCCGAAAACTTCGGCTGAAATGAGTGTGAAGATAAGTATTAATAAAAGGAATGGAAAAGCAATAATTGTCCAGAATGTGCGTATGTAAGATTTCTTGGTAAATTTTAGCTTGGCATTCATAATTTCTTTTCTTTCTTGGAGTTATATTTTTTAATATGAAATATTTGAATTTGGTTCTTTAAATGTATTAACTTTGCCTTTTTCGATTTATTATATAAACCCCGTATTTTCTATGGAAGACAATTTAGTTATAGTTGAGTCACCTGCAAAAGCCAAAACTATAAAAAAATTTTTAGGTAAGAACTATTTAGTGAAATCTAGTTACGGTCATATTAGAGATCTTGAGAAAAAAAATTATGGAATTGATATAGAAAAGAATTATCAACCGAGATACGTGATTCCTGATAATAAGAAGGATGTTGTGAGAGAATTAAAAGATTTGGCAGGGAAAGCAAAAACAGTTTGGTTGGCAACAGATGAAGACCGTGAAGGGGAAGCGATTGCCTGGCATTTATACAAAGAGCTGGGATTAAAACCGGAGAATACCAAAAGGATTGTTTTCCACGAAATTACCAAAGATGCTATTCTGCAAGCCATAAATAATCCCCGCGATATAGATACCAATCTTGTTAATGCACAACAGGCCCGAAGAATTCTCGACAGGCTTGTCGGGTTTGAGTTATCGCCTGTTCTCTGGAAAAAAGTAAAACCTTCTCTTTCAGCAGGAAGGGTCCAGTCGGCTGCAGTCAGGCTTATTGTTGAGAGAGAAAGGGAAATAATTCATTTTGAAAGCCAATCTTCCTTTAAGGTTATCGGTATGTTTAACTCAGGCAAAGAAGAATTCAGAGCTGATTTAAACAAGCGCCTTGATACAGAAAAACAATCTGAAGAATTTCTGAAAAAGTGTCAGAATGCCACTTTCGAAATATCAGATATTACCCAAAAGCCTTCTAAAAAACATCCTGCTGCTCCTTTTACAACTTCAACTTTACAACAGGAGGCCAGTAGAAAACTGGGCTTTTCTGTTGCCCGCACCATGAGAATTGCCCAAAAGCTTTATGAAGCGGGAAAAATTACCTATATGAGAACAGATTCTGTGAATTTGTCTAATGCAGCTATAGCTTCAGCCAGCAATGTGATTGAGGGAAGTTTTGGAAAAAAATACCTTAAAACAAGAAAATACCAAACCAAGTCTAAAGGGGCACAGGAAGCTCATGAGGCAATTCGCCCAACGTTCCTCCAAAATAGTGAAGTTGGAGGCACCGAAGCTGAAAAAAAACTGTATACCCTGATCTGGAAAAGAACAATTGCCTCTCAGATGAGTGATGCTGAGCTGGAGAAAACAAATGTGAAGATCGATATTTCCAATGATGACAAGTATTTTAATGCTACAGGCGAAATATTAAAGTTTGACGGTTTCTTAAAAGTCTATATTGAATCTACAGATGAGGAAGGAGAGAAAGAAGAAGGCGGACTGCTTCCTGAGCTTAAAAAAGGACAAATTCTTTCATATAAAGAGATTAAGGCAATCCAGAGATTTACAAACCATCCCCCCAGGTATACGGAAGCAAGTTTAGTAAGAAAGATGGAAGAACTGGGAATTGGACGACCCTCGACCTATGCTCCTACCATATCCACAGTTCAGGAAAGAGGTTATGTTATCAAGGAAGATCGTCAGGGCACACCCAGAGAATATAAAGAGATAGTCCTTGCTGACGAGATAGAAAAACAAACTAAGACCGAGATTACCGGAGCCGAAAAAAAGAAACTTTTTCCGAATGATATTGGAATGGTCGTAAATGACTTTTTGAAAAAGCATTTTCCGGAAATTGTTAATTATAACTTTACAGCTGAAGTTGAGGAGGATTTCGACCAGATAGCGGAGGGCTATATTGAATGGTCGAAAATGATTGATGAGTTTTACAAGGCTTTTCATAAAAAAGTAGAGGAAACTCTGGAAGTATCAGGAAAGAGTACTGGAGAAAGAATACTCGGGAAAGATCCCAAGACAGGAAGACAGGTGTCTGTGAAAATTGGACCATACGGTCCCATGGTACAGCTTGGAACCAAAGAAGAAGAAGAAAAGCCTAAGTTCGCCAGTCTTCAGAAAGGGCAACATCTCGAGACCATAACCCTGGAAGAAGGTCTTAAGATGTTTGAGCTGCCTCGCTCACTGGGAAAATACGAAGGAGAGGAGGTGACGGTATCAATCGGAAGATTTGGACCTTATGTAAAGCACAAAGGTAAATTTGCCTCCCTTAAAAAAGGGGTGGATGATCCGTTTAAAATAACTCTTGAGCGTGCAAAAGAGCTTATTGAAGAAAAAAGAGAAAGAGATAAAAAGAAAATAATTAAAAGCTTTCCGGAGGATGAAAACTTACAGATATTAAGAGGCAGATACGGGCCCTATATTAGTTATAAAAAAAGCAACTTTAGAATTCCAAAGGGAACAGAACCCGAAAAACTAACTCTAAAAGAGTGCTATGACATAATCAAGAAGAAGGAAGAAAAGGATAATAAAGGAAAAACGGAGAATAAAAAAACATCCTCTAAAAAAAGAACAAGCAAAAAAACAACCCAAAAGAAGACTTCTGCAAAAAATACTAAAGGAGCTAAAAAGAAAAAAAAATAAAGTAATTCAGGGAAAAAAATCACGTTCATAACAATATAATTATATGATTTGATGGAGTTAGCAGAATATTTCAGCCCTTTTGATTCAAGTCGGATAAGAAAACAACAAGGGACATTAATTAATAAAGTGCTTTGTGACCAGGAGAAGATAAAATCCAATCTTAAAAAGGCTGGTATTGCATTAGTTGGCGTGCCTTATTCAAGTGAAAACATTAGAGTGGAGCAGAGTACCAGCCTTATAAGAGATGCTTTTTATGCACTTGCAGATCCCTACCCTGATGATTTTCGGATCCTTGATCTGGGCGACCTGAAAAAAGGAAAAACATATAAAGATACTTGGGTGGGGCTCCGGGATGTTTTGCAATATTTGACTTCCAGAAACTTGTTTACTATTGTTTTAGGGGGCAGCAGCCTGTTTAAGTCATCCTTGTTGCAATCTCAGCCGGCAACAGATGGACCGATTGATTTTGTTTCCGTTGAACCTTGTATTTCCCTCTATTCTGAATGGGACAGAATTCCTGATAAATATAAGAAGAGTATTTACTATAATACTGTAGGAAGTCAGATTTATTATTTAAAAAGAGAAGAAAAGGAGTGGATGGACAAAGAACAATTTCAGGATTACCGTTTGGGAGATGTTAGGTCATCACTGATCAATATTGAGCCGGTTCTACGGGATGCTTTAATTACTACAATTTCTATCAATTCAATCAAGCATGCTGATGCTCCAGGTCAGGAAACAGCGGTTCCCAATGGGTTATATGGAGAAGAAATTGCGCAGATAGCCCGTTTTGTAGGACTTGCAGATAAAACCAAGGTTTTTGGATTATTTGATTATTTTCCTGAAAAGGATAGAAATAATCAGACGAGTCAATTGGCAGCCCAGCTATGTTGGTTTGTTACTGAAGGCTATTTAAATAGATATCCAGAAGAACCCCGCTCCGGAGAAGAGATAAAGAAATTTATTGTGAATCAGAATGATTCATCTTATGAGCTGGTTTTTTATAAAAGTGAAAAGACAGAAAGATGGTGGATGGAAATACCTTATAAAGGAGGAAGTCACCCAGAGGTATTTGCTTGTAGCTATGACGACTATAGACTGGCATCAGAACAAGAACTCCCTGTGAGATGGATCAGGCTTTTCCAAAGATTTAATTTAGAGGAAGGTTGAGGAGATTTCCATCAAAAGTGGATTTGATTTGATAAAAATTCAAAATCAATAGTAACCTTTGAGCGAATCTAGAAGTATAAGGTGGATGTGGTTATTAACATTTAGTTGTTAATAAATTTGTTTTGGAAGAATATTTTTTTTTATTTTACGTTCAGTATACATTAATTGAGGCTATACGGTATTTATGAAAAAGTTTTCAGTTTTTTTTCTTACTTTTTTTATGGTTGTTCAGCTAGCTAAAAGCCAGCAGGATCCTCAATTCAGCCAACATATGTTTACACAGCTTTCTTTTAATCCTGCCTATACCGGCAGCCATGGACAAATTTGTGTTACTGCTTTACATCGTCAACAATGGTTTGGTTTTGATGGAGCCCCCGAAATTAGCGTTTTCAATTTTGATGCTGCAATAAGTCCTTTCAATATTGACGCAGGGGTTGGACTATCCATAATTCAGGATCAGATAGGATTTAATAATAATTTGGGAGCCAATCTTTCTTTAGCCTATCGTTTTGATGCCTGGGATGGACAATTTGCAATCGGGGCCAGTGGAGGTCTTATAAATTACTCACTTTCTCCTAATTGGAGCATTCCTAGTGGAACAGATGTTCATACCTCAATATCAGGCGATCCTGATATTCCACAGGAAGTGAAAAATGAAATGGCTTTGGATATTAGTGCAGGAGTTTATTTTAATACAGATGAGCTTTATATCGGATTATCCTCAACCCATCTTAACGAACCATCTTTTGTTCCTACTGCAGGGAACATTGAACCCACTATTCAAAGAAATTATTATTTTATATCCGGTTATCACCTGTCTGTTCCGGATTCCAAATTTGAGTTAAATCCCTCACTTTTAGTGCAGACTGATGGGGCAACATCCCAAATAGGAATAAATACTTATGTTTCCTACAATAAAAAATTTTGGACCGGCGTTTCTATTAGAACTGACAGGTCCTTAACGGGTATGATAGGAGCTAAGTTATTTGATTGGGTGCGAGTAGGTTATTCTTATGATTTTGCGGTTTCTGAAATTAGCAGGTATAATCAAGGATCACACGAAATTATGGTAGGCTTTTGTTTTGATGCTAAAGTAGACAAAAGCCCGAAAAAATACAAGAGTATTAGATTTTTGTAGGTATTGAAAAAATTATTATTTTGCATAAATAAACCTGAATATTATGAAGAAATTAATCTTGTTCTTAGGCCTTATATCTTTCATGTTTAGCTGTGGAAACTATAAAGGAGGAGAATTAGTTGGAGTCCAGGGTCGAAGCGACTGGTATGAACCTAAACCCTACGGTATGGTTTTTGTTCCTATGGGTAGCTTTACAATGGGCCCCAGCGATGAGAGCGCCTCCTGGGCAATGACTACAAAATCAAAAACTGTATCCGTTGACGCTTTCTGGATGGATGATACAGAAATTACTAATAATGAATACCGGCAATTCGTAAAATATGTAAAAGATTCCATTTTACGCGAAAAATTGGGAGAAGCTTTACCAGAAGATTTTATGATTTCAGAGAATCAGTACGGAGAACCATTGGATGATCCAAGAATTAATTGGGAAACGGAAATTGATCCAAGTGATGAAGCACAAAGAGCTGTTATTGATGAAATGTATTATGCCCGGCAAGACAGACTATTTGGTCGTAAACAAATAGATACCCGTAAATTGATGTACGATTTCTATTGGGTTGATTATCAGGAAGCAGCTAAAGGTGGCAACAGGTATAATTATGAAACACAACAATATGAGGGCAGTGTTACAAACGAGCAGGGAGACCAAGTACCAATTGACAGCAGAGCTGCTTTTATTAAAAGAGGTAGAGTGAATGTTTATCCCGATACTTTGGTTTGGATTAGAGATTTTACTTATTCCTTTAATGAACCCTATACAGACCTCTATTTTTCCCATCCCGCCTATGATGATTACCCAGTTGTAGGAGTAAACTGGGAACAAGCCAGAGCATTTTCCATATGGAGAACCAAGACTCTCAATGACTTTTTACGAGGACAAGGTGAAGGAGAAGTACAAGATTATCGTTTACCAACTGAAACAGAATGGGAATATGCTGCAAGAGGCAATCTTGATTTGAGTCCTTATCCATGGGGTGGGCCTTATACAAGAAACAACGAAGGTTGTTTTCTGGCTAACTTCAAACCGCTTCGTGGTAATTATGTAGATGATGGTTCTTTGATTGCATTAGCAGTGGGTAGTTATGCACCCAACGAATATGGATTGTATGACATGGCAGGTAATGTTGCAGAATGGACCGCCAATGCATACGATGAATCAGCATACTTTTTCACTCATGATATGAACCCGAATTATCAATATGAGGCAAAACCTGATGATTTACCCGCAATGAAAAGAAAAGTTATACGTGGTGGGTCATGGAAGGATATTGGCTACTATCTGCAAAATAGTGCCCGTACTTATGAATATCAAGATTCTAGTACATCGTACATAGGGTTTCGATGTGTTAGATCATACTTAGGAGGCAGTAATCAATAATTTTAATTTTTTAGGCTTATGATAAGTATTTCTGAGATTGTTCAAACCGAAGGTTGGCGCAAATTTATGGCCAAGTTATACGGCTTGGGAGCTGCGGTTGTATTGGCAGGAGCGCTTTTTAAAATACAGCACTGGCCTATGGCCGGATTAATGCTAACAATCGGAATGACCACCGAGGTGATCATTTTCTTCTTCTCAGCTTTTGAACCTGTTCATGAAGAAGTGGACTGGTCTATTGTTTATCCGGAATTAGCAGGAATTGAAGAGGATGCAGAAGAAGCTCGTGAACGTAACAGGGCCAGGAGGCAGTCTGTGGAAGCCCACGGAGGCGCAGCCCCTGCTGAAGGGGGTGGCGGAGGTGCCGGTGGATTGTCGAAATTCGATGAGATGCTGGAAAATGCCGAAATTACACCAGACCTGTTTAATAGCCTTGGCGAAGGATTAAAAAAACTCAATGAAACAACCAAAGGCCTTAACGATGTTTCAGATGCCACATTGGCCACCAATGAGTATGTAGAAAATATGCAGGCTGCATCACAGTCAATTAGCAACCTTACGGATACTTATAATCAATCACATACAGACCTTAATGATAATATTTCAAACCTTAGCAATGTCTACCAGGAATCCGTAGAATCAATTAAAGAGTCCGGAAGCTATGTGGCTGATAAGATGGCAGAAGGAGGTAAAGCTTTTGCTGATAAAATTAATCAGTCGGCAGATGAAATAGCTAGTTCTTATAAAGAGATTTCTGAAAATGTTCGCTCAGGAATCCTGGAGAACAATAATATATTTAATCAACGCTTAGAAGAAATCAATAATCATCTGTCTGCTTTAAATTCAGCTTATGAATTGCAACTGAATTCTACCAATGAACATGTCAATACTACCCAAAGTATATATGGCGAGATGGATAAGGTGATGAATGATTTGAGAGAGTCGGTGGACGAAACCAAAAAATATAAAGAAGAAATTTCTAAGCTGAATCAGAATTTATCTGAGCTTAATAATATCTATGGCAATATGTTATCTGCCATGTCTGTAATGGAAAATAATGTCTAATTAACAGGTTCAGGGTATGGGTCACGGAAAAGAAACTCCTCGTCAGAAAATGATTGGTATGATGTACCTTGTTTTAACAGCAATGTTAGCATTGAATGTTTCTGCCGAGGTATTGGATGCTTTTCGTCTGGTAAATGAAGGAATTAAAAAGACTACAGATAATTTTGTTCAAAAAAATAATACGATTTATAAAGATTTTGAGGAAGAAGTAGCAAAAAATGCTTTAAAGGCTGGTACCTGGAAAGAAAAGGCTGATTCTGTCAGAAATGCTGCTGATGAATTGTATGATTATATGCAGGGAATAAAAGTGAAATTGATAAAAGACAACCAGGGAAAAAATATAGAAGAAAATAAAGCATTATACGAAGAAGATGGAAAAATTAAGGTTGAGCAGAGATTTGTAACCGGACAGGATAAGTATGACAAGACTACCCATTATTTGATCGGGGATAAAAATGGAGAAGCTTATGAGCTTAAGCAGAGAATTATTGATTTTCGAAAAAAGATGGTTTCTTTAATAGATAAAAAAGATGCTAAAATTATTGAATCTATTGAAACTGCATTGAATACTGATGATCCGCCCCCTTTAGAAGGTCATGATCCAAAATCATGGGAAATTAAACACTTTTATCATATTCCAATAGGCGCTGTTTTACCAATACTGAGCAAATTCCAGGCAGATGTCAGAAATACTGAATCAGAAATTATTCGTTACCTTTTTAATCAAATTGATGCCGGTGAATTTTCATTCAACCAGATCGAAGCTACTGTTATTCCCAACTCCAAATTTGTTTTCCAGGGTAACGAGTACAAGGCCGATGTTTTCCTTTCTGCCAGAGATACAACTGCTCCTCCAACAATCTTAATTGGAAAATGGGATAGTGTGAGAAAGGAAGATGGAACCTATGACGTCGTTATGCAGAATGTTGAAGATACCCTGAAGGTTATCGGTGGAAAAGGTAAGTTTACTAAGCAAGCTACTTCAACGGGTGTACATGAATGGGGAGGCATAGTTCTATTAAAAGGACCTGAAGGAGATACTATTAAAAAACCTTTCAGGAGAGAATATAAAGTTGAGCCTCCAAACCTGGTTATCTCGCCAACTAAGATGAATGTATTTTATGTTGGTATACCTAACCCTGTGAGTATTTCAGTGCCCGGTGTTCCAGCAGATAATTTACGACCAACAATGACAAACGGGCGTATATATAAGAAAAGTTCCGGTAATTATGAGGTAAATCCATCAACTCCAGGACAGGTTGCCCGAATCAGGGTACAGGCAGAAGTTGATGGTCAGATGCAATCTTTTGGCTCAAAAGAGTTCAGGGTAAAACCTCTGCCTACCCCTGTAGCCCAGGTTAACGGAAAATCCGGTGGTGATATTCGAAGAGAGGTACTGGTTGCGCAAAGTGGAATTTATGCTGCTATGGAAGATTTCCTTTTTGATTTGGAATATACAATAACTCAGTATACAGTTTCCACTACCAACAAAGGAGGATTCCTCATTGACGAACAAAGGAATACCTTTAGATTTGACAACGAAATAAGAGAATGGCTCCGGGATAATGCCATTGCCGGAAGAAAAATAAACTTTGAGGACCTTCAAGCTGTAGGCCCCGATGGAGCTGTAAAAGATTTGAATCCAATTACATTTACAATACGATAACATTTAAATTTTATAATCATATGAAACGATTTTCTGCTTTACTAATTTTGGCTTTTGTTGTTTTTGCTGCTCATGCCCAAACTGAACAAACTGAGCAACAAAGTGATCAACAGCAAGAGAGTGAGAAGGCCTATATTGATGATGATATCTATACAAAAGGTAATATAACTGAAAAAAAACCATTGGCTTATCCGAAATTAAGAGAAGCCGATGTTATGTGGTCAAAAAAATTGTGGCAAAGGATTGATTGTCGAAAAAAGATGAACCAACCCCTTTATTTTCCAACCACAGAGATGGAGGACAGAAAGAGCCTGATTCAGGTAATCATGGAAGGATTTGATAATCCGGAGTATAACATTACCGCCTATAAAACTGATCTCCTGGAGGAAATAATGACTAAGGAGGAAGTGATGCGAGGCCTTGGTGCAGGGACAGAAACCATTGAGACTCAACAACCGGATGGAACTATCGAAAAACAAACGATTACCCAGGATGTAAGATACCAGGAAATTAAGCAATATGAAATCCGCGAAGAATGGTATTTTGACAGAAAATATTCAAGATTAAGAGTACGAATTGTAGCTATTGCACCCATTAGGGAATGGATAAACCCGGATACTGGTGAAAAAAGAAGATCCCAGCCATTTTGGCTTTTTTATCCTGAGATAAGAGAACTTTTAGCATCTTATGAGGTATTCAACAGACACAATGATGCACAAAGGGTGAGTTATGAGGACTTCTTCCAGCAAAGGCGTTTCCAAAGCTTTGTTACTCGTGAAAGCAATGTTTACGGAAACAGATTCATAACCGAATATACCACAGGTGTTCAAACCCTTCTTGAAGCAGAACGTATACGAAACGAGGTCTTCAAATTTGAACATGACCTTTGGGAATATTAATGGTAAATAATCGATTGGTATAATATAAAAAAGCCCGCTTTAAACGGGCTTTTTTTGTGTATAAAAGTTGAATCCAAAATTATTCTTAAATATATTTTTCTCCTTTCGTTTCTTTTATTTCATCTACTATATTTTTTATTTCCTGCTCATTTTCTTTTTTATAAATAAGTAACTTATCGTCACTATCAACAACTATGTAATTGTCCAGACCTTTAATCACAGCTATTTTGTTATCAGAGAAATTGATAATCGAATCTTTTACATCATATAGAATAACATTTTTTCCAAAGACAGAATTACCGTTCTCGTCTTTATTGATAAATTCCTGTAAAGATCCCCATGTACCAAGATCAGCCCATCCAAAATCTGAGGTATAAACGTATACATTCTCAGCTTTTTCCATTATTCCATAATCAATGGAAATGCTTTTGGTTTTGAAATAAATTTTGGAGATAAATTCATTCTCTTTTTCGGTATTGTATATCTCTTTTCCTTCTTTAAACAAATCGTCTACTTCCGGCAGATGTGTGGTAAAAGCTTCTTTTATGGCTTTTAACGACCAGATAAATATGCCTGAATTCCAGTAATACTCACCGCTTTCATAGAATTTTTTAGCTAGCTCTGAGTTTGGTTTTTCTGTAAAGGTTTTGACTTTGAAAATATTTTTCCCGTTTTCTTTCTTTTTATCTCCAATTTGAATATAACCATAACCTGTTTCTGGCCTGTGCGGTTTTATTCCTAGCGTTAGAAGCGATTGTTTCGCCTTTGTAAATTCAAAACCCTCTTTTACCACTCTGACAAATTCCTCCTCCTTAGTTATAAGATGATCAGATGGCATTACGGCTATATTTGCATCGGGATTAAGGTTTTCAATTTTATAATTTGAATAGGCAATACAAGGAGCCGTATTTTTCTTTTCCGGTTCAAGTAAAATCTGATGCTCTTTCAGTTCTGGCAATTGCTCTGAGGTAATATCTTTGTAGATTTCATTCGTTACAATCATAATATTTTCAACAGGTGCAATTTTTTTACACCTTTCAAATGTATGCTGAAGTAAAGATTTACCAGTGCCCAAAATATCCAGGAATTGTTTTGGTTTTGATTTTGTGCTTAGCGGCCAGAACCTTGTACCTGTTCCACCGGCCATTATAACGCAATAATTGTTATTATCCATAATATATTTATTTTTGATTCAAGATTAGCGGGCTTTCTAAGTTGCAAAAAATATTTCAGTTGAGAAACATTGCCTTGGAAAATTTGTTTTAATTGTTATATTGAGAGAATAAATATAAAGATTTTTCTGTTATTAACAGTTTTTTTTATAATTTGTGAGTTCACAAATCTTAGATATGTTAAGAAATCGCAAACTCCTTTTATTGCTAATATTTATTTTGTTTAGTAATTTATCTTCTGGTCAGTATTTTGGCCAGAACAAGGTTAATTATGAACAATTTGATTTTAAAATTTACAGGACTCCCCATTTTTGGATTTATAATTACCTGGATAACAACGAAGCAGTAAAAAGTATAGGAGTGCAAAGTGAATATTGGTACAATAGACATTTCAATATATTTCGTGATACCATAACAAAGAATCCCATAATCTTTTATAATGATCACGCCGACTTTAAGCAGACTACAGTTATCTCAGGCCTTATTGGAGTTGGAACCGGTGGTGTAACTGAAGGACTTAGAAAGAGGGTGGTGATGCCTTTTATGGTATCGAATAAAGAGACAGATCATGTCCTTGGTCACGAGATGGTTCACGTTTTTCAGTACAACGTGGTTCAGCAAAGCGACAGTCTTGGTTTTGAATCCCTCAATAATTTGCCGCTCTGGATCATAGAGGGACTTGCCGAGTATATGTCAATCGGACCGCAACATAATCAGACTTCCATGTGGATGAGGGATGCAGTACTGCATGATGATGTTCCTTCCATGGAGGACATGTCAAAATATCCCAACAGGTATTTCCCCTATCGTTATGGTCATGCCTGGTGGTCTTTTGTCACTGGTATCTGGGGAGATGCTATGATTAAGCCTATTTTTTATACTACCGCGAAGTATGGTTTAGAGCGGTCAATAGACAGCCTTTTTGGTTTAAGTGCGGATAGTTTGTCTAATCTTTGGCAAAAAACAGTCAAAAGAACTTACGAACCTTATGTCTTTGATACCATAAACCCTGTGGGAGAGAAGCTTTTTACACCTGAAAATTCAGGTGATATGAACCTCTCACCTGTTTTAAGTCCGGATGGGAAATATGTTACTTTCCTGACGAATAAGAATGTAATCAGCATTGATTTAATGGTTGCCAATACCGAAAAAAAGGAAGTTATAAAGAAACTAACCAGTAACGTCAGGAAAGCTCATATCGATGATTTCAACTATATTGAATCAGCTGGCTCCTGGTCACCTGATGGAAAGAAATATGCGCTAACCTCCTTTGCAAAAGGCCGCAACACATTGCTTATAAGTGATGTTATTGGTAGCCGGGTAAAATTAGATAAGGAAATAAGAATTAAAGGGGTTGAAGCATTCAATAATCCTGAATGGTCTCCGGATGGGAAATCTATTTTATTGACCGGGCTGGTTGATGGCAAAAGTGATCTATATTTATACAATCTTGAATCAAAAGAAGTAGAGCAATTAACGGATGATCGCTATTCCGATATGCAAGCATCCTGGAGTTCCGATGGCGATAAGATTGTATTCATTTCAGAGAGAGGAGCGGATACAGACCTTAGTAAAAACGTTTATGGAAATTACAGGGTGTGTATTTTAGATGTTAAAACAAGGGAAGTTGAAGTTTTAAATTTTTTTCCTGATAAAGAGAGTTTTAGCCCCAATTTTGGTCCTGAAGATAAATCCATCTTTTTCCTTTCTCATGCAGATGGTTACAGAAATTTATATGAATATGAACTGGAAAGCCAAAAGGTTTACAAGTTAACAAACCTTGTTACAGGAATTGCAGGTATAACTGACCAGTCGCCCGCTTATAGTATTTCACGGGAAACCGGCCAGATTGCCTATACTATTTATGCGGATGATGATTACCACATTTATCTTGCCGATCCGGAAGATTTTGATAGGGAAGAAGTAAACCGAAACCTCGCGTTGCATGGTCCAGAAAGACTTCCTCCAGGGGAAAATCGGGCTTTAAATATTGTTGAATACAATTTGAAACAGTATGCAACAACCCCAGACACTTCATTCAGGAGTAAACCCTACCGACCTCAGTTTCAACTGGACTATCTTGGAAGTACAGGAGTTGGAGTGGGGACCGGTCAATTTGGCACCTATGCTTCAGGCGGAGTAAGTGCGTTGTTCAGTGATGTGCTGAAAAGACACCAGATTTTTGTTAACATGCAGGTTCAGGGAGAAATATATGATTTTGGCGGATATGCAGCCTATTTTAACCGTGAGACCCGCTTTAACTGGGGTGGGTCCGTGAGCCATATTCCCTATCGCTTCTTCCAGTACCTGAGAGATACTATTCAGCGGGATATTGTTGGAGATGAGGGAAAAGAAATCATAACAAACTGGGTAGAACTCAGGCAAAGGTTTTTCGAGGACCAGGTTTCGCTGTTCGGTCAATATCCCTTGTCACAAAAGTTGCGGTTTGAAGGGGGGTTCAGTATGTCCCGCTACAGTTTCAGAATTGACAGTATCAACAACTATTATTATGGTGGATTTCTTGGCCAGGACAGGCAAAATGTTGACGGACCGGAACCTTATTATGTTGGAAGGTCGCATGTAGCTTTTGTGGGGGATGATTCAAATTTCGGTATTACCGGACCACTGGATGGTTACCGGTACAGGTTCCAGGTGGAAAAGATGTTTGCAGAATATGATTTAACAGCGACTTTATTTGACTACAGGAAATACTTTTTCTTTAAACCCCTTTCTTTTGCGTTCAGAGGTTTGCATTATGCCAGATACGGTAAAGACAGAGAACGATTGTACCCATTGTATGCAGGCGATAGATATTTTGTGAGAGGGTATTCCTATAATTCACTTGACAATAATGATTCTGAACAAGATATATTAACTATAACCAACTTGTTAGGTTCAAAAATGAGTGTATTTAATGCGGAAGTCAGATTGCCATTTTCAGGACCCAGGCAGTTAACTATGATTCAATCCAAGTATTTTTTTTCCACTCTTGTTGGATTTTTTGATGCCGGGTTTGCTCTCAATGAATGGAAACAGTTTGAATTCTCCTTAAATGCCACAGAGGATACAAGAACTCCCGTTCTGAGTGCGGGTCTTGCCCTGAGAATAAATTTATTTGGGTACGCGATACTTGAACCTTATGTTGCAGTACCTTTCCAATTGGAAAAAAAACCCTATAGTTTTGGCCTGTTTATACGCGGGGTAGGATGGTAAGAATTTCAAAGCTGCAATTTATAGCAGACTTTCTTTATTATTTTTGAATTGATTTTTGATCTTCAACCAATTTTTTAAGCGAGTAATTTTTTAAGTAATCAATTATTTTGCTATTTAATCCTTCCCAAAGGAATTTGGTGGCACATGAATCTTCTGCCTCACATGTTACCATGTTGGAAACGCATTCAACTATACATATTTCGGGTTCAAATGCCTTTGCGATTTCATAGGCAGATATTTCTTCAGGTTTACGGGTTAATTTGTATCCGCTTTTTTTACCCCTTACATTGACAATTAGACCTGCAGATTTGAGGACAGCAACAATATGATCGAGGTATTTGTACGAAATCTTTTGATTCTTAGCTATTTCTTTCTGAAACACCCCTTGCTGATCTTCTCTCTTTGCGATTTCCAGCATTGTTCGAATGCCGTAGCGTGTTTTCGTATTAAATTTCAACGTTATAAACTGTTAAATGGATGACAATAACACATCAAATTTAATTAAAATCTTTTCTTTTACCTGAACTGCTCCCAGCATTTTTGTGGGTGGCTCCAGGTTGAAATCTTTTAGGCGAACAAGTGTATATCCTTCTATGAGAAACTTTTTATTATTTGACGTGCTGGTATAACAAATGCTTGAGACTTTTTGATTTTCACCGGCAAGATAGATTTGAACAGGCAAATCCTCAATAGCATTATCTTTTGCAACTTCTAAAAGTCTGGTCTTTTCGATCTTTACCTCGATTTCCGGGTAGGAGTTGGCTTTTAGCAATTGATAAAAATCTTCTTTCATCAGCTCATTACTACTCTCAAACGATTTAACAGGAATGTTGAATGATAGTGTATCCGGTTGGGTTAAACAATTTTGTGTGAGATTTTTTTCCGGCGATTGATGAAAAGTAAAATAGAATGAACTAATGTTGGTTTTTCCTTTGATTTGTATGGATTGCAGATGACAGGAAAAAGGACTCTCGCTCATCATCGGGATTGATGAAAATAATAGGATACAAGTAAAAATAGCTTTACTAAAGATTCCCATAATTTTTTCCGGTCATATTGTAAAAAAGAACAGTCCCACAATGCCTAAAGGAATATATGGGACTGTTTTTATTTTCCTTGATTAGAATGATATTAC
>CAZPDP010000002.1:94612-99329 GCA_964585385.1 uncultured Bacteroidales bacterium
CCTTCTGCATAGTCGCCGTGTCCTGATACAGTATTGTAACGGCCACCTACGTAAAATTGATCCCATGAGCCAAAACGGTAAAGCAGTTCAGCCCCGATTTGAGTGTATTTTCCATCTTCACGGTTATCTGCTCCGTTATTTCCCATCACTTGTTCGAATACACCAAAGAATTCCAGTCCACCATACTTAATGAATGGATTGATCATGAATGCTGTCTGGTCGCTGAATCCCGGATGAATTCTTCCACTAAAGTCATCAGAACTTACAGATGAAGAATCGGCCGCAATATTGTCAAATACGTTATAATATCTTGAACCTGCACGATCGCCATTGTATAGATGATCGCCGTTGTCTGCTCCGGGAGCATTATAAACAGAACCGGTCAAACGAAAACGGAGGTCCTGATTGACTTGCTTATCAATACCAACTTTACCATACAGTGTTGGTTTCCAATCTGCAGTACCCAGGTACGCTCCTGTTCCCCATTGTGTTTTAGCTTTGCTTACAGTTGGATTAAGTAATCCGTTAGAAAGACCTCCTACCAGAATAAAGTCATTGGGTTGCAGGTTTATTTCAAAGAATGGTTCCGTTGTAAAGGCATCCATTAGATAATTGCCAACAAATGGGTTATATAATGCATTTGCATTGTCTGATCTTCTAAAATGGGTATCACCATAGTTAAGATCATTCACACCTGCTCTTAAGGTTGTTATATCCATAATGTTTGAAGCAAAGCCTTCTTTGATAAAATCGAGCTTATCTACCTGAAGGTAACCACCTTTTACCCATGCATCAACGTGGTGCCGTGAGCTTAGGTAGGTCCTTAGGTTCATGCGCATACCATCGAAGAGCTGCACATCTATATTTAGATTTGCTGTAGGCAGGTTAATGTTTTTACCTAATGTTACCAGCTTGGGTGCATTATTTGCATTTGAATGGTCCAGTCCCTGGAATTGCAGTGCGAAATCACCACCTAGTCGTATTTCCATGCCATCATATTCCACATCGGTTTCTTTGGATGTTTCAAACACATTTAAACCCTCGTAACCTGGTTGTCTGAAATACTGTAATGCACGATCTTCGTCCTGCAATTTGTCCATCAGATTACTGCTTTCTTCAGTTTGTCCATAGGCAGCCACTGCCATGATCATAACACTTATTAAGATTCCTAACTTTTTCATAGTTTTCATTTTTATTAATTGAACTTTAGATATATTTTATAATGAATTTTTATTATTTACTGAATGTGAATTCATATTCAAGTGTAACCTTGTTACCGGTTGTCAATGAACCCAGCATTGCTGTTGGAGGATCAACATCATAATCTGTCATTTGAATTGAATAATCCCCGGTTATTGTTATGTTTTTTCCACCATTATTAAATTTACCATTAAATGGAATGGTTACCGATCTGGATTTCCCGGCAATCTCTAATTCACCCAAAGCTTTACCGGATAATCTTGAACCGGCTGCATAAAGATCCTTAACAGATTTTAGGGTGAATGTTATTTTGGGATGTTTATCAGAATTTAAAGCGTCATAAGTTTTGTTATTCATTATTCTCTTTCCGCTTTCAATCTCTTCTACATCGACTATAATCTTTGCATCTTTAAATTCTGTGATTGAAGACCCATTGAGTATTGCATTTACATTACCTGAGACTTCTTCGGCATCCATGCTCCAATCGTGAAGGTTGGACGTTCCTTTTATTTTCAGGCTATGACCATTCAATTTTAGTTCTGAAGTTTGCTGTGCACTGGATAGTGAAACAAGTGCCAGCAATACTATAGTCAAACCTGTTAATCGTTTTAAAATGTTTGTTTTCATAATTATATGTTTTTATCCTGTTAATCCTATAATATTAATAGCAAAAAAAGTAAAAATTTTAATTGTATGTTAATATTTTAACAAAAAAAGTATTTGAATACTTAAATAGAGTTTTATTGTATTGTATTTCAGCATGATACACATATATGTTTTTCAGCATAATTTGCCTTTTCAAATGGTTTTTAAGTAAACGAAAAAACTAATTCGTATGTTATTGCTAAATATTGCAAGATTTAAGTTTCTTTTTATAAAATTTTACTTAATTTCTTCCCGTACCTCCCCACATTTTAGCATCCTATCACCGTAATAAGGATTCCGCACCTGGTCTTCTTTGCTTAACCAGAAGGCTCCCTTGTCCTCATTGGCCATAGGACAGAACTGTACATAAAGCTTGTCTTCGGGTGCTTTAAATGTTTTAACCAGTTCTATCATTTTGTCTGAGAGTTTTATAAAATGTCTTCTCTGCGCACCAATTTTTTCAGCCTTTTTTATGGCACTGGCTTTATTTTTTAAAACCTTCATATAATCCATCCATCTCATGTGAGCTTTTTGTGAAAAAGCATCCATATTAACTCCTTCCATTATAGTTACAATTTCACCGGCAAGTTTGTTTGCTTTTTGGTCATTTACCAGCTTATCTTTCATCATGAGATAAGATTCCACTAAATTTTTGTATTGAGATGACTCCGAGGCCGGCCATTTAAGGGGTTTGACTTCCTTCCCTGAAGAAGCCGTTTTTCCTGGTTTTTCCGTGCTTCCATGTGTATGGCCTGCTCCGGATGGCTCATCCTCACGACTCATCATGCTTGGTTTCCCGCCCAGCTGGGCAGCGGCATCAACAGCAAAAGTACCGTGTGTCACAATTTCTTCTCCTTCATCTAAACCTTCTTCAATGATATACCTGTCGCCGAGAGATGATCCCAGCAGCACTTCTCGTAATTTGAAAGTGGGTTGTTCCATGTCGGGTTGTTTAACATACACCACCGAACGTTTCCCTGTCCACATTACAGAACTTCTTGGAACAATCAGTGTTTGCCCTGAACCCAGGTTGTCCGAGGTTAATGTACCTTCTGCAAACATTCCGGGTTTTAGCATTCCCTTTTTGTTTTCCGTTTCAGTCCTTAGTTTTGCTACCCTGCTTTTGGAATCCATAACAGGATCAATGAAGGTAACTTTTGATTCAAAAGTTTTTCTGGGAACAGAAGATACCGTAAAGCGGATTTTATCGCCTTTCTGAATGAATGGCAAGTCTTCCTGGTAGGCATCAAACATCACCCAGACTTTATCAATACGGGCAATATGATACAACATGGCTCCTTTTTTAACGTAATCGCCCTCGTTAACCAGTTTTTTATGAACAATGCCATTTGTGTTGGATTTAATGTCGAGAATTTCTCTTACCTCGCCTGTTTCTATGATTTCATTAATCTGTGCTTCTGTAAGTTTCCATTGCCGCAGCTTATCTTCAGCGGCCTCAACTAGCGCCGGATTGGTTTCCCCGGTTTTTAATGCTTCCAGAAGTTCTTCCTGCGCTGAAATGAGTTCGGGAGAATAGACTTTGGCAATGGTTTGCCCTTTACTCACATATTCTCCTCTAAAATTCAGAAACAACTGTTCTATTCTTCCGGGGAAATGTAGGGCTTGCGTGTTTACCATACGCTCATCCACCTCTATTTTGCCTGTCAAATTGATCTCTTTTACAGGTTTTCCTTTGCTTACGGTTGAGGTTTGTACGTTTGCTAACTTCATCGCTGTTTCAGTCATTTTGAATTCACCTGGTCCTTCAGAGGTTTTGTCTTCCTCTGCGGGGATTAGTTCCATACCGCAAATGGGGCAGTCGCCAGGTTCATCCTGCCTGATCTGTGGGTGCATGGAGCAAGTCCATGTAGTTTCTTCACTTTCCTGGCTGTGGTCGTGTGCTTCAACTTCAGAGGTTTTCTCACTTGTTGCTTTTTCCCCGGATGAGCTGAACAGAAGCGCCCCGATCAAAATGCCTCCTGCTATCAGCGAAGCTCCTTTTATTATATTGTTGCGATTTATATTGATCTTCATGGTTTTGTTATTTTTGATTGGTTAAGTATTCTAGTTTAGCTACAGCAATATTCTGGTCTGCTTTTGCTTTTTCAAGTTTTAACTCGTATTCCAGAACCATCAGCCGGGTTTTTAACAATTCGTAAAAGTTTTGCCCGTCTGAAGAATAGCTTGTTTTCAATAAGCTGTAGATACGCTCCGTCTCGTTGGTTTGTTCTGTGTACAGATCAACCTTTCGTATGGCATCTACATATTGTTCTTCTGCCTGTTTGTACTGCGAAGACAGCATATTGACTTTGTTTTGCCTGGTGGATTGTACTGCTTTGAGCTGAAATTCCTTTTCTTTTTTCATGGCATCGTACTTCTTTCTGTTTAATGGGATACTGATACCTACCATTGGCATAATCACATCCTGCCCGTTGTTATCTACCTGCATGTCTGTCCTTTCTCCTATTACAGCATAATCAAGCGCCAGGGAGATGTTTGGGTATCCTTTCTTTTTAGCTACTTCATACTCGTGTTTCAAAGAGTTTTCCCTTTGTTCCAGAGCCGTCACTTCCGGGTTATTCTGTATGGAATCCCTGTAAGAAACAAGATCGAATGTATCCAGTTCGACCTCAGAGGGAGTTTCAACAGCTGCCATTTGGTCCTTATTCAGCAATAAATTGAATGCTGTTTTTACCGTTGAAAGTTTTTCCTGCAGATCATCCAGCTTGTTTTCCTGCTCCCTGATGTTTACATCCAGTCTCAGCAGGTCTGTCATTTGAGTTTTCCCGGTTTCATAGTTCCGTTCGGTGATCTGCTTCAGGGAATTCAGCACATCCAGGTTTTCTTTTGTAATACGGATGGCCTCCTGCAC
>CAZPDP010000002.1:99429-208939 GCA_964585385.1 uncultured Bacteroidales bacterium
TACTTTTTCCAGGGCAGCATAATATTCATGATAAGCTGCCTGAAGTTCAGGATTGTTTTCCCCTGCTTCCTTCAGGTAGGCATTCAGGGCGTCATTTTGCGCTGTTGTATCCAGTGCTAAAATTCCGAAGAGTGCCACGATGATTAAATTATATATCGTTTTCATAGTGATTAAGCATTTTTAAGTTTTTGTTCTTTCCACTGGGCATATAGGATAGGCACAACAAACAGTGTTATCACTTGTATAGCCATACCTCCAAAGGTTGGTATAGCCATGGGGATCATCACATCTGATCCTCTGCCTGAGGAGGATAGTATAGGAAGCAATGCCAGCAATGTTGTCGCAGTTGTCATCAGTGTCGGACGTATCCTTCTCTTTCCTGCTTCTACTACAGATTTCCTGATGTTCTGAATGTCTTCGGGCTTATTTCTGTCAAAGGTTTGCTTCAGGTAGGCTGCCATAACCACTCCATTGTCCGTGGCGATTCCGAACAGGGCAATGAATCCCACCCAAACCGCAATACTCAGGTTAACGGTTTTAATCTGGAAGAGATCCCGCATGTTGGTGCCAAGAAAGTTGAAGTCCAGGAACCAACCCTGACCATACAACCAGATCATGATAAATCCACCGGCAAAGGCTATCGCAATACCTGAAAAGACCATCAGCGTTGTTGGGGCAGAGTGGAATTGCAGGTAGAGGATCAGGAAGATAATCAACATAACCAGCGGGACCACAAATGATAACCGCTTTTCCGCCCTGACCTGGTTTTCATAGTTGCCGGTGAATGTATAACTTACTCCTTCAGGGACTTTCAACTCCCCGCTTTCTGTTTTTTCTTTCAAGTACTGCTGGGCATCATTGACAACGTCCACTTCCGCATGTCCTTCTTTTCTGTCAAAGATCACGTAGCTGACCAGGAATGTGTTTTCACTTTTGATCGCCTGGGGTCCCTTTTTATATTTTATTTCCACAACCTCTGTTAATGGTATTTGTGCCCCCTGGTTTGTTGGGATCAGGATTTTTTCCAGGGCTTCAGGATTGTCTCTTAACTCCCTGGGGTATCTTACCCGTACGGGGTATCTTTCACGTCCTTCTACAGTGGTTGTCAACTTCATGCCCCCTATGGCCACTTCAATGTACTGTTGTACCTGCTTCACGGATAACCCGTAACGGGCCATTTTTTGCCTGTTCAGATCGATTTCCATGTAAGGTTTTCCAACAACACGGTCGGCAAAGACTGATGATGCTTTAATACTTGGAACTTCCTGCAGGTATTCTTCCAGTTTGAGTCCAAATGATTCGATGGTTTCCAGGTCCGGTCCGGAAACTTTAATACCCATCGGCGCTCTCATGCCACTTTGTAACATTACCAGCCTGGTTTCAATGGGTTGCAATTTGGGCGCGGAGGTGACACCTGGATATTTGGCAACTTTCACTATCTCATCCCAGATGTCATCCGGCGTTTCGATGTGGTCTCTCCATTGCCTGAAATATTCCCCTCTTTTGTCAGGGATGAGGTCACCTGCTGAATCCCTGGCAAATTCCCCTTCATCGTTTACCTTAAAGCGGATTCGATGGCCATCGGCATCGGTTTTGTATTCGGTTTTGTAATTGATGATATTTTCAAACATCGATAGCGGTGCCGGATCAAGCGCAGATTCTACACGTCCCGCTTTCCCTACAACTGATTTCACCTCTGGTATGGATGAAACGGCTTTATCCAGATGCTGTACGATCTTTTTGTTCTCTTCAATTCCTGAGTGCGGCATGGATGTCGGCATGAGAAGGAAAGAGCCTTCATCCAGTGCCGGCATAAATTCTTTGCCGATGCCCGGGAACTGGTGATTTAGCGTACTCCAGACTGTGGTTGTACGAATGTTGACCCCGGCAGTATCAAAACCTTTGGCAATGAAGCCAAAAACGGTGTTGAAGCCAAGCCATATTACAATGCCTAACACAAAAATAAATCCCGGAACGACAAGAAATGTTCGTTTATTTCTTAAGCTCCAGTGCAGTATTTTGGAATAGTGTCTTATAACCAATGAGAAAAATCCGAGCAATACAGCAATTATCAGGAATACAAAGAAGAGGTTTGTGAAGAGGGTTTTGTCCGGACCTAACGGCAGCCATTCCCTGGCAAGAATAAAAGCTACTGTTAATACGGCCAGTGCGTTGTTTGCCCATATGGTGTATTTCTTCTCCGATTCACTCAGATAAGTAGATGCCAGGTTAATTGCTCCGAACAAGGCAATGATTGTCCCTGCCCATGGTATGTATTGTATGGCAATGTAGATGCCACCAAGAAGGATAACCCCATGAATCATTCGCCTGATCTTTTTCGCATGAACTTTCACTGAAAAGAACAGATAGGCCAGGGTGGGAATGATTATAATGGATACCAATATGGCTGCTATTAGAGCGAATGTTTTGGTATAGGCAAGCGGGATGAACAATTTTCCTTCAGCGCCTTCCATGGTGAATACAGGGATAAAGCTGATAATTGTAGTGAGCACGGCTGTAACAACGGCAGAAGCCACCTCTGTTGTACCCTCGTATACCACCTTGAGTTTTGAGTCGTCCGGCGAAGCCCGGTCTATGTGCCTGATGATGTTCTCCACCAGGATAATGGCCATATCCACCATGGTACCAATCGCAATGGCAATACCTGAAAGAGCGACTATGTTAGCCGTTACATCCATGTATTTCATCGCGATAAATGTCATAAGCACTGCGATGGGTAACACCCCGGAAATCAGTACGGATGCCCTCAGGTTTAAAACCAGGATTAGTACCACTATAATGGTAATCAGGATTTCAAGGGTTAACGCTTCTTCCAGTGTTCCGATGGTTTCCTGTATCAGCTCTGTACGATCATAGAACGGTACAATTTCTACTTTGGATTCCGTTCCATCATCAAGGGTCCTGGACGGCAGTCCTTCCTCTAATTCGACTATTTTATCTTTAACATTGTCGATGACATGACGGGGGTTTGCTCCTTCACGGGCTACCACCACCCCACCAACAACTTCCGCACCGCCTTTATCGAGCAGTCCTCTCCTGGGAGCCGGGCCGTAACTAATGTGGGCTACATCTTTTAACCGAACCGGTGTGTGATCATATGATTTAACCACCGTATTTTCCAAATCCTCCAGGTTTTCAATATAACCTAAACCCCTGACCAGGTATTCCGCCCGGTTGATCTCAATTGTTCGAGCTCCGACATCGAGGTTTGAATTTTTTACACTTTTCATGACATCCATGAGCGTCACATCATAGGATTTCATGGCAGACGGCTTGACATCAATCTGGTATTCCTTTACATACCCTCCGATTGAAGCTACTTCGGAAACGCCTTTAGCTGAAGAAAGAGCATACTTCACATAGTAGTCCTGAATAGAGCGTAATTCATCCAGTTCCCATTTACCCGTGGGGTTTCCCTGCTTGTCTCTTCCTTCCAGTGTGTACCAGAATATCTGGCCCAGCGCCGTTGCATCGGGTCCCAAAGTGGGCTGTACCCCTTCCGGCAGGAGGTCCTGGGGCAGCGAGTTAAGTTTTTCTAATATCCGGCTGCGGCTCCAGTAGAATTCTACGTCCTCCTCAAAAATGACATAGATGCTGGAAAATCCGAACATAGATGAACTGCGGATTGTTTTAACCCCGGGAATGCCGAGCAGGGAAGTGGTCAGCGGATAGGTGATTTGGTCTTCTATATCCTGCGGCGACCGGCCCATCCATTTGGTAAAAACAATCTGCTGGTTTTCCCCCAAATTGGGAATGGCATCGACAGGCACCGGATCATTGGGAAGCACGTTGTTCTTCCATTCAAACGGAGAAACCATAATCCCCCATGCGACCAGTAGTACCAGCAGAATGATTGTAATCAGTCTGTTTTCGAGAAAATATTTAATGATTCTGTTAAGCATTGCTTTTAGGTTTTAAATTTTAAAATCCCATAATTACAGGAATATTAATGAGGTCTGAGCCGCTAAGCAGGTAAGACCTGAAACACATGTAGTTAGTAAAAGCAATGATTTTCAGAGAATAAAAACCTGAAGGAATTCCTTACTCGGGATTTTGGGTTTAAGCCATTTCAATTCAGGAAAAAGATTAAAATCTTTCTCATATGAAATTTGAAAAAGTTCGTTGATGTATGCGGTATGAAAAATTGTATTGAATTGCACCTGAATTGTAACAGAGGCTGAAGTTCGGAAATAATCTTTTACTTTGTAAACAGCCGAGACATCATGGCAGCTATCCATAGAGCTATCCTCGCTATCACAGCAGGATTCTGCATCATTGTAAATAGCTACTGAATAGAGTTCACCATCTGAATAGTGCTTGCTCACTACAAGTCCGGTTGTAGTGCAAAGCACCAGCAGAGCAAGTAAAATATTTCCGGCTTTTTTTATCATTTTTAATGGTATAAAAATTTTAGATAGTAACGCATAAGGAGGGGAGAAAGATTTTTAAAATTTTGAAAAGGTTTTGTAAAATTTGGGTGGAAGAGAGCTGATAAAAAGCCAGTTGGTAGTGTTGTTGTACAGAAGCCCAGGAACTCATTGGAACACCGGCTTCAGCCGGTAATTCCAGTTCCGATAACAAAAGAAAAGGGGTGTTCCTGTTCACCAACAACCGCAGATTATATTACAAGACCATTGTCATGCTTCGGCATGATTATTTATCGAATATTTATGGTAAAAATATTGGTCCGTCAGGTCCCAGGGGTATTCCGAGTAACATCCATATTATCAATAGCGTTAACCAGGCGATAGTTAGCATGACAGAATAGGGTAACATTGATGATATAATGGTTCCTATGCCATATTTCTCGTCATATTTCTGAGCAAATGTAACAATCAGGGCAAAATAGCTCATCATGGGAGTAATCAGGTTGGTTACCGAGTCGCCAATTCTGAATGCCGCCTGTGTCAAGCCCGGATGATATGCAGGGTCTATAAGCATTAACATTGGAATAAAAACAGGTGCCATTATTGCCCATTTTGCTGAGGCACTTCCCATGAACATATTAATCAAAGCGGAAAGTAGAACAAAGGCTACAATTAGAGATATTCCAGTTAGCCCTATTGTTTGCAGTGTGTTGGCCCCTTTTATAGCCAGGATAATTCCCAGGTTGCTGTAATTGAAAAAATACACAAACTGGGCTGCAAAAAACACCAAAACGATGTAACCACCCATTCCACCCATTGATTTTCCAAGGTATCTGGCTACATCTTTGTCGCTTTTTATTGTGCCAACTACAATACCATATACGAGACCCGGTATAAAGAAAATAAGTAAAATACCAATAATAATTCCGTCGAAAAATGGGGAATGTAAAACTGAACCTGTTTCCGGGTCCCTGAAGACTCCGTTTTCAGGAATTATGGTAATTGCTAAAAGTATCAAAGTTGCAAGCACGGCCCAGCCGGCATATCGCAATCCCTTTTTCTCTATAGGGCTTAATTTGTCAATAGGAAGTTTTTCGGCAGGTCCATCGTATTTCCCTAACCTTGGTTCAACAATTTTTTCAGTTACCCAGGTACCTACCCCAACTACCACAAAGCTTGAAACAAACATGAAATAATAATTAACAGCCGGATTAACTGAAATATCCGGGATGATGATTTGTGCCGCTGATTCAGAAATTCCTGCCAGAATAGGGTCAATTGAACCTATGAAGAGATTGGCAGCAAATCCGCCACTGACACCACAGAAGGCGGCCGCCAAACCAGCCATCGGATGTCTGCCCAGTGCATGAAATATCATTGCTCCTAATGGAATCAAAATAACATAGCCTGCTTCAGAGGCCAAATGAGAAAGAATACCTGCTAAAACAATCGCTGCTGTTATCATTTTTGGAGGTGCACTTAAAACCAGCGATCGTATCATAATGGTAAATAGACCGGAGCCTTCTGCAACTCCAATCCCAATCATTACTACAAGAACATAGCCCAGTGGGGGAAATTCCAGGAAATTCTCAATAAGGTTTGTGTACATCCACCTTATTCCATCTCCGCTCACCAAACTTTTTGCTTTCATAACCGATCCATCAACCGGATGAACTGCCTGTGCATCCATTACAGAACCGATCCACGAAATTATTACCACAATAAGGGCTAATAACGCAAAAAGTGTGGCCGGATGAGGTAATTTGTTGCCTATTACCTCTACATAATCCAATGCACGCTGAAATACTTTCCCGGCTACATTATTTATTTTCTGGAATAATTTCTTCATCTGGCTTATTTTAATATTGTTTTACCTTAATATCTGTTTTGAAAAAAGGTTTAAATATAAAAAAAACGCTAAATTTTAATTCCGGGAATATAACAAATTCATGAAATGCAAGGTTTTATGGTATCTTCCGAATGGATTTTTTATAAAAAATCGCTCAATTTGGGTAGAATTAGTATTGTAAACTTTATTCTATAGTATTCTGAAGTCCCTTCTGTCAACTAAATAAATCAAAGACCAGTCAATACATCCGGTATACGCCAGGGCTGGAGGTGTTCCGCAACAATTGTGTTTTTAACTATGTTGCTAATAATGGTACTTTCCCTGAACAACCTCAGACAAAATACATTACCTTTGCGATAAAGAATTACGATACGACATGTTCGAACCCATATACACAGGCTCTATACTGGTTATTATGACCTTCCTGCTTATCCGTGAAGTAACAAAACCCTCTGTTATTCTTTTCGGGACCCTTTTACTTTTAATTCTGGGGAATGTTATTTCTGTGGATGAAGCTCTCAGGGGATTTTCCAATCAGGGGATGCTGACAGTGGGTATTCTTTTTGTTGTGGCAGCGGCTATCCAGAGTTCCTCGCGGTTTGAAAATGCTGTTATGACCGTTCTGGGAAGACAAAACCACAAAAGCACAAGGTACCTTCGTTTGATGCTTCCCGTTTCAGGATTGTCTGCTTTTCTGAATAATACACCTGTTGTTGCCTCGCTTATTCCCATGGTAAACAACTGGGCTAAACGAAACAACCTGGCTTCATCTAAATTTTTAATTCCTTTATCCTATGCCGCTATTCTTGGAGGTCTGTGCACGCTGATTGGCACGAGCACAAACCTGGTTATTCATGGCATGATGCTGGACCATGGGCTGGAAGGCTTTTCCTTTTTTGAAATTGGTAAAATCGGACTCCCCATTGCCCTCTTTGGCATTCTTTTTTTCAGTATTTGGGGGCCTAAGATGCTGCCTGAAAGGAAGGATGTGATCACCCAGTTTGAAGAAACCAGCCGCCAATTTGTAGTGGAGTTGAAGGTTGATAAA
The DNA here is from genome assembly GCA_964585385.1 of uncultured Bacteroidales bacterium. Lineage (GTDB taxonomy): Bacteria > Bacteroidota > Bacteroidia > Bacteroidales > UBA12077 > JAGXLC01. The sequence goes on from CAZPDP010000002.1 coordinate 106,715, forward strand.
AACTATCCGAATATCGGCAAAACCATCGAGCAGGCTAATCTGAGGCATTTGCAGGGTTTATTTCTTTTCCAGATAATGCGCAACGGGGAAACCATTGCCCCGGTTACTCCTGATGAACAAATCAAAGCAGGCGACCGCCTTTTCTTTACCGGCATGCCCGAAACAATTTACGAGCTACAAAAAACACCAGGCTTAAGTGTCATAAAGGACGTAGAGTTTGATCCCCGGAACATTGATTCCGACAAGTTAACTACTTTCGAGGTGGTTTTGTCCAACGTATCACCGGTGCTTGGTAAAACCGTACGCGACAGCAATTTCCGGTCCCGCTACAATGCTGTTATATTGGGTATTCACCGTGGAGGTACAAGGGTAAATAAAAAAATCGGAGACATTGAGCTTAAAGCTAATGATACCCTCTTTATCATGGCAAAGAAGGATTTTGCCAGGAAATGGTATCATTCCAAAGATTTTTCCCTGGTCACTTCCAGCTTCCATACCTATTCCAAGCCTGAAAAGAAAGGAAACCTGGCACTGGCATTGCTTGTATTGATGGTTCTGGCTGCTGCACTAAAACTAACTCCTATGCTTATTGCCGCTGCTGTTGCAGCCATAATTATGATGCTTACCAACATCATCAGCTTCAGCGATGCCAAGAACTCGGTGGATTACGATGTGCTTATCATTATTGCATCGGCTCTGGGAATAGGAAAAGCCCTTATGAATTCAGGTTTGTCAGACCTTATAGCCAACGGAATCATATTAGCTACACAAAGTTTCGGTGTCGTGGGTATCGTTGCAGGCCTGTTTATAGTGACAAACCTGTATACTGAGTTTATTACCAACAATGCCGGAGCAGCTATTATGTTCCCTATAGCTTTTTCGGTAAGTAAAAGCCTGGGAGTTGATCCTATGCCTTTTATGCTTATCATTGCCATTGGCGCATCGGCCAGCTTTTCAACACCAATAGGCTACCAAACTAACCTTTTGGTATATAATGTGGGCGGTTATAAATTTGCTGACTTTTTCAGATCGGGTATTATTATGAACCTGGCGGCTGGTTTGATCGGTACTGTTATGGTTTACCTGTTGTATTTTCATTGATACAGGATGAACCGATTTTTATAATTTTCATAAAATAAAATAAATCCTTAAATTCGAATTATTATAACTGAGCGGAATTCTAATGAGAAAAACCGGTTTTTATCTTTTGTTGATTTTACTGATTTGGTCCCCAGGGTATTCTTTTTCCCAGATAAAGCGGACGGGCCTCCCATTTATCCGTAATTATGAAAGAGATGAATATAAAGGTGGACGTCAATCTTGGGGTATAACCCAAAACGAACGGAATTTGATTTATTTTGCAAATAATTCCGGTATCCTGGAATTTGACGGGACAGACTGGAAATTGTATCCAGTTAAGAACCGTTCAGTCGTGCGATCTGTTGCTACAGGAAAAAATGGAAGAATTTATGCAGGAGCTTATAATGAATTTGGCTACCTTAAGGAAAAGGAGGATGGACAGAAAGTATTTTATTCTCTTCTGGAGAAAGTTCCTGAAAAATATAGAGATTTTGGAGATATATGGAAGATTTTTGCTACCGAAAATGGGGTCATATTCCAGTCTTTCACCACTGTGTTCTTTTATAAAGATAACGAGATAAAGGTATTGTCACATAAAGGTCAGTTCCATTTTTCTTTTTATGTGGATGGCGTTCTTTATATTTCTGATGAAGAAGAAGGCCTGATGAAATACGATGGACAGCGTTTCGAACCTCTTGAAGGAGGATCTTTCTTTGACCGGGAACGGAGAGTCTGGTCAATATTCGAACTGTCGCCGGATAGCCTGCTTATAGGTACCCAGAACAATGGATTGTTTATTTATCACGATGGCAGGATAAATTCCTGGAATACAAGGGCAAATGACTTTATTCTAAGAAACCAGTTATTTAGTGCTGCAAAAATTTCTCCGGAATATTTTGCATTCGGTTCAATACAGAATGGAATAATCGTTGTAAACAGAAATGGAGAAATTCTTCAACATATTAACAAAGAACGAGGACTGCAGAACAATACCATTCTGAGCACTCATTGTGATCACGAAGGCAATCTATGGCTTGGTCTTGATCATGGAATTGACTACATAGAAATAAATTCTCCCGTAACTTATTTTGGGGAAGGTTTCAATATAGAAGGAACAGGCTATACTGCAGCTTTTCATGAGGGGAAAGTTTACCTGGGAACTAACCAGGCTTTGTTTTATAACGATTATACCCAACAAAACGGAAGTTTGAGTATTGATGATAACTTCAGACTGGTTAAGGGAACAAAAGGACAGGTGTGGAATCTCTCCAAGTTTAATGGCGATTTATTTTGCGGGCATAATAATGGGGCCTATATTATTGAAGGTGACAGTTCCCATGAAATATCAAGCATTCAGGGAGGCTGGAATTTTCTGCGTGTACCTGGTTCTCCGGATTATATTATTCAGGGTACTTATAGTGGTATGGTACGGCTTAAAAAAGAAAACGGGCAATGGCAATTTGATACAATCATAAAGGGTTTCAACGAGTCCAGCAGAATACAAACCTGGGATGATTATGGCAATTTATGGATCACTCATGGATATAAAGGAGTTTATCGCATAAGACTGAATGAACAACTTGACAGTGTTACACAGGTGACTCTCTATAATTCCAGTAATGGATTGCCTTCAAAACTTGGTAATTCAGTATTTAAGCTGGATGGAAATATTTATGCTTCCACTGAGGATGGGATTTACAGGTATGTTTTCTTTTCAGATCAATTTGAAAAGGATACACTCTATTCTACCAAACTTAATGATTTCCAGTTAAGCGATTTGAAAAAGGACAGATATGGAAATTTGTGGTACTTTTCCAATTATTCCCGAAATCTTAATCTTATAAAAGGAAAAGGTAGTCCTCAGTGTTTTGATGATATAGAAGTGCTTCACAAACTGGATAATAAGTATGTGCCGGCTTTCGAACACATTAATGTCTATGATTCAGCCAATGTGATTATTGGGACCGTTGATGGTTTTGCCCATTTTAATCCTACCTTCCGGGCAAAGGATTCCGCAAGTTTTGAGGCCCTTATCAGAAAATTCAGTTTTTACTGCAAACGCGATACCATCATTTATTATAACATAAATTCGGCAGAGACGGGAAACATTCAGAAAGTTAATCTCCAGTCTCTTCAATCGATAAAAATTGATTATACAACTACCTTCTATGAAAATCTGGAACATAATCAGTTTAGTTTTTTCCTTGAAGGTTACGATGAAAACTGGTCTGTGTGGAGCGAGCGGGCAACAAAGGAATATACAAATCTACCCCCGGGAGATTATACCTTTTGGGTAAAAGCCAGGAATGTGTATGGAAGGGAAAGTAAAGCCAGTGAATTTCAGTTTACTATTCTTCCACCCTGGTATCAGACAGTTTGGGCGTATATTGCATATGTTATCGTGTTTGCAGGTCTTGTTTATATGCTTGTCATTTATCTGAGAAGAAAAATACACAGAGAAAAGCTCAAGCTTAATGAGAAGCAAAAGGAAGAACTTAAAAAGCAAAGAGAAAAATACGAAATGGAAAGGCTTGAGATGGAAAATAAAATCATCAGGTTACAGAATGATAAGCTTCAGTCGGACTTAAGCAGACAAAGAAGCCAGGTGGAACTAAAAAACAAAGAACTTGCTTCACAAGCTGTAAATATTAACAGGAAAAACGATATTCTGAATTATATCAAGAAAGAGCTGGAAAAAGTCAATAAAAAAGTAAACCCTGATGCCCAGTTTCAGCTTAAGCTATTAAACAAAAAGATAGAGGATGATTTGAATTTAGAGGAAGACTGGAAACATTTCAAGCAATACTTTGATGAGGTTCAGGGAGATTTTATTAAGCGTATAAAAGACCAGTATCCCGAACTTTCACCCAATGATTTGAAACTTTGTGCTTACCTGAGAATGAATCTTTCTACCAAAGAAATCGCCCCATTTCTGAATATTAGCCCCCGCGGAGTGGAGATTCACAGGTACAGATTAAGAAAGAAGCTGGGGTTATCAAGGGATACCAACCTTGTTGAATTTTTGCTCGAAATTTAGTGTTGAATAACTGAAGAAGTATAGGAATAAATTCATACTTTTGTTGGATAATAACACAATTTTTTTTACTTCCTGATTGTTGTGTTAATTTTTTTCTTAAGAGTTTGCCATACAACATTTTATGTTTTTTTATGATGTGTTTGATTTCCTTCTGATGTGTTTATGATGTATTCCTTTAAATTCCCTGATGTGTTTTAATTGCAGGTGAAAAATTGTTTTTAACTTAACCTTTATTTAACATTGTTAAAAAGCATAAAATTTAGCCAGCTCATCACATTCAAATGTTAATTTCTATGAAAAAATTGCCTGCAATTCTCATTGTACTATCACTTTCACTTTTTACAGGATGCTCCGGAAGTGATAACCCCGAAACACAATTAAATAATGAGGCCAAAATTGAGGCCTTGTTATCTGATATGACCCTGGAGGAAAAAGTGGGTCAGATGACACAGATAACCCTTTCCCATTTGTTAAAAAGCAATGATGAGGGAGTCATTGAACCTTTTGAGCTGGATACTGCCAAATTAAAGGAAGCGTTAATCGATCATCATGTAGGATCTATATTGAATTGTGGTGGACATGCCAACAGCCTGTCAAAATGGAATGAGATTATCACACAGATTCAGGAGATGGCAATGAATGATACTCGCCTTCAAGTTCCTGTTTTATATGGGATAGATGCCATTCATGGAGCCAATTACACACAGAATGCAACCTTATTCCCACAACAGATTGCCCAGGCTGCTGCTTTTAACCCTGAGATAACCCGTAAAATAGGGAGTATTACAGCCTATGAAACAAGAGCTTCGGGAATCCCATGGACATTTTCTCCGGTTTTGGGTCTTGGACGCCATGCAGCATGGCCGAGATTCTGGGAAACTTTTGGTGAAGATGTTTATCTATCAGAAGTTATGGGCGAGGTCCTGACAGAAGGTTACCAGGGAACGGATGCAAACATAGATTCAACCAAAATAGCTGCATGTGCCAAACATTATGTTGGATATTCCGCGCCCAATACCGGAAAAGACAGAACGCCCGCTTCAATTCCGGAAAGAGAGCTCAGAGAATATTTTCTCCCCTCTTTCGAAGCTTCAATAAATGCCGGCGCTAAAACCGTAATGGTAAATTCCGGGGAAATTAACGGCGTACCTGTTCATGCAAGCAAATTTCTCCTGACAGATATATTAAAAGATGAGCTGAAGTTTAATGGCCTGGTGGTAAGCGACTGGCAGGATATTCGCTACCTGCATGAAAGACATAAAATTGCAGCTACACAGAAGGAAGCTGTCGAAAAAGCTGTAAATGCGGGAATTGATATGAGTATGGTGCCGGATAATTATAGTTTTTTCAATCATTTGATTGCACTGGTAGAAGAGGGTAAAGTTTCAGAAGAAAGAATAGATGATGCGGTAAAAAGAATTTTAGGGGTTAAGTTGGAACTGGGGTTATTTGAAAAACCTGTGACACATTTTTCAGATTACCCCAGATTTGCTTCAAAAGAGTTTTCTTCATTCAATTTGCACTCGGCTGAAGAAGCTATCACACTCCTGAAAAATCAACACAACACATTGCCTATTAAAAAGAATGCAAAAGTATTAGTTACCGGACCTACTGCCAATACTATGACTGCGCTTAACGGAGGATGGTCTTATACCTGGCAGGGAACTGAGACAGATAAATACATAGAAGAACATCATACAATACTGGAAGCCATTAAAAATGAGATTGGAAATGAAAATGTGAAATATGTTCCCGGTTCAGGATTTGATAAAACGTTAGATGTTAATGAAGCTCTTCGGGCAGCAGGCAGCGTAGATCATATAATTATGTGTCTCGGAGAAGATGCCTATTGCGAAAAGCCCGGGGATATTAATGATTTGTATATCCCGGAAGCTCAGAAAAATTTAGCGCTGGCACTTGCTTCAACAGGAAAGCCGGTTACCCTTGTTTTGGTTGAAGGTCGTCCCCGGTTGATTTCAAAATTTGAGGACAAAATGAATGCTGTTTTGATGGCTTATTTGCCTGGTAACCGTGGAGGAGATGCTATTGCAAATATTCTTTTTGGCGATGTGAATCCTTCGGGGAAACTACCATTCACTTATCCCAAATATCCCAACGCACTTGAAATGTATGATCATAAACATACTGAAAATCTGGATAACGGGGAATCTGAAACATCTTTTAATCCACAGTACGAGTTTGGGCACGGGTTAAGCTATACAAATTTTACTTACTCAGATATTCAGCTGAGCGATACGGTGTTGAATGGAGAAGAAAATATCGAGATTCTATTGCATGTAACAAACACGGGTAAAAGGAAGGGCAAAGAAACAGTATTATTGTTTATCCGGGATCATTACGCAAGCATTACACCTTCCGTAAAGCGTTTAAAAAGGTTCAAGAAGATTGAGTTAGCCCCTGGGGAGTCAGAAACCGTAGGCTTCTCAATAACAAGAAAGGACCTGCAATTTGTTGGAAAGAATAATAACTGGACAGCAGAACCGGGCCGGTTTACCATAATGATTTCCGACCGCAAAAAAGATTTTATGTTAGAATGATTCAAACATTTTTTCATGGGAAAAATTGCAAACGTTTTCGGAGCAGAGTCATTATGAAAGCAACAGATTGCAGTATAATATTATAGAAGAGTTAATTAAACGATAGAAATTAATACACATTAAGCAAAATCAAAAATATTCAAATATGAAAAAAGGCATCTTGTTAGTAATTGCATTGTTTCTTTACAGCCTGAGTTTTGGCCAGGAGAAAACCATAACCGGCACGGTAACGGATTCGGTTAGTAATTCTCCCCTGCCGGGCGTCAACATTTTTATAGAAGGAACAACAATAGGTACCACTTCGGACATGAATGGCAAATACCAGTTAGTTGTACCTGAAGAATATAACAATGTGGTGTTTTCTTTTGTGGGATATGAACAAAAGACTGTAGCCATAGGAGACCGTACAGAAATTAATGTATCCCTCAAACCTAGCGTATCAGAACTTGATGAAGTTGTTGTGATTGGGTATGGAACGCAAAAGAAAAGTTTAGTAACGGGTTCTATTTCGAAAGTAGGCACAGAAGATATTACACAGGACCAGTCCCGTATAGAAAAGTCTATTCAGGGTAAGTCTGCAGGTGTTAACATTATGCAGGAATCCGGTTCTCCGGGTGGCGGAATGACAATACGAATAAGAGGAACGGGTAGCAACATTAATTCTGAGCCTCTTTTTATTGTGGACGGTATGCGCACGGATGGAATGGAGTATTTAAACCCTGCGGATATTGAGTCGGTTGAAGTGTTAAAAGACGCAGCATCAGCTGCAATTTATGGAGCAGAAGGAGCTAACGGGGTAGTGCTGATTACAACAAAATCTGCGGAAGCAGGTGAATCCAAAATAAATTATAGTTATAGCAATGGCTGGCAGGATGCAACAAATTATGTTGAGGTCATGAATGCCAAACAGTATGCCTCCTATTTCAGGGAAGGTCGTAGCTATGAAATAATAACCAGGGGAAGAGGAACCCAGGAAGACTTGCCGGATGTTTTAGATAATTCTTATCCTTTTAATCCCGATACTTTGGGAAGAGGGACGGACTGGATGAATGAAATTTTCCAAAGTGCTCCTGTTCAGCAACATCATCTGTCAATTCAGGGAGGTTCCGAGAAAACAAAAGTTTTCGCTTCAGCTTCTTATTACGATCAGGATGGTATTGTTGGCGGGTCTAAAGCAAATTTTAACCGTGCTACGGCTCGTATAAATGTTGATCATGACGCAAAGGAATGGTTAAAGATTGGAAGTAAGATTTCTTACACGAATCTTAACAGAAAACAAATAGCGGAAAACAATGAATTTGGTGGTGTCATTAGTAATGCAATGGCTATTGATCCATTAACTTCTGTTTATGTAAATGAGTTGGATGATCTTCCTGACAAATACCTTCCCCAGATCAAGGATAATTTTGAAAACCCGGATAACTCATCCCTTAAAGCGCCCGGAGGTAGAGGGTATTTCGGAATGTCACCTTATGTTCAGAATGAAATCGTCAACCCAGTAGCACAGATGCATAACGATCATGGAAGATGGTCGCAGGATAAATTAACAGCAGGATTTTATACTAATATAAAACCTATTGAAGGCTTTAATGTGCGTTCAAGCTATGATATTGACCTGTCATACGGAAATAACCTTTACTGGACACCAAGGTATTACTATCATTCAGTCAATTATAACTACAGAAACAGCACGGGCCAGTCAACAGATAAATGGTTTACCTGGCAGCTTGAAAATGTAGCCAATTATACAAAAGATTTTGGTAATCATTCCTTTGATGTGATGGCCGGGATGACAGCAAGAGAATACAATCACTTTAATCTGAATGGATATGGAGAAGTACTCCAGGAGGAAAGCTGGGATTTCGCAGTGCTCGATGCCGTACTGAGTGATACCACAAGAGCTGCAGCGGGAGGATACCGTGACGAAAACCGGTTGTTTTCCTATTTTGGGCGTGTTCAGTACGATTTCCAGGAGAAATACATGTTAAATGCTACCTTTAGAGCAGATGGTTCTTCAAAACTTTCAGAAGGCAATAAATTTAGATATTTTCCCTCAGTTTCTTTAGGCTGGGTAGTTACAAATGAAGATTTTCAATTGCCTGAAGTCATTAACTTTTTGAAACTTCGTGGTAGTTGGGGACGTAACGGTTCAATTCGTTCACTCGGAAATTTTGACTATGTATCAACCATTAAAAGTGATGCTGAATCCAGTTATTATTTGAGTGGAGGAACTAAACTTACCGGGGCTGAGCCGGTTAGATTAGCGAATCCGAACCTTGTTTGGGAAACCAGCGAACAAATAGATGTAGGTTTTGACCTCTACCTGTTCAATAGTCAGGTAACCCTGTCTGCTGATTATTATCAAAAAACAACCATTGACTTGATTACAACAGGACCTGTTCCTCTTTATGTTGGTAATGATCAACCTTTGGTTAATGCAGGAGATGTAGTAAATTCAGGTGTAGAACTTGAATTAGGGTTAAAGAAAAAGCTGGGGGATTTTTCTTACGATATAAAAGCACAAGCTTCGTATTTAAAAAATGAAGTTACTTATATCGGGAACAAGGCTTCCGTTTTATTAGGAGCAAATTTAGGAACCACCGGAGCCATAACAAGAGCAGAAGAAGGTAAGCCTATGTGGTACTTTTATGGTTATGAGGATGATGGCATTTTTAAGTCCTGGGGGGAAATCCAGTCTTATACAAACGAGGAAGGAAAGTTAATTCAACCCCTTGCAATTCCCGGAGATATAAAATTCAAAGATATTGACGGAGATGGTCGAATAACAGAAGCAGATAAGACCATGATAGGTAATCCACATCCCAAATATACATTCGGTCTTTCAAGTACCTTCAAATATAAAGGTTTTGATTTGAATATGTTTTTCAATGCTCGTGCCGGGGTTGATGTATACTTTGGAGCCTACCGCACTGATTTGAACATGAATAACAAACCGGAATTTTTCTATGAAGAGGCATGGACTCCGCGTAATAATACTGCTGATTTTCCAAGATTAACAGTGGATGATGCAAACCGTAACTTCACTCATAATAGTATGTTCGTGTTTGATGGTTCTTTTGTACGTCTGCAATCAGCAGAACTGGGTTATACCCTGCCTGATAAATTAACTGACAAAGTTAAAATTGAGCAATTAAGGGTTTATATATCAGGACAGAATCTGTTTTTATTAACTAAATACCCTGGCGATCCTGAGGTTGGAAATACCGGAGGTTATGGCGGTAGCAGTATTGGTGTGGATCGTGGCTTGTATCCCAGATCAAGAATTCTGAGTATTGGGGCAAATGTTAATTTTTAGGTTGAAATCTGTATGAACAAAATCACAAATAATAAAGAAAATCATATCATGGAAGTTCCATTAGACAGTAAAAGAGATGAAAGATTTTCCAAGACATTAAAATTTATTTAATATGAAAAAGATAATTCTATTTAGTTTGCTCATTATTCTTGCAAATTCATGTGCAGAGAATTGGCTCAAATTGGATCCAATCGGGCAAAAATTTGAGACGAACTACTACCAAACCGAAGAGGAAATTTTTTCCGGACTCGTTGCCGCTTATTCTATATTGCAACCGAAATATTATAGCGGCTGGTCTTCTTACTATTTCCTGGCAAACTTTCCTAGTGACGATGCAAAGGTTGTCGGAGGAGGACCGGGTGATCGCCCTGAATATCATGAACTCAGCGAATTCCGCACTGTTCCCACTAATCCTGCAGTGTTGCAGCTATGGCGCAGAGATTTCTATGGAGTTTACAGGGCGAACGTAGTCCTTGCGAATGCTGATCCGGAAACATCACAAAAGTCCAGAGAATATATTGCTGAAGCCAAATTCCTGCGAGCTTATTTCTATTTTGAATTAATACGCTTTTTTGGCGATGTTCCTTTGATAACCGGTACTTTAAGCAGTGATGAATACAATCAGCCAAGGGATCCGGCAGAGGAAGTTTTTGCTCAGATTATACAAGATTTAAGTGAAGCCGTTAACGATTTGCCGGGAAAACCGGAACTTGGAGGAGATGAATTTTACAGGGCTACTAAAGGCGCTGCCAATGCTCTGTTAGGTAAAGTATACTTGTATATGGCCTCACCTTATTATCAACAAGAATATGATTTTTCAAAATCGGCAAATGAATACTATGAGCTCGCTGCCGGGCAATTTGAGCAGGTAATTGACGGAATATATGACCTGGAAGATAACTACGACGATATCTGGCAATACAGTCATGAAAACGGTATAGAATCCATTTTTGAAATTGAATATGCCAATATTGACAGAGGAGGTGACTGGGGTAACGGTCGTGTCAATGGAGGAAACATCGATGTTCAGATGTCAGGTCCCCGTGGGATCTCAACAGACACCATGTTAGCAGGTTGGGGATTTGATATGGTATCGCAAGACTTGATTGCAGCTTATGATGCTGCTGGTGATTCTGCAAGAAAATATGGAACAGCCTATGGGGAAGATTTCCTGACAGAGATAGGAGCCAGCGATTGGGAGCAAAACGAAGGTTATACCGGTTGGTTTAGTAAGAAGCGTGCTCCCTGGGCTCACATAACTTCTGATGTGGATCCTGTATGGAATTTTGAGACGAATGAGCGAATGATTCGCTATGCAGATGTACTATTGATGTGTGCTGAAGCCTATCTTCAATCAGGCACTGGTGATCCCCTACCCCTGGTAAATGAAGTCAGGGAAAGGGCTTTTATGGATCCTTTAACTTCTGTATCTATGGAGGATATCAAACTGGAGCGGCGGCTTGAACTTGCGATGGAAGGACACAGGTTTTTTGATCTGGTTAGATGGGGAGATGCCCCTTCAGTATTAGGCGACCTTGGTTTTGAGGAAAATAAACATGAAGTTTTCCCCATTCCTCAATCTGAAATCGACAACTCTGATGGAAATCTGAAACAAAATGAGAATTATTAATTTATATACATTGGGAATATTCCCAAAAAAACCCTTAACCTTTAAAACCTCTACTATGCAAAAGTTTTTAATTTGACAACAACAACTTATTTAAAAATTAATCTTTAATCTTAAAAAACAGAAAACGATGAAACACATGAAATTAATTTTAAGCATTGCAATGATAGCAATGATAGGTATTTTCACAGCGTGTGAAGATGATGAAAAGGCGCCGGAACCCTTTGCCGATTTCCAATATGAAATTAGCGAAGATAATAATCTGGAAGTCAGTTTTACTAATAATTCGGAAAATGCTGAAACCTATGAATGGGCATTTGGCGATGGAGAAACTTCCACTGAAGAAAACCCAGTTCACACTTATGCCGAAGCTGGAAGTTATGATGTGGTTCTTACAGCGACCAATGCCGATGGTGTGAGCGTTGATGCTAAGAAAACGATTGAGGTTGGTGTAACTAATTTATTGACTGGAGAAGGTTCCAAAACCTGGAAACTAATACGTGAAGGGACTGTTATGGGAATTGGGCCTGATGCGGAAAATTATACTCAATGGTGGTCTTTGGAAAATGACGGTTCGCGTCCTTGTGTTTTCAAACAAACCTGGACATTCAACTCTGATGGCACCATGGACTTTGATGATGGTGGTATGATGTGGGGAGATGACGTTGTATTTGCTGATACAGACCTGAATGGTGTTTGTTTTGAAGCAACTGAAGAAAATATGGTCAATACAGATGGTGTTAATGTAAGTGAATGGTTGAGCGGAACTTATGATTTTACTTATGATTCTGATGCCGGCACATTGACTTTGAACGGAAAAGGTGCATGGATGGGATTACTAAAAGTTACGCCTGATGGTGATGTTACTGTTCCCCAGGAATCTGTGACATACGGTGTAAACATTACAGAAGAAGATCTCTACGATTTGATGGAGGTTTCAGTAAGTGGCGACGGTTGGTACTGGCAATTCAATTATGTAAGCTATCACGACTGGGCTAATGAGCCTGATGTTGTTGAAGAAGCAGAAGAATATGGAGAAGACCTGGAAGATCTTACACCAGATGAAATGTGGAATACTTTTGCTGGTCCTGATGATTATGTATTGCTTGATACAGCTGCAGTATATCCCGGAACAGAGAATCCCGCTGCCAACGGTGGTATGACCTTTACTATGGGAGTTGATGATCCTGCCGGAGGAAGTACACCTGTTGGACAATATGATCGTGCAGGAACCTATCAGGAACTACAATTTCAGCAGGATTATGATATCCAATTCGATAATTTTACTACTGTATCAGTTGATCTGTATGTTCCAAGCACCAATGATTACTCCGGAGATTTAACAAAAGGCCTGAGTATCATCATTGGCGAAGCAAGTCAAACTGAGCAATGGTGGACAGGCCATATTCAATATGATATCAATACGGATGATGTTGAACTTGATACCTGGCAAACATGGACCTTTAATCTCGACTCGCCTACAAGCGGTCCGGGAGACTATACTCCTTATGAAAGAGCAGACTTAGACTTCATTGCCATAACTATTGGCGGAGGAGGTCACGAGGCTGAAGGAACGTACTATATAAGAAACTTCAAATTTGAATAGTTAGTTTAAAAGATGTGGCCGGTTTTTTTCGGCCACATCTTTTAAATTTACACAGGAACAGTAAACGTATACTATGTTTCCTTGAATCTTTTTTAAACCCTGTCATACAACAAATGCAAAATATAACTGGTTTATCTAACGGACTTTACTTTGTCACATTCCGTGATAGTAAAGGAAACGCTACTTCATTAAAACTTTTATCGAAGTAATAGTGATAGTGAATGCGTGTTAGTTTTTGGTTACAGGCCGTCTTAGGGGTTTGGCGGCCTGTTTTTAAATAATATAAGACTATGAAAAAAATTATTTGGCTTGTTCTCTTGTACTGTATCCCCGCTTTTTTGTACGCCCAGTATGATATCCTGGTATGGCAGGATGAGTTTGAATATACAGGCCTACCCGATTCAGAGAAATGGTCTTACGATGTAGGGGGACATGGCTGGGGTAATAATGAACTGCAATATTACACCGAGAGCAGAGAAGAAAATGCCCGTGTAGAGAATGGAAACTTAATTATTGAGACAAGAAGGGAGGATTATGGTGGGAAGAAATACACTTCGGCACGTTTAGTCTCCAAAAATAAAGGCGACTGGACCTACGGCCGTATAGAAGTGAAAGCCAGATTGCCGGAAGGTGTGGGTACCTGGCCAGCTATTTGGATGCTTCCTACTGAATGGATTTACGGCGACGGCAACTGGCCTGATGTGGGAGAAATTGATATAATGGAGCATGTAGGTTATGACGAAGGGGTTGTTCACGGAACCATTCACACTCATGACTTCAATCACATGGATGGTACACAGAAAGGAGGCAAGATTACACTCCGGAAGCCTACCGGCGCATTTTATGTGTATGCCATAGAGTGGACAGAAGATAAAATTGAGTGGTTTGTTGACGATGAGAAATATTTTACCTTCGAAAACAATGGCGACGGTTGGTCTTCATGGCCCTTTGACCATCCCTTCCACCTGATATTAAATATTGCAATCGGTGGAGATTGGGGAGGTGTAGAAGGTGTTGACAATTCCATCTTTCCGCAGAAACTGGAAATAGATTATGTCCGGGTTTACAAATCCAGAGATCAGCTAAGCTCATTAATTGAAGGACCGAATGAATTGGTACCCAATGCTGCTTCTGTTAGCTATTCGCCCCAAATGCTCAATGGCACCAATTATAACTGGTCAATTCCGAATGATGCTGAAATCCTTTCCCAGGATGATGAGGGCAACCTAAATGTGAATTGGGGTTGTGATGAAGGGGACGTTATTTTTTCAACAGATATTAATTCCAATACCTACAGGGATACATTACCAGTATCAAAAAAAAACATAAAAATTCGGGGGGACCTTTTCTGGAGTGATGCAAATCTCCCCCTGGATTTTTTTTTAGATAGTATGCACAATACCACCTATGAATGGTCGGTTCCCGGGTTTGCATCCATTCTGAGCGGACAGGGAACCAGTTCATTAACGGCTGATTGGGGACAGCAAATCGGAAAGGTGAGTGTGGCAATTGACAACAATTGCCTGAATGAAGAATTTTCAAGAAAAATTTTGGATCCGGAGGGGCAATATCCTTATCCGGATCCTTTTTTACCTCATATTCTCCCTGGAAATATACTGGCGGTTAATTTTGATTATGGTGGTGAGGGTGTAGCCTATCACGACAGTGAAAGCAGTAACCAGGGAAATGGGCCCAGACAGGACGAAGGAGTGGATACTGAATATGGTGCACCGGATGGTAATGTGGGCTGGATTGATGCAGGAGAATGGCTTGAGTATTCCATTAAGGTAGAAGACACATGTTGGGTAGACGCTGATTTCAAAATGGCATCCTATGTTGGAGGGGGCCCTTTACTTTTAAAGGTAAACGGCCAGCAGAGATTAGATGAAGTAGAGGTTCCGGATACAGAGGGATGGGCAAATTTTATCATGCAAAATATGGGTGTGTTCCAACTGACTCCACAGGATACCGTGTTACGGATAGAAGCGATCGGTGGAGGGTTCAATATTTCTGAAATGGTTTTTGAACAAACTGAGGCAACAGCAATAGAAAACAATCAGGAAAGAACCGGTTTCGATATTTATCCCAATCCGGTTGATTCCAGGCTCATTATACAGGGTAAGAAAGATATTCAGTCCATTGAGATTTGGAATATTATAGGTAAGAAAATCAGTCAAACAAATCATAAAGACAGGTCCCGGGTGGTAATTCACACATCAGATTTACCCGGAGGTTTATACATAGTCAGGATAAAAACGTCAAATGACAGAATGTATAGCGAACGCTTTATTAAGCGGTGATTATTTTCAACTTACTCCCCAAACTATCTAAATGAAAAGGACACTTTTAAAGATATTTTTTATAAATTGTGGCTGAAAGATTCTTTGAAGGTGAAACAAATCTTATCAGTATACTATTTATCCTGCAAACTGTTTTCGGGATACTAGACAGAGGTATGAAGTTCATTTATAATTAAAAATCAGCCTTATGAAGTTGTTCAGTAAGAAATTAAATCTTCAGCAGAAATTGTTGCTTTATTCCTTAACAATAATGACTGTTGTTTTAGTATTGGCTAATATTTTTATTAGTCAGCAGGTTAAGACTAACAACCAACAGTTAAACAACAAAATGTCAGCGGTATACGAAGAGGAAAGTTTTTCTTTTATTGTCACAGATAAAGGAAAATTTATCTCTTCTGCAGGATCTCTTAATGAGTTAGAAAAAGAAGAAATTTTGGATAATAGCAGCATTGATCTGCAGAATAAACTGGCAGAACATAATAAATTTCAATATAAAACTGTAATCGGAGAAGATGAGTATAATTTAACTATGACGCCTGTCATAGGTACTGAGGTTTCTGAGTTTATATATTTGGGACAAGCATTTCCGCAGAATTTGCCGGTTCAGTCCGCTCATCAAAATTTGGCCTTTTTATGGATTGCGTTCTTTCTGGAGTTATTCATTATAGGTTTTATTATCCTGTACATTAGCCGGAAAATGACTCAACCGTTAAAATTTTTCGGGGATTTTCTGAGGGAAATGGCTGATGGAAATATTACCACTGCAAAAAAACTGAATTCCGGTATACAGGGATTTTGGGCACAAATGGTTACGCCGGTGAACCGGTTTATAGATCATTATGTTGATAAAATTCGTTTTGCCTCAGAAATTGAAAAAGGGAACATTGATGTTAATCTTAATGTGGTAAGTGAAAATGATCAACTGGGTCAATCTTTGCTCAGAATAAAAGACAGCCTGAAAGAAGCAAAAGAAGAAGCAAAAAGGCGGGAAGCAGAAGAAGAAAAGAGAAGGTGGGCAAACGAAGGAATTGCAAAGTTTTCAGATTTGCTTAGAAAGAATCATGATAACCTGGAGAATTTGAGCTATTCCATAATTAGTCATTTAGTTCAATATCTTGATGCCAACCAGGGGGGCTTCTTTCTTTTAAATGATAATGATCCGGAAAATCTTGTATTTGAGCTGAAAGCCGCATATGCTTTCAACCGAAGAAAATATTTAACTAAGAATGTAAAAATGGGAGAAGGACTAGTAGGGACCTGTGCACAGGAAGGGAAATACATTTATATGACAGATATTCCGCAGGATTATATTAAGATTACCTCAGGTTTGGGAGGTGCCAATCCTGGTAGTTTGCTTATTGTCCCTTTGAAAACTGACGAAAAGGTTGTAGGTGTTTTGGAAATAGCCTCTTTTAACGAATTTGATACTTATCAAATAGAATTTGTTGAGAAAGTGGCGGAAAGCATTGCTTCTACCATTTCATCTGTGAAGATCAATTTAAAAACCAACCAGTTACTTCAGAAATCCCAGCAGCAAGCCGAGGAAATGGCTTCTCAGGAGGAAGAAATGCGTCAGAACATGGAAGAGATGCAAGCTACTCAGGAGGAGTTGTCCCGTAAGATGAAGTCTAATGAGGAAATGCAGGAACAACTGAAAAATGAAAAAGCTTTGCTTGATGCCTTGATGAATAACCTGCCCGATTTTATTTATTTTAAGGATATGGATAGTAAATTTATCAGGGTTAGCAGATCTATGTTGCCTTTATTCCCTGTGGACACTATAGAAGAGATGATTGGGAAATCTGATTTTGATTTTCATCAGGCGGATGCTGCAAAGGAGATGTATGAAGAAGAAATGGAGATCATACGGAATGAAAAGGGATTCCAGGATAAAATTCAGCACGAAATCACTGAAACCGGTAAGGATCAATGGGTGTCGGTTACAAAATTACCGCTTTACGATCCGGATGGCCAGCTAATGGGCACTTTCGGGATATCAAAAGATGTTACACAGTTTAAAAAATTAGAAATTGAATTGATGAAACAGAAAGGAAATGATAAAAACAATGAATCCGGAGGTGAATGATAAAGCAAGGGCATTAGGTGTTAACTAACTTTTTATGAATACAGGAATTATTATTTTTTTGGAAATTTTAATAAATCATTAACAAAATTTTAAATCTTAAAAATATGGAAAATAAAAAAACTTACAACAGAGGTTATGTCGTTTTGATAGCTACAATTGCAGCTTTTGGAGGTTTGCTCTTTGGATTTGATACGGGTGTCATCTCCGGGGCTTTGTTATTGATTAAAAATGATCCGGCTTTAATTATAAATGGCATGGAACAGCTTCCTGAGAGGACACAGGAGTGGATTGTCAGCATCACAGTTCTTGGAGCTGCAGTCGGAGCCCTGGGTAGCGGCAGGATTACCGATATTCTGGGAAGAAAAAAGGTGCTCATTATCACGGCCTTCATATTTGCAGTGGGCTCAGTGGGTCTTGCAGCAGCCAATTCTGTGGCTCTGTTAATTATCTGGCGATTGATTATTGGTATTGCCATTGGTGTGGCCTCTTATACTGTACCACTTTATATTTCCGAACTTTCACCAACCCATGCCAGAGGAGCCCTGGTATCCATTAACCAGTTGGCTATTACAGTAGGAATATTTGCTTCCTACCTTGTAGATCTGGGTTTTGCTAACTTTGACGAGGGCTGGCGATGGATGTTTCTTGTGGGCCTGGTTCCTTCACTTATTCTGTTTATTGGCATGTTCTTCCTGCCCGATACACCCCGGTGGCTTATGACCTACAAAGGCGAAGAAAAAGCACGTAAAGTCCTGGATAAAGTGGGTGAAAGCAATAAAGAAGAAGTACTGGAACAAATTAAAGCGAACATAAAGGCGGAAAATAAGGAAGAGGGGTCTTTGGGTATTCTGAAAGCAAAATGGGTCAGGCCTGCCTTGTTAATAGGTATTGGAGTCATGCTTTTCCAGCAGTTTACCGGCATTAATACCATAATTTATTATTCTCCCACAATTTTTGAAATGGCTGGTTTTGGGGCTGAAAGCTCTAATGCAGTATACGAAGCTATTCTACCCTCATTACCTATTGGTTTTGTGAATGTGCTCTTTACTGTTATAGCGATCTTTCTCGTTGACCGATGGGGACGAAAGCCTTTGCTATACCTGGGGCTTTCAGGAATGATTGTAGCTCTGATAGCTCTTGGTATCGGTTTTACTTTTCATAATTCTTTAGGCGAAGCTCTGAAATGGATTTCTTTTATCAGCATGATCATTTATATTCCGTTTTTTGCGATAAGCCTGGGACCTATTGCCTGGTTATTAATTTCAGAGGTGTATCCTACAAAAATCAGAGGGCTGGGGATGAGTCTGGCTACAATGGTGAATTGGGTTACAAACTTTATTGTTGCCAACACTTTCCTGTCTCTTGGAAAAGTAACCTCTGGTGTAATGCCTAATCCTGCAGGAGAAGGAACGCTTGTAAATCCCGGTGGAGCCTTCTTTATTTATGCTGTTATTGGAGTTTTAGGTCTGCTTTTTGTTTATTCTTATATTCCCGAGACCAAAGGTCATTCTCTGGAAAAGATAGAGGAGCATTTTTTGAATGGAAAACATCCCAGAGAGTTATAAAAAGTCAGGCTTTGTGCATAAGTTGGGCATTTTAATTTTATTGGCAGTATATTCCTTGTCTGGCTTTTCTCAAACCTATCTTGACCCCGATGCATCCATCGATGAAAGGGTGAAAGATTTGCTTTCCCGTATGACGCTGGAGGAGAAAATAGGCCAGATGACGCAGGCAGAAAAAGGGGGTGTGGAATCCTCCGAGCTGAATGACATTGAAGACTATCATCTTGGATCTGTCCTGAGCGGGGGAGGAAGTGTCCCAAATACCAACACACCTGAAAGTTGGGTGGATCTGTATAACTCTATGCAGAACAGGGCTCTTTCCACCCGGCTCGGAATCCCTGTTTTATATGGGATTGATGCGGTTCACGGCCATAACAATGTAAAAGATGCGGTCATTTTCCCTCACAATATTGGGTTGGGTTGCACACGTAACCCTGAGTTGGTGAAAGAATGTGCTCGCATTACAGCTATAGAAGTCAGGGCAACAGGGTTGAACTGGACATTCAGTCCCTGTTTATCCGTACCACAAAATGAATTCTGGGGCAGGACCTATGAAGGGTTTGGTGAATCAACCTCGCTTGTGGACTCCATGACGCAACCCTCCGTTCTGGGTTATCAAACCGATTCCATAGGAAATGAAAATGCCATTCTGGCCTGCGCTAAACATTTTATCGGGGATGGGGGAACCGAAAACGGAATAGACCAGGGAAATACAATCATTACGGAAGAAGAGCTCAGAAATATCCATTTGCCCCCTTACATTTCTGCAGTAAATGCTGGAGTGGGTACCGTAATGGCTTCTTTTAGCAGCTGGAATGGAGACAAATGTCACGGCAGTAAATTTTTACTAACCGATTTGCTCAAGGATGAGCTTGGTTTTGAGGGTTTTGTGGTGAGCGACTGGCTGGGAATTGACCAGCTTAACGAAGATTTTAAACAGGCCATTAAACAGGCCATCAATGCAGGAATCGACATGGCTATGCAACCTTATAACTATGTTGACTTTATTACCTGTTTGAAAGAACTCGTAAATGAGGGAAGTGTTGCGGAAGAAAGGATTAATGATGCAGTTCGGCGGATTTTGCGCATTAAATTTCAGATGGGTTTATTTGAAAATCCCCTTGCCAGCAAAGATATGATTGACACGGTAGGTTGTGACAGTCACCGGGAAACAGCCCGGCAGGCCGTTAGGGAGTCACTTGTGCTGTTAAAAAATAATGGGATTTTGCCTTTATCTGCAAAGGAGGGGAAAATTTTGGTTGCCGGCTCTAAAGCAACTGATATTGGGGCCCAATGTGGTGGCTGGTCGATCACCTGGCAGGGACAACTGGGAAATATTACTGAAGGAGTTTCCATTTATTCAGGTGTTAAAAATGTTGTAGGATCGGGCAATGTCGAATATACTGATAACAGCGAACAAATACCTTTGGCCAGCCGTGCTATTGTGGTGGTGGGTGAATCACCCTATGCTGAAGGGAATGGCGATATTTATCAAAACAGCAACAATGATTTTCATCTTTCTAATGAAGATAAGGCAATGGTTCAGGCCGTTAAAGATATGGGAATACCTATGGTTGTGGTACTTTTGTCTGGCCGTCCCCTGGATATACGGGAGGAATTGAATCTGTCGGATGCTTTTGTTGTAGCATGGTTGCCGGGAACAGAAGGAGGGGCGGGTATTGCGGATGTGTTGTTCGGTGAATACGAGCCAACAGGAAAACTTTCTCACACCTGGCCGGAATCAATCGATGATGTTCCTATAAATCCGTTGGTTGAGTCATCGGATAACAAGGCCCTGTTTCAATATGGATATGGGCTGGATTATACAACAACAGGCACCAGGGTAAAAAGTCAAAACGGACCTGGTCGTATGAAAGTATACCCTAATCCGGCTGAAGAATATACCAATATCCAATGGAACCGCAATAAGAGCGGGGAAATTCTAATTACTGATATGACTGGAAAACGGGTTGAAACAATATCCTTTAGAAACAAAAGCAGAATTCGTGTATCACTGGAAGAATTTCAAACAGGAATATATGTTTTGGTGCACCGTAATTTCGGTGGGGAAATAAACCATGCTTTGATGAGTGTTGTTAAGTGAGATGCGAGAGCAATTTTTAGTCTAAAAAGCTAAGCCCTCTTCAAAGCCCACCTGATTTTTTTCCTGAAAGAACCTCCGGGAAGTTTTAACTTTTCTGAATGGTATAAAACCAGACCACCCATTAATGCCGGGAAGCCTAGGTTTATCAGCCATATCGCCAGGGAAGCCAAAACAATACTCCCGGTTTGTGATGTGAAAAGACCAAACACAAAAGAAGCCACGCTCCCCCTTATTCCCAGTTCTAAGATAGATGAAAAAGGCGAAAAGGTAAGCACCAAATAGGTAAGACTAATACCTGCAAAAGCCTGTAGCGTTTCAATTGAAGCACCGAATAACCGGATAAGCAGAAAAAACTGGATGGAAAATACGATGTATCTGAGCACGCCCAGGAGAAAGATGAAGGCAATTTTTTTAGTAGACTGGTTTTCAAGATGCGAAAAAATATGCTTTTTAGACCTGAAAAATGGAAGATTCTTTAAGTGTTTCAGGATGAATTTGAGATTGAAAATACTCAGCATTAGAAAAAAAAACAGTCCGGCAGATACAGGCAACAAAGTGTTTATGTTTAACCTGTTAATTCCCGGCATAAGAAGCAACAGACTAATAAGGGCAAAAAGCCCAAACAATATGGTAACGGAACTTTGGATCAGGCTTCCCAACCCAAAACCAAGCAGGCCTTTTATCCGGTTTTCATGTTCAAGCAGAAGTACGCGCCCTCCTACTTCTCCCAATCTTTTTGGGGTCAGCAGCCCGAATGTAATTCCCGCCAGAACCGATTGGAAAGCATGGGAGCAGCTTATTTTCTGTACATCCTGTATGAGTTTTTTCCACTTAAACGTCTCGAGCGTCCAGTTTATAAACATCAGGATAAAGAGGACAAGCATAATCCAAAGGGTTATTGAAAATTCTGGAAATATTAGCTTCTTTGACTCCAGCAGAAAATCTTTTGTTTTATAGGCAACTATCCCAAAGGAAAGCAGGATTATGGATATTTTGAGTCCTTTGTTCATACAGGAATTTGGATGTGAAAAGCAAATATAAGAAATCTATGATATTCTTTTTTGCTTGAATAATTTGTAAGCTATAATGAGTAGCCGCTATTTTCTATAATTTTAATTATACGATTGGGGTCCGGAATTGGGTGTCAGGTATCCGGCTTATCTGAAATTCTCCATCATTCCCTCATTCATTGTTCATTTCTCATTCTCAAATTATTTTCCGAAATTTACCAGCATATTGATTGCGATATGAGCGTAAGAGCAAAAAAACACCTGGGACAGCACTTTTTATGGGATAAGAATATCGCCATAAAGATTGTTGAAGCATTTAAAAAGGCTCCTACTAGCAGGGTTCTTGAAATCGGACCCGGTAAAGGAGTGCTTACAGGGTATTTGCTTGATTATTTTGATGATCGTCTTTATGCAGTGGAGATTGATGAGGAATCCGCTGAATATCTGTTGAAAAATTATCCTGAGATAGAAAAATATCTGCTACGGAAAGATTTTTTAAAACTTGATCTGGAAGCCTATTTCCCGGGAGAAATCTCTATTATAGGGAATTTCCCATATAACATTTCCAGTCAGATTTTTTTCAGGATACTGGAAAACAGGAACAAGGTCCCTTTTGTTGTAGGTATGTTGCAAAAGGAAGTGGCTGAGCGACTGGCCTCTAAGCCAGGCACAAAGGCATACGGTATTTTGAGCGTTTTTCTTCAGGCATATTATGACATTAAGATTCTTTTCCAGGTAGGACCGTCATCTTTTACTCCTCCACCTAAGGTGAAATCATCTGTTATTAGTCTGAGAAGAAATGAAATTCAGGAACTGGATTGCAATGAGAAACTATTTTTTACTATTGTGAAGCAAAGTTTTAACCAAAGAAGAAAAATCATCAGGAATTCTTTAAAAAGCTTTTTATTAAATTTGGAAGTTGAGGATGAAAGATTTCAAAAACGACCCGAGCAATTGTCCGTAAACGATTTCGTTGAATTAACAAACCTGATAACCTCGGCAAAGTAGAACTATTAACAGCAAAAGAGCCATGAATTTTGAACTGACAAAAGAATTTATCGACGAACTGAAAGAGCGAATAGGGAATAAAGATGAGCAGGGAGCTTACAAAATGATTGAAGACCTTCACCCTGCCGATATTGCTCAGGTGTATGACGAACTGAATATTGAAGAAGCTCGTTTTATTCATATCATGCTGGATGGTGAAAAAGCTGCCGACGTGCTGGTGGAGCTTGAAAAGGATGATCGCGAAAGGTTTCTGGAAGTACTTCCTGGCGACATCATTGCCAAGCAATTCATCGATAAACTGGATTCCGATGATGCTGCCGATGTATTGGGTGAACTCTCAGAAGAAAAGCGGGAAGAGGTCCTTTCGTACGTGGAGAACCTCGAACAAGCCGGTGATATTGTCGATTTGCTCAGTTATGATGAGCATTCTGCCGGTGGCTTGATGGCCAAGGAGCTTATCAAGGTTAACGAGAACTGGAACATCACTACCTGTCTGAAAGAAATGCGTAAACAAGCGGCAGATGTCGATGATGTCTATTATGTCTATGTTGTCGATGATGATAATAAGCTGAAAGGGACGCTTTCCCTGAAAAAATTATTGCTAACCCCAAGTACCGCCAAAATTAAAGATATAATCAATACCGATGTTATTTCAGTCAAAGCAGAGACTGATTCGGAAGAGGTGGCCAATATTATGGACCGGTATGACCTGGTCGCCCTGCCTGTTGTTGATGCCCTCGGTCGCCTTATTGGTAAGATTACTATCGATGACGTTGTGGATGTGATTCGTGAAGAAGCCGGAAGAGATTACCAATTGGTTTCCGGTATTACCGAAAAAGTTGAGGCTAGGGACAATCCCTTCCAGATAACAAGGGCCAGAATCCCCTGGTTGTTTATTGGTCTGCTGGGAGGTATTTTTGGTGCTGTGGTAATCGGATTGTATGAAGAGGATTTGGGTATTTACCCTGAGATGGCTTTCTTTATTCCTTTAATTGCTGCGATGGGTGGGAACGTGGGGGTTCAGTCCTCTTCAATTATTGTTCAGTCCCTGGCTTATGATACACTCGGTGTCGGTGGAATAGGGAAGAAGCTTCTTAAGGAATTGGCTGTGGCTTCAATCAACGGCCTTATTCTCTCTACAATTATTTTTATTTATAATTTGATAACAAACGATTCATTTGCCCTAACTCTAACAGTGAGTACCGCCCTGTTTTCTGTAATAATATTTGCTTCCATTTTCGGAACGTTCGTGCCTCTCCTGCTGGATAGATTCAAGGTTGATCCTGCACTGGCGACGGGTCCCTTTATTACAACCGTAAACGATATTATGGGATTGTTCATCTACCTGATGATAGGCCGGGCTTTCTACGGAATTTTCTAACCGTACATCAGAAGGAATATAACAGGTATGAGTACGCCCGCAATGGTGAGCCATGCCCCGCGGCCTGTTATTCCTTTTTTACCCCGGATAATAAATAAACCGGTCACAGCAATTACGATAAGCCCTCCGGCATAAATGTCCGAAAACCAGGTCCACCATTTCTTGGGATTGTAATGGAGGTAATTCACATGATAGAAAATCAGTCTTCTTTCCGACTTCTCAATTTTACCATTTCCGGTATTCAGGTCAAATTGGATGCTTCCGTCATCTATAAAGATTTTTATTGTATTATCATCCGGGAAGTAATAGTTTTTAAAATTGCTTTTATCATCAAACCTTTCTGCAACCTGCAGGGCATATTCACGGGTTATAGCTGATTTTTTCCCGGGAACATCATCAACCTGAATCTCTTCTGAGGTGATAGCATAGCTTGGATTCCAATCATCAAGATGGTTAAGGGCAATACCCGAAAGTGCGTATATGATGGTCATTCCGAAAAAGAAAAAACCGAGATCTCTGTGTAGAATCCGGTTAAGTTTGCGCCATTTCATAGCCTGTGGATGTTTGTGAATGAAGTTTTGATTTTACAGAAATTGGAATGATGGAATGATAGAATGTTGAGGATCAATATTTTTCACATATTTTTTAACCCAACATTCCAACAATCCAATTGTTCCGGTTATTTCTTTTCTATTTTAATGCTTTCAAGCCAGTATTCCGATACATATCCTTTTTCACTGTTCGCGATTTTGGCTTCCATTTCTTTGATAAAAGCCTCAGAAACACCCTTGGCGTCTTGTTCTTTTTTTATCACAGTTTCTTTTTCATGATCATCATCTTCATGCTCTCCTGAATCTTCCTTTATGTTTCCACTTTTGAGCTTGTTGATGTATTCCTCATCCATTTTTTCTTCAATAAATTTACCTGTAAGCATAACATTGCTGCCTTCCATTTCCCGTTTAAAATTTCCTGTTTTCTTACCTGCTCTTACACGCAATTTTACATCTGAATCAGGTGCTGAGAGATGCAATCTTTTACCCCCGTGCTGGCAGACATGGGTTACTATTCCTTCCACCTTAATCTCTTTATCCAGGTATAGGTCAGGGTTTTCCATAACCTCATTTACTGTCAGGATTTTCTTTTCCGGTTCCCGGGTTGTTTCTTTATCGTTTTTTTGTTCCATATTGGTGCAGGCAAAGAAAAGACCTGCCAGAACAATCAGCATTAAAATACGGTTTGTCATTTTTTGTGATTTTAGTTATTAAATTCGATTACCTTTCAGTACAAATATGCATATTTTTTTTATTTTTCGGGGTTAGAGAACAAATCACTATGATATTTATTGGGTAAATATTGCTGGATGCTGACTTTTACAATTTAAAAAAACTCTGAACTTTTGCGCAAAATTCAATAAAAATTTTATAATTCACACATTTAATGTAGTATTTTTGGAGTTATTATTTTATGAATAATATTGATAAATTTGTTCAAATAATATAAATCAGCAAATGAGTAATTTAAAGAAGATTCAATCTGCCTTAATATCAGTTTATAACAAAGAAAATTTAACACCCATACTTCAGAAGCTTCAAGATTTAAACATAACCATTTATTCAACAGGGGGGACCCAGAAATTTATTGAAGAGAAAGGATTGAAGGTGCGGAGCGTTGAAAGTCTGACTGATTATCCATCCATATTTTCCGGAAGGGTCAAAACCCTTCATCCAAAAGTTTTTGGAGGAATATTGGCCAGGCAGGAAAATCCTGCAGATCAAACCGAATTGCAGCAGTATGATATTCCTCACATAGATTTAGTGATTGTGGATTTGTATCCCTTTGAGCAAACTGTTCAACAAGACGTCTCCGAACAAGAAATTATTGAAAAAATTGATATAGGGGGTATTGCTCTCATCCGTGCCGCCGCAAAAAATTTTAATGATGTACTGGTAATTCCTTCACAGAATCAATACGATGACCTGTTGGATATTCTGGATAATCATAACGGGGAAACCAAACTGGAGCAGCGAAAATCAATGGCGCTGGAGGCCTTCAATGTTTCTTCTCATTATGATACGATCATTTTTAACTACTTCAACAAATCGTTCAACCGCAACTGTTTCAAGCAAAGCTTTGGAGAATTCAATGAATTGCGTTATGGAGAAAATCCCCATCAGAGAGGAATTTTTTACGGAGACTTTAATGAACTGTTTGACCAGTTACATGGGAAACAAATCTCTTATAACAACCTGATAGATATTGATGCAGCTGTTCACCTGATAGCTGATTTTGAACTCAATACTTTTGCCGTTTTGAAACATAATAACCCCTGTGGTATAGCTACCCGTGAAAATCTCACTGATGCATGGAAAGCTGCCCTGGCAGGAGATCCCGTTTCAGCTTTTGGCGGAATACTTATAACGAACAGCAAAGTGGATAAAGCCACGGCAGAAGAGATAAACAAGCTCTTTTTTGAAGTAATAATTGCCCCTGCTTATGACGATGAAGCACTTGAACTTCTGAAATCAAAGAAAAACAGAATTATACTGGAACAAAAACGGATGAAACTGCCAAAGCAGCAGCATCGTTCTATATTAAACGGAGTTATTCAACAGGATAAAGATAACAGAACAGAATACAAAACGGATCTGAAATGTGTAACCCATAAAGAACCGGAGGATAAGGATATTGACGATATGTTGTTTGCCAATAAAGTGGTAAAACATACCAAATCCAATGCCATTGTACTTGTAAAGAATGAGCAGCTTTATGGTAGTGGTATGGGTCAGACATCCCGGGTTGATGCACTGAGACAGGCTGTTGAAAAAGCAAAAGGTTTTGGATTTGATTTAAACGGCGCAGTGATGGGGTCTGATGCATTCTTCCCATTCAAGGATTCAGTTGAGATAGCTCATCAACAAGGAATAGATAAGGTTATTCAACCCGGAGGATCCAAACGAGACCAGGAGTCCATCGATTTCTGCAATGAAAACGATATGACCATGGTTTTTACAGGCGTAAGACATTTCAGACATTAATCGTAAATAATAATTAAACATAATAAATACAAATGGGACTTTTTTCACTTTTCACACAAGAATATGCTATCGATTTGGGTACTGCCAACACAATTATTATCTACAATGATAAAGTTGTAGTGGATGAGCCCTCTATTGTTGCCATTGAGCAGAGCACCGGGAAACTGGTTGCAATAGGGGAAAAAGCAAGACAAATGCATGGTAAAACACACATGAATATAAAAACAGTGCGTCCTCTTAAAGATGGTGTCATTGCAGATTTTAATGCTGCAGAACAGATGATCAGGGGCATGATCAAGATGGTCAATCGCCGAACCCAGTTTTTCGCCCCCACCCTTCGGATGGTTGTCTGTATTCCTTCGGGAAGCACTGAGGTAGAAATCCGTGCTGTACGTGATAGTTCTGAACACGCGGGGGGAAGAGATGTGTACCTGATTTATGAGCCCATGGCAGCTGCTATTGGTATGGGAATTGATGTGGAAGAGCCTTCCGGAAGCATGATCGTGGACATTGGTGGTGGAACTACCGAGGTGGCAGTGATTGCACTGGGCGGAATTGTATGTAACAAGTCCATACGTATTGCAGGTGATTCCTTTACAGCCGATATTCAATCCTACATGAGGCATCAGCATAATATTAAGATTGGTGAAAGAACCGCTGAAGAGATTAAGATTAACGTGGGTTCTGCACTAACCGATCTTGAAAATCCACCGGAAGATTACGTTGTTCGAGGGCCCAACCTGATGACAGCCATGCCGGTTGAAATACCCATTTCATACCAGGAGATCGCCCATTGCCTGGACAAGTCTATCAATAAAGTTGAAACAGCAGTTCTGAGCGTGCTGGAACAAACACCACCGGAATTGTATGGGGATATAGTCAATGAAGGCATCTTCCTTACTGGGGGTGGGGCTCTCATGAGGGGGCTGGATAAAAGACTTACCGATAAGATCGGTATTAAATTTCATGTTGCTGATGATCCCCTGCATGCTGTGGCCAGAGGAACGGGGATTGCCCTGAAGAATGTTGAAAATTTTTCATTCTTAATGAGATAATTAGTGTAGCGGAAGATTATGCAAAATTTACTGAGGTTTTTATTACGTTATCATTTTTTCATACTGTTTATTTTTATAGAATTTTTTTCTGTTTTTTTACTGATTGCGAATAATAATTACCAGAATACAAAGTTTGTAAATTTTACGCGTACTGTTTCCGGATCATTTCATCAGCAAATGAATAAAATAGAGAATTATTTGAGCCTGAGAGAAAGAAACAAACTGCTCAAAGAAGAAAACATACAACTTAGAAATTATATCGAACAATACATTTCCACAACGCCTGACAATATTGAAATATTGGAAGATACCGTTTACGATAAGCAGTTTGAATACATTGGAGCACGCGTTATTAACAATTCTACAAACAAACAGCACAATTACCTCACCCTTGACAAAGGATCCGAAAGCGGTATAAGGCCTGATATGGGAGTTGTTTCTATGAATGGGGTTGTGGGTGTCGTAAGGGGTGTATCGGATCACTTTTCTACTGTGATTTCTTTACTGAATAATGGGCTGAGGATAAGTTCTAAACATAAAAAGTCAGGATATTTTGGTTCCTTAAACTGGGAAGGTCGGGATTATCAATATGCCAGGCTTGGAGAAATTCCTTTACATACCGATTTGAGTAAGGGAGATACAATTGTTACAAGTGGCTATTCTACCATTTTCCCGGAAGGGTTTCCTATAGGATTTGTTGATAGCTGGGAAGAAAAAGGGGGTAGCTTTTATGAAATCCGTGTTCGCCTGTCCACTGACTTTAAAAAGATTAATGAAGTGTATGTAATAAAAAATATTTATAAAGAAGAACAAGAAAAGCTTGAAGAAGAAAGTCTGAGTAATGATTAATCGTATTCCCAGGTATATAATAAGTTTTGTAGTGCTGGTTCTGGTTCAGGTATTACTCCTGAACAACATCCAGTTAAGCGGATACCTGAATCCTTATATTTATATTCTGTTTATTCTGAGCCTGCCCAATGAAACACCCAACTGGGCATTGCTTGTTCTGGCATTTGCCCTTGGATTTTCAGTGGATATTTTTTCCCATACAGTGGGGATGCACAGTTCAGCCACTGTATTTATGGCCTTTTTACGACCCACTGTTCTGAGATCTCTTGAACCCAGGGGAGGTTATGAGCCGGAGACAAGGCCTTCTATTGTGAATTATGGCATAGGCTGGTACTTCAGGTATGCCTCAGTCCTTGTTTTTGCACATCATCTTTTCCTGTTTTATATTGAAGTTTTTAAGTTTACAGATTTCTTTCAGACATTTTCAAGAGTGGTTTTGAGTTCTTTGTTTTCATTGGTTTTAATTTTATTGATTAAGCTTTTTATTAAACGATAGAGGATTTTGTTTTGGATATCTATGCCGTCCGAAAAAATATTATTGCCTTTTTGGTTATTGCCGTGGCTATTGTTTTCCTGGTAAAGTTATTTTTAATCCAGGTGGTGGATACTTCTTACCGTTTGTCTGCCAGTAATAATGTGTTGCGACATATTACCCAGTATCCTGCCAGGGGGTTGATTTATGACCGTAACAACCAACTGATGGTATACAACGAGGCCGCATACGATATTAAAATAACCCCTCAGCATCTGCAGCCATTTGATACAACCGAGTTATGCAATTTGTTAAATATTAGCCGCGAATACCTTGTGGAAACACTGGACTCAGCTAAAAATTACTCCTATTATAAACCCTCTACATTAGTCAATCAGGTTTCTTCAGAGACCTATGGAAAGTTCCAGGAGAAACTCTTTAAATTTTCGGGCTTTTATGTTCAGCCGAGAACGATTCGTAAGTATACTGCACCTGTTGCAGCACATGCGTTGGGTTATGTCGGAGAGGCAAGCGATAAACTGGTGGATACAAGCGATTATTATAAATCCGGAGATTATGTTGGAATTAGCGGTATTGAGAAA
Organism: uncultured Bacteroidales bacterium; assembly: GCA_964585385.1. Lineage (GTDB taxonomy): Bacteria > Bacteroidota > Bacteroidia > Bacteroidales > UBA12077 > JAGXLC01. The sequence continues at coordinate 137,403 of CAZPDP010000002.1, forward strand.
GAATATGAAGAGGAGCTAAGAGGTGAAAAAGGTGTGAATATTTATCTGGTAGACGTTCATAACCGTATTAAAGGATCATACAGGGACGGGCGATATGATAGAAAGGCCGAAGTAGGGAAAGATGTTACCACAACCCTTGACCAGGAACTCCAGATGTATGGTGAAAAATTGATGCAAAACAAAGTTGGGAGTATTGTAGCTATAGAACCCTCAACTGGTGAGATTTTAGCTCTTGTTTCCAGTCCATCATACGACCCCGGTCTGCTGATAGGTCGCAAGCGAAGTAAACACTTTCAAAAACTTCAAAACGACACTTTGGAGCCCCTTTTTAATCGGCCGTTAATGGCAAAATATCCCCCGGGTTCAACATTTAAAGTGATGAATGCCCTGATTGGTTTGCAGGAAGAAGTAGTGTATACAGGAACAACGCTTTCATGTAACGGAGGCTTTTACGCGAGGAATTTGCATGTAGGGTGTCACAGCCACCCTTCACCGGTTAATCTCATAGAGTCGGTTCAGGTTTCCTGCAATAATTATTACTGCCATACTTTTCTTCGTATTCTTGAAGATAAGGATTACCCGAGTACTTCCAAGGCTTTTGACAACTGGAAAAAGCATGTAAACTCTTTTGGTTTAGGGAAAAAGTTGAACATTGATCTTCCCAATGAATTATCGGGATTTATCCCCGACACCTCTTATTATGACAGATATTACGGCCAGGGAAGATGGAGACCTCTAATGTTAGTGTCATTGGGTATCGGACAGGGAGAGTTGGGAACTACACCATTGCAGATGGCCAACATGACAGCAGCTATTGCAAACAGGGGTTTCTTTTATACACCTCATATTGTTAAATCTATAGAGGGGAATGCTAAAATAGACAGTCGTTTTAAACAGAAGCAATATACAACGATTGATTCAGCAAAATTTGAACCCATCATAAAAGGTATGGAGCTGGCTGTAAATGGAGCTCCGGGTACGGGAAGCACAGCCCGTACAGCTTCTGTTGAGGATATAACGGTTTGCGGAAAAACCGGCACAGCAGAGAACCCACATGGCAAAGACCATTCCATATTTATTGCCTTTGCACCTAAAGATGATCCTAAGATAGCACTCTCTGTTTATATCGAAAACGGGGGTTTTGGAGCAACCTGGGCAGCCCCCACAGCCAAGCTGATGATTGAAAAGTATCTGAACCGGGAAATTGCTGTGCAATGGTGGGAGGATTATGTTATGAACGCAAATATAATTAAGCAGAGCAATGAGACGGAAGATTAATGTTTGGGCAAATATTGACTGGTTTACAGTAATACTATATGTGATTTTTGCGCTGCTGGGGTGGGTGAATATCTATTCTGCAGTATACAATGAAGAGCATCAAAATATTTTCGATTTGTCCCAGAGGTATGGAAAACAGCTTATCTGGATATCTGCGGCATTTCTGGTGGCCGTTTTTGTGATGATCATAGACAGTAAATTCTATTCATTCTTTGCCTATGGCTTATATGCTATTGTTATTTTACTGCTAATAGGGGTTCTGCTGTTTGGGCAGGAAATACACGGCTCCCGGGCCTGGTTCCAATTTGGAAATGTGCGCTTTCAACCCGCTGAGTTTGCAAAAATTACCACTGCCTTGGTTCTTGCACGGTTCATCAGTTCCTATAATTTCAAACTGAACAATGTAAGGAATTATCTCAAAGTAGCTTTGATAATTCTTGTCCCCATGGGCTTAATTTTTATTCAGGACGCAGGTACAGCCCTTGTTTTTATTGCCTTTTTAATCCCTCTTTATCGTGAAGGTCTTTCTGCTGCTGTATTATTACTTGGTGTATATATCTTGATTCTTTTCGCGCTTTCGTTTATGTTTGAGAGGTTTTATATTGTGATTGGAACCATTCTTCTTACTCACTTGATCATCCTCTATCTCCACCGGAGATTGAAATTTGTCTTTATATCCCTGGGTACTGTCCTCGGTATGTTCGGATTGTTTTTTCTTATTAACTACCTCTTTTCGCTTAATATTTCCTTATTCTTCCTTTTAATTGGCAGCCTGTTGGTTGCAGGGTCATTATTGCTTTTTCTTTCTTACTGGTATAAAATCCGGTATACTGCTATACTTTTGGTTTTTTTACTGGGCTCTATTGGGTTTACCTATTCTGTGGATTATGTATTTAATAATTTTCTTCAGCCCCATCAGCAAACTCGTATAGGTCAGATGTTGGGAATTGAAGAAAGTCCCCAGGGAGCCGGTTACAATGTCAACCAGTCTAAAATTGCAATAGGTTCAGGTGGCTTTTCGGGCAAGGGATTTTTAGAGGGTACTCAAACCAAGTTCGACTTTGTTCCCGAACAAAGCACAGACTTTATCTTTAGTACAATTGGTGAAGAATGGGGTTTTATCGGAGCTTTTGTTTTAATTGGACTGTTTGTTACGTTGCTGTTGCGTATTATATACCTTGCTGAACGGCAAAAGTCCGTATTCAGCAGGGTATATGGCTACAGCGTTTTCTCAATATTTTTTATTCATTTTTTCATTAACATTGGAATGACTATTGGACTTGTGCCGGTAATTGGAATTCCTCTTCCCTTTATTAGTTATGGTGGTTCTTCACTGTGGGCGTTTACAATTATGTTGTTTATTTTTATCCGGTTGGATGTCAGCCGTTTAAAAGTATTGAGGTAAAAAATGCAAAAAATTTAACCCATAAAAAAACCTTCCGGAAAGCCGGAAGGTTTTTTTATTCAAATATATCCTTTGTTTAACTTAAGCTGTTTACGTGTCTTTTTAGTTTGGATTTTAAATTGGAAGCTTTGTTCTTGTGAATAATGTTCTTTTTTGCCAATTTATCAATCATAGAAACAACTTTTGAAAAACTTTCTTCAGCTTGACTCTTATCTGTCGTTGCTCTTAAATTCTTTACAGCATTACGCATGGTCTTAGCATAATATTTATTATGCAGCCTTTTCTTTTGATTTTGTCTTACTCTCTTCGCAGCTGACTTGTGAGTTGGCATTTCTTTACCCTGTTTTTGTTTTAATTAAAAAAAAGCAGTCCGTAGGGGAATCGAACCCCTGTTACCAGGATGAAAACCTGGCGTCCTAACCCCTAGACGAACGGACCGTGTTGTAATGAACATCTCAAATTGAGTGATGCAAAACTAAAGCTTTTTATTTTTTTTACAAATTAAATTGTAAAAAAATGCAAAAAAAAATCAGTTTGTGTTTTAGGCTTGATTTAGGGGAATTGGGTTTTATTTGATATTCAGATCCACAAATTTTGAGTTCATACATCTGGCTACTGCCATGTAGTTGGGTTTGAAAAATATCTTGTTTCCTACCTGGTACTTTTGTTTCAGTTTTGAGTTGATGTTCTGTCCCAGGTCATAGACAGTCATATCTGAAGTGGTGCCTACGAAATTTAAGTTTTTGTCCCTCACTTTCAGGTCATCCACATCCACATCCAGCATACCAAAATCAAGAATAGCCCTGTAACTTTTTTCTGTCTGTTTAGATTCTTCAGGAGTTGCCGTGTGACCAATATTTCCTTCGCCCATTACACCGTCAGGGACACTCCATTTTTCTTCCATTTCCAGGATGTTTGCATTGAAACTAAAAGTATCTGTGGAAAGGCTATTAAATTTTTTGTCATCCAGCGGACTGGTTCCAAAAAAAGCTGCCTCTCCAATTCTGAAATGATTGATAGAAGGAGGCACCATCCGTTTATTCAGCAGGGGCAATGTTATTGAGCTGCCACCAGAAATCAGGTTGATTTTTGTTTCGAACATTTCTTCAAGAAGCTGCTTGAAAAGGCTCAACTGAACAAGCTTGTCGTATGTGGGTTCAATTCCATACATACAGCCCAGATTGGAGCCTATACCAATAATTTCAATATTAGAAAGGTTGAATACTTTTTTGTAGAAATCCACAATGTTTTCCCGCACAACACCTTCCCTTAATTCACCGAGCTCGATGAAGATCATCACCTTGTGAATTTTTTTCTGTTTTTTGGCTTCCCTATTCAGCAATTCAATTGTGTCGGCAGAGGTGTTGACCGAAATGTCAGCACATTCGACAATACTTTTGGCCAGTTGCCTGGCCGGAGGTTTGATGTATATGGTTTCGATTTCAGGATTAACTTTTTTTATATTTTTCAGGCTTGAAAGGCGCGATTCTCCTACTGAATGTAAACGCTGTACCACATCATCAGTGAGTATTTTTTTGATAAAATCTATGTCACCCGATAATACTTTGCTTACCAGGCTCCATTGGACGTTGTGCTTTTTAAGTAAGGTGTCCAGTTTCTGGATGTTTTTTATGATATTTTCAGTTTTAACGACAAGTTCCGCCATAATTCTAGATTTTCTGAAAAGGTTGTCTCAAAAGTTCCTGTTGTATTTCACGCAAATGTTAATATATTCTTTTGAAGCTATTGGTAACGCAATCTTTTACTGCTGCTTTCGCGTGAATCTGAAAATCTGGCTTTTAAGACAACCTCTTGTTGTTTAGACTAATTATTTCTTTTTTTCATAACGCATTTCTGCGTATTTGGTTTTCATTCCTATTCTTTCATAGAGTCTTTTGGCAGGATTGTCATACTCCACATGGAGTTTAATGTCGCCCTCTGCTATTTCAAACGATTTTTTGCAGATTTCACCACCAAAGCCTTTGCCTCTGTATTTTGAATCTACAGCAACATAAACAAGAATATTTTCGGGAATATAACCGCTCATTCCGGTGTTATTCATAACCAATGCTCCCACAAGGTTGTTTTCGTAAAAAGCTGCCAGTAAAAATCCGCCTTTTCCTTCAGCATCAGAAAATGCATAATCAATAGATTTTTCTATATCCGGTTTCGGGTCTCCGAAACTATCAAGGTGTTCGTATAAAAAGTCAATGAACTGTTCCTTGGTTATGTCTCCAAAATCTTCTGGTTTTCTGATTTCTTTAATGTCTAACATATGTATATTTTTTGTGGTTAATAAACAGTTTGAATTGATATATTATATGAAAAGAAAGTGGTATTTCCAAATATTTTATAGATTTTATTTGGGTGTATATTCGGGGATTTGTGTCTTTCATATCCTTTATCGTGAGCGAAAATCGCTCAATTTGAGTAAAATATTATGCATCGGTTGCTATTCTGATTTGCTGATTAATTCGTTTGCTAGTGAATTAAAGTTAATGCCGTCAAAATTCCCTGAACTCATGAAGAGAATGGTTTTGTTTTTCATAGGCATTTGCTTTAGTTCATGTATTAGTTGTTGTTTGTCAAAATAAACTTCAACATTGCTGGAATTGAAGGCTGTTTTGATATCCCTTTTTGTCAGCATTTCCAGGTTTTTGTGTTCTATGGCTTTTGGATTTACGAATATAATGGGTTTATCAGCATAAGCCATTGTATTCTTATACTGATCCAGAAACTTTTTGTTCAAACTGCTGAATGAATGCAATTCCATACATGCTATTAGTTCATTTTGGCTAAACTGTTCTTTTACAGCTTTTGTAGTGGCTTTTAATTTAGAAGGGGCATGGGCAAAATCAAGAAAAATTCTGTTATTGTTTTGCTCAGCCAGTTTTTCCAGTCTCTTTGCAGCCCCTTTAAAACTCCGGATGGCCTGATAAAATTGTTCATCTGATAGGCCTGCTTCATTGCATACTTTTTTGGCTCCTTCCAGGTTTGCCATATTATGAATTCCGAAAACATGAACCGGAATTTCTTCTTCATCTTTTACTAAAAATGTTTGCCCATTTTTGATAGTCCGGGGATGTGGTGAATAGGGTATGAGTTTGATATTGTCCACTCCTTTTATTACTTCATTTACCTCATTGTCTTTTTCATTAAAAACAAGACTTCCGCCTGGCTCAATGGTATTGATAAAAATTCTGAACTGTTCTTTATATTCTTCATAGGTGGGGAAAACGTTGATATGGTCCCAGGCGATTCCGCTTATCAGGGCAATATTGGCTTTGTATAGATGAAATTTGGGTCGCGCATCAAGAGGGGAGGAAAGGTATTCGTCGCCTTCAAATACTGCAATGGTAGATTCTTTATCCAGACCGACCATGGTTTCAAATCCTTCGATTTGAGAGCCTACCATGTAATCGAACTGATATCCTGAATGCCTGAGCACGTGCATAACCATCGATGTGATAGTGGTTTTGCCATGGCTTCCTCCAATGACAATCCTGGTTTTGTGCTTCGTCTGTTCATAGAGGAACTCGGGAAACGAATAGATTTTGATGCCTAATTCCCGGGCTTTCTTTAGTTCGGGATTGTCTTTTTTTGCATGCATTCCCAGGATAACAGCATCCAGTTCATTATTAATACGGGTCTCATCCCAGCCCTCCTTTTCCGGCAGGAGTCCGTAATTTTTCAGCCGGCTTTTTGCAGGGTCAAAAATCTGATCATCCGATCCCGATACAAAATAACCTTTCTTATGCAGTGCAATGGCCATATTGTGCATCACACTTCCACCAATAGCTATAAAGTGAACATTTTTCATTCAGTAGAGGTTATTATATATTTGTGGAATTGCTTCAGGAAAAAGTCGTTTCATCAAAGGAGTTTAACTTGAATTACTCCCGGCAAAATTAAAATTTAAATTCTAAAAAAAGAAACCTTATGGAACTCTACCCACTGCATATTACTAACTTTAAAGTTGACGGCGGAGTCATGTTTGGCGTGGTGCCCAAAGCCATCTGGCAAAAAAAGTATCCGGCAGATGAGATGAACCTCTGCAATTGGTCCCTGCGGTCTGTAGTGATTAAAACAGAGGACAGGGTAGTACTTATCGATACGGGTTATGGAGATAAACAAGATGAAAAGTTTTTTAAGCATATATATCTGAATGGTGGAGATGGTCTGGAAGGTGGACTTGAGAAACTGGGCCTCACTTTTGAAGACATTACGGATGTAATTCTCACTCATCTTCATGCGGACCATTGTGGGGGAACTATAAAATATGATTCGCACCATGAGTTTCAACCTGTTTTTAAAAACGCCAAAGTTTGGATCAGTAAATCCCATTGGGATTGGGCCACAAATTCAAATGTAAGAGAGAAAGATGCCTTTCTGGAGGAAAACATTTTTCCTATTGAAGAACTAGGCCTGCTTAACCTGGTTGAAGAGGAAAAAGAAATTATTCCCGGTATCGAGGTGCGTTTTGTCAACGGTCATACCCCGGGTCAGATTTTACCCATCATTCATTACAATGGAAAAAAGGTTGTCTTTGCGGCAGATTTAATCGCTTCTTTAGCCCATATACCTTTGTTGTATAATATGGCTTACGACCTGTTCCCTTTGGATACTATTAAAGAGAAAGAAACGATTTTGAAGGAAGCGTTGGAAAACGATTATATACTCTTCTTTGAACACGATGTTTACCATGAAGCCTGTAATCTTACTATGACCCCGAAAGGCATCCGCGCAAAAGAAACTTTTACCTTGAATATTTAACGGAGAACAATAATTTTGGATTAATCCTGGTCTTCCGTGTGGTGTTTAAAAAACTTCTTCTGAAAAATAAGAATCATGGCTACTCCTGTGGTGATGGAGGCGTCAGCGATATTGAATACCGGACGGAAAAATATAAAAGGTTCACCGGCATTGATGGGAAACCAACCGGGGTAATTTCCTTTAATTATGGGGAAATAGAACATGTCTACAACTTTTCCGTGTAACAGGGAAGAGTAGCCCCCATGTTCCGGGAACATCCGGGCTAACTGGCCATAACTGTGGTCAAAAATAACGCCATAGAACACACTGTCAACAATATTACCGAGTGCACCGGCCAAAATAAGCGATACACTCACAATAAGTCCGGTGGGGCTTTTTATTTTAATCAGATGGGTAAGGTACCATCCGATACCAATGACTGCTACAATTCTGAAAAGGGTCAAAAAAACTTTTCCGTTTTTACCCCAGAACTCGAGACCAAAGGCCATACCATTGTTCTCGGTAAAGTGAATAATAAACCAGTCGTCAAATACATGTATTTCCTGGCCCAGCATGAAATTGGTTTTTATCCAGATTTTCAGAATCTGGTCTGCAATAAGAATGACCAGGATTATCAATACTGCTTTTGTGGATTTTGACATAATGATTGTAAAAGATAACGCGTAAAAATAGAAACGATTGGCCGAAATGGCCAATCATTTACTATACTATTTTTGTTTTTTTTATCCTTGCTGCTGTTGCTTTGCTTCAATGCTTAGCGTAGCGTGAGGAACGGCCCTGAGTCTTTCTTTGGCAATTAATTTTCCGGTAACTCTGCAAACGCCGTATGTTTTGTTTTCAATTCTGACTAATGCTGCTTTCAGGTGTTGTATGAATTTTAACTGTCTTTGAGCCAGCTTTCCTGCTTCTTCCCTGGAAAGTGTAGTAGCTCCCTCTTCCAGCACCTTAAAAGTCGGGGATGTGTCCTCTGTGTCATTGCTTTCACTATGGGTTATCGCCGCTTTTAGCATTTCATAGTCTTTTTGAGCCTTTTCAAGTTTTTGGTTGATGATTTCCTTGAATTCGGACAGCTCTTCGTCTGTATATCTTGTCTTTTCCGCCATAGCTCATCTCCTTTTTGTTATTAATCGTAAATATAAAGAAATTTTTAAAACAAAATGTATAACTAAATTATCTTTTCGATTTTTATCTCCGTTTTGACACTGTCATTGATTTCAATTGCATCGGCGTCTCCATCCAGTTCATTCACAAGCTCTATATTCTCTGCCAGGGTTTGACTTCCAATATAGTTTTTGTGTTTTTCAACAGCTTCATTGACTTCCTCATGCCTCTTTATACGGATGTTAATCTTGTCGGTTACTTCAAAATTTTTATCCTTTCTGAGGTTTTGAATCCTGTTGACAAATTCCCTGGCAATGCCTTCCTGTTTGAGTTCTTCGGTTATTGTAATGTCAAGTGCAACGGTTATTTCGCCATCATTAGTTACAAGCCAGCCGGGGATGTCCTCGGAAGCAATTTCCACATCCTCCAGGGATAATTGAATATCCTGGCCACCCGCTGAAATGGTATGAGCTCCTTCTTTTTCCATTTCCACAATTTTCTTTTGCCCCATTTTCTTCAGTTCGGCTGTGATGTCTTTCATTAGCTTTCCGTATTTTGGACCAAGCTTTTTAAAATTGGGCTTGATATTCTTAACCAAGATATCAGAAGTATCGCTGATGTATTCAACGTTTTTCACGTTAACTTCTGTCAGAACCGGGTTTTTCACAGCTTCAAACTTGTTTTTAAATCCCTCGCTGAAAACAGGTAGAAGTATTTTATTCAGTGGTTGCCTTACCTTTATGTTTACTTTCCTTCTGAGAGACAGCACCATAGATGTAATTCGCTGAGCGATATCCATTCGCTCTTCCAGGTCCTTGTTAATAAGATTGCTGTTATATTCTGGAAAATAAGCCAGGTGTACCGATTCAGAATCGATGCGGCCCGTAACCTTATTGAGATCTTTGAATAGTTTATCAGCAAAAAACGGCGCAATGGGCGACATTAAAAGCGTTATATTTTCCAGGCATTTGTATAGCGTCTGGTATGCAGATATTTTATCTTTTGAATACTCACCACCCCAGAATCGTTTCCTGTTCAAACGTACGTACCAGTTGCTGAGGTTTTCAATAACGAAGTTATGAATGGCACGGCCGGCCTTGGTGGGTTCATAATCTTCGTAATACTCTTCAACTTCTTGTATCAGTGAATTGAGTAATGAAATGATCCACTGGTCGATTTCAGGTCGTTCTTCAATAGGTATTTCATCTTCGCTGTAGTCGAACTGGTCAATGTTGGCATAAAGTGCGAAGAAGTTGTAAGTATTGTACAGGGTTCCGAAGAATTTGCGTTTTACTTCATCGAGCCCTTCCATATCGAATTTGAGATTGTCCCAGGGTTGGGCGTTGGTAATCATGTACCAGCGCAGAGGGTCTGAACCATGCTTTTCTATGGTGTCAAACGGGTCGATTGCATTTCCAAGGCGTTTGGACATTTTGTTGCCGTGCTTGTCGAGCACCAGGCCGTTGGATATGATGTTTTTGAAAGCCACTGAATCGAACAGCATCACAGCAATGGTGTGCAATGTGAAGAACCATCCACGGGTCTGGTCTACACCCTCTGCAATGTAATCTGCGGGGAACAATTCTCCGAAATGATCCTTGTTTTCAAAAGGATAATGATGCTGAGCATAAGGCATAGCGCCACTGTCAAACCACACATCAATAAGCGCCTGCTCCCTGTGCATTTTCTTGCCGGAAGGAGAAACCAGTACAATTTCGTCCACAAAAGGCCTGTGCAGGTCGAACCTGTTGTAATTTTCATTGCTCATATCCTTTTCATCGAAATCCTGAAGCGGGTTTTTTTTCATAAATCCAGCTTCAATGGCCTTATCAATTTCTTCCTTAAGTTCTTTAACCGAACCTATGCATATACGTTCTTCTCTGTCCTCTGTTGACCAGATTGGCAGAGGTGTTCCCCAGTATCTTGAACGGGAAAGGTTCCAGTCAACCAGGTTTTCCAGCCACTTTCCAAATCGTCCTGTACCCGTGGCTTCAGGCTTCCAGTTGATGGTTTTGTTGTATTCAATAAGTTTATCCTTCTGGGCTGTGGTTTTGATGAACCAGGAATCCAGCGGGTAATAGAGTATAGGTTTGTCAGTTCTCCAGCAGTGCGGGTAGGAGTGCTCATATTTTTCAATTTTGAACGCTTTGTTTTCTTTCTTCAGTTTTACTGCGATATCCACATCAACAGGTGTGGCGTCTTCTGGCAGGCTGGGGTCATACTCATTTTTTACATACCGGCCGCTGAATTCTCCCGTACCATCCACAAATTTTCCTTGTTTGTCTACGAGGGTAAGAGATCCAATACCATATTGCTGACCCATCCGGAAGTCATCTGCACCAAAACTTGGCGCGAGGTGAACAATTCCTGTTCCTTCTTCGGTTGTTACAAAATCGCCTGTGATAACCAGGAATGCATCTCCGTCTTCCGGTTGTTGGTAAGGAAGAAGCTGTTCATAGCGGATTCCTGCCAGGTCAGCGCCAAGGAATTCGGAAACAACCTTGTAGGGTATGTGTTTTTCCCCGGGATTGTAATCTTCCAGCTTGAGGTCTGCGTCCTTTTCGGGGAAGTATTTATGCAGCAGTTCTTTGGCTACTATGACTGTAATGGGTTCGTGGGTGTACTGATTGAAAGTTCTGACCTTCACATAGTGTATGCCTTTGCCTACACCAAGAGCGGTGTTAGAAGGAAGAGTCCAGGGTGTGGTGGTCCAGGCCAGGAAATACAAGTCTGTGTCAATATCTTTAAAAAGGAATTCAGAATTTTCGTCTTTTTTTACTTTGAATTGAGCCACAACTGAGGTGTCTTTGACCTCTTTATAACACCCGGGCATATTCAGTTCGTGTGTACTTAGTCCTGTACCTGCAGCCGGTGAATAGGGCTGGATTGTGTAGCCTTTATAAAGCAGTCCGTTCTCATAAAACTGCTTGAGCAGATACCAGAGGGTTTCGATGTATTTGTTATCATAGGTGATATAGGGGTCGTCCATATTCACCCAGTAACCCATTTTGGCTGTAAGGTCTTCCCAGACATCCTGGTATTTCATGACCTCCTTTTTACAGGTCTCGTTGTATTCTTTTACTGAAATTTTTTCACCAATATCATCCTTGGTAATTCCAAGCTTCTTTTCCACACTGATTTCAACCGGTAGTCCATGGGTGTCCCATCCTGCCTTTCGTTTTACCAAAAAGCCCTTCATGGTTTTGTATCGGCAAAAAATATCTTTAATCGTACGAGCCATTACGTGGTGAATACCCGGAACACCATTTGCGGACGGGGGACCCTCATAAAACACAAACGTTTCTTTTCCTTCTCGTGAAGAAATGCTTTTTTCAAAGGTGTTATTCTTTTCCCATTCCTTTAATTGCTCTTTGTTGACTTCTGATAAATTTAAACCATCGTATTCTTTAAATTTTGCACCCATGAAGCTTGATTTTTGCTTATTAAAAATTTTACAAATATAGTAGTTCTATTTAAAAATTAACAATGTATAAAAAACAAAGTCATTCAAATTCTTTCTTATTGAAATCTCTGAATCTGTTTGTAAATCAAGTTGTTTGATTTCTTTGTTGAAACCGGCCTAAAGTTATAGCATATAAACTTTGTAAAATGCTGGAATTTAGATATTTGTTTTTGTAAATTGCTTATTGAACGAATATTAAGTTTTAAACGATGAAACGATCAGTTTATTTTTCAGTATTTTCGGCAATATGCTTGCTTTGTATTATTGTCCCGAATCATTCCTTCTCCCAGGAAGAGGAGGAAGTGTTGGTAAAAGAGACAGTTTTGGCCGGGGGTGAAGAATTGAAACTCCCTCTGGATTGCGATACATTTGTTCAGATTGACATAACCGCAAAAAACCAGTTGGAAGAAGAGGCTGAATTCAGGTATACCCTTTTAATGGAAGGAGAAGAACTTTCAGAGGACGATATCGGACCGCTTTCCTTCCGGACATACACCATTGGACCCAAATCCTCTGAGAAACATAAAAAAACGATGACCCTCGATTGTTCGGAAATGGATGAATTGCATTTCCAGGTGAATAAAGGAAAAATCCACTTCGTCATAATCGGTCGTACATCGTATTAGTAAAATGAATGCATTTTATGGAGGCTTATCAATCTCTAATTTTTATCTAAACTTTTTAAATTCTTTAATTTTTCATCTTATCATATTCCGTGACGGTCTACCAGGTATATCAAAGAGGCAATGGCCGCGCTGCCTGATTGAAATTCCCGGAAATCCACCTGGTCAAAGGTGTCGTTCCCGGAATGATGCCAGTCGAAATAGTGGGTTGGATCCGGCACATAGCCTACCAAAACCGTGTTGAATCGCTTTAGCGGATTGATATCCACTCCTCCGCCTCCTTTTTCGAATTGTTTTATTCCGTAAGGTTCGAATAAGGGTCTGTAGGATTGTAATTTCTTGAGTACTGAATCTGCTGCATTAATTGAAAAGCCCAGGGGCTTCGTAGCTCCCCGGTCGGATTCCAGGGCGAAAACATGCTCTTCGCCATTTCCACGGGCTTCTTCTGCATAGGTTTCTCCGCCCATCTGGGAGACCTCCTCGTCCATAAACATCACGGCACGGATGGTGTGCCTGGGTTTGATGCCCAGCTCCTTGAAAATCCTCAGCACTTCAACCGCATGCATGCAACCTGCTCCGTCATCGTGTGCACCTGGGCTGTTATCCCAGGCATCCAGGTGACCTCCAACGGTAATGATTTTATTAGGATATTCGGTTCCCCGGAGTTCTCCGATTACGTTGTATGAGACTGTGTCGGGCTTGTTTTGACACCAGGTCGTGAAGGAAACGGTGAGTTCCGGGTCTTCCTGCAACCATTCGTGTAAAAGGTTAGCGTGTTTTGTGGCAATGGAAACCGCCGGTACTGTTTTTTCCGGTTCGGCGTATTTGGTTACTCCCGTGTGCGGGAAGGTGTCAATTTTCGTTGTGAGCGAGCGGATGATAGCTCCTTTGGCTCCGTATTCAGCAGCTTTTACCGGTCCGTAGAATCTTTGCCCGGCAGCTTCCCCGTAGGCATGAAATGTGTTCTTGCGGTTGGGATTCATGGCACCGTTGAAAAATATGATTTTATCCTTTACTTTCTCCCTGGGGAGTGATTTGAGTTCTTTGAGTCCAGTAACTTCTATAACCTGCCCGCTGAGTGGATTTCCATTTGTTCCGATTCCCCTTCCAAGGGCACACACATTGATTTCTTCTTTACCCAGTCTGGCAGAATGGATTGAAGCTTCCTCCGGGTTTCCCCGGTCCCAGTTTTTTACCATCATTTCCTGCAGGTAAACCTGGTCCAGGTCCATTTTTTTCATGATTTCTTTTGTGAAATTTACGGCCTCGATTCCTTCAGGAGAACATGCCAGCCTGCCTCCAATGGTTTTGGTGAGTTTTTCAAGGTTTTTGTATGAGGTACTGTCTGAAAGCGCTTCTTCAAAAATGGACTGAATTACTTTTTCATCAGATTTTTGATGACTGCAAGAGATTATTAAACTTGACAGCATTATGAAAATGACGGGGAAAAATTTGCTTCGCATTTTTTAGACTTTTTTCATTTTTAATTAAGATAGAAAAGGAAAAAGGAAGTTTAAGCTCCAGTGATAAATTTTTGTAAATATTTATTCAAATCAGAATCTGGGAATAAAAGGCAGGTTTTATTTTTCATTATTTTCGCTAAAGTGGCTTATACCAGAAATAAATCTGTCGATAAAACCCAATAGTTTCCTGAGTAGTGAAAAGGCCAGTGCGTAATAAAGGATACCTATGCCAATCCAGATGGTTATAAAATTGAACCAGAACGTATCAACTTTAAGCCCAAGGAAAACTTTGACCGGGGCATAGAAGTGTGCCCGGCCCCAGATAGAACGGGGCTCCATAAATACGGGATCCTTCTTTTGAATGATCTCGTCTTCGGCCTCGTACATTTTTCTGACCTCATTCGAATTTTGTACAATATCTGCAAGTCGCTGGTTGTGGTTATTTCTTTTTAGTTCCCTAATCCATTCGCGGTCGTGTTCCTGAATGAGACTGTCGCTGATTCTCCTTTTTTCTTCAGAAGCTCTTTTTCCTGTTTCCAGAAAGTGAAGCTTTAGGTAAATCAAGTAGTCCTGCAGTTCTTCATAAATATCCTCATTGATTTTATTTATAGTCAGGTAGCTTAGGTATTCAAACGGCGGTTTACCGGCATCCTGGTATAATTTCCGGAGTTCAGAACGAATGATTTTAAAATCACGTGCTGTTTTTTCCAGGTTTGTATTATTGTTAATATTTCTTTGAGCTACCTGGATGCGGGCCTGTAGTTCAGGTATAAGGAAAGAGGTCCTGTAATCTGCTTCACTGATTTTCTTATCCTGCTCGAAGAAATGTTTTTCATACTTGTTGTTTTTGAAAAATTCGACGGAGAGAGCCTCGTATGCCCATTTTGTTACCATCAGCTCGCCGATGAAAGGAACGTATTTTTGGGAGGTCAGGTTTTTATGAAGCTCATCGAACCGGATCATAGCCCCGCCCAGCACCAGGTGGGGGACAAGTATCAATGGGATGAGAATGTAAATGGTGATAACCGAATTCAGTCCGGCTGATATATTCAATCCAATCATATTTCCGAATGCCGAGGTGGCAAAGAGTATTAGCCATAAGGGGATGAGCATGCCCTGAATTTCAAGGATTAGCACGCTTATAAGCGCATAGGTAAAGGTTTGGAAAGCAGAAAGAACAATCAGGTAGAGTACTTTGGAATTGAGATATGACATCCAGCTCAGGTTCAGGAAGGATTCCCGTTGCAGGATTTTTCGGTCTTTGATGATTTCTTCAGCGCTAACTGTTAGTCCCATGAAAAGGGCAACAACAATGCCCATAAAAAGGAAAACCGGTAAGTTTTTATTTTGGGCAAATATATAGCCTTCATTGGTTACAAATTTTGAAAAGTAACCCAGGATAACAGCCAAAAGGGGAGCTTCGAATAAATTAAGCAGGATATACTGTGTATTTACCATTTTGGTTTTTAAATTCCTATGACTGAAAATCAGGAATTGTTTTACGGGGTTGGGTACGCTGAAATTTATTGGAGGCAGATTTCCTTTAGGTTCAAGCCTTTTCAGGTTGGATTCGATTTTGTTCTTATATCGGGTAAACCAGGTTTCAGGTGAGGTTTTTCTGATCTTCAGTGCTTTGCCGTAGTCGTCAATTTCTCTTTGTTCAATAATTTTCAAAATTTCTTCCGGGCTGACATTACCGCAATGCGGACATTCGCTTTCGGCTGCATTTACCTGGGAAGCCACAGTTTTGAAATAGACTACAGCATCAATCGGGTTGCCCTGGTAAATCGGATAGCCACCTTTATCCAGGATCCACATTTTATCAAAGAGCTTGTAAATTTCAGAATAAGGCTGGTGGATGTTGATGATGATGAGCTTGCCTTTCTGCACCTGCTCTTTCAGCAGATTCATAACTTTTTCCGAATCGATTGAAGATAATCCTGTTGTAGGTTCGTCGATGAACATAACATAGGGCTCGCGGAGGATTTCCAGGGCAATATTTAATCTTTTTCGCTGGCCGCCACTGATGTATTTTTTTAACGGGTTGCCCACTTTCAGATCTTTTATTTCCAGCAAGTCCAGGTCTTCCAATGTTTGGGTTACTCTCTTGTTGATTTGCTCTTCATCAAAATCCCGGAAGCATAATTTGCCGTTAAAATACAGGTTCTCATATACAGTCAGCTCCTCTAACAATAAATCCTCCTGGGGTACGTATCCAATCAGTCCGTTAAGTTGTTCGTTGTCGTTGTGAAGGTTAAACTCATTGATTTTGATTTTACCATTGTTCAGGGGTAAATTTCCATTAAGTACATTCAGAAGGGTTGATTTTCCTACACCGCTACCTCCCAGCACGCCAATAAGCTGACCTGATTCTTCCGAAACATTGAATTCTTGGACTCCATTGTCGCTGTTCGGAAATTTGAACTCAATATCATATGCGTTGTAGATAATTTTGTGTTTTACATTCTCTTCCAGGAACTTGGACGAAATGTCGTGGTAGTAGATGGGGGTAATGTTGGGCCCTTTGATAATAGATCCGCTTTTAAAGAAATAAGCATGACCGGGGATAATTTTTTCGCCTTCGACGAACAGGTTAAGCTGTCCGAAATACCTGAAAACATAAGCATCAATACTTTCCAGCTTAAGAAATAATAACTGGCCATAAAGATTATCTTTGAAAAGATGCTTGTAAGGTTGCGAATGCATTTCCCTGGTTTTTTTCCTCATAACCCAGTGGATGCTATCTGACCACTCTGTGCGTTGATTATCGATGATCAGTATTTTTCTCTTTTCAATGTTGTCTGGTTTGCCTTCAAATATGAACCGCTTGCAGTCTTCGTATTCAGTCTTTTCAATATTAAAACTGTCCGCAACTGTCTTGATGAACTTAAGTTCGCGGTCTGTTATAGTTTTATCCGTATAAATAAATTCGAGGAGCTGGATAAACACTACAAGTCGTTCCCTTCGGAGCAAACCTTTTTTAATCTGACGACACACATTGGTTATCTGGAAGGAGATGAGTGAGTAGTTTTCAACCGGGGCATCCGATTCGTCGCGTAATTCTCTCTGGTAAAAATCAAAATAATTGGTGAAAAGCCTTAAATATTCTTCCAGCAATTCCTGGTTGACATATCGCTCCAGGTACTCCTGCACAATTTCTTTTTCAGCTGCAGTCAAGTCTTTTATTCGAATATTGGCAACAATTGCAAAGAGGTGAATTAAGGCATTTAATATTGACTCACTCATAGTTATGAACTTTTATGTCAATCTTTTTTACAATTGACAAAATCTGGCAGAGAAAGATATAACAATAAATCCATATTTAATCCTTGGTTATATATAGTTTGTGTCAATTTATTGTTAAAACTAACAAAAGGTGTAAAATTTTTTGAGACATATATTGTGGATTGATGTTTCCTCACAAATTACTTAAATTTCTGCAAAAATAAAGACGAAAAAAAGATTTTATAGCTGTCCACAGGCAAAAAAACCGCCTTTGCAAAACAAAGACGGTTTTTTTAATTGTTTCTGAATATTATCTTATGAAATGAGGCTTTCTCTTAATGAAGCAACCTCATTTTGGATAGTCATAACCTGGTTTTCAGTGAAGCCTTCTTCTTTTTTCTTATCGTAAACAGCTTTAATGGGTTTCAGATCGTTGATTATCTTGTTGATGGTTTCGTTCTCCTTGTTTGGCTTAAGGATATCCAACAGCTTGGTTAAAGTTTTTTCCTGATCAGCAATTAACTGCACAATTTCTTTGTTGTGGTAGGTGTTTTCCGAGATATGAGTTGTTATGTACATGGCCTCAATCCAGCTACCGGCAACGACCATTAATGATAATTCTTCCTTTCCTTTTTTGTTCATGTGTTTATATGTGTCGTAGAAAGAATCGGTGATGAGCTTGGTAAGCTTATCCTTATTATCAAAGTTCTTTTTAACCTTATCATAGAAATCTGCAGAAAAAGCACCGGTGATGCCTAATTCTTTTATCAGGTTCCGGGTTACATCCATGTAGTCCATGGTGTATTGCTTCATATTGTAAGCGCTTGTGTAGCTGAGGTCTGCACTGTAAACACCCAGATTTAATGCTTGTTTTTCTTCGGTTACATATTTGTCGGCATTTTCAACATCGTTTGATATGCCAATAATAAAGCTGGCTCCTGTTTTGTTAAGTTTTTCGGTTATTTCATATGAAGTGGGTATAGGGTAAACAACCTCTTCCACTTCTTTTTTTAATTCTTGTTTGGATATTTTTTCTTGCTCCTTCTCCTGTTTAGTATCTTTTTTCGTGCCTTGCTTACAGCTAGATAAGGAAAAGACCACGGCTAATGTTAAAATAGCCATAAAACCGTTTTTAAAAAGACCTATTGTTTTCATTGAATGCCTGTTTTTATGATGTTTATGTTATTAAAGTATTTTGATTTATCATACAGTGTGCAAATTAAAGCATTTTTATTAAAATCCCTAAACCGTGGCATTTTTTTTAACAAAATATAATGTTAACCAAGTTTTTTGGCCAGAAAACCATATAACAAAGTTGAAAAAAAGGTGAATGAGCTATAAGCAATGGCTACCAGGGTCATTTCTTTTGAGTTTAAAAGTGGGCCGGCAACAAAGAGCGCCAGCGCACTGTTTTGCAGGCCTACTTCTATACTAATGGTATAATTGTTTCTGTTGTCTAACCCCTGAGTTCTCGCAAAGAAATATCCCGCCAGCATGGCTCCTGCATTCAATGCCAAGGCATAGGGTAAAATAAAGGAATATTCAAATATACTTTCCTATTTGTTTTTATCTTTTATGCTGCATCCGATGGCTTTTGTTTTAGCCGGGTCGGGCTGTTTGCCATTCAATAAGGCTTTAACAGCGTTGGCAGCATAACGTTTTTCTACAGCATCAGCATCTTTGTAATTGTCATCCGGTGCTCCGATATATTGTACCACAAAATCCCCTTCCTGATTTTCCAGGATAAAAAGATGGGGTGTTTTTGTAGCTCCAAACTCTTTATAAACTTCCTGCTTTTTGTCTATCAGGTAAGGGAAGGTGTAGTTTTTCTCTTTGGCTCTTTTCTTCATGTTTTCGTAGGAATCGGCCGGATACATTTCTGTGTCATTTGGTTGAATGGCAACCACAGGATATCCTTTTGAATCAAACTTTTTGTCAAGTCCTATGATCCTTTCCTCCCATGCCTGGGCATAAGGACAGTGGTTGCATGTAAATACTACGATTACGCCTTTTTCATTTTTGTAATCGGAGAGGGATACATAAGAACCATCAACATTCTTTAATTTAAAATCTTTTGCTTTGTCGCCTATGTCATATCCTTGTGACATGGCAAGGGGTACTAACAGAATTCCCATTAATAGTGTCAATGCTAACTTTTTCATAATTATTCGAGTTTTGATTTAATAATTTTTTTCAGTTCACTGTATGTAAATTCTTTTTCGTAAAAATTTCGTTTATCCATTTTATAGACTAAGGTGGCAGGAATGGCTCCTGACCAGTTTTTATTGACCTTATTGATCCATGAATTGCTTTTGGGATCATCCAGGATTACTACTTTCATGCCATCGGGTATTTTGTGCCTTTTCATGAATGCCTTTACCCGGGATTCGACATTACTGCCAAAGTCCATACTGGTCATAACGAACCGGACTTTTTGATTTTTGTACTCATTGTAAACTTTTCTGAATGCCGGCATTTCTTTTACACAGGGTGCACACCATGTAGCCCAGAAATTCACTACGTAGGTGGTATCATTTTCCTTATGGAGTAAGTGCTCAAAAGATTCAAAAGAATCGTAGGTCTTGATATTTTGTGCCTGCAGTGTTGCCGATGTGAATAATATTAATGTTAAGATGATGAGCTTGTGTGTAGTATATTTCATTTTTTTTATATAATACACATATCTTTATAAAATGTTTAAGCTCAGCATGAATTATTTAGACAGATTTTAAATAAGGATGTATGTGCCTGGGTTCGGGGATTGAGAAATTTTTCTGATCGTTATTTTGTTTTCATGACATTAGACCGGGCAAAGGAGAAATGAATGATAATCAGAATTGCAAGAGGTATGAGCATTGCCAGAACCCAGTTGCTGGTAATTCCGTATAAATAATAGCCAAGTGCAGCAACAGAGAAAACAGTCAGCGACTGGAAAATTTGTGTTTTAATATGATAAATAGGTGTTATTTTGCACGCAGCGGCAGACATCACAGCTTTTTCGCTAAATGGAATGATATGTTCGCCTGAAACCGCCCCGGAAATAACAGCGGCTGATATAACAGGAATCAAATGCAAGGCTCCTTCAGCATTTACCAATTGAAAAGCGATGGGCATGACAATGGCCATGGAACTCCAGCTAAAACCGGTGGCTACTGTTATGAGCATGCTTACCAGGAAAATAAGCATGGGCAACATTGCTTCCGAAATGTATGGAGAAATTGAATCTGTAATGTACAGGCCGGTTCCCAGGTCGGCAGAAACAGAAGAAAGTCCTTTTGCAAAAATGATGACGAGGCTTACACCAATCATCCCGGTAATTCCTTTAATGAATTCCCGGGAAATTGTTTTTATACGAACCACCTTGTCTTTTAGCAGCAGCACGGTGGCTACAATAATAGCGAGAATAGTTGCAAGAATCAGTATTTCTATGGAGGGGGCAGAGCCCAGAATGTTTATGAGGGTGACCGGCTCGTTGTTTTTTATGAGTATGTAAGTGCCACTGGTAAAAAGCGCTATTATGGCAAACCCGAGTAATATAAGAATCGGAGCGAGCAAGTGGCTTAGCCTGGATTTTCCATTAACAATTTCTGTTTTATCTTTCAGAGTATAGGCTTTGTTATCGGCTTTGTACCCGAACCATTTACCCGTGTAGGAAACAAGAAAAGCCATGAAAATGGCCAGGAATGTATAGAAGTGAAAAGGGAGCGATTGCAGAAAGAAGTCAGTAATGCTACCTTTTTGACCGATGCTTCCACCGGCTTCCGCCATCACCGATCCTTCAAATGAGGCCCATGTTGAAACCACCATAATGCTGGCCATGATAGCTACCACATCTACAATGTAGGCCAGCATAGCCGGCGTAACTCCATTTTTCATGTTGATTTTTCGCATAGATGCTCCGGTAATGAGCACGTTGGCGTAGTCGTCAAAAAAAAGGCACATACTTAAGCCCCACGTGGAAACTCTCGATTTTCGAGGAGTATTCAGTCTTTTTGAGAGATTGTTTGCAAATTTTGTGTACGCACCGCTTCCTGCAATAACCTCAAGCAGGCCTCCTATCAGAAGAATGAAAAATACGATTTTAAGCCTTTCGAAATCAGTAAATGCGATTTTTAGATAATGAAAACTGTTTTCAAAAAAACCGATGAATTGATAATCGGCATAAACAAATGCTCCCGCAAGAACTCCCAGAAAAAGAGATAAGGCTACACGCCGGGTTAGGAGGGCCGCAACAATAGTTACAAAAGCAGGTATAAGCGAGAGTATTCCAAAATCCATTTCATTATAGTTTTAATAAGCCATTACTCTCTTATACTAAAACCCCGCTGGTCAAGACGTGTTTCTTCTTCTTTTGTCATTACCTTAATGACTCCACTTTCCAGTCCGTGGATTTCCACCCCGTAATTTCTGTACATCTGCAGGGTTTTGATTATTTCATCGGTGATTATCTGGCCGGGAACCAGTAATGGAATTCCTGGTGGATAAGGAGTGACCATTCGTGCTGATATTCTGTTCAGCGTTTCTTCCATTGGTAGTTCTTCTGTATCAGCGTAAAAACTGAATCGTGGGCGGAAACGGATAGGAGAAAGGGTGAGTTTGAACTTTCTCAGCATCTTTTCCGATCTGGTGGATTCTTTGTTTCCGGTTCTTTTTTCAATGTTTTCAAGTGCCAGGTAGAGCCTGTTAATTCTTGAATAAGTAACTCCAATTGTGAGCAGAATGGTTATGGTATTGAAGGTGCTTTTCTCAATTTGTATGTTGTGTTTAGAGAGCAGGATATGTTCAATTTCTTTGCTGGTGTAACCCGATTTGCTAATGTCAATGGTGATTTTTGTCCCGTCGAGCCGGATGTTGTCGTTTTTAATTTCAGGGCTTATCATATCGTCAATCGTCAGTACCTTAAACTTTCTGAGTGAGTTGATTGATTTTTTCAGGGTTTCAGATAAATCCAGCACCCTCTGGAGGAGGGAATATCCTTCCATAACCATTTGTTTCCGGGCTATGTCCAGTGATGCAATCATTGGGTATTGCGGGGAAGTAGAGGTGTGCATGTTAAAGTTTTCGGTAAAGAAATCCTGTATCTCCTCAAAATCCGGGTCGTTAACATGAATCATGGAAGCCTGAGAGAATGCGCTCATGGTTTTATGTGTAGACTGTGTGGAATAGTCTGCTCCGGCAGCCATAGCACTTGGGTAGAAAGCCCTGTGAAAATTGGCGTAGCCAAACCACGCTTCGTCGACAATAACTTTGATGTTTCTTTTGTGCGCTTCTTTTACAATGTCTTCGATGTCGTAAATCAAACCATCATAAGTACAGTTTGTGAGGATCAAAGCTTTTAGATTTTTCTTTTTGGCAATGGCCTCGTCCATTGCCTCTATGATTCGTTTTTTCGGTATGGGTCCGAAAATTCCGTACTTGTTGTTCACAGAAGGCATAAGGTATATTGGCTCAGCCCCGGCGATTATTACACCATAATGTACTGATTTGTGACAGTTCCTGTCAAGTAAAATAGCATCACCCGGTTTAAGCAGGGTTTGGATAAGCACTTTGTTAGAGGTGGAAGTACCATTTGTTGAAAAGAAGGTATAGCGTGCGTTAAATGCTCTTGCAGCCTGTTCCTCGGCTTCTTTTATAACTCCTTCGGGGTGAAGGAGAGAATCCAGTTCCGGAACGGACACTGATACATCTGAGGTAAAAAGGTTTTCCCCAAAAAACTCATAAAAATCTTTTACATAAGGGGAGTTTCTGGCTGAATTGCCCGAGGCGTGACCCGGAGTGTGCCATGAATCTTTGGCTTTGTGGGCATACTTAACGAGTTGTTCATAAAAAGGTGCGCTCTTCTTATCGTTCATTTCTGCTACTATCTTTCTGACAATGTCTTCGTAAACATTCTCCCCTTTGAAGAAATAGCCGTTGATTATGCCTCCGCTGGTAAGTTTCATGCTGTCGGTTATGTCCGTGTATATGTACAAGCTGACTTCATAACGGAGAGAGATAAATTGTCTGAATATCCCGAGGCCTTCTATTTTTTTTGAAGTACCTGATTTAACGGGCAGCTCCCATTCTGATAATACGACGTGGATGCTCCCGTCAGTCTTTAATAAATTACAGGCATCTTCAAAATTGGTGCAAGTGATTATATTTAAACCTTTGTCAGCTAATTCCCTGGCTGATTTTTTCAGTGAATCTTCATTATTATCCACTAAAAGAACTGAATAATGCATTTTCGTACCCTATTTGATTGTTAAAACAAGGGTGCAAAAGTATAAAACATTTTTAACCCGGGGCTTTATTTTTACCTGATTTTCATCAGTTAAACGGTTATTTAAAATTTTGCCATTGAGAAGATCTTGTGGAGTCTATAAATCCCAGAGATCTTTATGAATTCTGAAGTGTTTTAAAACAATCCTTTTGAAAAAATAGTTACATTTTTTCTAACTTTATAGGGTTATATCTTACACAAACTCTGTAATTATGAAACTCAAAAATTTTATTATCCCGTTTCTTTCCAGTTTATTTTTTGTGAATGTTTCGATGGGTCAAACCGATAGTTTTAATTCTTCGGAACAATATTCCCGTTTTGTCAAAAAGCAGATGGATATTGAACAAATCCCCGGACTTTCTGTGGGGGTTCAATATGGTGATTTTGAATGGAGCAAAGGATATGGGTACATAGATCTTGAAAATGAAGTGAAGACTAATTCAGAGGCAGCTTACCGCCTGGCTTCCAATACGAAATCCATGACGGCAGTTGCTATTTTGCAATTGTATGAAGACAATAAGCTCGATCTGGATGATCCTGTCCGAAAATATGTTCCGTATTTTCCCAGAAAAGAATGGGGGGTTACCATCAGACAAGTAATGGGACATATCGGAGGTATAAGTCATTACAAAGATTATGAAAAGGAAGGACATATTAAAGAACCCAAAGACACCCGGGAGGCTGTTGAGATTTTTGATGATTTTGAACTTTTAGCGGAACCCGGAACAGAATATAATTATTCCAGCTACGGATACAATTTGTTAGGGGCTGTTATTGAAGGTGCTGCTAAAAAGCCATTTGGCCAGTTTGTGAATGAAAATATCTGGCAACCGCTTAATATGAATAATACTTATATGGATGTGTCGAAAGAAATTCTTCCCAACAGGGCACAAGGGTACCGACTCATTTTCGGGAAGTTATATAATTCGGAATACGTTGATATCACCAGCCGGTTTGCTGCCGGGGGGACCTTGTCAACTGTTCCGGATCTGCTTAAATATGCCCGTGGGTTGAATCAAAGCAAGGTACTTTCAGATAACAGCGTGGAGATGATGGAAACTTCCATGAGCACAACTAACGGTAAACTTACTGATTATGGGATGGGTTGGAGGATTGAACCGGTCAATGGTCATTTTATGGCTTATCATACAGGGGGACAGCCCGAAACCCGGACAATTTTGATAAGATTCCCGGCAATGGAACTGAATATTGCTTGTGCTTACAACCTGGAAGGGGGCAATCTATATGCTTTCCCGAGGAGGCTCTATCAGTTTTTGAAAAAGGAAAACTGGAATATCAAACCTTATACCACAAATGAATACGATAAAGCTCTTATTGATGGCTTATGGGATGTGTATAACTATGGTCTTGCCTATTATGAAAGGCATGAAAATGAGATGCCCGGCACAGAAGAGAAACTTAAAAAGATGTTTATGTTCCTCAACCGTACGCTTAATCCGGATTCCTTAAACACCAACTTTGAAGAAATCCGCGCAAAAATTAATCTCGGGCGTCATCCAAGAGCCCATCAGGCCTATGTCAGAATTGGCTCTTTTATGGCAGAAAAGCTTGCGGAAGCAAATGGAAAGGAGAGCCTTGACAAATACCATAAGAACGGAGCACTTCCTTTCTTTGAGGATTATATAAAGCTGAGCCGGACATTTCAGGATACTGCGTACCACATCAATGAAGCGATGAAGAAGAAAATTATGCAATACAACAACGACTGGAGCAATAGCTGGAATGACTATACAAGAATGCTGTGGTTTGCTCCGTTTGAAAAGCCGGATGATAAACTAGATAAACTTGCAGGTCTGTTTGAAGAAAAATCGATTTACCCTGACTTTACGACTCAGATTGCCCAGGCATTATGGAAAGGAGCTTTAAAGACCAGCCCGGATAAATATCTTCCGGCGGCCAAAAAGTTTACAGCTTTATATCCTGAATCTGCTGTACCGCAAATGATTCTGGCTAACCTCTATGTCCTGAAAGGGAAGAAGGATGAAGTCACTCAGGCGCTTGACAATGCTATGCGGGCGGATGTTGACAGGTATGTTTTAGAAGCCGGGAGATTAAATTATTATGCAGAACAACTTTTCAGAGAAGATAAAATGGATCTTGCCCTAATGTATCTGGAAGTGGTGCAAAGTTTTTATCCTGAGAATGGTACCCTTGAGGATACCAAAGGAGATATTTTTCTTGAAAAAAGCCGACGTGCATTCCGGAATGCACTTGATTTGGATCCGACTCTTCAAGATACCTGGGAACGACTAAAGGAAATTGAGTGAATAAACTGAAAAGAAAAGAGGATGAGTTGGTGTTTAGAAAAACAGGAATGGAGGAATAAAAAATTATTACTGGTTCCTGTTTTTATTTTTCTCCTGATTTTGCCGGTTGTTTTTTAGCTGATTGTAAAGTCTTTCCTGCTTCCTGATATCATCGCAAAAAGTACAATAGCCTATAAATGGACAATTGGTCTCGTCATAATTGCAAAATTCTATTTTATTCTCTCCCATCCCCAAATAAACCTGTTCGCTGGCCCAAACCTTTTTCAGATGCGGATATTTTAGCCGGTCGGGCAATTCGTCCGGGAATTCAGGGTGGAAATTCCAAATATTCATCAATTCTATCATAATCTTACTTAATTCGGCTTTTTCCTCTGAAGTAAGAAGATTCTCTGCGGGGAGCACTTCCGATGGTATTCCAACAATATCTTCCAGCTTGATAGGATTGCCATAACAGCTTGCTCTGAAGCTAAAAGCATTTTTACCCATGTAGGAGGAAGACTTTTCACCAGTATCGAGTTTTTGTTTGAGTCGTTTGGACAACCGGACAGCCTCTTTCATTTCATTGATTAACTCACTAGTGTAACGTCTCATTTTGTACTCTTTAATCGAATAACAATAGTAAAAAAAAACCAAAAGGAATTTTTCTATCTGTTATATGGATTTTTGGCAAAATTGTTCACTAAAACTGGAGTAAATTTATAAAAAATTGTTATTTAGATAATTGAAATTTTTTTTCAACCGGCCATATTCCTGAACAGATTCAGATTTTGCTGATTTGGCATTCCATTCAGAGAGTTTTACTGAAAAAATATTATTTCAACGATTTTTTTTCTATTTTGTGCTGTAAAGAGAAAAAAGAATATGAAATTAAAATACGTACTACCGCTTGGAAGTCCTTTTGGAATTCGTGTGTCAGTCCACTGGTCTTTTTTATTGCTTGTCGCATGGATTGTATATGTGGATATAGAGCGGGGGCTGGGGCTTGTTCCGATATTGTATTCGATTCTGTTTATTATCACCATTTTTATATGTGTGGTAATTCATGAGTTGTCACATTCTCTTACTGCCCGAAAATATGGTATTTCAGCAAAAAGTATTACGCTCTTGCCGATTGGTGGAGTAGCAGATATGGAAAAGATGCCTGAAGACCCAAAAGAAGAATTCGCTGTATCTATCACCGGGCCTTTATCCAATCTTGTTATAGCGTTTGCGTTATGGATAATTCTTGCTTCAACCGGTAATTTCGACTTGCAAAGTTATGATTACAGAGCTATAAATAAATCCAATTTTCTGATTGTTTTAACCTTTGCCAATTTTATGCTGGCTTTCTTTAATCTGCTTCCTGTTTTTCCAATGGATGGTGGAAGAGTCCTGCGTGCAATACTCAGTATGCAATTACCGCGCGAAAAAGCTACTTACATTGCCATGAATATTGGGAAATTCCTGGCTGTTGGATTGGCTTTACTGGGATTGTATCTTAACCCTTTCCTGATTATTATTGCCATTTTTGTTTTTATAGGGGCTCAGCGCGAATATGAGATGATCCGGTACACATCCGTACTCAAAGGCTATAAAGTAAAGCATAATCTCATCAAAGAATATACACCCCTGCACCCTGATGATTCCATTCAAAAAGCTGTGGATATACTCCTCAGTACACCGGAAGAACGGTTTGTAGTAGCTGAAGACAAACAGATAAGAGGAGTTCTGACAAGAAATGATATCATAGAAGGGTTGATGAAATATGACAGGGACATGGAAATCTCTCTAATAATGAATAAAGAGGTTACAGTTTTTAGTGAAGATACTCCCCTGCAGGAAGCCTATGAAAAGATGCGGAATAAACAAATTACGATGGCGCCGGTAGTTGACAGGGCTGGCTGCTTAACCGGAATCATTGATATGGTAAATATTAATGAATTTCTTATGGTAAAAGGCGCAAGAAAAGGAGCCGGTGTATGAATGGTGAAAACTACAATTCGTGAATTCTAATTGTTAGATTTGAATGCAGGTTTGAATTTTCTAATTATGAGTCGTGTACCCCTGTCGTATGTGAAGTAATTGTATACCCAGTTACCAAAAACTACAATTTTATTTCTTAATCCATAGATGGAAAATAGGTGTACAAACATCCAGATGAGCCATGCGAAGAAACCACCAAAACTGAGGTTTGCGGGCAAATCGACGACTGCCTTATTACGGCCGATAGTGGCCATAGTTCCTTTTTCTTTGTAAATAAAAGGTTTCGGATTTTTACCTTTTAATTCTTTTTTTATGTTTTGAGCCAGGTTTTTTGCCTGCTGAATGGCAACGGGTGCCAGCATCGGGTGACCTTCAGGATATTTTGAAGTTTTCATCAGTGCGACATCACCCATTGCAAATGCATTATTAAAACCTTCCACCCTGTTAAATTCATCTACAAGAATTCTGTGGTTTTCAATGGATCCTTCAGGGAGGCCATTAATAATATTGCCTTTCACACCAGAAGTCCAAATGACTGTTTGGGTTTCAACGTGTTCCCCGGAGCTCAGTTTAGTGTACCGGCCATCAAATGATTCGACCAGGGTGTTTAGCTTCACCTCAACACCAAATTTCTTCAGATAACGCAAAGCTCGTTCTGATGATTTCCTTCTCATGCTTCCCAAAAGCCTTGACTGACCTTCCACCAAATATATCTGCATTTTGGAAATATCCAGTTCAGGATAATCATTGGGTAGAACGCTTTTTTTTAGTTCACCCAGTGCCCCGGCCAACTCAACTCCTGTTGGACCACCTCCGGCAACAACAATATTCATGTATTGCTTCAACTTTTCATTATTTTCCGTATTTACTGCTGCTTCAAAATTCTGAAGGATATGATGGCGTAAATCAAGTGCATGAGGAATCTGCTTTAATGGAAAAGTATTGTTCAATATCGATTCAATTCCATAATAATTCGTCCGTGAACCTGAGGCTATAACCAGGTAATCGTATGAAAGGGGGCCGATTTCTGTTTCAATGCTTTTCTGGGTGGGGTTTATTTTTTGAACCTTAGCCATTCGAAAATAAATGTTCAGATTGGGCTCAAGTTGCTTTCGCAATGGACCGGCAATAGAATCAGGCTCAAGTCCGGCTGTTGCAACCTGGTATAAAAGGGGTTGAAAAGTATGGTAATTGTTCCTGTCGAAGAGAACAATCTGCAAGTTTTCTTTTCTTAGTAAATAAGCCAGTTTAATTCCGGCAAAACCTCCTCCAATAATTACCAGTCTTGGATTTCCGGTGCCGGGTATTCTCATTTTATTCATATTCCCGCTTTTTTCAATTTCTTTTCCCAATAGTGATAACATTTATTATGCTTTTATGTTGAATGAAATCAGAACCGGATGCGACCGGCTCATTTCTGCAAAGCAGAATGATGAATTATATATAAATATGGCTGCTTTTATTTTAGAAGCTTTCGATCCTCTATTTTCATCTTATTCCTATTCTGTTTGAGATTTTTCCAAACCATTCCAATTTTATTTGTTAATATTACGTTTTAAAATTTTGTAAACTATTTATATTTGGATTGATGAAAAAGAGTGTTTTAAGTTCTATAAAAGACAACATTATTATATTATCTATCTCCCTGATTCTGGGAGCAGGAATTGGCTCTGTTGTTACATATTTTATTGAAGAAAAGAAGGTGGAATTTTGGAAAGACCGGTTTGTTGAGGCCAACGAACTCAATCAATCGCTGAAAAAGGAAAAAGAACGTTTCGATAAGCAGAAGGAAGAACTGATCGAGGAAAATAAGGAGCTTCGAAAAGATTTAGCAGTTACTATCCTTTCCAGTGTTCGCTCTAATTATTATAATTTGAAAGCTCTGAAAACTGAAAATTATAACAAGCAAATGTATTTCAATGAAATGGAATACAGGGCCAACCTTGTACCCCGCGCCATTGGTAAAAAGTGGGATCTGAATATTCTGCAGCCTCAATATAACAGAGAATTGCAGCATATAATTGATTCTCTCCAGCAAAATAAAAAGTGATTCATTCTGTATTTTAAACCAGGTCACATGCTTCGGGAGGCATCCAGTGGGCTGCTTTACCATCCCATTTGACGTTACACCCAATCGGGTTGGTCAGGGGTACGGTTATTTCTTTACCGTCCAGGTATTCCTGTAAAGCCCGTTCCAGGTCATTCTGGTTCATTTTGGTTGCATCCAGGGGGTTGTCTACGCCCCTGCCGGTATAGATAAGCTCCCTGTCCTCGTTAAATACAAAGAAGTGGGGAGTTCTGAGAGCACCGTATGCTTGGGCTGTTTCCTGGGTTTCGTCATGCAGGTAGAGCCAGGGAAACTGGTATTTATTCATGCGGCTGACCATATTTTCAAAGCTGTCATCCGGAACAGTGTTGGAACTGTTGGAATTTATACCGATAAACTTCACCCCCTGGCGAATGAATTTTTCTGCTGTACGGCGGGTGACTTCGTCCGAACCTTTTACATAAGGGCAGTGGTTGCAGGTGAAAAATACGACCAGTAAAGGATCTTTAAAATCTTCGAGTTTGTAAATCTTTCCGTCTGTTGCTTTTAGTTCAAAGTGAGGAGCTTTTTCTCCGAGTTGCAGTGTAAATGCCATAACGTTAGTTTTCTAAAAGGAACAAAATTGACGGTTCCTTTGTTTAAAATGTATTCTTTGTCAGAAATTGAACTGGTCTGCGATTCTTGAGGGATTCAACAGGTCAAATTTTATGTAAAACCTGATTTTTTCACCGTAGGTTGCTGAATAAAAATCGGATGTTTTTTTTAGATTTTGTGAACTCAGCACTGGAAAATATACATCCACAATGTTCAGGAACGAAAGTTTTAAGCCGCTTTCCCAGGCCCAACTCTTATTGTCAAGCGTTACCGGTGAATCTTTCATTTTCCCAAATGCACCCATTCCGGCATAGGCGAAAATCGGAATCTCCTCAATCAGCGGAAGAGAAGATTCAAGGTTGACAGACGCAAGCCAGTCTTGCGTTATGCCTAATGGTGAATACAAGGCAAAGCCGCCATCTTTGGGGTAATACTGTTGAGTGAATATTCTGATGGCATTCCCGTATTGCGGAGGTTCAAAACGTCCCAGGTAAGTTCCTTCATATAAATAGTCGTTTAATCCGCTTTGTCCGCTTAGATAAAATGCATAATTCCAGGCAAGATCTTCGGGCTTCCTGAGAAAAGATCCGCCAAAAAGCCGGATGGTAAGTCCTTCATTAAGATAGTAGGATATTTTGTATTCTCCTTCAAGCCATGATTTTATATAGCCTTTCCCGGCTTCCAGGTTTGCTGAAAATTCATACGGGTTGATGCTTTTTTTCAAGTTGCTTTGAATGAATGAAGCCCGTATGAAATTGTTGAAAGATAATTCCTGGTTTTCTCTTTTCAGTATTCGGTCTTCAATGATCTTCACGTCTGTAACATGAAAAGCCTCAAGCTTGATGCGGTTTGTTGCAGATTGGTGATTTTTGTTAAAATCCAGCTTGATGCCGGAATGAATCTTCTGGTATTGCCCAGGGTAAATGTCTGAAATGCTGAATGTTTTGCCTGAGAAACTCAGCTGTATCCTATTAAACAGGTTTTGAGGATAAAAGTTGAAGTTCATATATCCTGTCCCTGCAAATGAACTGTTTCCTGTACTGAAGAACGGTGCAAGATAATAATCAAATTTATCGGGAGGAAATGGTGCGTCATAAAGCAAAAGACCGGGCATCATTTTATCGTAGAAGTTCCAGCCCAGTGCCGGGAAATAATGGATCTGCGTATATTCAGGACTCTTGAAAAGACCGGCAAAGTTTACTTTCAAAGGTTCAACCTTTTTCAGCACTCCTTTTGTTCTGATTCTGTTGTTGCGCCTGTATAGTTCAAGCATTTTACGGTCCGGATCAATAATGATTTTTTCCGCTTGTTGTTGAGGTAATTTTATCCATTTTTTTCCTGTAAAACCCTCTTCCCAAATCGAAAAAACGGTTTCTCCCAGCTTGGTTCCTTCCAGGTGAACCGGACCTCCCACATTCCCTTTGTTTTTTATAAGGATTTCATTGTCCTGGTAGCGTTTGACTGAGTAATCCATTTTTTGGCTTGTTTCCATTAATCCATGGAATAGCCAGTCCAGGTCTTTACCTGTAGTTTCCTCAAAACTGTTTTCAAGGTCCTTCGGATACGGGTGTTTGAAACGCCACTTACTGGTAAATTCCTGCATGACCTCATTAAAAGCCCTATCACCCAGATAGCTCATTAAGTATTGAAAGGAACGACTGCTTTTACCATACGACATGGTGAAATAATTGGAGCCAAAGAATTGTGTTGAAGCTGTGTTTAGGGGCTGGTCAAGGTTTTTGCGGGCCCTGAAGAGGTACATTAAATCGTTGATATCTGCAAAACCAAAGGACTGAATGCCTGTTATGGAGGCAAAAAATTCGCTAAAACCAAATGTTTCATACAATTTCTTTTCTCCCTGGTATTTATGGTTCATATAACGGAATTCACTGAATGTAGTTAATCCTTCATCCAGAAAAGGATATCGTCTTTCATTGAATCCCAGCATGCCATAAAACCAGTTGTGGGCAATCTCATGGACAAGGATTTCTTCAAATTGCAGGGCTGTGTTGGTTTCTCCAATAATTGTTATTCCCGGGTATTCCATTCCCTGTCCTGCACCCCCGGGGAAACCTGACACAGCTTTGCAGGTTTTGTAAGGATAATTTCCATACCATTTTGAAAAGGCTTTAATGGCACTATTCATGTATTCTGTTGCATTCCGCCATAAACCAGCCTGATCATTCGTATAGAAAGCCCATGTAAGAATTTTCTCTTTTGAGCCAGGCATTTGGACGGAGTCTTTTGCTACGTGGTACCTTTTGTCAGCAAACCATGCAAAATCATGAGCATTATCCTGTGTAAACCGAATCGTTTTCAATTCATCCGATGATAGTGGGATTTCCATTTCACCGGGATTATAATTCAAGGTACGCTTTGTCTGTTCTGCCTTTTGGTTTAACCACTTTTTTTCTTCCTTACTTTGTATTGAGCCGGAGGCGGCCACAACATAGTTTTTTGGTAATGTTATGGTTACATCAAACGACCCAAATTCAGAGTAAAATTCACCCATATCCAGATAGGGCATAGGATGCCATCCTTTGTGATCGTATACTGCAGGTTTGGGAAACCACTGGGTGATTTTATAGGCCTGTCCCATATGGCCCATCCGGGAAGTAACCGCATGAGGGATTTTGACACGAAAAGGGGTGGTAATGGTTATGGTTTCACCGCTTTGCAAGGGATCGTTTAAAATAATTTTGCATATATCCTGGTGTTTGGGATGAAATTCCCATTTTACATTTTTTCCGTTCACCTGGAAATTTAATGAATCAATAAAACCTCTCTGGGATTCCATTTTAAACAGGCTTTGCCTGCCCGCAACTCTGAATTGCTCTTTTGCAAGGGCGGTTTGGTTGTTTTTATATGCATTTGGCCAGAGGTGAAAATACAGAAAATCAAGCTCCTCCGGTGAATTGTTGGTATATTGTATTTTTTCATGCCCGGTCAGGAAATGCCTCTGGTCATCAAGTGTAACATGGATGGTATAATCCACTTCCTGCTGAAAGTATTCCTGACCGGAAAGGCTGGTAGAATAGATTAGAAGAATCAATATGAGCGGAGGAATCAATCTGTTCATTCAATGCAGGGATTAAAATGCTTATTTAACACTAGAAACGAAAATACGAAAAAATGAAGTATTAAAATCCGGATATAACGATCATTCTGAAACCTTTTCGGTCTCAGAATGATTTATTAATGATGAGGTACCTCAATGTTCGGGGATTTCTCGCCCGCTTTAATTTTGATCTGAAGAATATTTTCTCTTGGCGGCAGGGGACAGGTAGCGTAAGGAGTAAAGGCACAGGGTGGGTTATAGGCTTTGTTAAAGTCAATGTATGTAGTATTGTCTTCATCAGGGCTCTCAACAGAGAGAAACCTGCCTCCTCCATATGTTTCTTCTGCATTGGTTTCATCACTAAAAATCAGGAAAAGGCTTTCACGGCTGCCAACAGGATATAGCTTATATTCCTTGTTCCTGATTTGAAATTTTAATACACCGGGTATTTCTTCTTCATAGGTTTCACCCAGGACATTGGGTACTTCAATGGTTTTCTTCTCCTGGTAAGGAATAAAATCTGCCCTGATTTTCCATTCGGGTTTTACAGGATAGGCCGGTATACTGTCAAGCTTCTCTAAGAGGGGGCTTTGCAGATCCCTCAGACGAATGCCATACCGGTCGTTTCTTTTGATGATATACCACTTTAAGGATTCATGCCTTAGCTTAGTGGGATTTCCCTGCTGATCAGTTCTGAGTTCAATCGATTGTACCGGTTTGCCCTTATGGGTTACCTTCACATTTTCTTCCGATTCAAACCTTAGCTCACCTTCTTTTAGCACAACAGTCCCAATTCTGGAAGGGGCCTTACCAGGAAATTTAACATCACTGCTTATCGCACTTCCGATGGTATTTTTACCCTGCTCAAGCCAATAAAGTCCGGCCAGGTTAAGCCACCCATCTTCTGCTTTGAGTCGTTGCAGCCTTTCCTGCCGCCACTTTTTTACAGACTTAATATATTTTTCTTTTTCTTCCTGATTGTTTGAACAACCGGTTATAACTAAAACAGAAAAAAACAATCCGGTAAACAAAAAAGCAATTTGTTTCATAATGAAAGGTTATAAAAGCGTTTGAGATTTTGTACCCAAATTCAAACCGCTCAACTTAGGTTTTAATTATTACCAAAAACTTTCTCAAAAATGTCACCTACAGTAGTTTGAGCCCAGGCCCGGGGATCTCTTCGTATGGCTATTTCTTCTTCACCTACTTTATGGAAAAGCCCATCTAACCCTTTTTCAGTAACATATTCGTCAAGATCCGTATTAATGGTTTCCCAACCCGGGGTATATTCGGCTACACTGTTATAATAAGTTGTAATGTTGTACCAGATTTCATTTGTTGATAGATTTCCTACCAGTTTTTTATCAAGCGAATTTTGGATATCCGGCTGAAAAGCATCAAAGAGTGAGTTGTATGTTGTTGATCTCAGATAATTAGTTGCTGCTGTAGAGTCGAAACTACTTTTGCTGGAGGTGTTTTCAGATGGATTAATGCCGTTAAGAATATCCCATCCCTGTGAAATGGTAAGGTTGGTAATAGCGTCTTGAAATATGGGAGAAGCTTCATCTGCAGCATCTTCTGCAGCGCGGTTCATTGACTTAATAAACTGATCGATTTCATCTCCGAGTTCTAATTGTCGCATATAAGCCTCAACTTCCCGGACTTCTTCCGGTAAAAGTACTTTGATTGTCTCGTCTTTGTAATAACCGTTTGTTTGTGAGGCAACTGTAACTGCGGTATCTGTTCCCACCTGCAGGGCTGTTTTCAGGCCTTCAATTACTTCTTTTTCTGTAAGCTTATCGGTTTCTTCACCGAATAATGAATCCAGTTCTTCACATGCTGTAAAGGAAAGTCCTGTTATGAGAATCAGTATATAGGTTAGATTTTTCATGGGTGATGATTTAGGTTTCCTTTTTTTACAAATAAAAGATGAAAAAGTTTCAGATGAGCCGGAATTTTACAAAATAAAAAAACCTCCGCAACGGAGGCTTTCGTTTACAAAGCATTTCTTATTTTTTGAGCAATTTTTTCAAATTCTTCCTCGCTGAGTTTTAGTTTGGGTTGGGTGAAGCTGGCATCCGATTCCTTGTTAATTGGAATCAGGTGAACATGGGCATGGGGTACTTCCATTCCGAGAACCACGATACCGACTCTTTTACAATCCATCGATTTGTCGATTGCTTTTGCTACTTTTTTTGCAAAAACCATCATGCCGCTGATTGTTTCATCGTCCAGGTCGAAGAAATAATCCACCTCTTTTATAGGAATAACCAGCGTATGGCCTTTCTTTAGAGGGTTGATGTCCAGAAACGCAAAATAATTTTCATCCTCAGCTATTTTGTAGCAGGGGATTTCACCGTTAATGATTTTTGTAAAAATGGATCCCATGTTTTATTTTCTTATAGTGATATATCCAGTATTTTGAAAGGTATTTTTCCTGAAGGAACCTGAATTTCCACTTCATCTCCGATTTTAGCTCCCAGAAGCCCTTTGGCTATAGGGGAATTCACTGAAATCTTTCCTTCCTTCAGGTTGGCTTCGCTTTCCGAAACAATGGTATACTGCATTACAGCTCCATTTTTTCTGTTCTCAATTTTCACCTTGTTCATAATCTGTACCTTGCTGGTGTCAATTTTAGACTGATCTAATATTCTTGAGTTGGCTATTGTATCTTTGAGTTTAGCAATTTTCATTTCCAGCATACCCTGAGCATCTTTTGCAGCGTCGTATTCGGCGTTTTCAGAAAGATCGCCTTTATCTCTTGCCTCTGCTATCTGCTTGCTGATTTTTGGCCTTTCCACTGTTTCAAGCTGTTTCAGCTCATCTTTCAGCTTCTTCAGTCCTTGTTCCGTTACATAAGATACTTGTCCCATATTCTCTTCTCTTTAAAATTAAACATTTCGTATTCCAAAATGGGCAAAAAAGAACGAAAAAGAAATCCGTTGGCCTGGTGATGTCAACGGATAACTTTTTCAGATACAAATATAGGCAAAAAACCAAATTAAGTCAATTTGAGGCCTATTATTTTGTTTGCCTTTTAAAAGTATTTTCGGTTGATAATTTCTGAGTATATAATCGCTTTTTCTACGTCAAATTTTTTTTGTATTTCCTCCACCGGATCTTTTCCTGCCTGTTTTTTAGGTTTCTTTTTTGTTTTTTTAACCTTCTTTTCCTCTAAAGACACCGGTTTTTCTTTCTTCCTTCTTTCCTCGGCCTCTTTTTCAACAGTTGAGTGCCATCTTTTTTCGAAGTAATCTTCTTCTATTGTCTC
This sequence comes from uncultured Bacteroidales bacterium, assembly GCA_964585385.1. Lineage (GTDB taxonomy): Bacteria > Bacteroidota > Bacteroidia > Bacteroidales > UBA12077 > JAGXLC01. The sequence goes on from CAZPDP010000002.1 coordinate 174,216, forward strand.
CTCCACATGTGAGGCATCATCGTTATCAGCCTCCTCAAATTCTTCTGATTCCTGCTCAAAATTCCTGTCACTCATAAACCGGCTCTCGAACTTTTCTTCCGGCCATTTTTTTTCATTTTCCGGGAATTGATTGATATCATTATTTTGATCACTACCTTCAAACGAAAAGTTTTTCTGATTATTTTCCTTTTTCGATTTTTTCAGACCACTGAAGATCGAAACAATAATACTTACGATAATAATAAGAAATCCCAATATTTCTTCCATAGTGCTTAGCGTTTCAATTCATTATCAAATAAGCCTTTCTCCTGCTTTTTAAACAACCCGAAAAACTCTTCAATCCAACTTCTGATGCGTTGCAAAAGGGGAGGTTTACGGGTATGAAATTTTTTTCTCCATTCTTCCGATTGCTTTGCATTGTAATCCATCCATTTTTGTGTACTTGGTGCCTGTTTCTTGTAAAATTCCTCCCTGAATTTTTCACGGGCTTCTTTTCTTTCTTTCTCTCTTTCTTCACGTTTTTTATCCAGACTTTTTTTAACTTTGGCAGGACTATTTTTTCCCCCAAACCGTTCTATTATTGCACAATCTGTTAATGTCAACGTGAAAAACAACAAGAACAAATATAACAGGAATTTTACACAACAACGTAACCCAAAATGCTTATTTGTGAATGATATCATATAAAAGATCAAATTTAAAACATTTTTGGATTATTCTCCTAATTTTCAGCCTATTTATTCGTTGCGACAGCGAACAGTTCCATTTCCCCTATGTTCGGGTTGATGAGACATTCAATATTGCAACAGAGTTAAATGATTTACAAATTGACCAGTATATTAAACTGGAAGGATATGGTTTGGGAGGGCTTATCATATACAGGGAAAGCCAGGCGGTCTTTAAAGTTTTTGATGCTGCCTGCACTTATGAAGCCAACAAAGAATGTTCACTGGAAGAAAACACTGATTTTAATATCTATACCTGCCCGTGTTGTGGCTCCAGCTTTTTTATTTACCAGGATGGAAATGTGTTTAATGGTCCGGCAAGGCGGCCCTTGCATCAGTATGCAGCCGAATATTCTCCCCCAAACCAGCTTATTGTCAGAAATTACTGATTCAGGAGGTTTGTAAAAATACGTTTGGCCGCTTTCTTATCTTTTTCCAGTTGTTCCACAAGCTTATCAACATTCTCAAACCCTCTTTCTTCCCTAATGCGTTGAACAAAGTGAATAATAATGTCCTTGTTGTAAATATCGTCTTCAAAATCGAACAAATGGGTTTCAATCGTTTTCCTGGAACCGTATTTATTGAAAGTGGGGCGGTAACCGATGTTTAACATGCCGTTGTGGTAATGCCCTTCAATTACTGCTCTTACTGCATAAACACCATCTTTGGGTATCAGCTTGTACGAGTCCTGAATTTCCACATTGGCCGTGGGAAAACCAAGCCGGTTCCCAATCCGGTGTCCTCCTACCACCTTTCCTTTAATGAAAAACTCATACCCCAGGTAGTTGTTTGCCTGCTGAATTTTTCCCTCAAGCAGGACATTGCGTATTTTTGTGGAACTGATTTTTATACCTTCTTTCTTTTCTGCTTCAAGCCGTTCAAGCTTGAAATTGTATTTTGAAGAGCAGGCTTTGAGGTCATTGTAATCTCCTTCTCTTCCTTTGCCAAACTGATGATCATGGCCAACCAGGAGGTAATGTACATTCAGTTTTTTAGCTAGTATTTCATCCGTAAATTCACATGCAGTCATCCTGCTGGTTTCTTTATTGAAAGGAATAATTACCAGGTGGTCAATTTTTCTCTTTTCCAGCAGAATTTTCTTTTCTTCAAGGGTATTAAGCAGTTTAAGGTTTTTGATATCATTGCTCAGCACAAGGCGGGGATGAGGCCATAACGTTACCACTACAGACTCACCATTTTCTTGCTTAGCTATCTCTTTAAGCCTGTTGAGCAGCTTGTCATGTCCCATGTGAACACCATCAAAAACACCGATGGTGATGACTGGTCTTCGGGCTGAGAATGTATTGAGATCAATATGAACTTTCACGGTTCTTTATTTTGAGAACAAAATTATATAAAAATGAGACTATCCCTAACAATATTTTCTGTCTGAATTTTGTTGGTTACATATGCCTCCTTAGCAAATGAACACACAACGACTCTATTTGTTGTTTTATAGATTTTCCTGAATTTTTAGAATTTAAAAACATTCAATATATATAGAAGTTTATATATTAGCAGAATATTAAAAGCCAGACTGACCCGTTACATAATTTAACCTGAAATTCAAATTGGTTTTATTTTTTTATAAATCAGAAAGGATCATACTGAAATGCGAATTTCTGATGTTCAGCAAGTAACAATAGTAATTCTGGTAAACAAATGGACAAGCCACTTGTAATTGTTATCATAAACAGAAAACGTTAAAATGAATCATAAACAAACCACATGAATTATGAGAAATTTATTTTTAGTGACAGTAGTGCTACTGCTAATACAGGCATGCAGCTCAGATTCTAATGAATTTACAGTTGAAGGGAATTATGAAAATTCTTCCGGTGAAAAAGTATCCCTTATTGAACTCAAAACGGAGGGAATGAATAAAGTGGATTCTACGGTTCTTGATGAGGCAGGAACATTCACCTTTACCGGCTATACCAATATTCCCCGGTTCTTTGTAGTGCGGGCAGGGGACAGAAAATCCGTAACTTTAATCGTGAAGCCGGAGGATGATATCCGATTGACCGCTGATTTAAACAATTTCAATTCAACATATCAGATAGAAGGTTCTGAGGATTCCCGGGAGGTAATGAAATTGCGAAGAAGACTTGAGTCCAGCATAACCCAGTTGGATTCACTTGGGAAAATTTTCAGGGAGAACCCGGGCAAAGAGAATATGGAAGGTCTTAGAGGCCGGCTGAATGAAGAATCAAGAAAGATTGTAAACGAACATAAAGAATATACCAAAGATTTTATTGACCGCAATCTGAATTCTCTGGCCAGCTTAATGGCTCTATACCAGCAGGTAGGTCCGAGAAGTTATGTGTTGAATCCTAAAGAGGACTTTGAATATTACAAGAAGGTGGATTCGGCGCTTATGGCTAAGTATCCCAATTCTGATCCGGTTCAGTCACTACATTCCCAGGTGGAGGATATGAAAAGTCGCCTGGAACAAGAGAGATCTGCTAATGAACGTCTGGGAACCGGGAAAGTGGCACCCAATATTGCCCTTCCAAATCCTGAAGGAGACACCGTGACTCTTCATTCTCTAAGGGGACAGTATGTACTGCTTGATTTCTGGGCTTCCTGGTGTAAGCCCTGTCGTGTTGAAAACCCCAACCTGGTGAAGGCTTACAAAAAATACAGCGATCAGGGTTTTGAAATTTACCAGGTATCTCTTGACAAAAAGAAAGAAGCATGGACCAAAGCTATAAAAGATGACAACCTGGACTGGGTTCACGTCAGCGACCTTGAGTTTTGGAATTCCTCAGCTGCTAGAGCTTATAATGTGCAGAGCATACCGGCCAATTATCTCTTGAATAAGGAGGGAGAAATTATTGATAAAGATCTGCGCGGCGATGCGCTGGATAAAAAACTGCATGATATATTTAACAAATAATGCGGTGAGGATGTCTAAAAAGTTGCTGAAAATCTTTTTACAGAACCTTTTTAGACATCCTTTTATAATTCTTGAATTATGCGGGTTAAATACTTGAAAAGGTAAACCCATATTCGATTATTCAGTTACAATTATAATATAATCGTTTATGGGTTTTTATTTTTCCGCAATAGCTTTGCTGTTTGATGAGACAGTTTTTATTAAATTTGACACAAAATTAAAATATTGTTGGAATGAAAAAGATATCCATTGTACTGGTTTTCATTATAGCTTTAACTTCCTGTAACAGAAAAAACAGGTACCAGATCGAGGGTCAGATAAAGGGTGCGGCTGATACAACTGTATACTTTAATGAGATGAATGTAAGCAAAAGTATCCCCATTGATTCAACCAAAACATCATCAAAAGGCCGGTTCGCTTTCAAAGGAAGTACAGAATATCCAAGGTTTTACCAGGTAGCTCTGAACCAGAACAATTTCATCAATCTATTGATTAAACCCGGTGAAGAGGTAAAGCTTACAGCAGAATCTGATAATCTTACAGACTATACCATTCAGGGATCACCTGGTTCCGGGAAAGTAAAGCTTCTTGACCAGCGGCTCCGGCGAACAAAATACAAACTGGATTCATTAACTGAGCTTTACAAGAATATGGAGAGACTAAATGCTTCCGATGAAGAGCTGGAAACAATCAATGAAAAATACCGGCAAATATTGAATGAGCAGAGAGATTCTTCCATAGCATTCATTCTTGATAACATGAGCTCTCTTTCCAGTATAATGGCCCTTTACCAGAAAGTAAATCCACAGACATTTGTTTTGTATAAAAACAGCGATTTGCAATATATTAAGCTTGTTTCAGATTCGCTAAAGGAGAAATATCCTGAATCGAAACACGTGAAAGCGTTACTTGCCAACAAGGACGACCTGATGAAGAGGTACCAGAATTTGAGAATCAATAAACAACTGGAAGAAGCCTCTGATAAAGTGAATTATTCCACTATACCGGAAATTAACCTGCCTAACCTCAGGGGAGATTCTGTTTCGCTTCACAATGTGGATGCACCTATGATATTGCTGAGTTTCTGGTCTTCCCAAAATGAGGAGAGCATTCAGCGAAATATAGAGTTGAAAAATGTGTATAACCAATACCATAAAAAGGGTTTTGAAATTTACCAGGTATCTCTTGACAGCGACTTTTCGCAATGGAGAAAAGCCGTAAATTTTGACCAGCTTCCATGGATCCAGGTAAGTAGCCTGAATGGTGTAAATGCTTACGCGGCAAGATTATATAATGTCAATTCCCTGCCAACGGATTACCTGATTAATAAAGATCGCGAAATTGTCGCAAGAAACTTAGAAATATCCGAGTTAAAACGAAAATTGTCTATTGCGTTGGATTAAAATTTTGATTGTTGGAAAAAAACAAAAACATATATTTTGCATCTGATTTTCACCTGGGTGCGCCTGACTACGAGGATAGTCTCGTCCGGGAAAAACTCCTTGTAAAATGGATGGATGAAATTAAGCCCCATGCAGAAGCTTTATTCCTTTTGGGGGATGTTTTTGATTTCTGGTTTGAATATAAAAAAGCTGTTCCTAAAGGCTTCGTCCGTTTTCTGGGGAAAATAACAGAATTTACTGATGACGGCATTCCTGTTCATTTTTTTACAGGGAACCATGACATGTGGATATTTGATTACCTGCCGAAAGAAACAGGTATAATCCTTCACCGGGGACCATACATCATGGAAGTGGGTGGCCGGAAATTTTATATTGCTCATGGAGATGGATTAGGTCCGGGCGACCGGGGATATAAGATACTTAAGAAAATTTTCCGAAATCCATTGTCTCAATGGTTGTTTGGATGGTTACACCCTAATGTTGGAGTGTGGATAGCCCGTAAATGGTCACACAGCAGCCGTATAGCTAACGGAGAACCCGATGAGTTCAGAGGTGAGGAAAAAGAATTCCTTGCGCAGTATGCACGAGAGATTCTGGAAATCAATTTCTATGATTATTTTATCTTCGGGCACAGGCATACACCCATTGATTATAAATTAACCAGTGAATCGCGATTCATCAATCTTGGCGACTGGATAAAACATTTTTCATACGCTTATTTTGACGGGAAAGATATGCACCTGGAGTACTATGTATAATCCTGAATAGTTCACATGGCAATAAAAGATAAATTTTATAATGCTTTCAGGGGAATTGGATATTTTATACGCTATGAAAAGAATGTCCGGATACATTTTTTTATTGCTCTTTTTGTAATTCTGGCCGGATTTGTTTTGGGTATAACTCCCCTGGAATGGCTTGCGGTTTTGCTATGCATCGGAGCAGTCGTTACAGCAGAGGCTTTTAATTCTGCCATTGAACGGTTGAGCGATATGTTTGGAAAAGAACAAAACAACAATATAAAAATTATTAAAGATTTATCTGCCGGAGCTGTTTTGTTTATGTCGATTGTATCTTTTATCATCGGTTTAATCGTTTTCCTACCTTATCTCTTGTAAATTTTAAGACAGATTATTTTCTTATTTTCCCAAACATTTTCAGGTAAACTGCTGTTGTATTAATAAAATAGTTAAAAATGAAACTAACAAAAGCGTTTCTCCTTTGGATAGAGATATTCGTTATGATTAATACAGCCTGTTCCCAAAATGATATGCAAAAAAAAGGTTTTGATTTGAGTAACTCCTCCATTCCAGTCGATAAGATTATAGATGGAGGACCACCACGTGACGGTATTCCGTCTATCGACGATCCCAATTTTGTAAAACCTGGGAAGGCAGATTTTATAGACCCTTCTTCCAGGGTTTTGGGCGTTACTTATAATGGGATCTCCAAAGTTTACCCCGTAAAAATTCTCAACTGGCATGAGGTGGTCAACGATTTTTTTGGCAAGGAACCTATGACCATTACATATTGTCCGTTATGTGGCAGTGGAATGGCTTTCAAGGGCAACATTAAAGGGGAAAACCGTGAGTTTGGAGTATCGGGTCTGCTTTATAACAATGATGTGCTTCTTTATGACAGGGAGAGCGAATCGCTCTGGTCGCAAATAGAAAGCAAGGCCATTTCGGGTCCTCTGAAAGGAACAGAGTTAGAATACGTACAAACTACCCATACAACGTGGAAGAAATGGAAAAATATGCATCCGCACACCCGGGTTTTATCTGCTAATACAGGTTATAACAGGGATTATGAACAAAATCCATATTCGGGTTACGAGCAGGAAAACACCACCGTTTTTCCCACACCTTATGAAGATGGCCGGTATCACAGTAAAGCCTGGACATTGGGTATAGAAGTCAATGGCAGACATAAAGCATACCCGTTTGAAGAGCTCAGGAAAAGCGATGGTAAGGTAAAGGACTCATTCCAGGGGAAAAATTTTGTGATCCAATACAACGAAAACGAACACTATGCAGTAGTAAAAACAGAGAAGGGCGAAAATTACCCATCAGTTATGATGTACTGGTTTGCCTGGCATGCCTTCCACCCGGAAAGCGAGGTTTATACTGCTGAGGAATAAATCTTTGTTTTCAGTTTATTTTTGTTTGCTAAGATTAAGATTATTTCTCTATTTTTGTTCTATAGCAAATAAGCAATTGACATTTATGAATCAAGACATAAGGTGGAGACAGCGATTTAACAATTACAAAAAAGCCCTGACCCAGCTAGAGTTGTTTGTTGAGAAAAAAGAGCTTAGTAAACTTGAGGAACATGGTATTATCAAAGCTTTTGAATATACATATGAACTGGCCTGGAAAACACTGCAGGATCTTTTAAAAGATAAAGGGTATACAGATATAACAGGACCCAGACCGGTAATCGAACAAAGTTTCCAGGATGGTTACATTTCTGACGGAGACAATTGGATGAAAATGATTCAAAGCAGAAATCTGACAAGCCATACCTACAATGAAGAAACAGCAAGTGAAATTGTGTATAACATTAAAGGTCTATATATCAGGCTGTTTAGAGAATTGGAGCAAGTTTTGGATTCTATACATAAATGATTCTATGCCTTTTGGAATTAAAGAAAATCAGTTGGAAAAGATTAAAGATACTCTGATGCATTATCCCGGGATTAAGGATGCAGTATTATTTGGATCCAGGGCAAAGGGCATTAATAAAAAAGGTGCGGATATTGATATTGCATTAATAGGTAAGAGTCTAACCCTTAATGATGTTTTATCGTTGCAGCAAAAATTAGAGGAATTGTGGCTACCTTATAAGTTTGATCTTATCCTCTATCATAAAATAGATGAACCTGAATTAATAAATCATATCCAACGGGTTGGAGTGTCTTTGTTTAAATAAGACGATTCAACAGAATTAATTGTAATACTTCTTAAGCCTCTCCTGGAAAACCGCCTTATTAACCTGGTTGATGTTGTCAACAATGGCCCGGATTTTCCGACTTCTATCCTGTTTTAATTCTTCAGAAATTTCTTCCTCGTCATTAAAAACAATTTTTTCCACCTGGTATCCCTGTTCATCCAGGCTCATGGCCACGGCAGCATTGAAATTGCTGAAAATAATAACAGAAGGCAGCTCGTTCTTTGCATAGTCATTGATTGCCTTCATAACCATAGTTTTGATGTATTCAATCTGCGCTTTTCCCAAATAATTCGCTCCAACCAGTAATTTTATCAGGTCGATTTTGGCCAGCTTCTTTTTTTCTTCTTTTTTTTTCATTCTTTTGTACTCCCAGTTGTTGGTTTCCAGGAAGAGGGTAACAAATTCTTCGGGCATATCTTTTAAATTTTCCAGCTCTCCTTTTTGTTTTTTGATTTTGTATTCTTTCCGGGCATATCTTTGATTTACGGGTACATAATAATCCCACTTTTTAGTTCTTTTATAGGATTCTGTTTTAGGTTTGGGTTTCCAGTTTGTTTCCGGTCTTTTCATTAAAGGGGCCTGAAGCTTGAGGTAATCTTTTTCAAGGGAAAACAGGATGGCATTGATGAAGTGTGCCCAGCCTCCTCCTATCAGGTGGTGAAGAGAACTCCATAATGTATTGTAAGAGACTTCCTTTGTAGAATCTGGACTATCATCGATTTCTTTAAGTTTAATTTTTTTCAGGTGGTTGACAAATTCATCAGAGAGCCTGGCCGGATAGTAGGTATAATTATTGAATTCTTGTCCATAGCGTTTGTCTGTGTGGTGTAACTGGTTTACATCCAGTATGTAACTGGAGTCGTTCGATAGCTTTAAGTTGATTTTCAGGTTGGAACCCCATTCCATGGACCGGATGCGCATTTTTTCCTGGGCTTGTGTAATGAATGAAGCGGAAACAAGAAAACAAATGAGTAATGCTTTAGTAAAACTTTGGCCAACTTCCTTTGTCATTTATGGTTGCTTTTGGATATTGAAGAATTAATGAAAGAAATTTACACTAGTAAAATTAGGGATATTTTTTTGAAGCGGAAAGAGGGTAAGAAAATAAAAAAATGATGATTTGAAGTTATTTCTGTTATTCAGTATTTTAAATTTATAATTAGCTATTGTCACTTATCATGTAAAATTTACAACCAGAAATGCAATAATTGTAAATAGCATAATTAAATATAAAAATATCGAAATCATTTGTTTTACTTGAATTTTTTTCATCATTTTTTGTTTGTTACTTTTTTAATAATTTGATTACGGTTTTTTCTTAACCATCCAAAACCAGCTCCAACCGGACAGAAAAAGTTACAAAAGAAATCGGATACAAACATGGAGCCAATAAGAGAAGCTGGTAAAATGTACCACTGAATACCCACTCCTTTAAGTGAAAAAAGTAAAGCAAAGGGTTCATAAGCTGCAATTGTCGGATTTTGCGATATCAGTATTAAAATTAGAGAAACCCAAAGAAGTATTAATGGAGTTTTTCGGAGGTACCTGGTGAATTTTTTTGGCATTTTAAAATTGATGCCGGAGATTTTTTGAAGAAGAATCTGCACAGCGTGAAAAGGGCAAATGGAGTAACAAAATATATTTTTGCCACCTATAATAATAGCAAGTAAAGTACCCCCCATCAGTATCCACCAAACCAGATGTTCCTTTAATGGAGGGAAATAACCAAGCAGAATTTTGCCAAAATTTGCTACAGAAATCGAAGCATTGTACAAAAAGCCCAGAAATATCATGGATAAACCAAGAGCAATATATCGTAAAAGCCTTTTTTTTATCCTGAGATAGCTGGCAATTAAAGCCAATATGAGGATACCTGTGGCAGCATAAGTTTCAAGTTCAAAATCCAGCTCTCTTTCTATATGAGGGACAGTTTTATTGAATTTTTCCCGGGCAATCCGGTAAGAAGCCCTCCTTACTGAATTCGTAACAGCCTGACACGATACCGTCGCACCGCTTACTCCATCAATGTCATTATTGAGTAAAAATGATGAATTTAAGTCCAAACCGTTAAACTGACTTAAATAATCTTTATTTTTAATTTTAAGAATGAAAGATTCTGTTTCCTTATGTTCTGTAAGCAGGACCTTTTTTATTTTTCCCTTTTTATTTGAAAGTACTGCTACTTTTAATACTCCTCCATAACCCTGGGATTGGCCAAATGATACATAGCCGACCAAAGAATCTTTCTTTTTAACCTCCTGAATATCGGAAAGAACATCTGTATTAGATATTGAATATTCCTGAAATAATGACTTCTCTGTACTGTTTTTTTTGTCTGAATGCAAGGATTGGCCAATAAAATAAGCTATAATCAAACTTACTATGGCCAATCCGTTTGTAAGATATTTCATTGAATATATTCTTTTATTTTCCTTTCACTGCCAATTGTCTGCCAATGAGGATTAAAATCAAAGCAGGAATTCCAAAAACGACCAGACCCATACTTGCTGACCGTGGTTCCCCTTCGATTGCAGAACTCCATGACCAGGATATAGCAAACAGCAGAAGAATAATTCCAATTATGAGTGTAATCCAGGTTCCTGTCTTAAATTTAATCTGTTTGTGGTAATATATAAGCGCAATAACAGCAATTGCTGTAATAATGCCCAATGTAAAAAATTGAATTTCTGTTCCTGTAAACATAATTTCTAGATTTTATTATTAATAACCATCATAACTTTTTCCTTTAGGACTATAGAATTTGTCAACTGCTTCTTTATCATTTACGTTACCATAGCCAAAGGCTTTATCCATTTCAGTCATAAGACTGTGAACTGGTCCGGGTGCTCCTGCAGAAATCTTAGTAATCAGTTTGTGATGCCAGAAATCAGGTTTGTTGTAAGGACAGGAAGTTATACAGTTAGCACAGTCTGCTCCAATCTGACTCCAATAACCAAAACATTTTTTTGCATCCAGATACCACTTTTTTGTTCCCGGGGCATTCCAATAAGAGTTGTCTTTATTTTCATGTGTCGGTTCGAAAGAAGGTTCATCATCAAAAGAAATAGCACCGCTGGGGCATGATTCTGCACATCTTTTGCATTTTTTACAAAATTCATAAACACCAAATGTTTTGGGCTTATCATATTCGATAAAATCCAATTCTGTGTAGACTTTCGCTAATCTTACTCTTGGTCCGTATTTATATGTAATAATAGGCCCCATCCGGGTACCTTCACCTAACCCTGCTGCAATGGCATATGGTATGCTCATCCCTGTGTCATTTCCGGTTGGTAATGCTTTATATCCAAGCTGTCTTAACATTACTGCCACCTGGTAAGCCACTTTGGCTAACTTTGAATATCCCTCACCGGCCGCAGCAGCACTTACCTCGGTTGGCGAAGCGCTCATAGCCTCGTAATCCATTTCAAAAGCCAGTACAATTACGCTTTTGGGTTCAAAATCCAGTTTATCCATTCCAAAAGTAAATTGGTCTGGAGACCAGTTTTTTACCATTTCCTGCATTTTCTTAAACTCCTCAACTGTTCTTGGTGGCATAGGGTAGAGGTCTCTCCCCGCCGGGGGTACAGGACTAAATTGAACTGAATAATCCCATTTTGGATCTCGTTTAGTGATACCCACCAAGTCTGCTCCATATAATTTTGCAGCTCTTTTAATAGTATTAGCGGCATCTCTTTTAGTTTCAAACTGGTATTTTTCTTCATCTACAAAGTCATGAAACAAGAGGGCTCTTGGGTCTTTTTTCATAGGGTTTTTCCACCTGAAAAGACCGAAATCTGGAACACCTGCTGGTACAGGACCAACGGCTTTATTGCTTAAAGCCCATCCACCAGCCATTATAGCCTTTGACTTCTGACTAAATCCTTTCTTATTGTTATCATGGTGGTAATTTACTTGTTCTAAAAATCTTTTCCCATCTTGCATTGTTTCCGGGTCAACTTTTAGGCCCATAGCCTTAAGTTGAGGACCAAAAAATGCATGAGAGAAATAGAGGTTATAAGCCGCAATTGGCTTATAGTCAGAGCGAATCGGGATAGGGAAATCTTCATGCTTTACTACCTTAAGATTTGATGCTTTTTTATTGATACCAGAGATAGCATTTTCTCTGGCTTTTCCGGGTAGTGCAATTGCTCCGATGGCAGCACCTGCTGCACCCAGTCTTAGGAAATCCCGTCGATTAAGGGTGCTTTCTTTGTTTTTTTCTTTTTTCTTAGGATGACTTTCTTTTTTCATACAACGAAAGTTTAGTTTGTTGATAAATATAATATGGTTTTGTTCAAGATATCAACAATCTAAAAATTATGGACGTCTTCCCAAAAATTTAATACTTTTAATCTATTGAATATTAAGGTTTTGTGTCAATTCCCCTTATTTCTCTGAGATACTGAGAAGGTGTTTTCCCGGTAAATTTTTTGAATACGTTATTAAAGGTGGCCTTTGATCTGAAACCTGAATCGTAGGCAAGAGAAAGAATTGTTTTATTTTGGTTTTCTTTTTTCATTACTAGTTTCTTAAATTCTTCCAGCCTGTAATTATTAAGATAATCATTGAAGTTTTGATTAAAGAGACCGTTCAAAACTTCTGAAATCGTATGAGGAGGATAACCGGATAAAGTCGATAACATGGAAAGATTGAAATTCATATCAAGATAAGGCTTGTGTGTTTCCATTATCTCGTTTAAGTGGTTCCCGATTTGTTGGGCTTTACTTATCGTCATGCCTGATTTGGAATAGCTACGTAATCCCCCCAGACTGGGTTTTTTCTTTTCAGAATTAATTGCCCCGGGTTCGGTAATGATGACATAGGTTATTGCATAACTTAAAATTAATAGTAGACCCAGATTAATTATGTCCAAAACTTTTGTTGTATTCTCAAAAAGGAAGGGCAGGTTGATTTTAAATAAAAGAATAAAAAAGTGTAGCATCATTAAATTAAGGAATAATCGCAAAATTACAGTTTTTGATTTATTGAATTGATATATTTTTTTTATCCGCGTAACCTTGATATGATAAAACTTGGATAATTCCTTTAATATTAGATAAGGATAAATCAGGTATGTTAAGACAAGTGCTTCATAACCAATTATTGTAATGTTGCTTTTGATTTTTTCATTCTCAATAAAAATCAGAAGTGCAAATAAAAAAGTGGAGAAAAGAAATGGGATTAAGTACAGTATATTTTTTACATTGAAATCTAGATGACCATAAATAAAGGATTTGCTGTAATAGAAGACAATTGAGGGTGGCAGGATGCTAATTAAAACAAATAAAAACTGCCAAACAGAGCCCGAATGTATTATATTTTTGTAATAGGTATAATAATAGACATAATGTAGTAATAAAAGAATGATAAGACTCAGTAGGAGGTAATTATGTAAAGTCCTGAATTTTTTCTGTAAAAGAACCAGAACAAGTATAAAACTTTGTGCTGCACAGAAAATGATGATATGTTCAATTGTCATCTTTTATTTTTGTTGAATAAGATGATTCTTATGATATAGAAAAACTATTGATAAGAACAGGGATTAAGATAGAAAAATATCAGGAGATAGTAAAATCTTTTATTTATCCTGTGAAAAAAAGCCCCGAAAATTTTCAGGGCTTTTTACATAAATAACAAAAACTCACCTACTCTTCATCCAGCATAATATTCAGGATTTCAATGGCTGCATCGGGTATGGGGGTTCCTGGTCCGAAAACACCAACTACACCGGAATCATACAGGAACTGATAGTCCTGCGAAGGTATAACACCTCCTGCAATTACCATAATATCCTCTCTGCCCAGCTTTTTAAGCTCTTCTATTACCTGAGGCACGAGGGTTTTGTGTCCAGCAGCCAGGCTGGAAACACCCAGGATGTGCACGTCATTCTCCACAGCTTGACGGGCTGCTTCTTCAGGCGTCTGGAACAATGGTCCGATGTCTACGTCAAAGCCGAGGTCAGCATAACCGGTGGAAACCACTTTTGCCCCTCTGTCGTGACCATCCTGTCCCATTTTTGCAATCATGATCCTGGGTTGGCGGCCTTCCTGCTCTGCAAACTTTTTAACCAACTCTTTGGCTTTCTGGTATTTCTCATCGTCTTTGGATTCTGATGAATAAACACCGGAAATTGAGCGGGTAACGGCAGTATAGCGACCTACAATTTTTTCACATGCGGAGGAAATTTCACCGAGTGTAGCTCGTTTCTTAGCTGCTTCAACGGAAAGTTCCAGCAGGTTGCCTTTTCCGGATTTTGCGCATTCGGTAATTTTATCCAGCGCTTTTTGTACCTCTTCTTCGTTTCTTTCTTCTTTCAATTCTTTCAGTCGTTTTAACTGAGATTCTCTTACTGCGGTATTGTCCACGTCCAGAATTTCGATGGGGTCTTCTTTTTCAAGCCTGTACTTGTTCACCCCAACACGAGCTTCCTTACCGGTATCCAGTCTTGCTTGTTTTTTCGCTGCCGCTTCTTCGATTCTCATTTTAGGAACACCGGTTTCGATGGCTTTTGCCATTCCGCCCAGCTCATCAATCTCTTTAATGTGTTCCCATGCTCTGTCAGCTATCTGTTTGGTCAGTTTTTCCACATAGTAAGAACCAGCCCAGGGGTCCAGAGATTTGGTGATGTTGGTTTCTTCCTGTAAGTATATTTGTGTATTTCGTGCAATTCTTGCCGAAAAATCTGTGGGAAGCGCAATCGCTTCATCCAGGGCATTGGTGTGCAATGATTGTGTATGGCCCAGTGCAGCCCCCATTGCTTCTACGCAAGTTCTGGCCACATTGTTGAAAGGATCCTGTTCGGTGAGACTCCATCCGGAAGTTTGTGAGTGGGTTCGGAGTGCCATGGACTTTGGATTCTTTGGGTTGAATTGCTTTACAATTTTTGCCCAAAGCATCCGGGCTGCTCTCATTTTGGCAATTTCCATGAAATGATTCATTCCGATAGCCCAGAAGAACGATATTCTCGGGGCAAAATCATCCACATTTAATCCAGCGTCAATTCCTGCCCGAAGATATTCCAGTCCGTCGGCCAGTGTGTATGCCAGTTCGATGTCTGCAGTGGCTCCGGCTTCCTGCATGTGGTATCCGGAAACCGAGATGCAGTTGAATTTAGGCATGTTTTTGGATGTATATTCGAAAATGTCAGCAATGATTTTCATGGAGAAATCCGGCGGATAGATGTATGTGTTCCGAACCATGAACTCTTTGAGGATGTCGTTTTGAATGGTTCCGCTGAGTTTTTCCATCGACACTCCCTGCTCCAGTCCGGCAACAATGTAGAATGCCATGACAGGCAATACCGCACCGTTCATAGTCATTGATACGGTCATCTGGTCCAGGGGAATCTGGTCAAAGAGGATTTTCATGTCCTTAATGGAATCCACAGCAACCCCTGCTTTACCTACATCACCGGTAACTCTTGGGTGATCGGAGTCATAGCCCCTGTGGGTAGCCAGGTCAAAGGCTACAGAAAGACCTTTTTGCCCGGCAGCCAGGTTTCTTCTGTAAAATGCATTGGATTCCTCTGCGGTTGAGTATCCGGCATACTGCCTGATGGTCCAGGGACGCATGGCATACATGGTTGAGTAAGGACCTCTCAGATAAGGCGGAATGCCTGCTGCATATTCTAAATGCTCGAGGTTCTCCAGGTCTTCTTTTGTATAAACCGGTTTGACGTTGATTTTTTCAGGAGTCTCCCAGTTCGTTTTATATTCAGGGCTTTTATTGCTGCCCTTTGCTTCAAATTCAGGTTTTATATTGTTAAAATTAGGTCGCATAACGTTAATTTTTTACAGGTTCGATTAAGCAATTCCCAGTTCTTCCTGAAACCCACGAAGTGTTTCAATCAAGTTGGATTTGATGTGTATGAAATGGCTGATGCCTTTTTCTTTGAGTTGTTCGATACTATCTTTTGGATAACCTGCAACAACCACAATAGCGTCGTCTTTTATCTTGTCGTAAATTTTGGGTGCTACTTCAGGGTATTCCGGATCTGAGCTGCAGACAACCACAATGTGTGCTCCCTTGTCTTTAGCCTCTTTTACGCCTTCATCCACATTCTCGAAACCGATGTTGTCAATGATTTCAAATCCGGCAGCAGCAAAGAATCCTGCTGAAAACTGAGCTCTTGCTCTACGCATTTTGGCGTCACCAATGGTAAACATAAATACTTTGGGTCGTTTGTCTGCATTCCTGTCGGTCTTAAGACGCAGGGATTCCAGTTCTTCACCACCCCTGTATGTCCGGATGGGTTCGGCTATGGCATCTTCAGCTTTTTCAGATTCAGACTGAACGGTACTTTGGTCATATCCTTCCTCCATAACTTCACCTGAGTTGGGGTAAAGATTGATGCCAACCAGCGCTTCTTTTTTGATGGCCAGGTTGAGGTTACGTTTGTTGGCTGTCTCTTTGATTTGTTCCTGAACCATACCATTTTTAAAGGCTTCGATGTAACCCCCTTCGTTTTCAGTTTTCTGGAAAAGTTCCCATGCGTGTTCAGCAATAGCTTGAGTCAGATTTTCAACATAGTATGAACCCCCCGCCGGATCAACTACTTTGTCGAAGTAAGCTTCTTCCTTCAGGATAATTTGAGTGTTTCGTGCTATTCGTTTTGAGAACTCATTGGGTTTTTCAAACTGTTTGTTGTATGGAGTAACCGTTATCGAATCTGCACCACCCAGGGCAGCAGACATGGATTCGGTTGTGCCTCTCAGCATATTCACGTATGGGTCATATATCGTTTGATTCCAGTGAGAGGTTTCAGCATGGATGTGCAATTTTTTAGACTCTTCATACTGTGGATTGTATGCTTCCACCACTTTTGCCCAAAGCATTCGTGCCGCACGTATTTTAGCAATTTCGAGGAAATAATTGGAGCCTACGCCGAATTTAAAGCGGATTCCGGGCGCTACTTCATCAATACTGAGTCCTCTTTCTGTTAAATTTGCCAGGTATTCATTGCCCATTGCAAGAGCAAATCCAAGTTCCTGAACGTTTGTGGCGGCTGCATTATGCATGTCAAACCCGTTTACTTCTATCACATGAAAATTGGGTAAGTCCTTGGTTTTTTCGATAATTTCTTTGCATCGGTCAAATGAGTATTCAGCTGATTTGCAAAACTTACCTTTGATATTCAGATTTCCTATGGGGTTAAAATCTACACTGCCTTTTACCTCCGCTTTGTCAATGTTTTCTTTATCGACCTTTTCAAGAAGGTATTCCACAATTTTATGGGAGGCATGGTTTGCCACAAAGTTAAGTTCAATGGCAGGTATGCAAATAGTATTCAAAAGGGTTTCAAACTCTTCTTTTGCCGGTTCATTGTCTTCATCAATGATGAATCCCAGGGAATCCACACCCTTTTGAAGGATATCCAGCGCATGCTTGTTGGCTTCTTTTCTGTTTTCAGTGGCATCAATATCCTGGCGTATGAACCAACTGTTGTCCGTATCTTTTTTTGCTCTGACGTAAGGAAATTCTCCCGGCAGCGCTTCCAGGTATTTTATTTTTCCCAGGTCTTCGGCTCTGTAATAGGGCCTTACCTGAAAACCTTCAAGGGTTCGCCAGATTAATTTTTTGTTGTAATCAGCCCCTTTTAAATCTTTATGAATTATTTCCTCCCATTGTTCGGTTGAAACCGGAGGAAAATCATCCCTGAATTTTAGCTTGTCTTGTAGTTTTACCATAACTTATTGAATGTTAAATTCACGGCAAAATTATATTATTTCCCAATAAATAGTGATTTAAAAAATATGATTTTTGGCATAATTCGGTTTTATATTGCCGGCTATTTATATCAGCATAAAAGAGGCTGTCTCAAAAGTAAAAATGTGTTCACGCAAAAAACACTGACGAATCGGTAAGCTCGCAAAGTAGTATGACTATTAAAATTAGGCTTAGCTTACTTTGCGAAAATCTTGGCAGAACTTTGCGCAGAAAACATTAAAGAATCTTTTGAGACAGCCTCTGTTTTTTTGATTTACCAGGCTATTTTATTCTTTCAGTGTGCCTGTAAACTTATTGTATAGCCAGGCAATGAGGGCTCCTCCTATTAGTCCGTAGATAAAGCCCCAGATTAGTCCTAAAAAAGCTCCTCCGATACTAATGGAATAACCAAAACAGACGTGATGGATCTTTTGCAGAGTTGCGCCTTCATATCCCAGTATCAGATACAATAAAGTCAGCAGGAGAATAGCCAGACCAAGAGCTATACCGCCTGCCAGTGCAAATGCTTTTACGTTTAATTTCATAAGCTCCCCCTTTTTTTGTTGAGGCTAGTAAGATAATGAAAGTCTGACAAAGAATCAAGCTTTATACATTTGATAATAAGAAAATTACTCCTGTCAAAGCAATAGCGCTAATTGAAAACTTATTTATTATCAATTAAGCGGGCTTTAAGATATACCGGCTGATGGTCAGAATTTTTAAATTTCAGGTCATCGGTTTTAATTTGTATGGGTTCTATATTCGGCGATAGCAAATAAAAGTCTATAACCGTTTTGTCAGTATTTTCATTTAACGGTTTTTCCAGAGAACGGTTGGTTGGTGTCTGCGGATCGTAAGCCCATTTCCAGCCTTCAGGCATATAGTCTTCTGAGATAGTTGTGGTTTTATTGAGACTGTATTTTACTGAACTATCCTTGTGGTCTGATATATCCGGCGGGTATTGATTCCAGTCGCCCCCCGCAATAATGTAATTCCCTTTTTCATATTCTTTTGAAATGTATTTTTTCAGGTGCTCCATCTGGATAGCTTTCAATCCTCCATCATCGTATGCAGAATTGTGCGTGTTGATTATCAAAAGCTCATGTTCGCCTGGCAATGAATATTTGGCAACCATAAAACACCTGTCCAGCATAAATAATTTTTTAGGCCATGCGTAGTTTCCCGGGAATGGATGCCTTTCGACTTTAAACGGTGTATGGAGAGAGAAGGTTGCCAGACCGCTTTTTACTATTCCCATCGGTTTGTGAGGAGGCAGGGGAACAAATGGCACCTTGTAATTGAGGGCAAAGAAGGCTTTATAGTTGGGAAGTGCTTTGCTGATGCTGTCAAATTCATTTATATAGTAACTGCGTTTGGATCTTTTGTCTACTTCCTGTAAAAGAAAAAAATCGACAGTTTGCTTGTTTTTCAGGTAATTTTTTGCAGACCCCAGGTTCTCCCGTGTTTTCTCTTCTGATGTTCTGACTTCTTCACCCCCATCATAAAAGAAGCTCATGTCTTCGCTGAGGCCACAGTATCCAATATTCCAGATTAGCAGGTCTACTGTGTCTTTGTTCAGAGGCCTGGAGTTTTTGTTTTTGGCCAGGGTTTTGATTTTGTCGGGCTGATAATCACTGAAAGTGAAATAGACCAGGAAAACAAGGAAGAGAAAAGCGAGGATACCCAACAGGTATAAAATTATTCGAAATGTATTCATAGTGAATAAACTTTGGTTTATCTTTCAAATTTAATGTATTTATCTTAAAAGAAGTATTCGCGAACTTGTCCTTAATATTAATTTTTTATCTTTGAGTTTTCCAAAATGGTTCACCTATTTAATCACTAAAAGAAATGAAATTCGGAGTAGTAGTTTTTCCCGGTTCCAATTGCGATCACGATACGTTTTATGTTCTTGGTAATATTCTGGAGCAGGAAGTAGTGGAGTTGTGGCATAAAGATACGGACTTAAAGGATGTTGATGGAATATTGCTGCCCGGGGGATTCTCTTATGGTGATTATTTAAGGTCTGGAGCTATCGCTCGGTATTCGCCAATTATGGACAAGGTGATTGATTTTGCTAACCGGGGAGGCTTTGTGTTTGGAATATGCAATGGCTTTCAGATTTTATGTGAAGCCGGTTTACTGCCTGGTGCTCTTCTTCATAATGAAAACCAAAAGTTTGTAAGCAAAAATATTTATGTCTTACCTGATAACAACGACAACATTCTAACCAGAGACCTTGATAAGCAACAACCCATTAAAATTCCGGTTGCCCATGGCGAAGGCCGCTATTTTGCCCGTAAATCAACTTTACAGGATATGCGCATGAAAGGACAGATTTTATTTCGCTATTGCAACCAATATGGCGAGATAACCACGGAGGCCAATCCGAATGGTTCAGTGGAAAATATTGCCGGTGTTTGTAATGAGAATAAGAATGTCTTTGGTATGATGCCGCATCCTGAAAGGTCTTCCGATGAGATGTTAGGTAACACGGAAGGAGCCGCAATTTTTAACTCTGTTATTAACAACCTTTTACCCCGGTAAAGAAGCACTGTACAAGTTTGTGATGAAATTGTAAAATGCAGCAATAAACAAGCTGATTGAGAGGATTATATCTGTAATTATAATGGCTTGTGGATTATTGGATTTACGGTAAACGGGTATAAAGCTCAGCCTCATTATTAATTGAACTAAAAAAAAACCAAATATCCTGATGCTGTAGGGGTTGTATTCTTTTGCTTTTTCAGGTTTTAATCTGACAATTGCCGAAAAAGCCCTGGAAAGGCCTTTACTTTGCGGGTTTTCCCCTGAGAGTATTTGAGCATTTGAGGGGATTGGATGACGTGCCTTATCAGGTGAAAAAAGGCCGGAATAGATAAATATTAGAGCTATAATTCCGGCCAGTATTAAATTTATAAGTATGTAAGGTTCATTATGATTCAAAGGCACAGTCGTCAATTTTGTGGTTGACCTTCATCCTTATCGGGTTTGGGCTCTCCAGGTTTTTCAGGCTTTTCCTCTTCTTTTGGCTTATCTTCGTCTTTTTCCAATTCTCCTTCAAGTTCTTCCATCTTTTTCTCCAGCTCATCCATGTCTTTCTTTTCGAGTTCATCTTCGATATCTTGTTCAATATCAGATTCTACTTCGTTGGAGATATTTTCTAACTTTTCCAGTTTGTCGAAGATCCTGTTTTCTTTAAGTACCCCGTTGAAGGCAGCTCCCAGAAACAGAAACCATAAAATGGCTATCACAGAGCCAATGATTGACACTACAAGTCCGGCTGTTGTAATACCTTTTGGACCATTGCTTTGTTTTGCCTGGGAAAGCCCAATAGCGCTTAAAACAATACCTACCGCTCCGAAAAGCAGTGCAATAATAAATGTACAGCCCAGTATTGCCAGGGGTATTGAGATGATTCCCAGCACCAATCCTGCTATGCCCAGACCTTGTCCTGTATTGGTTTTGCTTTGATCTACCATGATATTGAATTGTTTGTTGGTTTTCTTATTCAAAAATAGTAAAAAATATGTTGTAATTAAAGATCTCCTCTGATATAATGACGATGGTAATAATCCTTTTGATGCATGTAAAAGAAGTAATTTGTTAAATAGCGTGCCTCTTGCCCTTGGAATGAATTTTTTTGAGCGGTAATAATTTATAAATTTGTATGTAAATCAAACAAATACTACAAATGAAACTACCGATTTACCAGATTGACGCCTTTACAAACAATATTTTTCAGGGCAATCCTGCGGCCGTAGTTGTTTTGGACGAATGGATTGAAAATAAGCTGATGCAGAAAATCGCAGCGGAAAATAACCTTTCGGAGACCGCCTTTATCGTAAAAGATGAAGAAAATTATGCTATAAGATGGTTTACGCCTGTCTGCGAGGTGGATCTTTGTGGCCATGCTACACTCGCTTCAGCCCATCTGGTATTATATCATTTGGAAACCACCAGGCCTAAAGTTACCTTTAGTTCAAAGAGCGGAGATTTGACTGTAGAGATCAAAGATGACCTCCTTTCTATGAATTTCCCCTCGGTTCAATCTGAAAAAGTGGACATACCTGAGGAGCTTGCAGAAGCCCTTAAAGTAAAACCCGCAGAATTGTATAAGTCCGATGATTACATGGCTGTATTTAACAATGAGAAAACCATTCAGGATATTGAACCTGACTTTGAACTCCTCAAAAAAACCGGGGCGAGAGGTATTATTGTTACAGCGCCCGGCGAATCGGTTGATTTTGTATCCCGGTTTTTTGCACCTGCCGTGGGTATTAATGAAGATCCGGTAACAGGCTCGGCTCATACCAAATTGGTTCCCTACTGGTCGAAACGTTTAGGAAAGAAGAAGCTCAGAGCGGAACAAATTTCAAAGCGGGGAGGGAGAATTATCTGTGAAGAACTGGGCGACCGGGTTGAATTATCTGGAAATGCCAGAACTTACCTAATGGGAGAAATAACTACGAAATAACCGTCTGTTCATTAGTGCAGTATTTTTTTTAAATTAACAGTATGGGGATAAAAGAAATCACAGGAACCTCTTCTAATCTATAAAGTTTAGAAGTAATGACAGCGGCTGTAAATCGCTGAAAGGTTTCCGGGTTAAAGGCCAACATTTTTATTTTTTTTTGTAAAGCGAATATTAATTTTTCTCATTCCTTTTCTAAGGCCGTTTTATTTTATATCTTGAGATTTTGATTTTTAGATTATTGTTGTTCTTTAAAATTCACGATTATGACTGCACAAAAGAAAATAAAAGGTGTTATCGGAATATTAACAGGGGGTGGTGATGTTCCCGGCTTGAATCCTGCAATACGTGCTGTAACAATAAGGGCGATAAGAGAAGGGTATAAAGTTATTGGTATTCGCAGAGGTTACAGCGGATTAGTGGAGTTTAACAGGGATCCGAAAGCAAACAATTGCCAGTGTTATACTGAACTGACAGAAGATGTTGTGAATAAAGCCGGAAGAACCGGCGGTACATTCCTGCACAGCTCGCGTATGAATCCCGGAAATGTACCCAAAGACAGTGTTCCCGAACATTACGCCGATAAATATAACAAAAAAAGGAATGACTTGACCCAGGAGGTTCTTAAAACTCTGGAGTATTTAAATATCGATTACCTAATACCCATCGGAGGGGACGATACTTTAAGTTATGCTGTAAGGTTGTATTCTGAAGGTGTTAGGGTTATTGGTATTCCTAAAACAATGGATAACGACGTAAACGGGACTGACTACTGCATTGGCTTCAGTACCTGTATTACAAGAACCATCATGATGACACACATCCTAAGAACTTCTGCAGGATCCCATGAGCGGGTGATGGTTGTTGAAGTGTTTGGGCGGTATGCAGGTTTTACAGCCATGCTCCCAACCATGGCCGGTGCAGCCGACCGTTGTGTAATACCTGAATATAAATTCGATATAGAGAAACTGACAAAACTTCTCATGGAAGATCGCGCCAAACACCCCAGTAATTATTCGGTGGTACTTGTGTCTGAAGGAGCCATGTTTAAAGGAGGTGAGATGATGTTTGAGAATCAGGAAAAAGACATGTACGGCCATGCCAAACTGGGGGGAATAGGAGATATGGTTTCTACCCAGATAAAAGAACTGTCTCCCAAGTTCAATAATGGCCGGAAAGTCGGTATTATAAACCAAAAACTAGGTTATCTTGTAAGAGGAGGCGACCCGGATTCTATAGATTCTATTGTGCCCATGGCATACGGTAATCTGGCGCTGGATCTTATCCTGAATGGCGTTTATGGACGCCTGGTGGTATTCCGTGAAGGGCATTATGATAATATACCCATAGAAGTCGTGGTGAAGAAAAGCAAAAAGGTGAATGTGGACCAGCAATATAATACAGAAAGATTGCGGCCTCAGTACAAGAGCTTTGCTATGAAGCCGCTGTTTATAATAACCAGCCAGGTTTAAATTATGCTTAAAAAAAGGCTGCCTGAAATCTATCAGGCAGCCTTTTAAATTACCATTAATTTATATGTCAGGATTTATCTTCGTCCTTCTTTTCCTCATCTTTCGATGATGATTTTGTTTCTGTCTTTTTCGCCTCTTTATCTTCAGCCTTCTTTTGTGTTTGCTTCGTGGATTTAGCTGAAGCTTTGGTTTCCTTTTTCTCCCCGGATTTTGTTTCTGTCTTCTTTTCAGTCTTTGTTTCCTCAGTTTTCTTCGCTTTTGTTTCTGTCTTTTTCTTTTGCGTAGTACCACTCTTAGAGGTGGCAGATTTGCTTTTTGCTGTGGATTTGGACTGCGTTTTTTTCTGTCCTCCTGATTTTTTCTCTCCTTCTTCTTTTTTCTTAGGCTCTGCCTTCTTTTCCTGTTCAGCTTTTACCTTGGATTCTTCCACCTTTTCTTTTTTCTGAAGATCCCCTTTGGTCGTTTTAATATCTATACCTTCCATTTTATCTTGTAATTCAGGTGCATTGTCCTGAGGATTCTTCATCAGGGCTTTCTTTTTGATCTTATTCTTTTTTCTCGGTCTTCTCACACCATAGGTATTACGATAAATCTTACCTTTTTTTGTTTTTTTATCTCCTTTTCCCATAAATATGTAATTTAAAGTTAGTTCTACTTTAGTAAGCAAGCAAAATTACAAAAAAATCCTTATGATGAAAAGATTAACTCTAAATCCTTGATTTATAAGCTGGTTAACTGGTGGTTGCTTGTTTTTGAATAGTGGTGTTTTCCTAAAAGCGGGTAGCTTTTTTTCTATAGTTTATAACATTGGTTTTTAATAAACAAGCGTAGTGAAATCAACATGTTTGATTTTACTTGGCTCCTGTCAGCATCATTACTTCATGTGGCATTAGTCTTTCTTTTTTTGCATTGCCAAAAAAAAGAAACAAAAAAACGCTAGGCAAAAATTAGCCTACCCTCGCTCATTTCCACCCTATCCCGCGCGATTTTGCCGGGCTAACGCGCAATTTAGCAAAAGGTGCTACCAGACCTGAACTTTTGCCTTGCCGTATAATAAGATTTTATTCCAGCGGGTGACTTTCTTCGCTTCCTTTTTGTATGGTAGACAAAAAGGAAGAATTAAACTTCAAATTATCAATTTTTTTGTCCCCGACACTTCGTGTACGGGGCAGGCAGTGAGCGAAAATCGCTCAATTTGGGTGAGAGATAATCGGTTTTGATTAAGATTACCTGTTGTAAGATTGTTTATTTTCTGTCATAGGTTATGATAGAAAAAGGATATCGATGCTTCTCATCCTTCTCATGATAAATTCTTTCAGTTTCCTGCCATTCCTCAGGATTGATTTCCGGGAAAAATGTATCAGCCTCAAATTCAGCATGGACTCTCGTTAAATAGATCCTGTCGGCTTTCGGCATGGCAAGTCTGTAGATGTTTTCGCCTCCAATAATGAAGGGCTCATCATCATTTTTTACCTGTTTGAGAGCTTCTTCCAGAGAATTTACAATAACACATCCTTGCGCCCGGTAATTTTTATTCCGGGTAATGATGATGTTGGTTCTGTGAGGAAGAGGTCTGCCCTGAGACTCGAATGTTTTCCTTCCGGCAATTACGTGATGGCCTTTGGTGGTTTGCTTGAAATGTTTCAGGTCATCGGGAAGATGCCATAAAAGCTTGTTGTCTTTTCCAATAGCATTGTTTTCTGCAGCAGCAACGATCATTGAGAGCATATCAATCATTTTTTTCGTTTAAATGGATACTTTACCTTTAATGTGTGGGTGTGGATTGTAATTTTCCAGTTTGAAATCATCGTAAGTAAAACTGAAAATGTCTTTTTTGGCCGGGTTAATTTTCATCGTGGGTAATTCCCGGGGAGTCCTCTGAAGCTGGAGGTTTACCTGCTCGGTGTGATTGAGGTAGATGTGCGCATCACCCAGCGTATGGATAAATTCAGCGGGTTCCAGTCCGGTTACCTGCGCCACCATCAGGGTAAGCAGAGAATAGGATGCAATGTTAAAAGGCACGCCCAGGAACAGGTCGGCGCTTCTCTGGTAAAGCTGGCAGGATAGTTTGCCTTTGTTTACATAAAACTGGAATAAAATATGACAGGGTGGGAGGGCCATATTTTTCAAATCACCCGGATTCCAGGCGCTAACTATGTGCCTGCGGGAATGCGGATTGTGTTTTATAGAATTAATGACATCTGATATCTGATCGATATGTTCGCCATCCGGTGTCGGCCAGGAGCGCCACTGGTAACCATAAATGTGTCCCAGTTCGCCGTTTTCATCTGCCCATTCGTTCCATATCCTGACATTGTGTTCCTGCAGCCACTTAGCACTGGTGTCGCCTCTGAGAAACCACAGAAGCTCGTAAATAACAGACTTCAGATGGATCTTTTTGGTAGTTAGAAGTGGAAAGCCCTCCTGAAGGTTGAAACGCATCTGGTAACCAAATGTACTGATGGTTCCAGTTCCTGTACGATCGGCTTTACGGTCGCCGTTTTTCATTACATGGCTGAGTAAATCAAGGTATTGACGCATAGACAAATGATTTTATTCATGTAAAATTATAAAAATTCCATGCATATTTCCCCTATTCCTTTAATTTAGAATCCCCAATTTATGAACAGTTTTTCTGTCTGGTAGTTAGTGTTTTGAAAAATGGAGTAACCCCTGTCTTTCATTTTTATTTCATAAATGAATTACGACACGAAATGACACTATTTCAGCCTACCTTTGTCTGAATTTTTTTCTTGTTCAAAAAACGTGTAAAACAGAAGAGCAGGAATCGCATTTAAGCCAATGTATTTTATTAATTTTATCAAAGTTAACGAAAAACATTTTATTCATGCAGATAGCCATTACAGCAGATTTGCACCTCAGGGAAAAGGAAAGGCATCCTGAACGATACAATGCCCTTGAAAATATTTACAAACAATGCAGGGATAAGGGAATTCATGCACTCATTATAGCCGGAGACCTCTTCGATGCGGAATCTCCCAATTATTCAGATTTCGATAAGTTGTTGAGTCAATATTCTGATATTCAGACTTATGTCATTCCGGGAAACCATGATCCCGGTCTCAAACAAAATCTTTTTGCCGCGGGAAATTTAACTGTTTATACTGAACCAACCATCCAGAGTTTTGATGATGCGGATTTTTTGTTTATACCTTATTTCGCGGACAGGTCAATGGGAGAGCTAATCGCTTCCCATAAGAACAAACTGGGCGATAAATGGGTGCTTATCAGCCATGGCGACTACCTGGGAGGAAGCCGGGAAACCAATCCTTATGAACCCGGTACGTATATGCCAGTCAACAGAAAGGATTTGGAATACTATAATCCTTCCAGGGTAATACTGGGGCATATCCATAAATACTATGATACGGGAAGACTTTACTATACGGGTTCACCCTGTGCAATGGATATCAATGAAACCGGGAAAAGACGGTTTCTTATAATTAACAGTGAAACATTTTCGGTTAGATCACAGATAGTAGACACCGAAAAAATTTACTTTAACGAAACCCTCACAGTATTGCCTGTTAAGGATGAATGGAACTATGTTAAGGAGCAACTCAACCGGCTACTACAGAGATGGAGCCTGGACGAAGAAGATAAGAATAAAGCCACATTGCGAATACGGGTAAAAGGATTTACAACAGACCGGAAAAAACTCCATGATTACATTCGGGATATTCTTAAGGATTTCTCATTCTATAAAAACGAGGGCCCGGATTTATCAGGAGTTTCAGTTGCAGAAGACCCGGAACTGACTGGTTTTATGGAGGAAGTAAAAAATAAAATCATGCAGCTCGAATGGGACGAAGAGGATACTTATACACGGAAAGAAGATATTCTTCAGGAAGCATTGAAAATTATATTAAATTAAGAGTATGGCAGTTAGAATAGAAAAAGTAAGCGTTACCGGACTTGGCCCTCTCAAAAAATTTGAGCAGACTTTCAGCCGTTTTAATGTTATTTTTAGTCCGAATGAAAAAGGCAAAACCTATCTTACTGAATTTATATTGCGTTCTCTTTTCAGAAATCGAAAAAGATGGAAACATATTCGCAGTGGAGGAAAGGGAAAAGTTTGGGTAAGCGGACTCGAGGAGCAGTCCCTGGCTTTTTCTCCTTCCTCAAAAGAAAAGCTGGAGGATTTCTGGGAAGAGCAATACGGGCTGCCTTCCAGTATTTCGAATATACTGATGGCCAAAGGGGCCGAGGCTTCGATCAGCTCTGAGGGCATTGACAAGCACACGATTAAGGAGGTATTGTCTGGTATCAATGTATTGGATAACATCGACAAAAAAATTTCCAGAACGATACAAACCGCAAAAATTGAAGGCAACTTCATTGATATTAAGAAGCAGGGCGAAGGAAAGGAGTTGATGAAGGCTGAAAAAGAGCTGGAGGAGATTAAAAAGCTCTCCAGAAAAATGGAAACAGACTACACAGTTGGAATAAGTGAAGATTATAAGCAGAAAATTAAAGAAAAGCAAAAGCAGATTGAGCAGTTGCGGGAGGCCAAAAAATACCGTGCCTGGATGATTTCCGAAAAGATGAAAAAGATCCAGGAGGAGGGTTCCAGGTACCCGGAGGAAGATATTAGTCAGTTGCAACAGGATATCCGGATTTATGAAGATACTGGCGATGAGTATAAGAAAAAAAAGCAAGAATATGAGGAAGCTGCAAAGCAAAGCAGTCAGTTAGATTGGCTTAGAAGCGCAAAGGAGAATTACCGGGAGTGGACTATCAACAGGGCTTTTTCCCTTAACAGGCTTTATTATGTGCTTACGGTTATCTTGGCGCTCGCTTCCATGATTTTCATCGCGTTTAACATGAAAATTGCTGCGTTAATAGCTTTCCTCGGGACCATGGGTAGTATTTTCGTTATATTGAAAAAACTGTATGATTTTACCAGGGAATATGGGAAGCATAAAGAGTTACAGAAACTAAAAACAGAGTTTGAGAATCTGTTTGAAAGATCATTAACAGATATTTCTGTTCTTGAAGAGGAACTTCAGAAGCAGGAGAAACAAGCCCAGAAGGCAGAATATGCTAAAAATGAGATGGAAGAAAAAGAGCAAAAGCTAAACAGCCTGAAGAACAGAATCCAGGAACAGTTTAACACACTATGGGAAGAAATTCCCGGGGAGAATCAATGGAGCAATACCCTCAGTACAATTAAACAGCGGAGAAAAGAACTCACCGATCAGTATAAACAGGAGCAGAAAAAGCTTGTCAGCCTCAAGGTGAATGAATCGGACTTCAGAACCACAGACCCGGGTGTAGCTTATAGTGAGGAAAAGTACGTGGAATTGGAACAGGAGCTGGAAGCACTGAAAAAGAAACTGGGTGCGAATGAGGAACAGCTAACAACCCTGAAACACCAGATCTGCGGGGTAACAAAAGATGATTTTCATACGTCCTGGGAAAAAGTGATGGAAAATCTGCGAAACAAAGAGGAAGAAAAGAAAGAAGAACTGAAAGAAATAAAATCTCAGATTGTAGCGGGAATCGTTGTTCATAATCTAATTGATGAATACAGAAAGCAGGAGAATCAAAAAATGCAGGAAGGGCTGGCTTCTGAAACCGTCACAAAGCCATTGTGGGACATTACCCAGCGATATACTTCCCTTTCTCTTGAAAACAACGCATTGATAGTATCAGACAATTTTGATGACTACGATTTGCAGGATTTAAGTACAGGTGCTAAAGAGCAGATTATGCTGGCATTGCGGATTGGTTTTAGCCGTAAGCTGTTAAAGAAGGATGCATTGTTCCTGATTATGGACGATACCTTTCAGCATTCCGACTGGAGCAAACGGGAGGTGCTGGTGAACAAGCTGGCTGAGATTGCCGGTATGGGTTGGCAGATCATTTATTTTACCATGGACAATCATATCGATGAGCTTTTCCAAAAAGCAGGCAGCGGAATGGGTAAAGATTTCAGACGAATGGAATTATAACCCAAATTGAGCGATTTTCGCTCCCTTACAGAATC
Source organism: uncultured Bacteroidales bacterium (assembly GCA_964585385.1). Classification (GTDB taxonomy): domain Bacteria; phylum Bacteroidota; class Bacteroidia; order Bacteroidales; family UBA12077; genus JAGXLC01. The sequence goes on from CAZPDP010000002.1 coordinate 203,859, forward strand.
CCAAACAAAATCTTTTGAGCTTAAACCTTTCACTTACAGAAGAATCTAATGTCAGGAGGGTAAGGATTATCTATCAAAGGCTTTGATGGAGGCAAAAGCTATCTGAGCAAAAAAAGTAATTATTTATTAACTTTAGATACTAACATAATGTTACCTATGTTTAAAACCAACTAATTTCCAACTTTAATTCTTTTAACAATGAAACACACCCTTATTTTACTAACCTTTCTGATAGGCGGATGGATGACCTATGGTCAGTCTGCTGAAGGAGAAACCCTGTTATTGAAAAGTCCTTCTGTGAGTGAATCCCGCATAGTTTTTACCTATGCAGGTGATATCTGGATTGCAGATAAGGATGGATCAAACGCTCAAAGGCTTACTGTTCATGAAGGCGCTGAAACCAACCCGGTATTCTCTCCTGACGGGAACTGGGTAGCTTTTTCAGGTCATTATGAAGGCAATACTGACGTTTATGTTGTTTCTGCAGAAGGCGGTATGCCTGAACGACTCACCTATCATCCCAATTCCGATGTGGTGAGAAGCTGGCAAGGAAACACCAGCATTGTGTTTTCTTCCTCCCGGTCTTCAAACAGCGGTCGCTTTTCAAAATTGTTTACTGTGGAGAGAAGCGGAGGCTTACCCCAGGAAATGGCCATGCCGGAAGCCCATCAGGGTACGGTTTCTCCTGATGGACGATATACTGCTTACATCAAGAATCCTGACCCCAACGAAGGCATTGGCGTTTACCGGCCTTTCAAGCAATACAGGGGAGGTAACACACCCCAGGTCTGGATTTTCGATAACGAAACCTATGAGGTTGAGGAGATCCCTCAAAACGGCTCCAATAACACCCATCCGGTTTGGGCTGGTAAGGAAAAGGTGTATTTCCTGTCAGACCGGAATGGTTATAACAATGTGTATAGATATGATTTAACCACCAAGGAAGTAAAGCAAATCACCGAATTTAGCGATTACCCTGTTAAAACGCTTCATTCAAACGGCGAAACCCTGTCCTTTGAACAGGGCGGTCGAGTTCATCTGTACGATATTTCCACCGAAGAACTGACGACTCTGCACATTACCATCAAACCCGATATTCCATATAAGAGACCTCACTATGCAGATGGAAAAGACTACATCCGGCATTTTTCCATTTCTCCTTCCGGTGTTAGAGCAGTAATGGGAGTCAGAGGCGATGTCTTTACCATTCCCACTGAGAAAGGTGACATAAGGAATATTACTGAATCACCCGGTGCTCATGACCGGTTCCCTGCCTGGTCTCCCGACGGTGACAAGATTGCCTGGTTTTCCGATGCCAATGGTGAATACCAGTTAATGATTGCCGATCAAAAAGGAGAAAATGAGCCAACAACCATTTCCTTTGAAAATCCATCTTTCTATTATGGTCCTTACTGGTCGCCTAACAGCAAGAAACTTGCCTTTTACGATAAGCATCTCAACATGTATTATGTGGATGTTGAGAAAAAGCAGCCCGTAAAAATAGACAAGGACATTTATGCCAATCCCAGGCCCAAGTTTACCCCTGACTGGTCTCCCGATAGCAAATGGTTAACCTACACCCGCAGACTGGAGAATCAGCTTAATGCCGTGTTTGTTTACAATGTGGAAACCGGCGAAAAGAAGCAGATCACCGATGGCATGAGTGAGACCGCTTATCCTACCTTTGGTTCTGAAGGGAATTATCTCTTTTTTGCAGCCAGTACAGACTATGGGCTTAATGCCAGCTGGCTGGATATGACCAATTACCCGCACCGGGTAACGTATAGCATTTATGCTGTTGTTCTGCAAAAGGACAAAGAGTCTCCCTTTGCACCCGAAAGTGATGAAGAGCAAATCGATAAAGGAGAGGAGAATGGGAAAAAGGATGACAAGGATAAGAATGGAAAGAAGGAGGACAAGGTAAAGGTTCAGATAGATTTTGAGAACCTGGATCAGCGGATTGTTTCTCTGCCTGTACCACCCCGGACCTATTCCCACCTGGAAGGCAATGTAAAAGGAAAGCTCTTCTTTTTAGAACAGGTCCCAGACCAGAGAGGGTACACCCTCCATGCTTTTGATATGGAAGAAGAGAAAGACGATACCTGGCTTGAAGGTCTCAGAGGGTATGAAGTGAGCGCTGACGGTAAAAAGATGATTTATGCTACCTCGAGCGGAAACTATGCCATAACAGGCACAGATGCCAAGCCTGAACCCGGAAAGGGAAGCCTGAATCTTTCAGAAATGAAGGTTTATGTGGAACCGCTGGAAGAATGGGAACAGATGTTTGATGAAGTCTGGCGAATCGAACGGGATTTCTTCTATGTGGAAAACATGCACGGCGCCGACTGGGAAGCTGTGAAAGAAAAATACAAAAAATTTCTGCCTCATGTGGGTCACAGGGAAGACCTCAATTACCTGTTTGCTGAAATGATGGGAGAGATGGTGGTAGGCCATAACTACGTTGGAGGAGGAGACTACCCCGATGAGGAGAGCGTCAGGACAGGATTGCTGGGAGCGGATTATGAGATAGTCAATAACCGCTACCGGATCAAAAAGATCTATTCCGGTCTCAACTGGAACCCATCTTTCGAGGCTCCCCTGACCAAACCCGGCGTGGATATAAATGAAGGCGATTACATCCTGGAAGTGGGCGGTGAAACGCTTACAGGAGATATGAATATTTACAGCCTGTTCCAGAATACAGTGGATAAGCAGGTGAAACTGATGGTGAGTTCAGAGCCCCAACTCCAGGGAGCAAGAAAAGTAACCGTAGTACCTGTACGCAGTGAAAGAAACCTCCGTTTCATGAACTGGGTGGAAGGCAACCGCAAGAAAGTGGATGAGATGACGGACGGCCGTGTAGCCTATGTTTACATGCCGAATACAGGGGGCGGAGGGTATACCTTCTTCAACCGGTATTATTTCTCCCAGCTTGACAAGGAAGCTGTCATCATTGATGAACGATACAACGGTGGAGGTTCGGCTGCAGACTATGTGATTAATCTGCTGGACAGGGAGATTATGAACTACTGGGGTCACCGCGATGGTAAGGTTACCGCAACGCCAGGCGCTGGTATCTTTGGTCCGAAAGCCATGATCATCAATGAATATGCAGCTTCAGGCGGCGACCTCATGCCTTTCCTGTTTAAAGAGAAAGACCTGGGTAAACTGGTCGGTAAAACCACCCTCGGGATTCTGATAGGTATTTATGGTTATCCACCCCTGATGGATGGAGGTTTTGTGACCTCCCCAAGGTTTGGTATATTCTCCAAAGACGGGGAATGGATTATTGAAAACGAAGGCGTTCACCCGGATGTAGAGGTTGAGATGACACCGAAAGAGGTGATAAACGGCAAAGACCCGCAACTCGAAAAGGCTGTGGAGGTGATTATGAAAGAACTGGAAGAAAAAGAAGAAAAGGAAGTTAAAAAACCAGCTCCGCCGGTAAGAGCTTTGTAGAAAACACAAAACAGAATGCATTTAAAAAAGATAGCCATGGATTTCAGAAAGAATCCGTGGCTTTTCTTTTTCATACAATTTGTATAGAACACGGATGAAACAGATAAAACGGATATACACGGATTAGCAATTTTTATGGATTAATGCCTGTCATTCATTTAATCTGCTTTTTATCCAATCTCCTGTTCTGAACTATAAGGGTTCGAGAGGATTGTTTAACCACCAGGACTTAAAGACTCAAATAACGCTAAAAAGAATTAAAGCAATAAATCACTAAGATTTTGTTAGTTTTTTACTCCCAGAAGCTTTATTTTCGCAAGTAAAATGAACATTCATGCAGAGGCAATCTTCTGGAAAAAATACTACAAACCAAGCTATAAAAAAAACAGTCAGATCTAAACAGGAAGCCCGTCCTTTCCTCAAATGGGCAGGGGGTAAAAGTCAACTTCTGGATGCGATTTCTGCCCGTATTCCTGACGACGTAATGCAAGCTGGCCAATTTACTTACGTCGAACCTTTTGTGGGAAGCGGAGCCGTTTTATTCTGGGTTCTGAATAATTATCCAGGTGTGACTAAAGCTGTAATTAACGATATCAATGAAGACCTCATCAATGCATACAAAGCCATTCAGATGGATGTGGAGACTCTTATATCCTGTTTGCAACGTCTCGGGGACGATTATTACAGCATCAAGAAGGAAGATGAAAGGAAGGTATTTTTCCTGGAAAGAAGAGAAGAATTCAATACCCGTACAAACGATATCTCAAAGCATTCAGCCCTGCTCATTTTTCTGAACAGAACCTGCTTTAACGGATTGTACCGGGTAAACAGCAAGAATGAGTTTAATGTTCCTTTCGGAAAATACAAGAACCCAAGGATATGCGACACATCCAATCTTAAAGCTGTGAGTAAAGCGTTACAAAAGGTGACCATTCTGAATACAGACTTTACTGAAACTTACAAGCATGTAGATGAGAGACCTGCGTTTTTTTATCTCGATCCACCCTATAAACCTATCAGTCAGACCTCCTCATTTAATTCGTATTCGAAGGATGGATTTGACGACAAGGAGCAAAAGCGGCTTAAGAAGTTCCTGGATAAGTTGAACGGAGAACAACACCCATGGCTCCTCAGCAATTCCGATCCTAAAAACATAGACCCCGAAGACGATTTTTTTGATACGCTTTACAAAGATTATATCATTGAGCGTGTAAAAGCCAAAAGAGCAATCAATTCCAATGCAAAGAAGCGGGGAGAGATTGCAGAGCTTTTGATTCGGAATTATGAGCGTTCGTCTTTAAATCGAACTCAGGTTAAATAATATTTTGGGGTTCTTTTTCTACAAAAATTTAACTTTTACGGAGTATTTTTCCGCGGAGCGGATAAAGTATTGTAGACTAAATGTTTGTATATGCCTGATTTTCCCCGGAGGGGATAAACATTTAGTCTACTGAAAGACATCGTATGTTAAGCGACGCCCTAACATCCGATGTATTTTTTTCATCGGATGTTTACTGCTTATCGTGAGCATATTTTCAAACTTCTTTTGCTCTCCACCTTTAATTCTTTCTTCAACCCCGACAGGGGTGACATTTTTATAAACCGGGGTGCTAACCCTGGTG
>CAZPDP010000002.1:209039-253238 GCA_964585385.1 uncultured Bacteroidales bacterium
ATGACTGAAAGACATCGTATGTTAAGCGACGCCCTAACATCCGATGTATTTTTTTCATCGGGTGTTTACTGCGTATCGAATAGCGTCATGCTAAATTCAACTCGTTATCTTTTGTCTCAATTTTAAATTTAACATCTGCTTTTAGGGCTCTGAATATCTTTAATACGGTACTTATTGTCATATTTCTGGATCCCCTTTCCAGTTTTGAAATCTCGGATCGTTTTACTCCTATCATTTCACCTAATTGTGACTGGGTTAATTTTTTTTCGTTGCGTAATCGTTTTATCATATCACCCAACACATCAAGTTTTAAATCAAATTCATATTGATCTCTTTTCTTAGTTCCTTCTTTACCTAGATATTTGTCTTTAATATCATCAAATCTCTTAAACTTAATATCTTTTGTTGCCATGGCTACTTATTTTTTGAAAAATAAATCTCTCTAATCTTTTTTGCTCTATCAATCTCTGACTTTGGCGTTTTTTGAGTCTTTTTAATAAATCCATGTGTTGCTATCACAAGTGTATCTTTATTATCCCTCCTATCCCAAAATGCCAAAAGTCTATATTGAATCGACCTATATTTTGCCCTAAACTCCCATATTTCTTTTGTCAACTTCTTAAAAATCTTCGGATCAAGAGAATATTTGGCTTTATCGATGTTATAAATTATTTTATCTCTTGCCTTTTCATCAATTTTATCAAGAAACTCTTCAACTTCATCAGATAATAAAATATCAAAATATTCTCTCATCTATCTATTGTTTAAAACGGATAAAAATATAAAAATGTTTCCATATATAGAAACAATCTTGTATTTTATTTTTCAAATAGCCATTGCGCCCCAACGTTAGCATATTTCCAAACTTCTTTTGCTCTCCTCCTTTAATTCCTTCTTCAACCCCGACAGGGGTGACATTTTTATAAACCGGGGTGCTAACCCTGGTGACAAACGACCCCGAATAACAGCGCTCCAGCCTTTTACCGTAAGGACATCAACAACCTAACCATGGAGCGCAACAGAAAAAAACCTAAAAGAATCCCGGAGAAGCTCCTCTGTGGCCCTCTGTGCCACCTCTCCTTCCTCTGTGAAGTCGCCCAGCAAAGAGTAAACATACGATGACTGAAAGACATCGTATGTTAAGCGACGCCCTAACATCCGATGTATTTTTTTTCATCGGATGTTTACTGTGTATCGTGAGCATATTTCCAAACTTCTTTTGCTCTCCTCCTTTAATTCCTTCTTCAACCCCGACAGGGGTGACATTTTTATAAACCGGGGTGCTAACCCTGGTGACAAACGACCCCGAATAACAGCGCTCCAGCCTTTTACCGTAAGGACATCAACAACCTAACCATGGAGCGCAACAGAAAAAAACCTAAAAGAATCCCGGAGAAGCTCCTCTGTGGCCCTCTGTGCCACCTCTCCTTCCTCTGTGAAGTCGCCCAGCAAAGAGTAAACATACGATGACTGAAAGACATCGTATGTTAGCTAACCGGATTATTAAACCCAGGCATAAAGAGCACGCCGAGAACTTTCTCTGAGTCCCTCTGTGTCTTCTCTTATTTCTCTGTGGTTACAATCCATTAAAATTGAGAAGTATAAAACTGTTGAAAATCACCTAAACCTATCAAAATCCCAACGGCTTCATCACTTTATCCAGTTCCCTCCATTGCTTTCCTTTGCTAAAAGTAGCCGCATATTCCGGTGGCCGTCCTTCAACCAGGACCTGGTACATCCCCAGCCTCTTTATTCTTTTTTTCAATACCGCGTTTTCCTTATTTTCTTCAGCCACCATCCCCGCATAAATAACCGTAAACCAGGTATCCATTTCTTTGGCATGCCTTCCATAGGCTGAGGCAAGCCTTGTAATGCCCCTCAAGATATTTTGACTTATCTTTTTCGTCGTTACTCCGTAAAGCTTTACAAAATCTTCATAAATTTTCTGACACCCATAGATTTCACCCAGATTTTTCAGAATGGTGAAATATTCCACATCTCTGGGTGCATAGCGTGATTGCCCTTTTCGTGTAAGGTAGACACACCAGTCATCAAAGCTTCCTTTGTCATATTCAATGATGCTTCCGTCGCTTATGGTTTTGATATGCTTTGGCATATAAAGAATAGTATAATCTGTCAATTGGGTCTTTACTAATAAAACCCCGAAGATAAGATATTTGATTTTTTAATCATTCCTTAGTAAATTTTGTTAGTAATAAAACATAAAATCAAAGTTTATGACCAATCCAGTACGAGACGCAATATTAGGCTTAGTGGTAGGTGATGCCCTTGGTGTTCCGGTAGAATTTGAAGAGCGGGAGACCCTGAAGAAGAATCCGGTTACAGATATGAAAGGATACGGGACCTATAAGCAGCCGCCCGGCACCTGGTCGGACGATAGCTCACTGGCTCTGTGCCTGGCCGATGAACTTACGAAAGGATTCAGCCTGCAAAACATTGCCGAGAGCTTTGTGAACTGGCTATACAACAACCACTGGACTCCCCGCGGGGAGGTCTTTGATGTGGGAAATACCACCGGCGCTGCCATTGAACGGTTAAAGGAGGGGTTTTCTCCGGAAGAGTCCGGCATCAAAAATGAAAAATCCAATGGAAATGGTGCGCTGATGCGTATACTGCCGCTTCTTTTTTATGTCAGGAGAAACCAAAATGACCTGGAGCGGTATGAAATTATCCGCAAAGTGTCGGCCATAACCCATGCTCATGTCCGTTCGGCATTGTCGTGTTTTTATTACCTTGAATTTGCCGGACTTTTGATGGAAGATCATGGACCAAAAGAAGCTTACAAAGAAGCCAATCTACGATTTCTCCGTCTTGCAGATAAATTAAGCGTTGAACCTGAAGAAATGGCCCATTTTGAACGCCTGACCAACGGAGAGATAGATACCCTTCCTGAAGATAAAATTTATACCGATACCTACGTTATCTATACGCTTGAAGCCTCAATATGGGTAATCCTGGTAACAGACAACTACAAAGAGGCTGTTTTGAAAGCCGTCAACCTCGGAAAAGACACCGATACTACAGCGGCTGTGGCAGGCGGACTGGCTGGGTTGCTTTACACAACAGAAGGAATCCCTGAAAATTGGTTGAATCAAATAGCCAAGCTTGAAGAAATTGAGACGGTGATTGAAAATTTAACCTGATTACGGAACAGTAATTTAGCCCGAATAATTCAAGAATTATTCCTGTCTCCGACAGCGACTAAGGTTCACTAAAATTTTTTTCAAAAATTTAAGTTCACCTAAGTCGGCATCGCCTTCGCGTAGCCGCTACGGCGGAGCAAGGGGTTAATCTGCATTTTATTCATATTTATAAAAATTTATGAATAATGCAGGTTAGAGGGAAAGGGATGCCGGTGTTCCATAAACAAAATCACACCATGGACCGCCGGCATCTTGCCGGCAAGACAAGAGATCGAACAGGTTTCGAAAACCTGTCAGATCTGAATTCTTATAGTAATTTTTTTACTGTTCATCTGATAAAAATGATGGTTCCAATAAGAAAGTCTCCAAATTATTTTTGCTAATAACCCTCGTTTCTAATACATCATAGCTTTTTAAAAATGTTTTTGAAAAAGTCGCTTTTGCTGATTTGTTCCACTTAAATTCATAGCCCCTGAACCCATTGCTGTATTCCTCAATAAAATCAATCTCCTGTTGTTGGGATGTACGCCAAAAATAACAGTTAATATTGGTTTGATGATAGTAATGAAGTTTCATACGCTCACTAATAACAAAATTTTCCCAAATAGCACCAATATTTTCGCGTGACGAAATAATATCTGTGAAATTATTGATGATGGCATTCCGAATGCCATTGTCCCAGAAATAAATTTTTTTCCCTTTTTTTAATTCATTCCGAACATTTCGGCTTAATGCAGGCAATTTAAATATAACATAAGCTTTCTCCAGTAGATTGATATATTTTTCCACTGTTTTAGAGTCTGTTCCACACAATTTACTTATTTCATTATAAGATACCTCACTTCCTACCTGAAGTGCTAAAGCTTTCAAGATTTTTTCAAGCAGTTCGCTCTTTCTGATATTCTCCAATCGCAGTAAATCTTTGTAAAGGTAACTTCCGGCAATAAGTTTTAAAAATTTTTGTTCCTTTCCAGGGTTTATTACAACTTCAGGATAGTAGCCATACACAAGACGAAGTTCCAGCATCCGCATTTCTTCCAAAAAACCATTTTCTCCAACCATCTCTGAAAAAGAAAGAGGGAACAACATAAATTCAAACTTACGCCCCGTCAAGGGTTCACTGGTATGATTCATGAGTTCAAAAGCCGAAGAACCGGTTGCAATCACCTGTACCTCTTTCATTTTATCAACGATAATTTTCAAAATTAATCCTATCTCAGGAATTCCCTGCGCCTCATCAATAACAACAAATTTATATCCATTAAAAACATGCCTTAAGCGGGTAGAGTTCGGATTAGAAAATAACTCACGAATATCTGATTCATCACCATTTAAAAACAATGTCTCTTTTTGTGGCAAACACTTTAGATTTTCCAAAAGTGTGGTTTTTCCAACCTGGCGGGCTCCAAAAAGAAGAATGGCTTTCTTACTATTAATGTGCTGGCATATTTTTTCTTGCAAAAATCGCTTAATCATGACAAATCATTTTAGCATCAAATATATAAATTTTGAATCACAATCCAAAATTATTATAATATTTTTAAATTATAAACCGAAATATGTATAATATTTTAGGATTACAAACCAAGACAACAAAATTGGTGTTTCTCAGGGACACCCGAATTTCTTTTCATTTTGTAGGGACACGCCGCGGCGTATAGCCTCAGGAAAAACATAATCACGTAAAAGACCAAGCTTATCATGTTTAATGGTTATCTTCTTAGAACCATGTGGCAGATAAACCCAATATTCCCCGGTCTTTTTTTCAATTTTTATGATTCCGAGAGTTCCCCCTTCCCATACAAATCCCTGCTGAGTGGTTACCACTTTTATTAAAGCACACTTCTCCCCGTTTTGGTCTTTTACCGGATAATGTACACGGGCAGTCTGGTCGTTGGGGAGGGTTTGAAAAGATTTAACTGAGATGTTTTACGCAAAACTAAAAAGAGATGTAATTAAAAATATCCAGGTAATGAGGAAAATTTTTTTGTTCATGAGGTTTTTATTTCCTATTTACCACTGTCATCCCTTTTAAGCTCGATAACAACAAGTTTACCAGCTTTATCGATTGCTAACAAATCTAAGCGTTCACTAGTTTTGTCAAACCTATCATACTCTGTAGTTAATATCAGCAAATCTTAACCTAGTATCTCAGGGTAATTTTCCACCCATATTTCCAGATCTTGTCGCTCTAATATTGAGTGGTCCTTGAAAGTAGTTTCATTATATACCTTTACTTCTTTTGAGTTTTTCTGGTATCCGAATATCATATGAATAATAGCTATTTTGTCCTTTTAACCTAACATCTATTAAAATTATATTTCCTCTAAATTAAAAAAATTAATTATGAGGTTTTCTAATGAATTCACGAAATCTTGACGAGTTTTAAACAATGATGTTAAGGATTTGGCATAGTTTAGTTCTCTGTTGGCTAAAAAGTGCATTATATCCATAACTAATAAAGTTGCAACAGAGTCATCACTGCTGATATTCCCACTAAATTGGACTTTTCTGAAATACGTTTTTTTAATATCCTTAATATAATCAATTAAGATTTCTTTTGCTTTTCTATTACTCTCAGTATTTTTAAATGTAAATAAATCTGAATTGATAATCCTGAGGTTGCGAGATATTATATTAGATAATAATATTGTTCTGGCCCATTTTCTTGATATACCTGAATCTACGCACATCCCTGGAATTATACTACAAAAATTATCATGATGTTTCACAAAATTTAATTCCTTTACCTTTTTAAGAGATAAATCTTTTTCAATCATGAATTCCAAAAAATACTGATTATTCCAAAAGTGTTTCTTTTCTTCTGAATCATAAATCCAATAAGCTAATCACTTTGGAATATTTTATAAATAGTTATAATTGTATTAGGCAATTCTAATTTTTGGGTAGCTTTCACTGAGAAGACAATCCATACATTTTTGTATAGTTTCCGTATAGGCAAATAAAAAAGGGCTAGACTTGTTTGTCTAACCCTTTGATTTTCAAGTGGGCCGGCCCACCTGGATTTGAACCTACGGCCATCCCGATATTGATCGGGATGCTCTAGCCCTTCGCAATGAGCTGTTGTATATAGCTTCTGCTTTTTTGTTTTTTAAGTTGTTGTTCTCTGTTTACTGCTTCACTTCGAGTAGGATATTCTTCGTAATATACCAGTTCCCAGGGGATGCCACGTCGGGTGTATTTACTGTGGCCTTTGTTATGGCGTTCCAAACGTTTCGTAACATCGTTTGGTTGAACCAATGTAGTATGAATCTATAGATTGACTGTAAAGAATGTAGGTGTAATACATAAAGTTAAAAATAAAAAAAGCCGATTGTTATAACCGGCTTTTTTGTGGGCCCACTTGGATTTGAACCAAGGACCATCCCGATATGCATCGGGATGCTCTAGCCCTTCGCAATGAGCTGTTGTATATAGCTTCTGCTTTTTTGTTTTTTAAGTTGTTGTTCTCTGTTTACTGCTTCACTTCGAGTAGGATATTCTTCGTAATATACCAGTTCCCAGGGGATGCCACGTCGGGTGTATTTACTGTGGCCTTTGTTATGGCGTTCCAAACGTTTCGTAACATCGTTTGGTTGAACCAATGTAGTATGAATCTATAGATTGACTGTAAAGAATGTAGGTGTAATACATAAAGTTAAAAATAAAAAAAGCCGATTGTTATAACCGGCTTTTTTGTGGGCCCACTTGGATTTGAACCAAGGACCACCTGATTATGAGTCAGGTGCTCTAACCAACTGAGCTATGGGCCCTGAAATATTATTGTTTAACTTAATTAAAGAACTTTTATTACTTTACCCCGGGCCACCTGGATTTGAACCTAAGGCCATCCCGATATTGATCGGGATGCTCTAACCAACTGAGCTATGGGCCCTGTAATATTTTATTATTTTCAAGAACATCTCAAAAATCGGAGTGCAATATTAATATTTTGTTACCAATTACGCAACTGTTTGTTGAATATTTTAATCTGTATTTTTTGTTTTTCAAAAAAATAACGTTTTTAATACCAGCCCAGGTATTTTTATTTCGTTTAAATACCTTTATTGACCGTTGATAACCTGGATATAAAATCAAATTAAATCAGTCATTATCCGTATCATCTGTGTAATATGTGCTCTGTCACCATCCTACTCCAGCTTTGGCAACGTTTTCAGAATTAGGTCCAGCACATTGTGCACGTTCTGATTGAATATTTCCAGGATTTCCTTCCAGGTTACCGGCTCTTCGTCGGTTCGCCAGCAGTCGTAATCTGTGCTCATAGCTATGGTGGCATAAGGTATCTCTAATTCATTAGCCAGAATGGCTTCCGGGGCTATTGACATATTAATGACATCGGCTCCCCAGGCCCTGAACATATTGGATTCGGCGCGGGTTGAAAACCTGGGCCCCTCGATGGTCACTACTGTTCCTTTCTCATGGTATCTCACACTCATTTCGCCGGCTGATTCAATCAGCTTTTCCCGTATGTATTTTGAAAAGGGGTCTGCCATGGGTGTGTGTTTCATATCCCCGGGCTTAAAACTTTCGAAAAAGGTGATGTCCCTGTGGCGTGTGAAATCAATGAACTGGTCGAGGATAACCAGGTCGCCCCGGTCAATTTCTTCTCTCAGACTGCCACAAGCCGTGGTTGTAATGATGTAGTCGCATTTCATCTGGTTTAGTGCATAAATGTTGGCCCGGTTGTTCACCTGCGTGGGTGGGATGGTGTGCTTTTTCCCGTGTCTTGAAAGAATTACTACTTCCATGTTTTCTATTTTGCCGGTAGTAAGCGGTGAACTGGGTTCTCCGAAGGGAGTTTCCAGTTCAACTGTTTCTGGCTGTTTCAAAATGGATGGATCCTCCAGTCCGGATCCTCCAATAATACCTACTTTTGCCATAGATGCTTTATTTTTGGGTTATTATTCAGTAGCTTGCTTATAATAATACAACATAGCTTCTCCGGCTTCTTCAATAGTATTCCCGAAAGTTATGACCCCGTCTTCATGCCCCCCCATCACAATAAGCTTTTCTTCCAGCACATTATCATTTTTTACAAGGTCACCAATTGCTTTGGCTATTTCGGGTGTGCCGAACGGATATTCAACCGGAGTGGTAGGTTTTTTATCCTTGTAATGATTCCACATTTTTCTGTTATGAGTATGGACAATTGAATTGATGGAGGGTGCTTCTTTATATACTGAAGCATGAGTAAGCGATTCAGAGCTTGCTTTAATTTCACCAAGGCACTTTACGAAATTGGATTCAATATCGAAATCGTCTACCAATGAGTAATGCATTTTGTTTAAGTACCTGAATTTACCAGTAGCCGAACCGGTAATAATAAACTTGTTGGTTTTTTCTACTCGCAAACTGATGTTTCCAAAACCAATACCATTACCCAGTACTCCAATCAGGTCCATTTGGTAGAATTTCTCCCGCCATTGATTGAGTTTCTCAAATTTATCCCTCGGGAAAGAGAACAGCTTCTTTTCCCATTCGTATTTGAATTTTATGTATCCGTCCTGGTCTTTCATTTTTCAAAGAGTTTTTTGATTTCGTTTTTTTCAGGTTTGGTGATTCCTTTTTCAGTAATCAGGCCTGTTACATATCTGGCCGGCGTTACATCAAAGCCATAATTGGCTACAGGGCTTGTTTCCGGAGTTATGCGAACTTTTCTTATTTCCCCATCAGAATACCCGTCCATGTATTTGATTTCGTCGTCGCTTCTTTGTTCGATGGGTATTTCTTCCACTCCGTTCCGAATATCCAGGTCGATGGTAGAGAGGGGTAAGGCTACATAAAATGGCACATGGTTATCATGGGCAGCCAGGGCTTTCAGGTAGGTGCCGATTTTGTTGGCCACATCACCATTGGCTGCTGTACGGTCGCTTCCCACTATTACCATATCAACCATCCCATTTTGCATCAGCAAACCACCGGTGTTATCCGGTATGACAGTATGCGGAACTCCATGCTGTTCAAATTCCCATGCAGTCAGTTTGGCGCCCTGGTTTCGCGGGCGGGTTTCATCCACCCATACATGCACGTTTACATCATTATCATGGGCATGGTAAATGGGTGCGGTGGCTGTGCCATAGTCAATGCAGGCCAGCCAGCCCGCGTTGCAGTGTGTGAGTATATTTACGGGTCTTCCGTTTTTCTTCCTGGCAATTTCTTCTATTAAGGAAAACCCATTAACCCCTATTTTCCTGGAATTTTCAATTTCCTCAGTTCGAAGTTTTTCTGCGGTTTCCCTGGTTTGAGTCACAGCCTCCTCAATAGTTCTGGTATTGTTGACTGCCTCCAGCTGCTGTTCTACAGCGAAAGCAAGATTTACTGCCGTTGGCCGGGCTGATTTCAGGTAATCTCCTGCCTGCTTCAACTCCTCTTCCCATTTATCTTCCCGGCTGTTCAGCAAAGACAGGTACATGCCAAATGATGCGGTGACGCCAATTAGCGGCGCTCCGCGAACAATCATATCTTTAATAGCCCTGAAAGCATCTTCCAGGTTTTTCAAATCCACAATTTTAAACTCAAAAGGTAAAAGTCTCTGATCGATTACCTGAACTGTGTATGGATCTTTCAACCATAGGGTCTGATAACTTTTTCCTTTTACTTTCATAAACCATTCTTTTTGGTTCGTATTTATTGGGTACAACAATCAGTTTTTATACTTGTTTTTGATCTTTTTTTATTCATTCAACTAATAAGTATAAGAAAATATTCCGAACAAACAAATAAATTTATCTTTGCTGCATAAAATTCCATAGACAATGAAGGATAAACTTGATTCCATAAAAAATATAATCTTTGATTTGGGAGGAGTAATTCTCAATATCGATCCACAGCGGACTGTTTCGGAGATGCAAAGGCTTGGAATTAAAAATTTTCATGAAATATACAGTCAGCTTAAACAGAACGAGATTTTTGACAAGCTTGAAAAGGGTGAACTGGATGAAAACGAGTTTGTAAATATTGTACGGAAATTTTCAGGACAGGATTTAGATTATCAAAAAGTGATAGAAGCCTGGAACTGTCTGTTGCTTGATTATCCTCCCGGACGGATCAGGTTGCTGGACAAACTGAATCAATCAAAACGTTTTCGGACGTTTTTGCTCAGCAACACCAACCAAATTCATAAAGAAACCTATACGCGAACATTACAGGAACAATTTGGTTATGAAGGGCTGGAGTCATTATTTGAAAAAGCTTACTTTTCCCATGAAATCAACATGAGAAAACCTGACCCGGAAATTTATGAATTTGTATTGAAAGACAGTAGTTTGATACCTGAAGAAACCCTCTTCCTTGATGATTCAGAAATAAATCTGAAAAGCGCCCGGAAACTGGGCATTCAAACTGTTCACATAAACGGTGAAGTATCAGTTACTGATCTTTTTCCCGAAGTGTAAGAAGCCATACGGATTTGAAGGGAGTTGTGTCTCTGATGTGGTACAACGAAACCAGGGCTTCTTCTTTCTTTGTATAGGAGTGGATACTTACTCTGAACAGACCATTTTTTTCGAGTATTTCTGATGAATAACCCTGCTTTGAGAGTTCTTTCTGAAAAGTCTCAGCATTTGTTCTTTTTTTAAAGCTTCCGGCCACCAGGTGATAATGAGCTTTTTCTTTTTTTTCTTCATACATCAGGGCCTTTTTCTTATCCGTCATTTTATCTATTCTGGTGTCGAGCTGGGAACTTTTTGTGGTATCTTTTATTTGCGAATTTTGTTTTTGTTCAGCAGGTATATCCTGTTGTTTTTTTTCTGTAAGCAGTTCTTTTGAAAATTTGTTGTAGTAGTAAGTGAAGAAGCCTGAATAAATTCCTCCTACTACAAAAAGGACTAACAGAATCGCAGCAGCCACAGATAAATAGAATCCTGCTTTACGTCTTTTTTTCTTTTTTTGGGGCTGCCTGATGGTGGTTTTTGCTTTAGGCGGGGCATCTGTTTTTTCGGTTTTTTCAAGTATAAAAGGTTGTGCTTCCAGATCATCCAACCCCAGTCTTTTTTCTAATTCCGATTCATCTGCAAATTGAAGCGTGCCCTTTTCATCTTTATAAAATTTTCCAATGCCTTCTATTTTGTATTCTTTTTTTGAATCAAGTGCTTTGCTGACTTCAGAGACAAATTCCTTTACTTTTTCTGATGCTTCTTTTTGTGTAACATTATAGGCGGAAGTCAACCGTTTAATAAGTATTTTATCGGAATCTTCTTTTATCCTGTTGTTGAATGAATAACTTCTCCTGGGCGGCAGAATTTTGTTCTTTGATTTGTCTACTTCAGCAGGCAGATAGTTTACGATGAAACTCCCCAGTCCGGGGATAACAAGACCGTTGCGTGACAATAACAAATCTTTTATGTGGTATAAAACATCCAAAACGACTCCATTTATTACAGTTCCAACAAATATAGAGAAAAATTATTATTGTCAAGAAAAAGAACCTGAGAAATGAATGTCTTACCCTTGAATCTCTGAGTGTTTTTATTTGATTTTGAATTAGGAGAATAAAATAGAAATTGTAATTTTGCCATTTATCACAAAGAAAGTAAAGGTTAATGAATAAAATACTTGTCACCGGGGGAACAGGATACATTGGCTCCCATACAACTGTCGAACTTATCAATGAAGGATATGAAGTCATCATTATTGATAACCTTTCCAACTCCGATACTGATACACTGGAGGGTATAAAAAAGATAACCGGAACAAAGCCTGCATTTCAAAAGCTCGATCTGTGTGATAAAGATAAGTTGCACAGTTTTTTCAGTCGGCATACGGATATTGATGCCGTGATTCATTTTGCCGCATATAAAGCTGTAGGAGAATCTTCAGAACTTCCCCTGAAATACTACAGGAACAATATCCTTTCCACCTTGAATTTGCTGGAATGCATGATAGATTTCGGGGTTCCTTATATTGTATTTTCTTCGTCCTGCACAGTATACGGCCAACCCGACAAGTTGCCGGTTGACGAAAATGCTCCCGTTAAAGAACCGTTATCACCTTACGGTAGCACCAAACAAGTGGCTGAACGAATGATCTCAGACGCCACCCTGGCCAATGATAATCTAATGGGCATCTCCCTCCGATATTTTAACCCGATAGGAGCTCATCCTTCCGCCCATATTGGTGAGAAACCACAGGGTATACCCAACAATTTGCTGCCCTATATCACTCAAACAGCCCTGGGTATTCGGGAAGAATTAAAAGTATTCGGGGATGATTACAACACACCGGATGGTACAGCAATCAGGGATTATATTAATGTGGTGGATTTGTCAAAAGCTCACGTCAAAGCCATTGAGAGGCTTTTAAGTCAAAAAAATGAAAAGTCTTACGAGTATTTTAATGTGGGAACAGGCAAAGGAAATTCGGTTATGGAAATCATAAAGGCTTTTGAAAAAGCCACCGGACAGAAGATTCAATATACCATTACCGGCCGCAGGGCAGGAGATATTGAACAGGTCTATGCAGACACTACCACAGCAAACAAAGAGTTAAACTGGAAGGCTGAAAAAACGCTCGAAGAGACGCTGAAGTCAGCCTGGGAATGGGAACAGCATTACAGAAACAACTTACAATAAATATTTTATGAAGACAATAATTATTACTGGAGGAGCGGGTTTTATAGGCTCGCATGTAGTCAGGCAATTTGTCAGAAAATATCCCGACTACCAAATTCTTAACCTGGACAAACTTACTTATGCCGGTAATCTTGAGAATCTGAAGGATTTGGAAAACGAACCCAGCTATGAGTTTGTTCGGGGCGATATTTATGACGCCGATTTCCTGGATGAATTGTTCAGTAAACATGATGTGGAGGGCATTATTCACCTGGCAGCAGAGTCTCATGTTGATCGCTCCATAACGGATCCCAATGAATTTATTAAAACCAACATTATTGGAACGGTAAACCTTCTTAATGTAGCTAAGAAACACTGGGAAGGAAATTATGAAGGCAAGCTGTTTTACCATATTTCTACAGACGAGGTATATGGTTCTTTGGGACCGGAAGGGTATTTTACTGAAGAAACACCTTATGACCCACGGAGTCCTTACTCTGCCTCTAAAGCCAGCTCGGACCATCTTGTAAGGGCTTATCATAATACTTACGGTTTGCCTATAGTAATATCCAATTGTTCAAATAACTACGGACCCAATCAGTTCCCTGAAAAACTGGTACCGCTTTTCATTAACAATATCCGGAACAGCAAAAACCTGCCGGTATATGGTAAGGGTGAAAACATCAGGGACTGGCTTTATGTTGAAGATCATGCCGAAGCCATTGACCTGATATACCACAAAGGAAGAATTGGAGAGACCTACAACATTGGGGGCGACAATGAGTGGATGAATATTGAACTTATTAAAAAACTTTGCGAGTTGATGGATAAAAAACTGGGAAGAGAGCCAGGAACTTCAGAACAACTCATTACGTATGTAAAAGACAGGGCAGGGCATGATAAGCGTTATGCTATCGATTGTTCAAAGCTGAAAAATGAGCTAAACTGGACTCAGAATGTGAGTTTTGAAGAAGGCCTGGACAAAACCATAGACTGGTACTTATCTAATGATGAGTGGCTTAAACATGTGATTACCGGGGAGTATGAAGAATATTATAAGAAACAGTACCTGGAAAGATGAGGTGAGTGAACAGAAGGCAGCAGTAAAGCAGGAAGCATAGTGTCTAAACAATTAGAATTTGCCCTGGCTGCGGGGTTAATCAAAAGTGATGAATTGAGAATTATGAATTTTAAATAAAAAGATCCAAGAGATATTGATGACTGGATTTACTCAATCAACTTAATTAACTCTATGTCAATTTACTAACCACCAAATTTAAGAATTATAAACGATGAATAAAAAAGGGGCACTTCGGCCCCTTGTTGTATGATTCATGTTTACTAAATCACTATTCCACGGTTACTGATTTAGCCAGGTTCCTTGGCTGGTCAACACTGCATCCCCTCAAGACGGCGATGTGGTAGGAGACCAGTTGTAAAGGAATAACTGTCAGCAATGAGGCGAGGGATTCCAGGGTAGTGGGAATTTCCAGCACATGATCAGCCATTTCTTTAATTGTGGTATCCCCTTCAGTTACAACAGCGATAACCTTGCCTTTTCTCGCCTTTATTTCCTGGATATTGTTCACAATCTTATCATACGATTTGTCTTTAAGAGCAATAACCACAACAGGCATGTTTTCGTCAATCAGGGCGATTGGACCGTGTTTCATCTCTGCTGCCGGATATCCCTCTGCATGAATGTAAGATATTTCTTTCAGTTTTAAAGCACCCTCAAGAGCTACAGGGAAGAAATAGCCCCTGCCAAGGTAAAGGAAATTCGAAGCATCTTTATATACTTCGGCAAGTTTTTTGAAATGGTTATTGTAGGTGAGAATCTTCTCAATTTTATGGGGAATATCTGATAATTCTTTTATCAGATTATGATAGGTTTCCTCATCAATCTGCCCTCTTCTTTTTGCCAGAAGCATGGCCATCATAGAGAGCACTGTTACTTGTGCCGTAAATGCCTTGGTTGAGGCAACACCGATCTCCGGTCCGGCATGAGTATAAACGCCACCGTGAGTTTCTCTCGGAATGCTTGATCCAACGACGTTGCATATACCAAGAACAGTTGCACCTGCTTCCTTTGCAAGCTGGATGGCTGCCAGTGAATCCGCTGTTTCCCCACTTTGACTTATTGTTATTACGATATCATCTTTGTTGATGATAGGGTTTCTGTAACGGAATTCGGAAGCATATTCAACCTCCACGGGAATCCTTGCAAGGTCTTCGATGATGTATTCACCAACGAGTCCGGCGTGCCATGATGTGCCACATCCAATGATGATAATCCTTTTGGCATTCTCCAGGATAGGCAATACATGGTATAAGCCACCCAGTGAAATTTCTGATTGGTCCGGGTTGATTCTACCCCTGAAGGTATCTTTGATTGATCGTGGTTGCTCGAAAATTTCCTTGAGCATAAAATGGTCGTATCCATTTTTCTCAATATCACCAATTTCCATATCCAGCTTCTGAACCTTTGGAGTAAGGTGATCGTTCTTTATTGTTTTAAGCAGGAGTTCGTTTCTTCCCAGAACAGCAACATCGTTATCATTGAGGTAAATAACACTTTTTGTATGCTCCACAATGGGCGTGGCATCCGAGGCAATGAAATATTCACCTTCTCCAACTCCTATTACCAGTGGACTACCTCTTCTGGCAGCAATAAGCTTATCCTGTTCATCTCGGCAAATAATTGCCAGTCCATAAGCACCGATAACCTTATGCAAGGCAAGTCTTACAGCTATTTCTGCTGAAACCTGGCCTTTGAGGTAAATATACTCGATAAGATTTGCTAAAACCTCTGTGTCTGTTTCTGTTTTAAATGTATATCCCCTGTCTTCCAGTCTCTTTTTTAAACGGCTGTAATTTTCAATTATACCGTTATGGATTAGAATAAAATGGCCGTTTTGAGATGAATGAGGATGGGCATTTACATCGTTGGGTTCGCCATGGGTTGCCCATCTTGTATGCCCGATGCCAATGTTACCACTGATATTTTCTTCACGGACATAATCTTCCAGATCCGATACTTTTCCCTTTTTTTTGTATACAGATACCTTCCCCTGTTGAAGAAGGGATATACCTGCAGAGTCGTAGCCTCTGTATTCCAGTCGTTTCAGTCCGTTAATTAAAATTGGATAAGCGTCTTTTTTGCCTATATAACCTACTATTCCACACATTGATTATTAGGGTTTATAATATTTTACTTTAAATTCAGGTGGTTTTGTTGGATGATCAGAACCTTTGAAAGTTGTCATACCAGGTTCATACACATTGTTTACTGTTTGCAGATAAATGTTACGGTCATATGTACCATCAATATATTTTTGAACCAGTTTTGTCAGGTCGAATATAAAATAATTGCCGTTCTTTATATATTTCGATTTACCATAAGCGATATCTGTAGTATCGATGATAGCATTGTTATAAAAATAAAGCTTTTCATTTACCGGGAAATTGTTGTGTTCATCTGACACATGCAATTTCAATTCAGCGCTTGCAAGAAACAAACTATCGTTACTGAATTTATCAGCCAAATTCTGAGGTAATACAAATCTACTTCCATATCCCGCGGGGCCTGATATAAACAGGAGACTGTCAGGGGTTTCTTTGTCATTCGAAAGAAAAGTACGCACATTTCCTTCACCCTGGACCAGGCTGGTTGTATCATAATTATATACATTAAAATTCACCAGATCATTATGAATCAAATAATCGTAAGTTTTGGATTCACCTTCTTCTGTAAGATCGTTATGATACCATATTCTCAATTTGGTATACACATTATTCAGGTCTACCTGGGCATAGTACCCTTTTCCCCTGATTTCATTAATTGTGCAGTATAAGCCAGGGATTTTCTCATAAAATAAGCTATCTTCATCAGGCCTGATGGCATTTGTATCATTTGCCAGAAGCAATTCGCCATAAGAACGTTTCAGCTTAATAATAACACTGTCATTTTGATAATCGGTTCCTTCGCTTA
Organism: uncultured Bacteroidales bacterium; assembly: GCA_964585385.1. Taxonomy (GTDB): domain Bacteria; phylum Bacteroidota; class Bacteroidia; order Bacteroidales; family UBA12077; genus JAGXLC01. Next base: position 225,764 of record CAZPDP010000002.1, read on the forward strand.
TTTTGGGAGAAGCGTAAAATTCCGACGGGTCAAGATCAGAATAGTAGTCTATATCCCTGGAGAGAGGTTTATTTAATTGATATACCTCGATATCGGAAAATCCGTTGTCATCATAGTATTTGTTTGCTTTAAAATACAATGCAATGGAATCCAGTACAGGATTATTGCCAAAATCTCCATTGATAGGGTAGTTTAACTGAGTTAAAAAAGCGGAGTTTGTCTTTCCGAAGTACGGATCTTCCGTTTTACCTATCAATACATATTTAGTTTTGCTTGTAATAACCGGATCAAGCTGATATACATACGATTTCAGATGGAAAGAAGAGTCTGTTACCACGTTCACTGAATCAAGGGGCTCAATGAAATTGTTCCCGAAATTACCGGGCTCTTCTTCGCAGCTGTTCAGTGTAATTAGCAAAAAGGCTGAAAAAATTGAAATTAGAATAAGTTGTTTCAATTGCATTTGGTTGGGGTTAATCATACTTACTTACTCAGTTATTAGTTTGTCATAAAATTCGTTATAGGCATCTATGTAGGTCTCTTCAGGCTGATATTCCAGCGTTGGCTTATTGACTTCCTTCAGGTATTTTTCAAGCTCATCGTTAATACTTGGGCTGCCTTTAATAACTGCATCGGAATTATCAATTGCCAGTTTGCTTAAATTAACAAAATCCGGATTGTCTTTAATCTTCTTGATGTCCTTATTGTTAATGCCTTCTATTTTGAGTTTGTTGTTAAATTCTTTGCGCAAGGGCTTATCAAAATCATCATTGTATATGGAATAAACCACTTTTGAATCTGTGAATAAAGGTTCCTCGTTATAGGCTTTTTTCAGATAAAGGGGAAGCAATGATGTAAACCAGCCCTGACAATGCACAATATCGGGCGCCCATCTTAATTTCTTAACCGTTTCCAGCACGCCCCGGGCGAAAAATATAGCTCTTTCATCGTTATCTGTGAAATCTTCGTTGTTCTCATCCTTAAGAGTATGTTTCCTTTGAAAATAATCTTCGTTATCAATAAAATAAACCTGCATTCTTGCAGCCTGGATGGATGCTACTTTAATAATGAGTGGGCGGTCAGTATCGTCTATGATAAGATTCATGCCGGATAGCCGGATTACTTCATGCAGTTGGTTCCGTCTTTCATTAATAGATCCAAATTTGGGCATAAATGTCCGGATCTCTTTCCCTCTCTCCTGAATACCCTGGGGTAAATATCTTCCCGTTCTGGACATTTCTGATTCCGGAAGGTAAGGTGTAATTTCCTGGGATACGAATAAAACCTTGGGTTTTTCCATTATTATAAAAAAATTGGTTTCTAAAAAGCTCGTGCAAAAATAGTAAATTTATTCGTATTTATCAATAATTTAGCCAAATGGGCTTTGCTGTCCATGATGCTATTATACAACAAATATTCTGCCATTTGGTTAAGAAAATTCTACCAATATTTCATTTTATATGCACTGTCCCAGAAAAACCATTCGTATTCAGCAGATCTGATGAATTGTTGTTCCATACGTTTTTTTATGGAAGAATTGGATGATTCGGCAAGTTCTTCAGTAATTTCCTTAAGTCTTTCGGTAGTTTGGTCAAAGTCAGCACCAGAATATGTATCAATCCATTTTTGGTATTTGTTATGGGTTGAAGCCTTTTTGTAAATATTCGAGGCTACTTCATTATATAACCAGAAACAGGGCAGAAGGCCAGCAAGAGCTTCTTCAAAGCTTTTATAAGCAACGGAGCATAAAAGAAAATTGGCATAAGATTCTGTCGAAAGAGCTGTTTTCTCTGCTTTTTTAACGTTAAAAGTCTTCATATAATGGCTATGCAATTCCCGTTCGATTTCCAGACCCTCGTTGGCAAAACGAAGGAATTCGATCAATTGATCATGTGATGGAGTTTTTGCTGCCAGCGCTGCCAGCGCTCTTGAATATTCACCAATGTAGACAGCATCCTGGGATAGGTAAAATGAAAATTTTTGCTCATCAAGGGTTCCCTTTGCCAGTTCCTGGTTAAAAGGATGTTCGATTATTTTTTGATATATGTTTTCAGAAGCTTTCCAGAAGTTGTTTAAGTTGTACATAATATTTGTTAGTTCCAGTATTTGTAAAAATGATGAACAGGCCCATGTCCGTGTCCTACTTTATATTGGGCTCCTTCAAGAATGGACTGGTGAATGTATTCAAGCCCTGCTTTAATTGCTTCTTTTAAAGGTTTGCCAAGAGCAAGATGCGAAGCAATGGCAGAAGAGAGTGTACAACCGGTTCCGTGTGTGTTTTCAGTATCTATTCTTTTAGATGGGATCTCAATGAGCTCCTCTTTTTCCGGTATGTGCAGTATGTCTATCAGTTCTTCGCCCCGAAAATGCCCAGCTTTGAGAAGGATAGCTCTTGCGCCGGTCTGACTCAGATCCTTTGCAGCCTGAACAAAGTCTTTTTTTGTTTCAATCTTTCTGTTGAGTATAATTTCTGCTTCAGGAAGATTTGGGGTGATAACTGTAGCAACGGGAAGCATTTCATTAATTAAGGCTGAAATGGCTTCATCCCGGAGTAGCTTATCTCCTGAAGTAGCTACCATAACCGGGTCAACCACGATATTTTCCAGTTTGTATGCATTCAATGCTTCCACTACTACCTTTATCACTTCGGAGCTGTGCAGCATGCCAATTTTTACTGCATCCACCCCTATGTCCTCTACTACAGCTTCAATCTGTTTGCGAATCATTTCCGTTGGAATGGGATGAATGTCGAAAACCCTTTTGGTATTCTGTGCTGTAATGGCTGTAATAGCCGACATTCCGTATACACCATTTGCGGAAAAAGTTTTCAGGTCGGCCTGTATTCCTGCACCGCCCCCGCTGTCAGATCCAGCGATTGTCAATGCTTTATTGTAATGTTTGCTGTTTTTCATAATTCAAGGGGTTAAAAATGTGAGTAACCTTTTTTTAATCGTCTGATAATTTCTCCTTTTCTTGTATAGGTGATTTCCGGTTTCCCTTTTTTTACCGAACCTATGAGATATAGGGGGTTGCCAAATTTATTACTGAATGCTTCAGATATGGAATTGAATTCCTCTTTATCGATGGTGAGCAGTAAAACATAATCTTCTCCACCTGACAGGGCTAATTCGTAGGGATTCCAGTTTTGCTCTGTGGCAAGCTTTCTTAATTCATCTGATATGGGAACATCCTCAAACTCGATAGTTCCATGAATACCGGAAGCTTTACATATATGGCCCAGGTCTGAACTAATGCCGTCAGAAACATCAATCATGGCATGAACTGCTTTAAACTTTGAAAGCCATTTCCCTTCAGCGAGGTGAGGGTAGGGAGTTAAATGCTGCTCCAATAGTTTTGAGCCTTCATTTTCCTTTTCCAGGTCATTTAAAATAATTTGAAGACCTCCGGCTGAGTCTCCAACCTGACCCGTAACACATATTAAATCTCCTTCTTTAGCAGCGCTCCGGAATTTTATGTTGTCGTTCTGAATTTCTCCTGTTACACCGACGTTGATTATTATTTTATCCTCACAACTTGTAGTGTCACCGCCCATCAAGGGTACATTCTCCTTCTGACTTAATGCTTTAAATCCTTTTACAAATTCTTCCATCCAATCAACCTCAATTTCTTTGGGCAGACCTATAGACAGATAGGATGCAACAGGGGATCCTCCCATTGCAGCAATATCACTTAGGTTTACGGCCAGCGATTTGAATCCCAATTGATAGGGTGTTATCTTGTCCCGCAGGAAGTGCGTTTTTTCAATGAGCATATCCGTAGTGAAAATGTGAGAAACTTTTTCACTTAAAGGGATAATAGAGCAGTCATCCCCAATACCTGTGGTGTTTTTTCGTATCAACTCTTTGAACTCGGGGGCTATTAATTCTTCAATCAGTCCAAACTCACCTAAATTTGATAGCTTCATTTTATCTGCTTCCTTCTTTTAATTGTAACCCAAATTTCCTGAAAAAATCCTATTTGTCCAAAAATTTCCCTTTGTGTACTTCCTGTAATAGTTTTTTGGCAGCCTCTTTAGGTTCTTCAGCAGAGCATATTCCGGAGACTACAGCCACGCCATCTGCTCCTGCTTTAATAATTTCCGCCGCATTATGTTCCTTTATGCTACCAATAGCAACAGCAGGATGCCTGGATATTTCAGAGATTTTTTTTACTCCTTCTGTGCCCAGCTCTTTTCTCAGTTCCTTTTTTGTGGGAGTAACAAAAACCGGGCTAATAGCGATATAGTCCACATTAAAATCGTTGGCTTTCCTGGCTTGTTCATAGCTTTCCACAGACCACCCGATGATTTTATTCTCTCCCAGAATCTGGCGGGCTAAATGATAAGGCATATCATTCTGACCAAGATGCACCCCGTCAGCATCCACTGCCAGGGCCACATCAATCCGGTCGTTTATCAGCAACGGAACACCAAAGGGGCGAAGAAGCTTTTTGATGAGCATCGCCTCTTCTACAAAATCCCGGGTCTCCATCTCTTTTTCCCTGAGTTGTACCATCGTTACTCCTCCTTTTACCGCTTCTTCCACTACCCGGGTAAGAGGTCTGCCCAGGGACAGACCTCTGTCAGTTACAAGATAAAGATCAAGATTGAGTTTTTTTTCTGCCATCATACTTTCATTCTTTTCCGGATTTCTTTTTCATCAATTGTATACAACGCGTCCAAAAATCTGGTTTGGAATGTACCCGGTGCATCCGCTTCTTCACCGGCCATTTCGCCTGCTATACCCATTATGAGCATGGCTTCTGCGGCTGCTGTAAGATAGTCGTTGTTTATAGCAGCAAAAGCGCCGGTTACTGATGATGCAGCACATCCGGTCCCGGTTATTTTACCCATGAGGGAGTGGCCATTGGAAACTTCATGAACTGTTTTTCCATCGGTAATATAGTCTGTTTTACCGCTGATGCTAATTACAGCCCCGGTTTTATCAGCAAGTTGCTTTGCAATTTCAATAGCCTCTTCTGGTGATGCTGTACTGTCTACTCCCTTTGTTTTCATTTCAGCCTGTACGATAGCCATAATTTCCGAGGCATTTCCACGAATCACCTGGGGTTTAATATTCTCAATGATATCGTGAGCCGTGTCGGTTCTTAGCTTCGTGGCACCCGCTCCTACCGGGTCCAGAACAACAGGCTTGCCTTTTTCCCTTGCAGCTTTGCCTGCAATATCCATGGCTTCAATCCAGTGTTTGCTAAGTGTCCCAATGTTTATCACAAGGGCGGAAGCAATTGATACCATATCTTCCATCTCCTCTTTAGCATGTGCCATAACAGGAGAGGCGCCAAGTGATAAGAGCGTGTTCGCGGTACTGTTCATTACCACGTAATTGGTAATATTATGAATAAGGGGCGCTGTTTCCCTTACTTTCTTTAAATCTTCAATTAATTGTTTCTGGTCAATCATATAACCTCCTTTTATTTGATTGCAGTGATAGCTACATAATTTCCTTCCTTGTAGCCTTCTTTGGGTTCTTCAAATTCATCGTTTGAATACAGCGGATGTGTGGTTAGTGTTTGAAAGTACTGAAATTCTGAAAAACCTGCTTTTTTGAGTGCTTCCACTTTTTCGGGGGTGGTTCTCCAATTGGCATCTTTAACAAATTCGATGGGATACACTGAGTCAGGTTTAACCCCTTCGAACATTTTGTGGTCCCATGTGCCAAGGGTTTTTGCAAGGTTGTAAAGCAACGCAAAGGAACCGTCTTTCGGTACATCAATGACTACAATACGGCCGCTTTTTTTCAGCGCGTAGTAAGATTTTTCAAAAGCCGTATGGATGTCGCTGATATAGCTGGGCGTACCATTGAATAATATGGTGTCGTATTCTTCGGTTCCCAATTTACCCTCCTCAGCGGTTCCAATAGTTACTTTCATTCCCCTCTTCCGGGCAATTTCTGCCATAGCTTCCGAAGGTTCAATACCTTCTTCCACGGTGATGCCATAATCTTTTTTTAGGAATGATTCAAACAAGCCGCTGCCGCATCCAACTGAAAGCGTTCTGCCCGGATCACCCAGGGCCCGGGCTACCAGTGCTACCTCAGAACGGAGCAGGGTTTCATTTTCCATAAACCATGCATCGTACTCGTTTGCATATTGATCAAATGAAAGCTTTTTGTTTGTTTGTGTTTTCGTATTCATACCATATAGTTTTAAAATTAAAAAAGCCGTTTTCTTGCACTTGCAGCGCAAAAAAACGGCCTGATAATGAATGGTTATAACTCATTACCGTTTCCCTGCGCTGTGATTAAACAGATCAGGTTCAAAGGGTTTAATCTCAGCCTGCCGGATGCAAGCACCCCCGAACGGTATTTAAATCTGTCATTTTGTTAAAGAACTCTTTTCAAATTCATATACAAAATTACAAAAGATTTGTTTAATGAGGTTCTACAATAAAATATTGTTATGCTTTCTTTTTTCAAACATAATACCTTGGTGGCGAAAAAAAGAATACCATTAAGACTCTAAAACTCTAAGATGCACTAAGCTTGAAATAATTCAGGAATTTGCGGTAAAAAATCAGTGTATATCCGTCTCATCTGTGTCATCCACGTTCCATTAGCGGAGAAGGGGGGATTATTCGCTACGCGCAACCGGCAGGCACACAAGGCTGCTTATGATCCCTTACGGCGCAAACTTTTTCATTAATAAAAAGATTTAATTTTGGTAAAAGAACTACCACGCGGAGAAGGGGGGATTATTCGCTACGCGCAAATAGCAGGCGCACAAGGCTGCTCATGATCCCTTATGAATTCTGCTGGTATTATGGGTTGAGTGCTTAATGAATGGATTAAGGTTTTTTTTGCGGAGAAGGGGGGATTCGAACCCCCGGTCCCGAAGACTCGGGACAACGGTTTTCGAGACCGCCGCATTCGACCACTCTGCCACTTCTCCAAAAAGAAAAGTTCACATTCTATTACAAATTTAGAAAAAATTGGTTGACTCGTTTCTTTGGTAAATCGATTTCTGCATTAAGGTTTTGTTGTGGAAGCGAAACTAAATCTGAAAGTTCTTTAACAAGTTGTTTTTACCACAGAGAAAACAGAGAATACACAGAGTGCCACAGAGTTGTTATTTCGCGAGAACTCCGTTTGTGCTCAGGATATTCTGTGGTATTTAATGGAGTTGTTTGTTATTAAGATGAAATGAATTATTTAGCCCGAATAATTCACTGAATTAATCCTATCTCCGATTATGAATAAATTCAAAGTTTTCGTATAGAGGATAAAACTTAATGAACGAAAAGCTTAGTTTATTGTCCTCATTAATAGGAAATCATAAAATCAAACTGCTATGACAACAGGATTTATCGGATTAGGCATTATGGGCAGCAGGATGGCTGCCAACCTTGCCAAAGAAAATTACAATCTACTGGTTTTCAACCGTACGAAAAAAAAAGCCAACGAGCTACTAAAGTATTCCAATGTTGAATGGGCAGAAAACATGGCAGAAATAGCAGCTAAGGCAGATGTTCTCTTTACTATGCTTTCAGCGCCTGATGCTGTCCGTACTTATGCTATAGGAGAAGAAGGCTTCCTCAACAAAATGAAGAAAGGGACCATCTGGATCGACTCAAGTACTGTGAACCCTTCATTTTCTTTACAGATGGCGAAAGAAAGCAAGGCCAGGGGAATTCATTTTGTCGATGCCCCTGTGGCTGGTTCTAAGGCTCCGGCAGAAAGTGGGGAATTGCTTTTTCTCGTTGGTGGAGAAAAAGAGGTTGTAGAGAAATGTGTTCCCTATTTTAATACGATGGGTAAGAATTATGTGCATGTTGGAAAAAATTCCAAAGGCACCTCACTGAAAATGGTTTTTAATCTCCTTTTAGGCCAGGCTATGTATGCATTCTCTGAAGGAATGACCCTGGGGGAGGCATTGGGTATTGATAAAGAAATGCTATTCAATGTGCTTTTGAAATCTCCAGTCGTAGCTCCCTTTGTTACATTGAAAAAGGATAAAATGGACAAAGGGGATTATGAATCTGAGTTTCCGATGCAATGGATGCAAAAAGACCTTCAGCTTGCATCCCAGACAGCCTATGAGAAAGGGATAGCTTTGCCCGGTGTAAATGTTATCAAAGAGATTTATTCTATGGCTAAAAATGCGGAATACGCCGAAAAAGATTTTTCTGCAATCTATGAATATATGAAAAATCAGTAATTTGTTATTACCTCATTTACCTTTCGGAATACTCCCTTGTCCATTGAGTCTCTCTGCCGAGAAGGGATATTCCGATATATCCTTTTACATATAAGACTTTGTCATTTCCGTCTTCGAACCACATGTTGCAATCATAAGTTTTCCCGCTTTTGGGATCGTATATTTTCCCGTCTTCCCATCGCTCATCATCCTCATCGTATTCAAAATGTTTTAAGATTTGCAATCCCATAATCTTTCTGTTCCTTAAATCTTCATCCGGGTTCTCATCATCCCTTTTTATAGAACCATCATCTTCATAGGGCTCTTCCAGCCATACGATTTTGCCGTAATATTTTCCGTTGTTTTCGTAGATTTTTACCTGGGATTCACCCTCTGAAGTGAGCCAGTAACCGGTAACTGAGGAGGCATTTTGTGAAAACCCTTTAGAGTATAGAAAAAGGGGCAACAGGAAAAAAGCAAATAGGTATCTTTTCATAATACATAGTTTTATACTAAATTTTCAGAAAAATACGAAGAATTTGCGGTTTATACAAAGCCTTTTTCATAGGCTTGTTTTACGAGCCCGGCGGAGTTTTTTACATCAAATTTGAAAAGAAGGTTTCTGCGGTAGGTTTCAACAGTTGTTATGCTAATATGGAGATACAGGGCTATTTCTTTGGTACTTTTTTCATCGAGAACGAGTTCCAGTACCTGTCTTTCTCTTCTTGTTAAATCCGGGAGTTCTTCCTTGTTAGAATGATTAAAAAAGAATTTTTCCTTTATTCCCTCCTCAAAATAGATCCCCTTTTCAACCATTTGCTCTATAGCGTAAATTAGTTTCTTCGATTCTGATGATTTATCCAGCAAACCATTTACACCATTCAGGAGTATTTTTTTTATTTTCCAGGTTTCTAAATTCCTGGTATATATTAATACCTTTAATTCCGGGAACAGGAGGCGAATTTTTTTTACCAGTTTGATTCCCTCTGGAAAAGGCGAGGGGATATCCATTATTAGAAGGTCGGGTTGTAGTTTTTTTATGCATGAGGTTAACCTTCTTGCATCATTTATAGTAAGCAAATCTTTATACCGGGTGTCTTTACCAAAAAGATATTTAATACCGTAAAATATTATTTCCTCATTATCAAATACCAGAATACTTAGATTCTTCATGATTAAGAGTTGTTAATAACTAGCAAGTTAAGTAAATGTAATTAAAGTAACTAAGTTATTAAGTAAAATAATTATTGTCAAATGTATTGGAAAAAGGACGGAATATATTTGACGAATTAAATTTTTAATGTTATAAAACCATCAATTTCATCGATTTATATATTTCCAATCCCACTATTTCCAAAGCATTTTCTTGAATTTTTCATGGTTTTTAAGGAGTTTTTAATTTACTGTTTTTCAATGAAGAAAAAGATTTTTTTATTCCATACTTTTGATTTAATATTTCTTTACTAACAAAATTTCTAAACTATGAAAAGAAAAATCTTTACGCTTTTATCATTATTGATTCTTGGTGTTCTGATGTTTATTTCCTGTGAAAGAGAGGAATTTACAGAACAGGATGCATTGGAATCTTATGAACAGGCCACCAAATTAAGTGACTCTCTGCAAAACATCAGAGATTCATTAAACCGGATTGGCGGAATTATTGATTACAGTGTAAATGTTGTGGACGCAAGTTCTGCATCGTTTTACAATGATAAGTCTTCAAAGAACCTTGAATCTACTCAGGCCGTCGGTGGTGCACTGGTAACGGTTAGCCAGCATGGTATGACCTTGCAGGATTCCACGGATGCAAGTGGTATTGTGGTTTTTAAAGATTTAAGAGTAGGGAAAGTGAATGTTCATGTTGAATTAGATGGTTATACAGACGCGAGTTTTATCGCAAAAATAGATCCGGAAGACGATCCGAATGTCAACATGTACTATGATGTGTTAAGGCATTCGGCCACTATGGTTCCGGTTTTTTCCACCACGGAGAACCAAGCCACTATTTCGGGGGTTGTAACCCTCGATTCTGACCTTACAAATGATGATGTGGAAACGGTCGGTGGTATAGAAGTTCTGGCGAATATTGATACGGAAGATTCATATTTCGAGAAGTATCTGTACCAACTCTGTAGCGACTGCTATGATGCTAATGGTAAAATCGTACAGATTGCTTATCATACTTCACAGACTATGACAACCACTGCAGGTGATGGATCGTTCAGTCTCGAAGTACCTGCAACGCCACAGGGTCTGCCCATTGCGCTGGAAATTTCAGAGTACGCTACTGACCAGACCTTACTCCTCAATGAACAGTACGGGAAACGTGTTACAGGACCTCAAACTGTCAGAACTTACTTTAGCTCTGATTATTATCCCAGCGATATACCATATGTACCGGGTGCTTATGTTGAATTTTCCGCTCCTACCGGTTCTGTTGCCGAACCCCCGGACCAACAGGCTTATGCCACCGCTTATGTGAGTGAATCCGGTATCTTATCCATCGAAATTACCGATCCGGGTTATGGTTATACCCAATCTCCGCGGTTAAAAATTGGTCCGCCGGATAATCCTATGGGTACTCAGGCCATAGCTGAAGCCAATATTGTTAATGGTAAAGTTACTTCTGTAGATATTACCGAACAGGGTAGCGGATATACATCCACACCATGGGTTGATGTACAGACCATAGATGATGGAGATTTTGGTACCCAGGCTACTGCCGATATTACAGTGACTTATTCGGTGACAAATATATCCGTGTCAAGTGGTGGAGATGGCTATGAAGCCACCCCTAATGTTACTATTATTTCACCTACAGGATCGGACGCCACAGCACAGGCTACTATGGCAGGGTACGTAAGTGAAGTTGAGTTAACTAACGGTGGTTCAAACTATGTTGCCCCTCCAAGAGTTACAGCCAGCGCTCCTCCCAGCGGAACAAACGAAGCTACCTTTACAGCCAATATGTCGGATTACAATCCATTACACTCTATTATTGTAGAAGATGGATTTATAACAACTTATGAAACAACACCGGATGTAACCATAACATCAGGTACAGGAAGCGGGGCTACAGCAATTGCAGAACTGGCAACAGCCGGTGAAGTAGCAAGTATTGATGTGACCAATCCGGGTGCTGGTTACGATGAAGCTCCTACCGTAAATATTATTGGCGGAGGAGGATTTGGCGCCTCTGCTTACGCACAGATTGATGCAGGAGGTAGTATTACGAATATTGTTGTGGCTGAAGCTGGTCAGGGTTATACATCTGATCCGACCATAGAGATTTCAGCCCCCCCGGCAGGTGGAACCCAGGCTGCTGGCGAAGCGGTAAGAGAATTTGACCTTGAAAGGATAATACTCACTAACCCGGGTAATGGATACAATGTAAATTATACAGGTACTGGTGATAACTACAACAACGAACCTACAGTAGTAATTGATGGAGTAAACTATACCGACGGAAGCTATGATATTACTGTAAGACCGGCAATGGATGTTGAAGGTATTAGCATTAATAATACGGGTTACGGCTATGAAACGGCTCCGACTATTACGATTACTTCATTATATGGCGAAGGTTCAGGAGCTAGTGCCACCGCCAACATTCTTTTCCAGGTTGACGAAATTGAAGTGGTTACACCAGGTAGCGGTTATTATTACAACGATGCTTCTGTTGTTATTGATCCACCATCAGATATGACCGGAGACCAGGCGTTTGCTTCTGCTACCCTTGGCGACGGTATTGTGGAATCAGTGGAAGTTGATAATCCGGGTGATGGGTATACTGCACCGCCAAGAGTAATTATGAACGGACTGGATCCTGATGAAGAAGAGGCAGTAATATCTGCCACAGTTAGTAACGGTGAGGTAACAGGTTTCACCATTGATAACCCGGGTATGGGATATCCACACTATAATAATTACAGTGTAACTATAAGGACTTATGAATCAGGTGCCCAGTTTAATCCACGAGTCCATGAGACTGCTGGTATTGTTGAGCGAATCGAAGTTACAAGTCCGGGTGCGGGTTATGAAATTGCCCCGGTTGTGGAATTCAATAATGTAGGTACAGGCGGAACAGGTGCAGAAGCAGTAGCTTCTATAGAGGGAGGCCGGGTTTCTGGTATTTCTATTACAAATCCTGGCTCCGGCTATGTATTGGCTCCTGATATATCACTCGTCGTTCCAAATTATATTGAAACTGCAATAGGTATACCGGATATTGAAAATGGAAGAATAACCGGTGTGGATTTCTCTGGTTGGGGAGTTGATTTTCTCACAGCAGGTAAAGGATATGACGAAGAGCCCACCATTACATTTACGCCTCAGCTTTCAGGAGTCGGAAGTGGGGCAGCAGCCAAGGCTGTGATTCAGAATGGCGGGATAGGTGACGTTATTATGCTCAACCAGGGCAGTGGATATATTGCCAGAAATTATCCTGAAGATTCAAAAGGATTTAGCATGATTCTTAAGAAAAATGGTGGCAGCACAGATAATATCAATGCTATAGCCAATAAAAAATATATCCGTGATATGTACCTGGGTACTGGAAAAAGAGGCTCCAGACAAAATGATAATGACTAATTAATATAATGTATTTCCCATCTGTTGCCAAAGCAGATGGGAGCTTAACAATAGCTTAACAACAAAAAATATACAATAATGAAAAAAATAGTAATTCTACTTATTTTACAGTTCTTTCTGCTTCAGGGTGTATTTGCCCAAAGCGGAACGAGTTGGTACTCTCAGGACTTTACTGCCCTGATTGGCCAGGTGTTGACCAATTACCAGGACGGACGCGCTGTTTGGGATACAACAGAAAGTGAAAACAGCACCTATAACTGGTATATAGTAAATGGCACTTATAATGGAGATGACGGTACCTCAAATACCGATTACTTCAGAATCGATCCCGATCCCAATACGGATAATGAGCAGAATGCCAAGATTATGGCCAGGGTGGATTTACCCAAGGAGGCGGATGTTACAGGTGTTCCGGTCGGCTTTTACCTGGTATTTGATTGGTGGAGCGATCAAGGGAACCTGGGCGGAGGTACTGACCCAGACCTTGACCCGGACGCCTCAATAACTGTAGAGTTAAGATTCCATGATGGAGCCTCATGGGGAAGCTGGACAGAGGTTTGGTCCGAGGATGATCAATCCCTCCTTGAGGAAACTACAATCAGCGGCCCTTATGGTGGATTTGACTGGGATCGTTACAATGATTATGCCGAAGGATGGTATACAACAGAACTTGATTTCAGCAGCATGGTGGATGAGGATGACAGTGTTGCCGTGCGTTTTACTTATTCCGGAATCAATGCGGATGAATTTTTTATGGATAACTTCGATATCCGTTATATGGCATTGGATGACTGGGAACAAGAGGTAAGAGTGGAACCGAACTACCGTAGAATTCCCAGGCTGATGGCTGAGGATATGAATATGGAGTTTAAAGCTACCATCACAAAAAACACAACAGCCAATTTCGATGACTCTGAAAACGATGAAATCAAGCTTTATATTGATGGCTCATATTCAGCGTATGCCGATATGCTCGAGTCTGATTTTACTACTGAAAATACGGTGACCTATACCTTTGATAATCTTATAATAGATTTCCCATTAGAAAATGATAATGCATACAGATACCAGGTTCGCAATGAGATTCCGGGAAGCTGGTCTTCTTTGGAGTATATTGATATTGATGCAGACGAATATCAAAGGGACAACAATACGGCTTCAGGCGATTATCTGAGTGGAGACGTAAGCTCGCCCGGTGTGGGTGTATTGTATCATTTCATCAATGCAGAGCATTGGGATGGAATATCCGTAAATTTCAATACGTCGGGTTACGATTTTAATTATGACTTGCTTAAAGTTTCAGGACCCGATGCTACTTCCGGTGATTTGGTTTATTCATCCGGAAATTTTACCACCGCCGCAAATGTTACGGATAATTTTGCAATGGATGAGCAAATGCTGCTGGAAGCCGGGTATTACATCGTTATGGTTAACCAGTTGACCACAAACGATATTGAAATTGACCAGGATGATCAGAACTTTGGATTTTACTACCGGGGTGATGAATCAAGCCTGACAAAAGTTGAAAACACCGGGTTCCCTCACATCAGGATGCGTATCCAGCCGAATCGCACTCCTTCTTTTGTTTCAGTAGATGCTGAACATACCATAAGCGTGGGACAACAATTCAGCTATACCGTTGAAGTGGAAGATGCTGATTTCGATGATATTGGCTACCGGAGAATTGATCCGACCCAGCAATGGCTGGTTGCCGACTGGTTGACCATCACAGCGAATCCTGATACTACTTTCACTTTGAGTGGAGCACCAGATGAAGCCGCATCATTTACCTTTGATATGAGGATTGGAGACCTGGAGGGTGACTCAACTACGCAAACCTTCACAATTGATGTCATAGATCCTTATATGACTAATTTCGTTGAAGATTTTGATGTAAACACATCTCCTTATACTGACAATGAAGGATGGAATACAATTGATGATGCCCAGGGAACGGGCTCCAGCACGCACTGGAATTACACCTATGAGTTTGATGGATGGGCCGATGATGAATTTAAGGGTGATAGCTATGTAGCTGAAATGTTCGGAGAAGCTGGAGTTGCGCAGGAAGAATGGCTTGTTTCACCAGCCATACAACTACCTGATTTAAGCGCATCAACAGATAGTGTCATTCATCTTGAATTTGCATGGCGAATGAACTGGAAATATTTCGTAGGACCTGCCCTGGGTAATGAGAACGATGGGTATGATGTTGGCGATGTTACTGTTTATATTACAACAGATGGGGGCTCTAGCTGGACTCAGGTGTGGAAAGAGGATGATTCAACATCCGTACTTTCAACTACTGTAAATGACGACAATGGTACTACAGCGGATGATGAATTTTACGATGATACACCTCTTGATCCCGACGACTGGCCAGGTTATAAGGAAGGAATTTATGAGTATAGTCAATATAAATACTTCCTTTCCCGAATTAACATGAATAGTTATGCAGGACAAACTGTATGGGTTGCCTTCAAATACGAATCCACAAATTCGCAAAAATCCCAAAATGCAGATTTCTGGCTGGATTATGTAGATGTTAAAGCCATTGAACCGGGAGTTAAGCTGGAGGCTATACCTATTAATACAACAGCTTACACAAAGATACCATTGTCCCAGTTACAGCCTATTACTGTACAAGCTGATGTGGCTAACCTGAAACTGAAGGATATTACGGGTGGTACAGTTACAGCAACATACGTGGATCCAAACAGTCAAACTGTATACAACGAATCTTCAAGTTTTTCAGTAGACGGGGAGGATACAACATCTGTAGTCTATGGCACAACATTTACTCCGATGACTACAGGATATTATGATTTTACTGTTGATGCGGAGTTTATTGACGATGATAATACTACGTATACAGCAAATAAAACTGAAAGTAATATTTTTGAAATTACTTCAGCCACAAATGGAGAATATGCAAAGGACAACAGTTCATATTCCAGCAGGATTTTTCCTGAAACGGGTGATTACCTGGGTATGAAGTTTGATATTCACGAGAATGACAATTTGAGGCAGATAAAACTTTATATCAATGGTTATACCTGGGGAACCGATGAGATTAGTTTTACTCTTGTTAAGGACGGGGATGTTGTAGTGAATTCCAGGACCTATACAGCAGGTACTGATTTTGGATCGAACTGGCAAACCTTTGATATCAATGACATCAAACTTACTCCAGGTACCTACTATCTGATGGTAAAAATTGAGGAGAATAATAATAGCCTGGGAATTGGATATGATACAGATAATGAGGGTTATTATTACGAAGGAACTCCGGGTAATATTATGATGAACCCTGCTTCAGCAGAAGATGACACCCCGGGCAACCTGATGTTGAGAATGGTACTGGGTAATGATGCTCCTGAATTTTCACCAGCGATTACTGCCCAGAGTGCTACAGTTGGACTGGATTTTAGTTACAACATCTCAGCTATAGATGATAACCAGGATTCGCTTACTTTCATCCTGGAACAGGCACCAAGCTGGGTAAGCCTTGAGAATAAAGATGATGGCAACCGTGCAGTTGTTTCCGGTACTCCGGGAACCAATGATGAAGGTTCAAACCTGGTCAGAGTAGCTGTATTTGATGCAACGGATACAACACGCTCATCGTTTACCATTAATGTTGCTGAAAGTCCGAATCCGGAATTCAAAACAACACCGGTGGTTGTAGCTGAAGAAGGACTGGCTTACCAGTACGTGGCAGTTGGTTACGACCGTTACGGAGATGATGTAACATTAAGTATGGCACAGACCCCATCATGGCTTAGTTCAAGTGTATCTGCCTCTGGTGATACCCTGACACTCTCAGGTACTCCGGCTGAAGGTGATGTTGGCGAGCACCATGTCAAGATTAATGTGACTGACGAATATGGAAAAACTGCTCAGCAAGCTTTCACAATTCTCGTTAAAGTCAACATTGCACCGGAATTCCTGACTTATCCTACTAAAGATGCTGTTGAAGGAGTAAGTTACAGCTATACAGTCAGAACAAAGGATGAGAATAAGAATGATATCCTTGCCCTGTCTGTTACCGCACCTGCATGGCTTTCTATTACAGATAACGGAGATGGAACTGGTGTTCTTTCTGGTACGCCGGCAACAGGGGATGTTGGAGAAAATGATGTAACAGTGACCGTTACAGATAATAAAGGCGCTTCTACTGATCAGGAATTTACAATTGATGTGGAAGCTACTAACAATGCTCCGGCATTCACCACAACACCTGATTCTGATCCGGTTGAAGTACAGGCGGGTACATTGTTTGAATATATTGCAATGGTAAGTGATGCGGATGGTGACCCGATAAGCTTTACTTCCAGTGTTCCTGTATGGATACTGGTAACCAACGAAGGTAAAGGAGAAGCCAAACTGATCGGACAACCAATGCTTGGAGAACTGGGTGACCATAGTGTGGTCATTACAGCTACTGATGGAGAGGCTACTGTATCTCAAAGCTTCACTGTGACAGTAATAGATACCACTTCAGCTCCGGTTATCGAGCAAACAGAGCTTGCAGATGCATATATTGATGAAAATTACAGTACAAGTATCAAAGCGTCTGATGAGGATGGTGATGACCTGAAGTTTGAGGTGGTTGAAATTCCTGTTTGGTTGACCCTTACAGATAATGCCAACGGCACAGCTAAACTTTCAGGTACACCTGCTGGCATAGATGAAGGAGATCATGAAATTCAGTTTGCAGTAAGCGATAATCTTCACAAAGAGAGCTTCACTCTTACTGTTAATGTGATAGGAGCAGCCCTGAATGTTGGTGGATTTGGAAGAGAGGATCTGACAATTTACCCAAACCCTGCTTCCGATTACCTGATTCTTGAAAATGCTGCTAATGCAAGAGTTGCAATATTCAATGTGATAGGTGCAAAAGTATTGGAAAAAGACAACCTGGCCAGGGTTGAGCAACTTGATGTAAGTTCGCTGTTGCCTGGTAAGTATATCATTAAAGTGGTTTCTGAGGAAAATACTTACACCCGTTCATTGCTTATCAAGTAATTGAAATTTTTCGGAGTGGCTGCCAGCGCGGCCACTCCTTCTCGTATAAATTATAAAACTGGACAGAATGAAACGATTACAAATACTTTGGTTGGCAATATTATCTGTATTTATGTTTCTTGCACCACTTAATAAATCCACGGCACAGGATATCTTTGCAGGTGCTAAAGCAGGACTCAATTACAGCTCAATAGCGCTGAATTATTTTGAAGTATATGATTACCGGATGGGAAATAGTGCAGGACTGTTTGCTGAATACCAGTCTGATGATCTGCCTTTTAATGTCGGTGTTGAGGTGCATTATATGATATTCGGCTCCAATAATATTGAGCCTACACTGATTTATAATCTCAATTCACCGATTTTCAATACACCGATAGAAAACAGTCATTTCTATTTTAACAGTTTCGAAGTGCCCTTGCTGATAAAGTTTAAATTGCCTTTCATGGAAGGTATCAATCCCCAGTTTTATTTGGGTGGCATGTACAGCTATATTTATTCAGCATACAACAGGAATATATTCGAGGATGACAAAAGCAGTGATGCTGAAATAACCGAACGAATTAAAGCTAATGATTACGGCGCTTTGGCAGGTATAGGCGGAGCTATTGATATAGGTGATTTCTCAATAACCTACGATGCAAGGTACAGGATGGGATTCAGAAACATTAATAATGTGGTTAATTACACTGAATTTACCGCTCATTCTCTCCAGTTTATGGTAGGAATGGGCTACAGCTTTGGATTTGGTTCCGGTGATTAAATCATTCAACATTAAATCATGGTATTATGAAATATCAACGCATATTAGCTATTTTCTTTATTCTTTTCTTTTTTACTCATTGTGAGAAAGATAAAAATCAATACGGTTATATCAGTGGGGTGTTGACCGGACCGGAGGGTGTTATTGCTGAGGTTATTGTACAGGTAGTCAAAAACCAGGGAATTGTTAAGGAAACAGTTACAGATGAAAACGGGGCTTTTAATATCAAAATAGCTCCCGGAGTTTATACTCTGAAAATCAGCATTGAGGGTTATGAAGATATCTCAGAAACTGTAACGGTTAAACTGGATGAGGATTTGATTTTGAATGTGGATCTCAATGAAATTACCAAAGTTATGGGTGTTTTGACGGATACTTATACTTCATGGCCGCTTTCAAATGCCACAATCGCTATTATGTCAACCGATCTGACGTCAACTGTTGCTACTACCACTACAGGCAATGAAGGAAGATTCAGTTTTGGAAACATTCCTGACGGGAATTATCAGCTCTACTATTACAACAGTATTGAAGTCAAATACATGCCTGTTAAAATTGAAGGTGAGACAAAGCTTAGTCTGAACCTGGTTGGTTTAGATTATTCTGAATTAACTGAAGATGAAATCAATGAGTATTTTTCCGAATTACTCAGTCAGAGCTTACTTAATTATTGCAATGTTGGTAATACTTCTGTGGACTATTTTTACATGGATGAATTTGCAATAAACGGAAAAGTAAACGTATCAGGTAATAATAATGGATATGCTGATTTTACTAATATTACATTTTTTCTTTTTAGAAATGGAGATAATGATTTAATAGTCGACCTGGGGAGTTCTATAGGAAGCTACAGCTACTTACAACGGTATAAGATATGGGTTGATTTTAACAGAGATGGCGATTTCTCAGATTCAAATGAACTTATATTGTCAGAAAGTAATTATACCCCAGGTTCTTACAATCATATCATTGATATAGGGGATTCCATTTTACCAATTTATACCACAATGCGTATTGCGGTTGATTATTATTATTCATCATCTCCCCAACCCTGTAATTACCTTCAATACGGAGAATTCGAAGATTATGGTGTGTTGATTCTTTAATTAAATGATTAGAAAAAAATCTTAAGAGGCTTTGGGTTATTCCCAATAGCCTCTTTTTCATTCATAGAAATAATCATCCAGCGTCCACATGCAGGCTGTTACCAGCTCGTTATCATTGTAAGCTTCTTTGTTAAAGTCTTTTATTACTTGCATGATTTCCTTTGCCCGGTCGTCGTCACTGAATTGCATGAAGATGGATGAGTTGTGGCTGGGCCATACAGCAGTATTCAAACGAGGATCCCCTTTGACATTTTTAGCCGGTACCTGCTCAATAATCTGGTAATCCTTTATTTCGTTTTCTTCCAGCATATGAATAAGCGGTTCGCGAACGCTGACGTTGCATGTTATGTAGAGCATTTTCATAGTGCTTCTTGTTTATGGTTATTATTTCTATATAAGTTTTGGAATATTCGGAATAATGGAATGTTGGAATTTTGGAATATGATATCACTAAAATTCATCATTCCAGTTGTTTTGTTTCATTTTAGATTGTAACCTGCTTATTAATTTTATTAGTTGGTTTTCTATCATAAATTGAAGTTCGTCCATTTTTTCAAACTCATGTTCAGAAATTAATTTAACATTTTTTAAAGTAAGAATGCATGAATGAAATTCTCCACAGGAAGCCAGACTTACATTTAAGAAATACAAATATTCTTTTAAGCTTTTTCTGCAATACCCCTCAGCTATATTTCTGGAGATGCTGTGACAAGCATCTAGTGTGTTGGAAACAACCTTTTTTAGTTCAAAAGGCGCTTCAGAAATTAAGTCATTTGATAGAATGAATAAATCAACAGCATTCTGCCAAACTCTTAATTTCTTAAATCCCCGGTTCACATTTTTCCTGATCTCACTCATAAATGAATTGAAATTTATCATTAAATTAAACAAACCCAATAAATAAAAATCCTCCAAAACTACGATTTTAGCATTTGAACCCCAAAACCAATCAACCCATTATTCCATCTCCTCCGGCTTTTTTTTCACATCTAATTCCAAACCCTGATTCTCCACAACCTTCCATCATTCCAAACTTCCGTCTTGTTCTTCTTCCCTAATTCTAAACTCCTAATTCTACATTCATAATTCCTGACTTACCCCATTATTCCAACATTCCATCCTTCCTAACCTTGCCCTTCATTCCTAATTCCGGACACTTTCGTCAAGCCTCGTTTTTCGCTGTTTTCATGTGAAAGACCGTATATATTGTCGGAACAATGATAAGTGTTACTACGGTTGAAATCAGAAGGCCTCCAATGATGGTTACGCCCAGCGGACTGTACATTTCCCGTCCCATGCCCTGGCTTAAGGCCATAGGCAGCATTCCCAGCATGGTGGTGAAAGAGGTCATCAGGACCGGGCGCATCCTGGAACGGCCGCCTTCTTTCACAGCTTCATATAGCGAATAACCTCTTTTTCTCAGCAGTTTGGTGTAATCCACCAGCACAATTCCATTATTGACTACAATACCCATCAGCATGATGACACCGATAAAGGTTGTTACGCTGAGTGTTAGTCCTGTGGCAAAGAAAGCCCAGATAATACCCACGAATGTGAAGGGAATGGCAAACATGATGATGAGGGGGTCTTTAAACGATTCGAATTGTGCTGCCATAACCATGTAGACAAGAATAATGCCTATAGCCAGGATAAGGTACAGGTCTTTGAAGGATTCGCTTTGTTCGGTGAGCTGACCGGCCAGTTTCACATCCACTCCAGTGGGAATGTCTATGCCGTCAATTTTTGCCTGTACCAGGCTGGCTGCTCTTCCCAGCGAGATGTCTTTCAGGTTGGACATGACTTTTACGATTCTTTGCTGCGAATTCCGCTTTATTTGTTGCGGACCTGTTCCCTGCCTGATTTCAGCAAATGAACTTAAGGGTATTTGTTCGCCTTTCAGGTTGGTTACCATAAGGCTCTCAAGCGCTTCAATCCGGTTTCTGAATTCAGGGGCATACCGCATGTTTATTTGATATTCCTCCCCTTCCTGTGATAGTTCTCCGGCATCTGCACCATAAATGCTGCTTCGGATTTGTTTCCCTATCATAGCAGTATTCAGGGCAAGCGCCGCAGCTTTATCTTTGTCAATGTGAATTTGAATTTCCACCTTTCCTTCATCAATGGTGGTTTCCAGGTCTGAGAGTCCTTTAATTTCACTGACTTGGCTATGAATTTTCCGAGCAACCTGGTTTAACTCATCAAAATCACTGCCTGTAATTTCAATTTCAATAGGTTTTACGTTGCCGGTTATGGCATCGGACAGGATGCTCCCCGCTGTAATCTGAAAGCTTTCAATTTCCGGTATTTTCCTTATCTCATCTCTCAGAGCGGTACCAACCTCTTTTGCACTTCTTTTCCTGTTGGAGGGCAGTTTTAGGTGAGCCAGTATTGTGGCCACATTTTTTCCTTCTTCAAAACCTACAGACGTCATCGTTCCACCTTCAGTCTGACCGCTAATTGAGGCCAGTGTACCAGGAACCAGCTCGGGAACCTCTGCCCGTACCACATCCATCACTTTCTGAGCGGCCTTATCCGTTTTTTCAGCACTGGAACCTACTTCTGTTTCAATAACAATGGCTATGTCTCCGGCATCAAATTCAGGGATATAGTCTGTGCCCAGTCTTTCCCCAAAAAATAAGGTAATACCGAACACCACCAGGGCTGTTATAAGTGTGAAGGCCTTGTGATGGATAGACCAGTTCAGGCTTTTACTGTACAGACCTTCAATACGCTTGAATATTTTTTCGCTCCAATGGTAGAATGTGTTTTTTCTCTGGTTGTCTTTTCTTTTTCTAATTCCTTTCAGGAGGTTTGAGGCTGCTGTCGGTGTAAGAGAAAGCGCAGTAACCAGAGAGGCTATCATGGTAACAGAAGTTAATACGGCAAGTTGTTTAAATAATAAACCGACCACTCCTCCCACAAATATCATAGGAATAAATACCATCAGAGTGGTTGCCGTGGATGCTGTGATGGCCATTCCCATCTCGCTTGTTCCAAAAATAGCCGCTTGCCTGGGACGTGCTCCCTTTTCGATGTGCTGAACAATGTTCTCCAGTACCACGATGGCGTTGTCTACTACCATACCAATGGCAATGACCAGCGCCATTAGCGAAAAGATGTTGATGGTGTAGCCCCCGGCATACATTACAATAAATGCGATTATCAGTGAAAAGGGGATGGTCAGGAATACGATGAGGCTGTTGCGCCATTCCCGGAGGAACAGAAATACGACAATGGCAACAAAGAGCAAAGCCCACCAGAGGGTTTCCGAAAGATTCCCGATGGATTGAATAACCAGCTCATCCGTATTCATGATTTCGAAAATCTTTACATCGTCAGGGAGTTCTTTTTCCAGATCACGTATCTTATCCCGTACAGAGGAAGCAACATTAACAGTGTTAACTCCCGTCTGTTTTTGGATCATCATGGCTACACCACGTCCCTCTTTGTTTCTGGCGTATTCATCTTTATCTTTGAAACCATCGACTACCCGTGCAATATCCTTTAATTTAATGATTCGGCCATAGAAATTTACAAGGGCAATGTTCCGAATATCTTCTATATCGGAGAATTTTGCGGGTACTTTAACAGAGAAATCGTTCGGGCCGACTTTAATATTGCCACCCGGAATATTAATATTTTCAGCTTTCAGGATAGTACTTACCTGGTCAATAGCCAGGTTGTAGGCATTGAGTTTTTTAGGATCAACCTGTATTTTTATTTCCCGTTCGGGTTGACCTACATAAATAACCGAACCAACCCCGTCTATTTTTTTTACCGGTCCTGCAATATCCTCTTTGATGATTTTGTTGATTCCCGCATAATTTTCATCGGCCGTTACACCATAGACCAAAACAGGAAACATGGATGAGTTTACCTTGTATATGACCGGCGCTTCGGCATCGTCCGGCAATTCCCGCTTAACCAACTCAATCAGGTCCCGGGCATTATTGGAGGCTTCTGATATATCGGCTCCCCAGCTAAATTGCAGGGAAATGAAAGATACGTTTTCTTTAGACTTGGATGTGATCTCCTTCAATTCTTCCGTTCCTGCAAGTATCTCCTCAAGAGGCTTGGTAACCTGCTCTTCCACTTCACCGGCAGAAGCTCCCGGGTAAACTGTCATCACTGTAAGGGTGGGCAATTCCATTTTCGGCATGATATCCAGCGGAAGCCTGTATAGAGAGACCAGGCCGAACAACAGGATTGCCATAAAAGCCATAGTTGTTGCCACTGGTCGGTTAACTGCTATTTTGGGTAGTCTCATAATGCTTTTTTCTTGCTGTTTGAGAATTGGTTTAATTATTCTTTACAATTACCATATCGCCGGCTTTTAGCTTATTTTTGCCATGCACAACTATTTCTTTCCCTCCTTGAATACCTTTTACGGCAACTTTTTCTCCTATTGTGTAAAGTTTTTCCACAGGTTTTCTGATTACTTTTCGATTGCCGGTAACCACAAATACAAAATTGTTCCCTGTTCCCGGCTGCCTGTAGATAGCGTTTAATGAAATAAATACATCGGTTGTTTCCGGTAGTCTGAGTTTTACTTTGGAATACATTCCGGGTTTAAGTTTTTTTTCCGGATTAACGATTGTGATTTCTGTCTTTGCTGTATGGGTTGCAGTAGATAAAATGGGTTCTATATGGGTTACGGTTCCCCCGATTGTTTCATCAGGGTAAGCGTCAAAAATAGCTTCTGCTTTTTGGCCGGTTTGTATTTTGCTAAGATCCTGTTCATTGACATCAATTTTCACTTTTAACTTATCAAGCTGCATAAGCTGGACGATTCCTGAAGTGTGAGAATATCCCGGTTTTAGGCTGGGTGAGAACATGAAGTTTTCACCTTCTTTCACAAGGTAATCTACTATGGTTCCGCTGAAGGGAGCTCTTACTTCACTATTTTTCTTCATCATGCGGGTTTTGGCCCGGGCCGCTTCAAGCTTGGCTTTCACGTGATCGTATTTTTGTTGCGTGACACTGCCTTTTTCTTTGAGCCTTGACACGCGCTCAAAATCTTTTTCAAGCGTATTTTTTTCAGCCAGTGCTTGCGCATACAATTCTGCTGATAATTCAACAATCAACTCTCCCTTATTTACTTGATCTCCCTCGTCAAAGTGGATTTTTTCCACCTTGCCCGGCAGGGTAGTGCCGAGGTTTGCTTCTTTATATGCAAAGGCTACTCCAGTATACTCCAGCCAGGGGTTGTGTTTTTTCTCTACAGATTTCTCTGTTGTTACGATTACATTTTTCTGAGTATTTGCCTCTTCCTGGTTTTCGTTTTCTGTTGAACAACTCCAGAAGATTGCAAGGAAAGCTAATGAAATCCATATCTTTTTCATATCGTTGGGTTTATTTTTTTACATAATCATTTAATTGACCTGATGCTTTGAGCAGCTTTGTTTCAGTTAACCGGTATTCCGTTTTGGCCTCAATATAGTCTGAATACGCTTCCTGCCACATGGATTGGGCTTCAAGAAGGTCGGAAATTTTACTCATGCCTTCTTCGAAATTATCCCTTGTTACTTCGAGATTTTCTTCAGCCTGCTCCAGCGAAGATTTGGCCATCTCCACTTTTTTAACGGATTCATTGTAACTGAATATGGTTTTCTTCACCTCAAGGGAGATGAGATTTTTGGTTTCTTTTAATTTTTCCATGCTGGCTTTCTTTTCATGGCGTACAGCATTTAAGGTATGTTTTCTATCCCCCCAGTGATAAATAGGGATGTTTACCATCACTCCCACATTCCAGTCTCCACCGAATTCAGGTTCAAATCCATTGTAAGGGTTAGGATTCATCATGCTGTAATTCGCTGTTATTCCTATATTTGGCAGATACCTGGACTTCATAAACTTAACCCCGGATTCTGCAACTTTTACTCCCTGATTGAGCGCTTCAATTTCAGGTCTTTTGTTAATAGCTGAGTACAGATATTCTTCAGCATTCCTGAGTTGGGATATCTCGCCTAATGAATCGGATAAGCTGATTGCAGTGTCGAGGGGAAGTCCGATGCTTTGGTTGAGTGCCATTCGGGATAGTTTGAGTCCATTTTCGGCTTGCATCAGTTTGAGTTCCACCTGGTTTTTTTTCACTTTCACCTGCATGAGCTTGTTTCTTGTTACAAGTCCTTCATCATGGAGGTTTTGAACATCATTGATAAGGGTATCAATTCTTTTCAGATAGTCTTTTGCCAGTTTAACCTTTTCTTTCAGGGATACTACCTTCCAGTATCGTTCGTCTGTTTCAAGAATGACTTCGGCCCGGCTCATTTCTTTGCGGGCCTTAAATATCTGTTCGGTATGTTTAGCCATATTGTATGTTTCCCGTATTTTGCCTCCCATGTAAATCGGCTGTACCAGGCCGATATTTCCGAAGAATACGTTATGCAAATCAATTATTGCTTCATCTTTGGGCAGGTAAGCATATTTATCAAAAAGCGGCTCGCCGGTTTTGGGATCTTCCACGGGAACAGGATTTCCCTGTATTTCTCTCGTTACAAAGGTTTCTCTGATTAGATCCGGGTTGGCTTGTAAAACAGAAAACCCATCCTTGTATACTTCACTGGGAACCACAGGCAGAAACATGTCTTCACTGAAGAGGCTTATATCCTTGTTGGTTCTCAGGTATCCGCCGTTGAACTTCAGATTGGGGAAGAATTGTGTTTTCGCTGATTTTTTCAATGAGTTCAATGCCATCTGGTGTTCATGGGAAATTTTGATCTTGCTGTTTTGTTCCAGCGCCATTTGCCGGCAACGCTCAAGAGTAAAGTTTCCCTGCGCGGGCAAAAATTGCGTAGTAAACAGCAGACTGACTATTAGCAAAATCCGTTCTCTCATTCCAGTTTATAATTTAAATGTTCAACTTTTATTTATCGCGTTTTACAAGACCATAGAACAGTATTTCAAGCATACCGTCCAGAACTTCTTCCAGGTCTTCCAGGGTATATTCATTTTTTATAAAAAGAGGCACTTCCAGTCCCTTCATGGCCGTAACAAAAGTTAATGCAGCGAAATTTGTCTCTTCCAGGGTAAAAATTTCATGGTCTCTGCCTTCTTCAAGAATGCCTTTGATCACCTCATGTTCTTCTTTATCGTAATGTTCCCTTATTTTCTCCACAAAAGCAAAATTTTTGAGGTAATCGTTTCTAAGGGCTTCATTGAAATTGACAAGCTCCCTGAGAAAGCGCATACGGATCAGTACATATTCCCGGAGCTTATCCTTTGGATTCATGCTGGTATCCACAACTTTGGTATAAATTTCATTTCGAAGCAGATCGGCCTCTTTTTTAATAACTTCCCGGTATATTTCTTCTTTACTCCTGAAGTAATAGTAGATTGAGCTTTTCCCCTTGCCAAGTGCCTGGGCAATGTCGTTAACGGTTGTCTTCCTGAAACCAAATTTGCTGAAAATATTGGTTGCTATTGTAATAATGTGATCTCTGAAATTTTCCTTCTTCGATGTTTGATTCATGGTTATTAATTGTTAATCGCTGTTTATTTCAGGAATTACAGGTTTGTTTCGAAAATTCGAACAATTTAATAGATTGTTCAAAAATACGAATGAATTTTAAATTTTGAAAATTTTTCGAACATATTTTTCGAAAGGTCGAAAAATGTAAGAGATTATGGCAGTCGTAACATCCGATGTATTGTTTTCATCGGATGTTTACAAAGAGATACTTTAAAAATTTAGTAATTGCTTTTACTTAAGAATCCAGCAATAGTTGTGTTATTCTGGTTTGGTACCCATTGTTTTTTCCATGCTTTTTTCTGTGTTAAAAGGGTAAGCATACGATGACCTGGAGACATCGTATGCTATGGCAGTCGTAACATCCGA
>CAZPDP010000003.1:0-3180 GCA_964585385.1 uncultured Bacteroidales bacterium
AGCCAGGGTTTATTTTTTCTTAGCTTTACTCAGGGTAAAGGCAAACGATGTACCTTTATTTAAAGTACTTCTCACGTTTACAGTTTGCTGGTGAGCTTCAATTACGTGTTTGACTATAGCCAGTCCGAGTCCTGTCCCGCCTTGCTCTCTTGATCGACTCTTGTCAACCCTGTAAAATCGTTCAAAAATTCTGGGTATGTCTTTATCTGAGATACCAATTCCGTTATCCGTAATTTCCACAAGGATATTATCTCCCATGTCCATGAAAGATATTTCGGTTTTACCGTTTTCCCTGCCATAATTAATAGAGTTGACTACCAGATTTGTTGCTGCCTGGTAAATTCTTTCCTTATCAGCATAAACTTTAATAGGCTTGTCATATTTTGAGTCGAAAGTGAGGGTGGTGCCTTTTTCTTTTGCTTTTAGTTCTTGGGAATCAATTACTTCTTTGAACAAGTCGACAATGTCGAAGGTTTCATATTCAAGTTTTAATTCACCGGATTCCAGCTTTGTAATAGCTTCCAGGTCTTCTACAATGGAAATCATCCGGTTTATGCTTTTCTCAGTTTTCTTTAGATATTTTTTATTAATCTGAGGATCATCAATACCTCCATCAAGCAATGTCAGAACGTATCCCTGGATGGTGAAAATGGGTGTTTTAAGCTCATGGGAGACATTACCCAAAAACTCTTTTCTGTATTTGGCCATTTGCTTTAAATGGGCTATCTCCCTGGTTTTGTGTTTGGCCCAGTCGATTACTTCATCATTCACCTCTTTTATGAGATTCCTTTCTTCCAGGTCTTTCCTGAGTTCTTTTTCCGGGATGTTTCTATTATGAATGGTTTTGTAAATGGGGTTAATCTTCTCAAAAATGAAACTGTTCAGCATATAATAAACAGCTATGTAAACAGCTATGAAAATTAAGAGAATACCAAATACGACCGGCAGAACAGAGTGGTATTCCCCGGAAAAAAACAGCAACAGCAAGACAACCGATCCGATAAAGGATGCAATCAATGAGACGTTTACTGCCATCTGGCGAGGTGAAGAGGTTTTCATAATTTCAGGTATTTGAGTCTTACACAAAAATGGTGTTTATTCGTAGAATTTATTAACAAAACGCAACAAACACCATTTTAGCATCAAAACGTTATTCTTTGCCGAGTTGCTGTCTAACAATCTTGGCTACGTACTTACCGATAACATCAAACTCGAGGTTTACAATGGTTCCCGGCTTTATCTGGTGGAAATTGGTAATGTCATAAGTGTAAGGAATGATAGCAACCTCAAATGAATTGTCTTTTGAATTGACAACGGTCAGGCTCACGCCGTTCACCGAAACCGAACCTTTCTCAACAGTAATATAATCTTCCTGCGAAGGGTCAAATTCGAAACGGAAATACCAGCTTCCATCGGCTTCTCTTACTTCCGTGCACTTAGCCGTTTGGTCTACGTGACCTTGCACAATGTGTCCATCCAGAAAACTGTCGGCTTTCATACTTCGCTCAAGGTTAACTTTCGAGCCTAATTCGAGTTGTCCGAGATTTGACTTATCCAGAGTTTCCTGTATGGCTGTAACAGTAAATTGTTTCTTTTCTTTGTTTACATCTACCACTGTGAGACATACTCCATTGTGGGACACGCTCTGGTCTACCTTTAACTCTTCTGCAAATGAACATTCCATTGTAATGTGAAGATTGCCTCCTTCTTTTTCCAGGTTAACAACTGGTGCAGCTTCTTCTACTATTCCTGAAAACATACGTGTTAATTTTTATGGTTAATATTGTTATTGTTTGCCAATCCTTTGAAAAATCTTAACTTTAAAGCTCTAATTCAATGAATTATTACTGTGCGAATTTAGGAATTATTTAATTTTAATTGATAATAAACCTTGAGATTTCTATTCTGTTGTACAAGTTTAATGTTAAGTTAACAAAAACGTAAAATAAACTTTTAAATACCTGATAACAATGATATTTTTTACAGGAGGGACAGGTTTTATAGGGGCACATTTTTTATACCATCTGATGAAAAAAGGTGAGGAGGTAATTGCGCTTCACAGGAAGAATAGCGATCTGGAGTATGTAAAGAACATTTTTAAATATTACGAGTCTGAAAGTCTTTCATTATTCGATAAAATAAGATGGATTGAGGGCGATGTTACTGATTATCCATTTCTGGTACAAAATATATCCCATGTGGATGCCATCTTTCATCTTGCTGCAATGGTTTCCTTCAATCCAAAGGATTATTACAGACTGATGGAGATCAACACGAAGGGTACGGAAAATATTGTTAATCTTGCCATTGAAAAGGATATACCACATTTGGTGTACCTTAGTTCGGTGGGGGCGTTGGATCCGGGTAAAAAAGGAGAAAAAATAACCGAGGACGATTTTGGGAACAATCCCAAAAGAATGTCAAAATATGCAGAAAGTAAATTTAAAAGTGAACTTGAGGTCTGGCGAGGAATAGAAGAAGGATTGAAAGCTGTAATTGTCAATCCTTCAATAGTTTTAGGGGCCGGTGTTCCTGAAGAAGGAGCTGCTAAAATTTTTCAAAAGATAAGAAAAGGGTTGAAATATTATCCTGAAGGAATAACGGGTTTTATAGATGTTAGAGACGTATGTAAAGCTACACTTGATCTCTATTACAGAGGAATCTTCAACGATCGTTTTATTTTATCCGAAGGCAATCATTCTTACAAAGAAATTTTTGAGCTAATAGCAGAAAATTATGAACTCCGGGCCCCTGATAAACTGTTAAATCCCAGGCTTACTGGTTTTGCGTGGAGGGCAGAAAGAATAAGGCAGAAGCTTTTTAGGGGTAATCCGGTTATTACAAGAGAAATGCATAATTCCATGCATAACCAGGTCTATTTTTCAAATAATAAGATCAGGGAAAAACTGGGCTATGATTTTATACCGATAGCAAAAACAATTGAGGATACAGTTTCATTTCTCTCATGACTCAATGATATCTATTCTCCGGGATTTTACATGGCTGGAAATAAAAAAAAGCTGTCTCAGAAGTAATTTTGAGACAGCCTCTTTTTGTTTTAAACCGAATAATTCAAGTTAACTTTTAAAAAGTTGATTAGTTATAGATGATGGGGTCTGCATCTCCGTCAGGATCACCATCCACATTACCATCACTTGAAGCATTTCCTAATAATAGAAC
>CAZPDP010000003.1:3280-66565 GCA_964585385.1 uncultured Bacteroidales bacterium
CTGTCAACATCAACATTTAAATCCGGGTGATCCAAATCAATACCTGTATCTAATATCCACGCTACTTTTCCTGAGCCGTCAACGCCACCATTTACACGGGTAATGCCCCATGGTACCTCCTGGCCGGTGGATCCGTCATCATCACCTCCACCTACCCAGGAAGGAGGACCCAGAATAACATAACGGTCTTTTTCAACGAATTTGACCTTTGGGTCATTTTTTAATTCAGCAATTTCATTTTCAGAAAATTTTGCAGCAAAACCTTCCAGCATACTGTTGAATACATGTTTAATTTCTCTTTCGCCTAATGCATGCCTTTGAAGCATTTGTTCCGCTTCATTTTTGACAATCTCTCTCTTAACCTCGTATTCCAGGTTTCTCCAGTTGGATTTTTTTGTATTGTCTTCGTTAAATACAATAATGTACTGGTTTGGAATCACATCGCCATTTTCATAGCTGACGAGGTTGTTAACTTCCAGATCTGTTTCCAGTTCTGCGGTACCAAGGTTTTCCTGCTTCTGACATCCGGCCAGGCCAATAAAAACAGCAAGAGCCAGAATGCTTAAAGTTTTAGTTAGTTTCATAATAAAAAAATTTAAGGATTTAGGGTTAAAAATTTGAATTAGCAAGATAGAACAATCATTTTCCTAATTCAAGTCAAACCATGATTTTTATCATATTTTTTGTCTCTTAATTCAACCTCATAAATTATTAAAATCATTACAGGCAGGGATTTTTGTAACCGTTAAAATTGTTGATAAGTTGTTGATAACTATGCCTTGAAAATGTAACTTTATTTTTTTACTGTTTTGTTTTTATTATTCATTTGAATGAAAACTTATCCGGGAATTAATCGATAATATTTTGGATTCCGAAAGAAAAATGTATAATTTATCCTTTTGCATGAAATAAAAACTAATTGAAATATGACTAAGAAGAAAAAATCAAAAGCAAAGGCAATAAAAAAACTTACCGACCAGGTTTTAGGTTACCTGGAGAAAAATCCCACCAAATCATACAACTACAAACAAATAGCCAAAGCTCTCAATATAAAAAACAAACAAAAGAAGAAACTTATAATTGATGTGCTTGAACGGTTAAAAGATGAGGATGTTCTGTTAGAAGCGAAAAAAGGAAATTACCAGGTCAAGGTGAAATCAGGGCATATTAAAGGAACTGTCGAAATGACTGCTAATGGTACTGGATATCTTGTTTCCGACGAATTACAGGATGAAGTTTTTATTTCAAACCAAAACCTGCATCACGCTTTGCCTGGAGATGAAGTGATGGTTAATCTTTATGCTCATCGGAAAGACAGGCAGCTTGAAGGGGAAGTAGTAAAAATTATCAAAAGGGCAAAAACCCAGTTTGTCGGTAAACTTTCCGTATCCAGGAATTTTGCATTTTTAGTTACGGCAAGCAAATCCGTGCCGTATGACATTTTTATCCCTCTGAAAAAACTAAATAACGCCGAGCATGGTCAGAAAGCCATAGCAAGAATTACCGACTGGCCTCCGGAGGTAAATAATCCTTTTGGTGAAATAACTGAAGTGCTGGGGTATAGCGGAGATAACGAAGCCGAGATGCATGCGATTCTGGCAGAATATGATTTGCCTTATGAATTTCCTGAATCAGTGGAAAAGGCAGCTGAAAAAATACCCGATCAAATTCCGGCTGAAGAATATAAGAAGCGAAGAGATTTTAGGAGCGTCCCGACTTTCACCATTGATCCGGAAGATGCCAAAGACTTTGATGATGCTCTGTCCCTGCAGAAACTGAACAATGGTCATTGGGAAGTGGGTATTCACATTGCCGATGTTACACACTATATCAGGCCTAATACCATTCTTGATAATGAGGCCCTGGAACGTGCCACATCAATTTATCTTGTAGACAGGGTAGTGCCCATGCTCCCGGAAAAGCTTTCCAATGGTGTATGCTCCCTCAGACCGCAGGAAGAAAAGTTATGCTTTTCTGCTGTTTTCGAAATGGACGATAATGCCAACGTTAAGAAGGAATGGTTCGGCAGAACAGTAATTAAATCCGATAAACGTTTTGTTTACGAGGAAGCCCAGGAGATCATTGAAGATCAAAAGGGCCCGATGACAAAGGAATTACTGACATTGAATAATTTTGCCAAAAAGCTTCGACAGGCCCGGTTCAACGAAGGATCTATAGCTTTTGAACGGGTAGAAGTAAAATTTATACTTGATGAAATGGGGGCTCCAACAGGAGTTCATTTCAAGGAACATTTGGAAACAAACGAACTCATTGAAGAGTTTATGCTGCTTGCCAACAGAAAGGTAGCTGCTTTTATTGGAGACGTACCGGACAAAAAGAAATCCAAAACTTTTGTTTACAGGATACACGCCAAACCGGATCCGGAAAAACTAAATGTTTTTGCTGACTTCGTCGAGAAATTTGGCTACACGATTAACACAAAGTCAGATAAAGCCATTACCAGTTCGATCAATCGCTTGCTAAATGAGGTGGTGGGAAAGAAGGAGGAAAATGTTATCGAAACACTGGCTGTCAGAAGTATGGCAAAGGCCGAGTATTCTACAAAAAACATTGGCCATTACGGACTGGCTTTTGATTTTTACACCCATTTTACTTCTCCTATACGCCGTTACCCTGATATGATGGTGCACAGGCTGCTTGCCCAGTATCTTGATGGGGGTCGTTCAGCAAATCAGAAGAAATATGAGAACATGTGCAAACATTCTTCTGAAATGGAGAAATTAGCGGTGGAAGCAGAAAGAGCGTCAATCAAATACAAACAGGTAGAGTTTCTGCAGAATAAGCTGGGAGAGGAATTTGATGGTATTATTTCGGGCGTAATGGAATGGGGGATCTTTGTCGAACTCAATGATACCAAATGTGAAGGACTGGTTCATATCAGTGACCTGGATGATGACTTTTACATCTATAACGAAAACGACTATAGCATTATAGGGCAAAACAACGGGAAAAAATACCAACTGGGTGATCCCCTCAGGGTTAAGCTTGTTCGTACTGACATTGAGAAAAAACAGATAGATTTTGTGTTAGCCTGAAGGGCTGAATGGATTATTTTAGTCTATCTGGTAGTAAATTGTAAAAGACAAAACATTGTTGTATTGTCCCCTGTTCAGCCAGTATGTTTGCCCTCCGGGATGTTCTCTCACCGGAAGAGCCGAATAATTGAACCGGACATTTCCAATGAATTTATCATTTAAGCGGTAATTCAGTCCGAGCAAAAGGGAAAGCTCAAACTGGTTAAAATCAGGCTCAGCTTCCAGGAAGCCGAAGCCATCCTTGTCTTCTGCTGACTCGAACAAATAACCTCCGGCAAGACCGGCTTCTGCTTTTATTTTTGGATAGACCCTCATTTTGGCTAATAGCGGAACCTGGAGGTAAGCTAGACGGCTATGATAATATTGTGTGTTTAAGGCTTCATTTTCGGAAATCTTACTCCCTTTCTGAATGTACTCTATTTCCAACTGAAGTGTGACCATATCGGAAATATCTGTGTTAACCCAGCCGCCACCCCGGATACCCGGTTTATTATACCCCCCAAGGTTGTCCCCATCAAGCTGGCTGACAACGAAACCTGTGATAATGCCCCCGTGAAAACGCTGAGAAAATGCGAAAGCAGTAAAAAGAATGAAGAAGGCAATCAAAGCAACTTTTTTCATATTCAATAGATTGGTGATATGTTAAGGTGTGTAGAGAAGAAAAATTTTAGTGAAAAGATATCAGCATGTTAAATGAAAGGCTCCCACAACATTATTTTCTTCCTTAATTTGGCGGTTGAATTCCATGGTTGCTTTTCCTGATTCTTTTTCGTAGAGTTTAATACCTTTTTTCTGAAGATATTCCTTTACATCTGTGGCAATTGACATCATCCCAAACTTGCCTTTCCCTACAATCAATATATCAGGGTTTTCTTTATCCAGAACTTCTTTCAGATCCTGTAACTGTAGTTTGTGACCCTTATTACGCCACCAGTTCGGAATTACTTCATCCTTGGTAATAATTAAATCCTTTTCATGGGTTTCTCCATCCACCACCATTTTACCAAATTTGTATTCATCAATCATAATGCATTCATTTTTAATTCTTAAAAATTTACAAAAAAATAACCGAACTTACAAGCCCGGGTATTCTTTAACTTAATTTATTTGTTTTTATTGTTATTGTTCACTAATCTTTGTAGGGATAGTAAGGGTCAGTAGTTTTGTCTCCATTAAAGATATTCTCCAACATTCCGTTTTTATTCAACATTCTCTTCGTAGCCAGAATCAACAGATAAGTTAGGTTGTTTTGATGCCTCAACAGCCAGCTTATCGCATCGTTCATTTTCTTTAACATTTGAATGGCCCTCAACCCAGTAAATTTCAACATTGTGTTTCCTGTATAATTTCAGAAGGGTTTTCCAGAGGTCTACATTTTTCTTTTTCTTAAAGTTTTTCTTTTCCCAGTTGAATACCCAGCCTTTGTTAAATGCATCGGAAACATATTTGGAATCGGTGTACACTATAACATTGCTTCCTTCCTTTTTCAGGGCATCAAAGGCTTTTATAACGGCAAGCAATTCCATCCGGTTGTTGGTGGTTTTTCGAAATCCCTCGGATAGCTCTTTTCTGTGCTTTCCCGACATCAGAACAACCCCGTAACCTCCGGGGCCCGGATTCCCCCTGGAAGCGCCATCCGTATAAATGGTAATGTCGTGTGCCATATTCATTCTTTATAAAAAAGAGGCTGTCTCAAAAGTAAAAAAATGTGTTCACGCAAAGAACGCTGACGAAACGCTAAGCTAGCAAAGTATATGGTTCGTCAAATTAGACTTTGCGTGCTTTGCGAAAATCTTTGCAGACCTTTGCGCGGAATACATTAAAGCATCTTTTGAGACAGCCTCGATTATTCAGGATTAAAAAATTATTCTTCTACAATATCCATTTCTTCTATGAGATGGGTAGCTCCGGCAAACTTGTCAATAACAAAAAGCACATACCGGATGTCTACGCTGATGGTTCGCTGCAATTCGGGCTCAAATTTGATGTCTCCGGTCATAGCTTCCCAGTTGCCGTCAAAAGCAATTCCAATCAGGTGGCCTTTATTATTTAATACCGGACTTCCGGAGTTTCCTCCTGTAATGTCGTTGTTTGAAATGAAACAGACTCTCATTTCTTCATCTTGTCCGTAGCGGCCATAATCCTTTTTCTTGTATATTTCCTTCAATTTAGCAGGAACAATAAATTCTTCATCGGTCGGGTCTTCTTTCTGCATAACTCCCTTCAGCGTGGTGTAGTAATCGTAGTGAACTGCGTCTCTTGGGTAATAATCATCTATTTTGCCGTAGGTCAGGCGCATGGTGAAGTTGGCATCTGGGTAGAATTTCCGGTCTTCCTGCATTTCCATTAATCCGGAAAGGAAAGAACGCTGTCCTTTACCCAGTTGTTCTGCAAAGCTTCTGTATTCAGCACCTATTTCACTTAGTTTGCTTTGCATTGACATAGCCGCATCGAAAGCAGGGTCGTTTTCAAGGGCTTCGGAGGAAGGATTATCCAGAAAGTTTTGAACCTGGTTCATGGAAACAAACATGGAGTTTTCAAAAACTATTTCAGCATATTTTTTATAATCTCCGTCGTACATTTCTTCAATCCTGGAGAAGATTTCCGGTTGATATTCATCCTTTACATTCTCATGGAACAGATCAAAAAGCGCTGCCAGGATTCTTTGGTCAGTTGGAGCATGATAGTCTTTATAGTAATCTTTGAGTCGTGATTTAAGATTTTCTACTTCTGCCTGGATAGCTTCCGTACTGTCAGGATTGTCTTTTAAGATTTGATAGAGGCCCATAAACCTCAGACTGAAAGGAACGATTTCGGCTCCGCGAAGCAGGGCTTCAGACATATACATGTAAGTTCTGAAGTAAGGTTTACGGCTTTCGTAGGCTTCTTTTATGATGTCCAGCGCTTCACCGTATTTTTCTTGTCTTTCCTGGTCCTGCCTTACCCATTCTCTGAATTGATTTTCAAGCTTTTCCTTTTCTTCGATAACATCAAGTCTTCTGAGGCCCTCGTTTTGTCCGATACTGTATTTGTAGTAATTGCTGCTGATGGAATACTTTGAGGTGTATTTAATGCGCAATTCTTCACTGGATTTCATTGCTTCCATCATAATTTCCTGCTTTTCCCCTCTAACTTGTATACGGGTAGGGTTGGTTATGTTTTTGGCTTCTTTTACCCCGTATGAAGTCATGTATCTGTCGGTTCCGCCGGGGTAGCCCAGAATCATTGAAAAATCCCCATCTTCCACGCCTTTAAGAGAAATTTTAAAATGATGCTTAGGTTTCAGGGGAACATTATTTTCTGAATATTCCGCTGGTTTGCCATCAGGTCCGGCGTATACTCTGAATATTGCAAAATCACCTGTGTGTCGGGGCCACATCCAGTTGTCGGTGTCGTGTCCGAACTTACCAATAGATTCCCTTGGTGCACCAACCATGCGTACATCATTATACTTTTCATAAATCATCAGGTAAAACTGATTTCCATTATAGAAACTTTTCACCCTTGCATTGTAATTGTTTCCTTCTGTAGCCTCCTCTTCAATTTCTGAGGCAATTTCATCAATTTTTTGGGCTCGTGCTGTTTCAGACATTCCTTCTGTAAGCTCAGAATTGATTTGGTCGCTTACGTTTTCCATTCTTACAAGAAACGAAACAAAGAGGCCGTCAATAGGAATCTCGTCTTCTTTTGTTTTGGCCCAGAATCCGTTTTTCAGGTAGTTGTTTTCAGGTGTGCTGTGTTCCTGGATTGCACCATAGCCACAGTGATGGTTGGTAAAGATAAGTCCCTGGTCTGAAACAATCTCACCGGTGCAGAAACCGCCGAAATTAACAACTGCATCTTTTACACTGGATTGATTTATGTTGTAGATGTCTTCAGCAGATAGTTTAAGACCCATCTCCTCCATGCGGTCCATGTTCATCTTTTTCAGCATAGTAAGCAGCCACATTCCTTCGTCTGCGCTTGCTGTGAAAATACTGGTTAACCAGATGCCTATTAGCAATAGTGAAGCTTTTCTTTTCATAGAATTTTTATTTTTATCAGATTTAAAGCAATATTGAAATGAATGATATAAAAATACGTTATTAATTAATGACAAGCGAAATTAAGCAAATATAATTTAAAATAAAAGGTTATGTTTGCACAATCAACTAAAGAAAAGGGTTATGTCCGGAAAGAAAGATGTAAGAAAACTGTCGCTGAAAGAACTAAAAGAATATTTCCAGGAAAAGGGTCGCAAACCTTTTCGCGCCAAACAGGTATATGAATGGATCTGGATCAAGGGAGCCACCTCTTTTGATTTTATGACCAATCTGTCTAAAGAAGACCGGGAAATGCTTTCAGAGGATTTTTGTTTTCAGAATATCAGCAAAAAAGAACAGCAAGAGAGTAAAGATGGCACTGCCAAGATTTCCTTTGAATTGCATGACGGTCATATTATAGAAAGCGTTTATATTCCTTCGGCAAAAAGAACTACAGCCTGTATCTCTTCACAGGTAGGCTGCCATCTGAACTGTACTTTTTGCGCTACAGGCACAATCCCATTTAAGAGGAATCTTTCTGCTGCTGAAATCTTTGACCAGCTGGTTACTTTGAATAATTTGTCCATTGAAAGAAAAGGAACAAACCTGACCAACATAGTTTACATGGGAATGGGTGAGCCCTTGCTGAATTATGAAGAGGTGTTAAAATCCATTGACTTGATTACTGCTGAAAACGGTTGGGACTTTTCTCCCAGAAGAATAACTATATCAACAGTAGGATTGCCTGATCAAATAAGAAAACTGGCAGACGACCAGGTGAAATTCAATCTGGCTATATCTCTTCATTCTGCAAATGATAAGGTGCGAAGTAAGCTGGTTCCTGTCAATAAAAAGTACAACCTGGAAAAACTTAAAAACGCCATAAAATACTATCATAAAAAAACCGAAAACCGGATTACTTTTGAATATTTGATGCTTGGCGGCGTTAATGATAGTATTGAAGATGCAAAAGAACTGGCAGAGTATTGTAAAAATTTCCCGGTAAAGGTGAATTTGATTGAATACAATCCCAACAGCGGAATGCAATTTAAAAAGTCAGATCCTGAAGATACCGAAAAATTCAGGGAGTTTCTGGAGAGCAAAAATATGATTGTAAATATTCGCAGGAGCCGTGGAAAAGACATTGACGCTGCCTGTGGACAGCTTGCGGATAAAAAAGAAAAACAATAGATTCTTAAATGCCCGGTTTCTATTCTTCTTTCTTCTCGGGTTTTTCAAAGCTATAGGCGACTCCTTCTACTTTATAGGTAGGAACTTCGCCAAATCCACCTGATGACTCTTTCTTTGTTATGAGGACCATTTCAGCACCCATTCCGGCAGCTTCTTTTTTCATTCGAATGGTGGCTGTCCTTTCTGCAGACTTTGGCGTTCTATTACCAGAGGCCGATCGGCCGGCAACCTTCCCTAATTCAAATAATCCACTTACATCATCTTTATTCTCTGTGGTAATAACATTTCGCCAATCCGTTTTTTCAACGCTCGTGACAAGTTTGTCATTAAATTTTTCTTTTCTACCGGAATCATAAACAATCCTTTGGATTTGTTTTGTTTCCAGGGTTTTTATCTCGCTGCTTCCGGAATCTGAATAAACTACAGAAGAATAACGGACACCTTTGATGTCAACTACCATTTTTCTCTGACCCAGCAAATAGATGGTATCCAGCTTTGATTTATTCTGCGAGATAGCAGAACTGGCAAGCATAAAACCAAGCAAAACAAATAATATTCTTTTCATAATAAAGATTTTATAATAGGAACTGTTCAAAAAACATACCGCAATAATATTTACAATACAAAATTATTCAATATTCATTTAAAATGTATAATATTTCTTAACGAAAGAGTGTTAATTTTGAGTGTTTCAGAAAAGAAAAAAAATGAGAGAGGATTTGTTTAAAACATACGAATTGCGGCTTAATAATAACGCAAAGAAAAAGAAGAAGCTTAAAAAACGGTTACATGTATTCACTTTTTTAAGAGTCCTGGTTTTTTTTGTATTGGTTTACGGGACTTATAAAATCTCGATAATGCAACTCTATCCGGGAATTGTTTTTTTTATTCTAGTATCCGCAGTTTTTATATTTCTGATAAAACATCATGCAGACATAAAATACCAGTTGAATATTGTGGATAACCTAATCCGGATTAACAAACAGGAAATAGAAGCCTTAAGGGGAAGCGTTGATAGTTTTGAAGCCGGTGAAAAATATAAAGACCATAAGCATGAGTTTTCCAACGATCTGGAACTTTTTGGCAATAAAGGACTTTTTCAATATTTAAACCGCTGCTCTTCCTATTCGGGTAGCAATCAGCTGGCAAACTGGTTAAAAAATCCATTGCAGAATAAGCAGGAAATTGTTTACAGACAAGAGGCTGTTAAGGAGATCCGTGAAAAAATTGACTGGAGACAGGGGTTTGCAGCCATCGGGAATATGCTCTCGTTAAATGATTACGATGATGCAAGATTGATTTCCTGGTCAAAAGTTACACACCATCTTCCCCGGGAGTCTTTTCTGAGATTGTTCATTTATTTGTCTCCTGCCCTTGTTTTAACGGGGCTGGCTCTCTACATTCTGGATATGCTTCCTATAGGATATACCATTATTGTTTTACTTATCAATCGCTTTTTTTTATATCAATACGGCAATAAAATCCAGGGTATTCATAGTGCAGTTACCAGTCAGCTTAAAGTTTTGAGAAATTACAGCCGGCTCTTTCATCATATTGAGAACCAGGATTTTGATTCAAAAAGGTTAGCTGAACTGAAAAATGCTTTATCGAGCCACAATATCCGGGCAAGTAAGATAATAAAAAGATTATACAGAATAACAGATGCTCTTGATAATACCAGCAATTTATTTATAGAAGCCGTCCTGAATACAGTATTTCTTTATAGTATTCACCTGGTATTCCGCCTTGAATCCTGGCACAGGAAATATGCCTCTTCAGTGGAACAATGGATTGAATCAATTGGTTATTTTGACGCATATAACAGTTTGGGTAATTTCTGTTTTAACCATACTCATTATACTTTTCCTGAGATTACCGAAGAAACTGTTTTTGAGGCGGAAAGCCTGGGTCATCCACTGATTAGTCAGGAAGACAGGGTGAATAATAATTTTTCGATAACTAAAAAGGGAAGTATTTTTATTGTTACAGGTGCAAATATGGCTGGGAAAAGCACTTTTTTGAGAACCATCGGAACCAATTTAGTGCTGGCCATGAACGGAGCTCCTGTTTGTGCTGATAAGCTTACATTTCGCATAACCGAGCTTTTTACGAGTATGAACATTACCGATTCGCTGTCTATGAATGAGTCGTATTTTTATGCTGAAGTAAAAAGACTAAGGCAACTTGTGGATAAGGCCTCTTCAGCAGACAATATCATGGTTTTACTCGATGAAATCCTGACAGGAACCAATACAAGAGACAAGGAGATAGCATCGAAAGCATTCCTTGAACGGCTGATTAATATGCAAGTTACCAGTATCATCGCCACTCATGACCTCTCTCTGACTTCTCTTGAAAAAACCTATCCCGATAAAATTTCAAATAAAAGTTTCGAAGTAGACCTTGTTGACGGAGAAATGAAGTATAATTACAAAATCCGTGAAGGAGTGGCCCAAAATATGAACGCGCTGGAACTTCTGAAAAATATGAAGTTGATTACCTGAACGACACTTACAAACACAAACCTGTTAATATCTTCAACTTAAATATTTCCAAAAAAAGTAATTAACAAGCTGTTGAAAAACTTATTATTCAGCAATTATTCTTTTCTTTATTTTTACAAAAAAATCACAGATATGGTGGCAAATTATTCTGAGGAGACTATCAGAACATTAGAGTGGAAAGAGCATATCAGAAGACGGCCCGGCATGTATATCGGAAAACTGGGTGACGGGTCATCTCAGGATGACGGGATTTATGTGCTGTTGAAAGAAGTGATGGACAACTCCATCGATGAATACATGATGGGTTTTGGAAAAAAGATTGAAGTCGATGTCAAGGATAAGAAGGTAACAATCAGGGATTACGGAAGAGGCATTCCGCTGGGTAAAGTAAAGGATGTGGCCTCCAGGATGAATACCGGTGCAAAATATGATTCCAAAGTTTTTAAGAAATCCGTTGGACTGAATGGTGTCGGTATCAAAGCTGTAAATGCACTATCCGAAAGTTTTAAAATAGAATCTTTCAGAGAACAGCAGGCTACGGCCATTGAGTTTTCAAAAGGTGAAATTGTGAATGAACATAATATTCAGCCTACAGAAGAAAAAAATGGCACCCTTGTTACATTTTCTCCTGATAAAGAAATGTTTGGAGATTATCATTACATTGAGGAATACATTGAAAATATGCTCAAAAACTATGTGTACCTCAATTCTGGTTTGAAAATCTATTTTAACGGATCCCTGCTCCATTCCGAAAACGGACTCAAAGACCTGCTGGAAGAGAATATGAGTTCGGAGGGATTGTACCCCATTATTCACCTGAAAGATGAAGATATTGAGATTGCCATGACCCATGGCAACCAATACGGCGAAGAATATTACAGCTTTGTCAACGGGCAGCATACCACCCAGGGGGGAACACATCTCAATGCTTTCCGTGAGGCGATTGTAAAGACTCTCCGGGATTTTTACAGGAAGGATTACGAAGCATCTGACATTCGGACTTCTATCATTGCTGCGGTAAGTATTAAGGTAGAAGAACCTGTATTTGAATCACAGACTAAAACCAAACTGGGTTCCAGGGATATTGAACCCGGAGGAACTACTATTCGCAATTATATCTCCGATTTTGTAAAGACTAACCTGGATAATTACCTTCACATGAACCAGGAAACAGCAGATATCATGCTGAAGAAGATTGTGGAATCGGAGAAGGAACGAAAAGAAATTAATGGCATTAAAAAACTGGCTAAGAAACGGGCCAAGAAAGCCAATCTGCATAACCGGAAGCTGAGGGATTGCCGGATTCACTACAACAGCAATCATGAACGGAGAATGGAATCCACCATTTTCATTACCGAGGGTGACTCGGCAAGTGGTTCCATCACCAAAGCCAGGGATGTCAATACACAGGCAGTATTTAGTTTGAAGGGAAAGCCACTTAATACCTTTGGGCTGACTAAAAAAATTGTTTATGAAAACGAAGAGTTTAACCTGCTTCAGGCAGCATTGAATATAGAGGAAGGACTGGAAAATCTTCGATACAAAAATATTGTGATTGCAACAGATGCGGATGTGGATGGAATGCATATCCGGTTGCTGCTTATTACCTTTTTCCTGCAGTTTTTCCCGGATCTTGTGAAAAATGGTCATCTTTATATTCTTCAAACCCCATTATTCCGGGTGAGAAATAAGAAAAACATCTATTATTGCTACAATGAAAAAGAAAAGCAGAAAGCCATAAATAAAATCGGTAAGAATGCTGAAATTACCCGTTTCAAAGGATTAGGAGAAATATCTCCCGATGAGTTCAAGCATTTTATCCGCAAAGATATACGGCTGGAACCTGTACGGTTGCATAAAGAAGACGCTATTTCACATTTGCTTTCTTTCTATATGGGAAAAAATTCTCCCGAAAGGCAGGACTTTATTGTGGATAACCTCAGGGTAGAGGAACAACTGGAAGAAGTTTAACAATAGTTTATATACACTTGAAGATGCATTTAACAAGTTGTTAAGGAAGCATTACTATGGAAAATATGGAAGAAAAAGACAAGAACAGACAGGAAAATACCCAGGAGAACGAATTCGCGGGCAACAACGGCGAGGGTAATGGTGAGCCATTACATCGAATCACTCATCTTTCAGGGATGTATAAAGACTGGTTTCTTGACTATGCTTCTTATGTAATCCTGGAAAGAGCCGTGCCACACCTGAATGATGGACTAAAGCCCGTTCAGCGCAGGATTTTGCATGCTATGAAAAAGATGGATGACGGACGTTTTATAAAGGTGGCCAACATTATCGGTTACACCATGCAGTATCATCCACATGGCGATGCATCTATCGGGGAAGCGCTCATACAACTCGGACAAAAGGAACTGCTTATCGAAACCCAGGGGAACTGGGGAAATATAATGACCGGGGATAGTGCCGCGGCACCCAGATATATCGAGGCCCGCCTTTCAAAGTTTGCCCAGGCAGTGGTA
Organism: uncultured Bacteroidales bacterium; assembly: GCA_964585385.1. GTDB lineage: Bacteria > Bacteroidota > Bacteroidia > Bacteroidales > UBA12077 > JAGXLC01. The sequence goes on from CAZPDP010000003.1 coordinate 16,540, forward strand.
TTTAATCCCAAAACAACGGAATGGAAAACTTCATACGATGGAAGAAACCAGGAACCCCTGACTTTACCTGTTAAGTTTCCCCTGCTTCTTGCACAGGGTGTGGAAGGTATTGCCGTAGGTCTTGCTTCTAAAATTTTGCCCCATAACTTCAGTGAGTTAATTGATGGTGCTATAGCTTATCTCAGTAATAAAAGCTTTGAGTTGTACCCGGATTTCCCAACTGCAGGAATTGCCGATTTTTCAAAGTATAACGACGGAAAACGCGGAGGCCAGGTAAAGGTAAGAGCCAGGATAGAAAAGGTGGAAAAAAGAACCCTGGCTATTACAGAAATTCCTTTCGGAAAAACTACCAATACACTGATCGATTCCATTCTTAAAGCTAATGATAAAGGAAAAATAAAGGTTAAAAGAATTGATGATAACACAGCAGAAAAGGTCGAAATTCTTATTCATGTGGCCAATGGTATTTCCCTGGACAAAACGATTGACGCCCTTTATGCCTTTACAGATTGTGAGGTTTCCATCTCACCCAATGCCTGCGTGATAGACAACCATAAGCCCCGTTTCCTTGGTGTCAAAGATATGTTGAAAATTTCAACTGAAAATACACGCGAACTGCTTCGTAAGGAACTCGAAATTAAATTGGGTGAATTGAAGGAAGCATGGCACATGTCGTCACTGGAGAAAATTTTTATAGAGAATAGGATTTACAATGATATTGAGGAGTGCGAGACGTGGGAGGAGATTTTACAAACCATTGATAAAGGACTGAAACCATTCAAGAAAATGCTGGTTCGCGAGGTGACCCGCGAAGATATTATTAAACTCACCGAAATAAAGATTAAGCGGATATCAAAATACGATACCAACAAGGCTGATGAATATATCAAGGGGCTGGAAGATGAAATTGAAGAAGTTAAGAAAAAGCTGAATGCCATAACTGACTATACCATCGAGTATTTTAAGGATATTAAAAAGCGATTTGGAAAAGGAAGAGAACGGAAAACCGAAATACGAAACCTTGAATCCATTGAAGCCACAAATGTTGTGGTGGCCAACCAGAAATTATACGTTAACCGGGAGGATGGGTTTATTGGTACAGGATTGCGCAAGGATGAGTATGTTTGTGATTGTTCCGATATTGATGAGATTCTTGTTATCCGAAAAGACGGGAAATATGTAATTATCAAGGTGGATGATAAGGTTTTTGTGGGTAAGGATATTGAGCATGTAAGAGTCTTCAAGCGAAACGATGAGCGAACCATCTACAATATTGTCTATCGCGATGGATTGAATGGCAATATCATGATGAAGAGATGCCCGATTGTTGGCATAACAAGAGACAAGGAATACGATATTACCAAAGGTACAAAAGGCTCTAAGATTCTCTATTTAAGTGCTAATCCAAACGGAGAGGCAGAAGTTCTGAAGGTTTATCTGCAGCCTAAACCCCGACTTAAAAACCGCATTCTGGAGCTTGATTTTAGCGAATTGGCTATCAAAGGCCGGAATGCACAGGGAAACATTTTTACACGGCATGCGGTTCATCGTATAGAAGTGAAAGAAGAGGGAGTTTCAACACTAGGCGGAAAACATATCTGGTTTGACGCGGAAGTACTCAGACTGAATGTGGAAGAAAAAGGGAAATACCTGGGGGAGTTCTTTGAGGGAGATAAAATTTTGGTTGTTACAAACAAAGGAACTTATAAATTCACAAACTTTGATTTGATGAACCATTATGACGATAACATCAAACGTATTGAAAAATTCGACGAAAATCAGGTTTACACTGCTGTCTTTTACGATGCAGAATCCGGCTATTACTATGCCAAGCGTTTTAAATTTGAATACGGAACCAAGGAAACTTCGTTCATTGGAGAAAACGAGAAGTCTAAACTCACACATATTTTTCGGGACACCTATCCCAGGATTCGTATTGAATTCGGAGGAAAGACTAAAAAACGCAAAAACAAAAAGATTTTACTTAGTGAATTTATTGCTGAGAAGGGCGTAAAAGCCAAGGGCAAAAGGCTGACGGACGGAAAAGTGAAAAGGATCCATGTGCTGAATCCATTGCCTGAACCTGTCGAAGAGGAAGAAAGAGACGAATCTGAAGGGGATGACCAATCACAAATGAGCCTCGAATTTTAATCCCGGTTCGCATGATGAATATTTACCTTATTGGATTTATGGGCTGCGGAAAAACCACAGTAGGGAAAAAGCTAGCCTCAAAACTGGGTAAACCCTTTATTGATTTGGATTTACAGATTGAAGAGGAACAAGGTAGAAGCATCAGGCAAATTTTTGAAGAGTTTGGTGAAGACTATTTCAGAAAGCTGGAGTCAGAGACGCTTAAATCAATATCAAAGCTGGAGTCTTTTGTCTTATCGGTAGGCGGAGGGACACCTTGTCATTCAGGGAATATCGATTTTATGAAGAAAACCGGCCTTACAATTTACCTGGAAATGACCCCGGCCCAACTGGCATCAAGGATCCGGCAGAATAAAAGTAAAAGGCCACTTGTTAAAGATTTGAATGACAGTGAATTGCTGGAATTTGTAAGAATTAAGCTGGAAGAGAGACGTTTATTTTACGAAAAGGCCCATTGGGTGGTTGATGGATTTAAAATAGATATTGCCGGATTGACTGCGAAAATCAAAGAGTTCAGGCAATAAAATCCGGGGTTTTTGAGTATTATGAAGGGGTAGACAGCTGTTTAATAAGATATAAGGTTTTGAGAAATGATAAAGTTTACAATGTATAACATTCTTTTGTTCACTAAGATATTGTGTTTTTAAAGAGAGCTGTCTTTGTTATATATAAAGGAATACAGAAGCAATTAAAAAAAAATGTTGATAAATCGTGTGCAAAAAGAAAATAATTTATTTGCAGGAGTTAGTTTTTGTTTAATGTGTTAGTGGTCAGCAGATAGGCCGTTTAGTTGAAAACTTAAATTAAATGTTAATAAAACTGGAGAGTTAATTTTTGAGTATATCTATTCTATTTCTAACTTGCGGTAGTGCACTTTTTCACCAAAATTTTTTAACCCGTTCGCTATAAAAAAATTGATATAAATTATGTATGTAAAAGGAAAAGCAACAGATCAGGAAAAACAGAACACGAGCGCGGTCGGTCAAAAGCAGAAGACTTATACTTTTGATGAGGCCTTTAAGAGCTCTCTTGAGTATTTTAAGGGAGACGAGCTGGCAGCCAGGGTCTGGGCAAATAAGTATGCCCTGAAGGATTCATACGGGAATTTGTTTGAGAAAAACCCGGATGATATGCACCGCCGTCTGGCTAAAGAAATTGCAAGGATTGAGAAAAAGTATCCCAATCCTTTGCCTGAGGAACAATTGTATGAATTGCTGAAGGATTTCCGGTATATTGTACCTCAGGGAGGACCAATGGCAGGAATAGGGAATGCTTATCAAATCGCCTCTCTTTCCAATTGTTTTGTTATTGGAAGTAAGGGGAATGCGGATTCATACGGAGGTGTCATGAAAATTGACCAGGAACAGGTTCAACTGATGAAACGACGCGGAGGCGTTGGTCATGACCTTTCACACATCCGGCCTTCCGGCAGCCCTGTATTGAATAGTGCTTTAACGTCCACCGGTGTTGTACCTTTTATGGAAAGATATTCCAACTCAACCCGCGAAGTAGCCCAGGATGGCCGACGAGGGGCTCTGATGCTTACCATATCCATCAAACACCCCGATGCAGAGAGTTTTATCGACGCAAAAATGGAATCCAGCAAAGTAACAGGCGCAAACGTCTCCGTAAAAATAGATCATGAATTCATGGATGCTGTTGTTAACAATAAATCATACCAACAGCAATTCCCCATTGATTCTGATAATCCTGCGTTTAAACAAACCATAGATGCAAGAGAGCTTTGGAAAAAAATAGTGCATAATGCATGGAAATCTGCTGAACCGGGAATTCTATTCTGGGATACCGTTTTGAACGAATCTGTTGCTGATTCTTATGCTGACCATGGATATCGAACTGTATCCACCAATCCTTGCGGAGAAATTCCACTTTGCCCATACGATAGCTGTCGCCTGCTCGCAATAAACCTGTACAGTTATGTAGAAAATCCTTTTAGAGAGAATGCTAAATTTGATTTTGAAAAATTTAAACAGCACGTGCAATACGCCCAGCGTATTATGGATGATATCATTGATATCGAGGTAGAAAAAATTGATGCAATTCTTAATAAAATAGAGAATGACCCCGAAGATTTTGAAATCAAACGTGTTGAATACGAATTGTGGAAGAAAATACGCAATAAAACTACTGAGGGAAGAAGAACCGGTGTAGGCATAACAGCAGAAGGAGATATGTTAGCTGCGCTCGGACTGAGATACGGTAGTGAAAATGCTGTTGATTTTTCAGAGGAAATCCATAAAACGATAACGCTTGAAGCTTATCGCTCTTCTGTTAATATGGCCAAAGAAAGAGGTGCTTTTGAAATTTACAGTACAGAAAAGGAAAAAGACAACCCCCTCATTAACCGGGTAAAAGCTGAAGATGAAACGCTTTATGAGGAGATGACCAAATTTGGCAGGAGAAACATTTCTCTCCTTACCATTGCACCCACAGGTACCACAAGCCTGATGACACAAACAACCTCAGGCATAGAGCCTGTTTTTATGCCGGTTTATAAGCGAAGAAGAAAAGTAAATCCCAACGATAATGAAGCCAATGTGTCTTACGTGGATGAAATTGGTGATTCATGGGAAGAATACAATGTATTTCATCACAAATTTCTCGACTGGCTGGAAATACAGGGCTATAAACCTGAAGATGTGAGAGAATACACTGATGAACAAATCGATGAGGTTGTGGAAAAATCACCTTACTACAAAGCTACTTCCAATGACGTAGATTGGGTAAGTAAAGTGAAAATGCAGGGACGAATACAGAAATGGGTGGATCACTCCATCAGCGTGACCATTAATCTGCCTGAACAATCACCTGAAGAGCTGGTTGATGAACTTTACGTTACAGCCTGGAAGAGCGGTTGTAAAGGTGTTACTGTTTACCGCGAAGGGTCCCGCTCAGGTGTATTGATCTCCAATAAAAATAAGAAGAAAGACGACCAATCTATCAAGCGGCCTAAAGAACTGGATGCCGAAGTAATTCGTTTCAAGAACGAAGACGAAGACTGGATTGCTTTCGTAGGTATCAAAGATGACAGGCCTTATGAGATATTTACCGGCTTGGCTGATGAGGAGGTGCTACCTATACCCAAATCAGTTACCAGGGGTAAAATTATCAAAGTGAAGAAAGAACAGGGTAAGAGCCGGTATGATTTCCAGTATACGGATAAGTTCGGTTACGAGAATACCCTGGGTGGTATCTCACACATGTTTAACACAGAATTCTGGAACTACGCCAAACTTATATCAGGTGTATTAAGACACGGAATGCCCTTGCCCGATGTTGTGAACCTGGTTTCATCACTCAGCCTGAACACAGAAACCATCAATACATGGAAAAAAGGTGTGGAACGGGCCCTGAAAAAGTATATACCTGACGGTACAAAAGCCAGAAAGGGCACGAAGTGCGAAAATTGCGGCGATGAGAACCTGATTTACCAGGAAGGCTGCCTGATTTGTCAAAGTTGTGGTTACTCCAAATGTGGATAATCTTTCATATTTCCTTTTGATTACGAAAAAGCCACTTCGTTTGAGGTGGCTTTTTTTCGTTTGAAAAAGACCATTCCGCCATTCCAATACCCCTGGTATTCCAACATTATTCCTTCGCGAATTCGCGGCAAAAAAAACCGGTACCTTTAGGATACCGGATTATCTTTACTTCTTCTTTTTTTGTTTTTGTTGATTGTTCTGCTTGGCAATTTTTGCCCAGCTGTCACGTAAGGTAACTGTCCTGTTGAATGCTAGTTTCTGTCCGGGTTTCCAGTAGCGGTCCACACAGAAATAACCTTTTCGTTCAAACTGGAATTTGTCTTCAGGCCTGGCATCCCTGACAAACGGCTCAGCCATAGCATTTTCAATAACATGCAGTGAATCCGGGTTGATATTAGATTTAAAATCTTTCCCTTCCTCCTTCACCTTGGAGGGATTCTCAGACATGAACAACCTGTCGTATTGTCTTACCTCAACAGATTCAGCGTGTTTGGCAGAAACCCAGTGGAGGGTTCCTTTGACTTTACGTCCGTCAGGTGATTTGCCCCCTTTGGAAGCAGGGTCGTAAGTAGCCCGGATTTCGGTAATTTCCCCGAATTCATTCTTTACAACACCTTCACACGTGATAAAGTAGGCGTATCTGAGCCGGACCTCTCTGCCGGGCGCCAGCCTGAAGAATTTCTTCGGCGGCTCTTCCATAAAATCATCTTGTTCAATATAAATCTCTCTGCAGAAAAGGACTTTTCTTTTTCCCATGCTTTCGTCTTCCGGGTTGTTGACAGCTTCCAGCTCCTCTTCCTGGTCTTCCGGGTAGTTGGTGATAATAACTTTTACCGGGTTCAGAACTGCCATAATCCGTTGAGCCCGTTTGTTCAGATCCTCTCTGATACTATTTTCCAATAGGGCCACGTCAATTACGTTGTCGCGCTTAGCAATTCCCACTTTCTCGCTGAAATCCCTGATTGATTCCGGTGTATAGCCTCTCCTCCTGAATCCTGAAATGGTAGGCATTCGCGGGTCGTCCCAACCGTCTACATATTCTTCGTTTACCAATTCGAGCAGTTTTCTTTTACTCATTACAGTATAGCTCAGATTCAACCGTGCGAATTCAATTTGCCGGGGTCTTTGCTCATGAGGTTCGGCAATGTGATCGAGGAACCAGTCGTAAAGAGGTCGGTGCACTTCAAATTCCAGAGTACAAAGGCTGTGTGTAATGCCTTCGATGAAGTCGGACTGACCGTGGGCAAAGTCGTACATAGGGTATATACACCATTTGTTTCCGGTTCTTGGATGCGCCTGGTGTCGGATGCGGTATATGATGGGGTCGCGAAGGTGCATATTGGGTGAGCTCATATCAATCTTCGCCCTGAGCTGGTAACGCCCTTCCTCGAATTCACCGTTTCGCATACGCTCAAAAAGCTCCAGGTTTTCTTCAATAGGTCTGTTGCGATAAGGACTCTCTTTTCCAGGCTCTGTGGGTGTGCCTCTTGTTTCTTTGATTTCTTCCGGCGACAACTCACAAACATAGGCCTTGCCCTTTTTGATAAGTTTGACGGCAAATTCGTAAAGTTTTTCGAAATAGTCGGAAGCATAATACTCCCGATCCTCCCAGTCGAAACCCAGCCAGCGGACATCTTCCTTGATGGAATCAATATATTTTTGCTCTTCCTTCAATGGGTTGGTGTCGTCAAACCGCAGGTTGGTTTTGCCGTTGTAGTCTTCTGCAATTCCAAAATTCAGGCAGATAGACTTGGCGTGACCGATATGCAGGAAACCATTCGGTTCGGGTGGAAACCGGGTGTGAATACGTCCGTCGTTTTTACCATTTTTCAGGTCTTCTTCAACAATTTGTTCGATAAAATTCAGAGACTTTCTTCCTTCTTCTTTATTTTCCTTCTCTTTGTTGTTTGACATGAGCTGTATGATTTTGATATTTCGAATCCAACGCCTAATTAACAAAATTTATTTGAAATTCGGTTTAAAAAGTATCTATATTTGTACATTCGTTGCAAAATTATTCTAAATATCTGAAATCATTGATTCAAAAAGCGCTGAATCTTAAAAAATTTATTATGGGACTGATACAACTTGAAGATATGGAATTTTATGCCTTTCACGGGCATTTCAAAGAAGAACAAATAGTAGGCAATCAGTTTCTGGTCAACCTGACGCTGCGAACCGGTATGGCTAAAGCGGCTGAATCCGATAACCTGAAAGACGCGCTGAACTATCAGACCGCTTATCAAATTGTTGAGGAGGAAATGAAGAAAAAATCCCATCTGCTTGAGAATATTGCCCAGCGGGTACTTAATGCCCTGTTTGAGCATTTCGGCAGCCTTGAACAGGCTACCATAAAGGTCTCCAAGATGAATCCCCCGATGGGCGGGAAAATGAAGTGTGTAAGTGTTACTATGGAGCGATAAACTAAATGATATTTGTCCAGTAAAGAGTAACCTGGTTATTGTTTTAGCATAATCCCTGCTCCAAACCTACCACAATCCGTTCCCATCTGCCTGGCTGAGAAGAAAAATTCGTTATCGGTATAGGTACACATGTGAGCTATCTCAATGTTTTCGTATGGTATGCCTTCATATTCCAGTTGAATTCTGTTGGCTTTCCACAGGTCGAACAAAGCTTTACCATCTTCTTTTTCATACAGCACGTGTGGAGAGTCTACTCCAAAGCTGGTTTTCACTTCCTGAATAACATCACGTCCTACTTCATACTTATCAGGACCAATGGAAGGACCTATGCCAACCAGAATATTTTCCGGATTGCTTTTGAACTCTTTTTTGAAGGTATCCACCATTTTACGGGCCATGTGTTTAACCGTACCTTTCCATCCTGCATGGGCAACACCTATGATTTCTTTTGAAGTGTCGAAGAAAAGCAGCGGTACGCAATCTGCTGTGAGCACAGAAATGTAAATGTCAGGAACTTGTGTGATCAATCCGTCCGTTTCTTTGATTTCTTTCTCAACTTCTTCCGGTTTTCGGATGATTTTGATGTTGTTGCTGTGTACCTGCTGGGGGAATATGAGTTTATCCCAGGTAACATCCAATTCTGCTGCCAGCCGTTTGCGGTTGGTTTCTACATTCTGAGAATCGTCTCCTGCATTAAACGAGAGATTAAGGGAGGAGTGTTTTCCGTCGCTTACTCCTCCTTCACGGGAAGATATATAGTGAAAGATATTTTTATGCTTTAACAGGTTTTCAAAGTGCCATACCGGTATTACTTTTCTAATTTTCTTTTTCATAATGAATTGCCTTTAAAAATAGATTCCATTAGATTCAACTATAAATGTAAGATATTATTTTTTGTTAAGGATAGCAATTTTGTCATACTAACTTAATCCGTTGGCCGTTAAAAAATTGGAAGTGTGGGAATGATTTTGAAAACGATTTCACGAATTAAAAGATTTTTTTATCTTTGCATTCCAATTATAGGGTCGCGTGGCCGAGGGGCTTAGGCGCCGGTCTGCAAAACCGGTCACGGCGGTTCGAATCCGCCCGCGACCTCAACGACAAAAGACAACTTACCTGTTTTTAGGGAGTTGTCTTTTTGTTTTATAGATAATAAGACTGTTTCTTTATGCGTATTTGCACTTTTTTAAAATCCTGGTATTTATTAATCTAAAGCACGATTCATTCTGAATATAATTCACCTGTCTGCGGTTATTTCATTCTATGTCATAAAAATATTGAAATTTTTTTCCCTTATGTAATGCAGGTCTAATATTTATATTATTTTTATATAAGGGATATGAGATTGTAAAAAATATATGAAGAACAAGATAATTGACTTCTGGAACAGGTATTTCCATTTTTTCCTGCACTATTACTCTTTACAAACAAGGGTGGAAAATCAGGGACTTCCCCAATTGCGTGACAAGCTTTTTATTTCCATTCTCATTATAGCTTCGCCAGTGGCTTTGCTTGTATATATTCCAAGTGTTATTATTGCTATAAAAACTGGTTTGATACCTGTTGCAATTTTAGATACAGTTGCATTGTTGGTTGTTTTATATCTTTTTTTTGAAAAAATTCATTCTGTCACAACGAAAAAGATATTTTTTTCAGTCAATATTTATATTCTGGCTGTTGCACTGCTTATTTATCTTGGCACGATGGGTCCCGGTGTCATAATACTTCTATGTCTTTCTATTCTCATCACACTTTATTACAATAAAGAAGCTGGTTTTTTGTCTGTTGGATTCAACGCTTTTATATATTTTATACTGTGGCTGGGCATAAAATCAGGCTCGGTTAGCCAGGTCTTTTTCCGGGAATATACAATTGAGGGCTGGGCCGGAGTAGGTCTTAACCTGGTTGCTTTCAACTTTATTATTGTTCTTTCGGTGTCTTTCCTGGTGGATCATTTACAAAAATCACTGATGACCGAGCATCAACTTCAAATGAAACTTAAGAAAGAGAGCCAGGATTTATTGGAAGCCAAAGAAAAAGCAGAGGAGAGCGATCGTCTTAAATCAGTTTTCCTTGCCAATATCAGTCATGAAATCCGGACTCCAATGAATGGTATAATGGGTTTCGCTGAATTGCTCAAAAGACCAAAGCTTACAGGGTCAGAAAGGGAAGAGTACATTGAACTGATTCAGGAAAGTGGACAACGGATGCTTGCCACAATCAATGATCTTATTGATATTTCCAGAATTGAGGCTGGACAAATTAATGCTGAATTTTCTGATGTCGATATCAATGAGATAATGAATCATCTGCAGTCTTTCTTTAAGCCGGAAGCGAATAATAAGGGTCTGGAACTATCCCTTGAAAAAACCCTTCCACTGGATTCATCTTATGTTCGTACAGATAAGGATAAACTTTATGGTATTCTTTCCAACCTTCTGAAAAATGCCGTGAAATACACTGAAGAAGGAGATATCCGAATGGGTGCGGAATTAAAAAACAGCTGTATTGAATTCTTTGTACAGGATACGGGTGTCGGAATACCGGAAAGGCAGCTCAGAAGTGTGTTCGACCGGTTTGTCCAGGTGGATAAGAAGGATATGGAAGTCAATGAGGGTACTGGTCTGGGACTTTCCATAACAAAAGCTTATGTGGAATTACTGGAAGGTGAAATATGGGTTGATTCAGAAGAAAATGCAGGCTCTTGCTTTTACTTCACATTGCCTTTTCACCCACCTCAGAATGCCGCATATCAAAAGGAAACAGAAGATAAAGGAGACCTTCCTGAACTGAAGAATAAAACAGTTCTGATTATTGAAGATGATCCTACCAGTCAGAAATTCCTTAAGGAGATTCTGGACCCTACAGGAGCAAAGATTTTATTATCCGGAACAGGTGAGTATGGCCTTGATTTGCTTTCCGTTTATCCGGATTTGGATTTAATTTTACTGGATATCCGTTTACCAGGGATGAATGGTTCAGAAGTAATAAAGCAAATCAGGGAGATGGGTTCCCGAATACCTGTTATAGTTCAGACTGCCCATGCTTTGGCTGAAGACAATGAAAAATATATCCGCATGGGAGCTACAGATTATCTTCCTAAGCCAATTGATTTAAATAAATTGCTACACCTGGTAAGGTATTATTTAAATCAGAATTAAATTTTATCCAATACTTCCTTAATAGCGAATGATTCAGTCAGTCTCTTACCCAAATTGTAAGGTTTTCACCTTCCCGACACTCCGTGTACGGGACAGGCTGTTCAAATCGCTCAGCTCAGGTCTTAGATAACAATAATTTGGCGGTCAAGCAGGATAAATACTCCACCCAGTGCAATACTGTATGCCACGTACCACTTTACCGGGATGTACTCCAGGGGTGAAATGTTCAAACGAACATAGTTGTATATTATCAGAATCACCTTAGCTATAAAATAAGCGATAATTGTTCCAAGTGCGACACCTACTGTTCCATAATGGTTTACCAGCCAGAAGCTAAGAGTTATATTCAGAATTACTTCAATGATTGCAACAATAAGCACAGCTCGTGTTTTTTTTAGTCCCATCAGGATGGTGTGAGGGAATAGCATTCTGCTCAAAATGGTAAGCAGATAAACCACGAAAATGTCTGCGCTCCTGAGGAATTCCGGGCTGAACATAAGTTTATACAGCGGATCCGCGAAAATTAGCAGAACAATAGATAAGGGATACATGGAATGCATGATCCGCAGTGATTTTCTTTTGATTTTGGCCAGTGTTTCCTTGTGGTCTTCTTTGGAAGAAAATTCGGTAAGCATGGCATTGCTCAGTCCGGTGGCCAGCATAATTACAAACGGAAGTTCTTTTGCCCCAAAACGGAAGACAGCAAAGTTATCCGCATCAAATTCGATGGAGACTACCAGTCCGTCAATGTACTGGGCTGATCCGCTTATGAGAGCACTAAAAAGTAAAGGAACGGCTATTGCCAGCAGTTCTTTGATGTAAGGAAACGAGAACTGGATTTTAGCGTAATTGTATATCAGTGTTACCAGCCAAATATTTCTGATTATGGCTACAAAAACCAGTCCGCGTAATGACCAGATTACTCCATAACCAAGAATCGGAGGAAGAATGGCTGCAACGAGCTGAATGGTGTAAGTGATATAGGCATAACTCAGCGTATTACCGGATTTATTTCTTACCACATAAATGTACTCAACCAGGTTGGCCGGACTGCTTAAGAGAAGTAGCCAAAGGGTTACATTGAGCAATGGAGCTTTGCCCCTTATTCCGAAAACAGAAAAATGGTTCTGGATAATTGCCCCAATGATAAAGACCACCAGACTGAAAAATATAAGAACAAGATAGGTATTGAAAATTTCGGGAGATTTGTGCTTGTCTTCATTGGCCAGCTCACCAAATGTTTCACTGCTTTTGTATAAGGGTAGAAATGCCTGGATGATGCCGGTAACCCAGAAAAAGGTAGCTATATTCACCATAAAAACCGAAATCTCAAACAGACCAATCTGTTCTTTGGATAATCCGATTTTGGTAAATACAATAGCAATGATCAGGAAAACAACAAAGCGCAGGGTGTTAAACACCTGCAATCCTGCTACATTGCTAACATTTCGCCGGGGGGCTAGCCACATATGCCGTGCATATTATTTATCCTCAAAATACAGAGCAATGATAATTAAAATGTTTAAACAATCCATAAGATGCAATTAACAAATTGAAAAAAGCTTTTGAGTTAAGTTTTTTCGTATATTAGATTGTATTCGTGATAAAACTTTTTCACATGAAGGATTTTCATTCTTTTGCATATATCGGCCCTCTTATGTTCATCTTGTTTACGGTCATCTGTCAATTGAAAACACCCGGATATGCCCCGGCCAGTCAATATATCAGTGAAATGGCTGCCAGTCAGACTCTATGTGAAGAAGCGATGAATTACCTGGGGATTATACCCTTTGGCGGATCAGTGGTATTATTTTCTCTGTATTTGATAAGGTATTTCGGCAGGTCTTTTTCTCATTATATCGGTTATATGTTGCTTTTTAATGCCGGTTTATTACTTGTTATGGCCGGAATTTTTCCATGTGGGCCTGCTGCTTCTTTTCCTGATATGTCTTGTCAATCCGTAATCCATTATTATAGCTTTTTTATTGCATTGGGCCTGGCCATAGTAATACAACTTTATTTTGGCCTGCATCTTATTTCGAAGCGATATTGGAAAGGCTTTTATATCGTTAGTCTCATTACAGGATTGTTCTCACTGGGAGTAGTATTTCTTATGAGTAGCATTGACTCTGTATCTGAATACAAAGGGCTTTTTCAGAGAGGATTTATTCTTTTATTTTGTATATGGCTGATTTTATCCGGGATTTTTATGAGAAATACTGAAATATACAGTAAAAGTAAGTGATATGGGCAATTCTTCAGGCTTCTTTTTTCGGGTCTTCGTGGCAAAAGAATACACTGAACCCACATTACCCCTGATAAATATAGCACTAATGAAGATTGAAATCCCGAAAACTGAAAACAATTCAATTCATTCATGGTTAATTATTACAAGATTGAAAAATCATAAATAAATAAAAATTCAAAATCTAAAATTTTATGTCACACTCACCCAAAGAAATTTCAACAGAGCAACTTATAGAATGGATCGACCACCCCAAAGTATTTATACTTGACATCAGACCCCTTGAAGCCTATAACGGATGGCCTCTTAAGGGGGAAAAGAGGGGAGGTCATATCAAAGGAGCTTATGCTGCCCCCCTTAAATGGACAAAATATTTAGATTTTAAAGATGTGTTAAATACCAAAGGAATCTCCGAAGAAAATAAGATTATCCTTTATGGATATGATAAGGAAGAAACAAACCAACTGGCTGCCAAATTTACCGGAATAGGTTACGAGGATGTTTATGTTTATAACAAATTCCCTGAAGAATGGATACCTGACGAGAGTTTACCCATGGAGAGGCTTCAGCGCTATCAGAACCTGGTTTATCCTGAATGGCTGAAAACTTTGATTGATGGAGGTACGCCACCTGAACTACAAGGAAACGATTATGTCATTTGCCATTCCCATTACGGGTATGAGGAGGATTACCACGATGGTCATATTCCTGGTGCGATTCCCTTAAACACAAACGATCTCGAGTCAACAGAAACCTGGAACCGGAGGTCTCCGGAAGAACTGGAGCAAACCCTGCTTAAAAACGGAATCAGTCATGATACCACCGTTATTGTCTATGGCCGGTTTAGTCACCCGGATAACCGCGATCCATATCCCGGTCAGGCTGCCGGTCACCTGGGCGCTATACGCTGTGCCGCGATACTGCTTTATGCCGGTGTGAAAGATGTGAAGATATTGAACGGGGGCTTATCCACCTGGATGGAGGCAGGCTATCCAATAACTACTGAAGAAACGAAACCTGCACCCAAACAATCCTTTGGAGCCAAAATACCCGGTCGTTTCGAGTTGTTTGTTGACACACCCAAGGCAAAGGAATTGCTGGCATCCGGGAAGGGTGAACTTGTGAGCATAAGAAGCTGGGAAGAATTTATTGGCAACGTGAGCGGTTACAATTACATTGAAAAAACAGGTCGCATCCCCGGAGCTATTTTCGGCAATTGTGGCAGCGATGCCTATCATATGGAGAATTACAGGAACCTTGATCATACCATGAGGGATTTTCATGAAATTGAGAAAAACTGGAGGGAGAATGGCATAACCCCGGACAAACATATAGCTTTTTACTGCGGCACAGGTTGGAGAGGAGCAGAGGCCTTTATGAATGCTTACCTTATCGGCTGGCCGAAAGTATCGGTTTATGATGGCGGCTGGTTTGAATGGAGCAACGATCCCAATAATCCCATTGAAAAAGGAGAACCGAAAGAAAAGGAATTGATTTAACAATTCAAAAAAATTGAGAGCAATGTGGAAAAAGGTTTTTTTTACAGCAATTCTGACAGGAACGTTTATGATAATAAATGCTCAGCAAATGTCGGTAATGACTTATAATATCCGGTTTGATAATCCAAAAGATTTTGAAAACCGGTGGGATATGAGAAAGAATTTCCTTGTTAACCAGCTTAAGTTTTATGAACCCGGCATAGTCGGTACACAGGAAGGGCTTTACCACCAGGTTGAATTTCTGGATAAAGCGTTAAAGAATTACCGGTATTTTGGTGTGGGAAGAGATAATGGCAAAAAGCAAGGCGAATTCAGCGCTGTATATTATGATACAACCCGGTTTAGGGTGCTGAAGCATGCTACTTTCTGGCTTTCGGAAACACCAGGAAAAGTTTCCGTAGGCTGGGATGCTGCCCTGGAAAGAATCTGCACCCACGGGTACTTTGAACATAAACTGAGCGGCAAGAAATTCTGGGTATTCAACACGCATTTTGATCATGTGGGGGATACAGCACGAACCAGGAGTGTGGATTTGATAATGAAAAAAATTGACGAGCTGAACAAAGAAAAAGATCCCGTGGTGTTGATGGGAGACTTCAACCTGGAACCTACCAGTCCCCCCATTCATAAGTTAGGGTCTAAACTGAAGGATGCTGCCGGGGCCTATACAAAGGTTTCGCTCGGGCCGGAGGGAACCTACAATGGTTTTGATTATACGAAAAAGCCTGCAAGAAGGATTGATTATATTTTTGTTAGCGGGGATGTCGAAGTTCGCAAATACGCAGTTTTGAGAGATTCAAAGGATTACAAGTTCCCTTCCGACCATTTTCCGGTGTATGTTAAACTGAAATTTATTGAGTGAGTGAAACCTGGAAGTACAGAGAAGGTAATGTTCTGGGATTATTATAGAACACAGATTAACCACGGATATGGAGCAATCGGTATCATCGGTTTCATCTGTGTTCTGTCAGATTCTAATCCGCGTCCATTTGGGATATAAGCGAGAGACTTATCTAAACGCCTGTCTTGTGCCATCCCTATGGGATTTTGTCAACGGGTGCTGCTTATATCCCCGGACTCCATTTTATTGCGTCCGGGGTTACAGCGATTCCATGCCTGACGGCATTTTTTTTTGAACATGGATAGGACAGATAAAACGGATTAACCGTTGATAAGATACAATCCGTGTCAATTGTTATCATCAGTTTCATCCGTGTACTGTCAGATTCTAATCAGCGTCCATTTGGGATATAAGCGAGAGACTTATCTAAACGCCTGTCTTGTGCCATCCCTATGGGATTTTGTCAACGGGTGCTGCTTATATCCCCGGACTCCATTTTATTGCGTCCGGGGTTACAGCGATTCCATGCCTGACGGCATTTTTTTTTGAACATGGATAAGACCGATTAAACGGATTAACCATGGATAAGATACTATCCGTGTCAATTGTTATCATCAGTGTCATCCGTGTTCTATCAGGATTTAATTCGCGTGAAACATTTCATCTTTTTTTACCACATAAATGGCCCAGGGAGCGATCTCCCTCTCCATTTTCCATTCGTAAGGTTCATCTTCTCGTCCCAGGGGTTTGTATATTTGTTCCAATTTCAGTCCGGCCAACCTGAAGTTTTCTTTATAATCCTCTTCAGTCCAAAGCACATCTTCGACGGGCCTTTTGTCTTCCACATCATTCATCAGAACCTTTACGATACTCCCGGAACCTGCTTTTTGGTTTTCAGGGAAAATGTGAGTTGAAAAAGAAGCCCATTCATTTCTGTAAAGGTCTTCTGTGGAATCCAGCAAAATCATGGTCCCACTTTTTTTCAGGAGTTCAGATAGTCCTCTGATAATCCGGGTTCTTCGGTCAAAACCCGGAATGTTGTCAAATGTGAAGACAGAAAGCACCAGGTCATACATGTTGTTTCCAAGGTGTTTGTAGTTTTCATCGCTGACAAGCCTGTAATCTCCGGTTGGTTCAGCTTCAAAAGCTTTGTCTATCATACTCTGAGATATGTCAATACCAATGGTATCGAATCCCAGATTTGACAAAAACCTTGTGGAACGTCCTGTGCCGCAACCAAAATCGACAGCTTTTTTTCCTTTGGTATGTGTTTTTATTATTACTGGTAAATCCCTGTATGCGAGGTAGTAGGTGTTCGGGAACTCCAGCCTGGAATAGGATTCGGCTCTGACTTGATTGTTGTAAGCGTTTTCAAAATTCATATTCTCAGTTTTTAAAGTTTTATGTTATTTAAATGATTCTTTGGTATTTTTTACTGCCTCGGAGATACGTTTGATTCCCTGTTCAATTTCCTCTTCATTTCGGTGGGCAATTGAAATTCTGAAGCAAATCTTTTCAGGGATGCCCTTGTGAAACCAGCTTCCCGGACATACCATCACATTGTAATTTTTTAAGTGGTCCATAAATTCTTCTTCACTCATTTTGTTGTCATCAATTTCAACCCAAAAAGTGTATCCCCCATTGGGCTTAGTATAACGTATATTTTTTTCAGTAAAGAATCTTCTGGCTGCCTTCATTGCTGTTTGCATTCTTTTTCTGTAGATCCTGTGGATTTGCTTTATGTGGTGTTCATAATATCCGAACCTGCAATATCTATCCAGTGCTGCTTGATCCAGTTCATTTCCCGAAATGGAAAAAGCCTTTTTCAGGGCACCCAATTTTTCAATTAATTCCTTATCCCCGGCAACCCAGCCCACTCTTAATCCCGGGAATAGCACCTTTGAAAAGGTTCCGAAGTATGTAACCATGTTTTTTTTGTCTATTGATTTTATTGGCATGACAGCTTTGCCGAAGTATTTCATTTCTTCCTCGAACCCATCCTCAAGTATGGGTAACTCGTTTTCCTCTGCTATTCTGAGCAGGTTTTCCCTGTGCTCCTGACTGGTTGATATGCCATAGGGATTATGGAAGTTGGGTATTGTATAGAAGAATGCTGGTTTTTTTCTTTTAAGTATATCTTTTAGATAATGCAAGTCGGGCCCGGTTTCTTTCATGGGGATAGTGATTATTGAGGCATTGTAATATTTGAAAAGAGGAATCGCTGCCGAATAAGATGGTTCTTCCACAAGAATTTCTGATCCGGGTTCAATTAGTAATTTCAACATAAGATCCAGACCATTTTGGATGCCATTGGTAATCAGGATTTCGTCAGGGTTTAAAAATATACCATGCAGACTCATTCGTTCTGCCAGGTATTCTCTAAGAGGTTTGTATCCCCTGGGATCGCCATATTGAAGCAATTGGGGTCCCTGCTCCTGTATTACCTGGTTCAGACATTTTCTGTATTCTTTTGTGGAAAGAATGTTTGGATCAGGAGATAAGGGAATAAAATTAATAGTTTCTGAGGTCTCTTTTCTGAAAGTCTGTTTCCTCATTTGAACCAAAAGCACCTTACTTGATTCTGTTATTCTGTCCTCCCATTCTATTAGCTTTTCAGATTTTTCCAGTGGTTCTTTTACGATTTCGGCGGGTTTTCTGACATACGAATAGGAGCCGGGTTTGCTTATAATATATCCCAGCGCCCATAACTCCTCATAGGCTCTGTATACAGTGGATCGGTTTACTCCAAGTTGCCGGGCAAAATTCCTTGACGATGGGAGTTTGTAGCCGGGTTTTACAATTCCCTGGTCAATCTTTTTTTTGACTTCTTCAAAAACCTGCTGGTATAATGGTTTTGAAATTCCGGAATCGATATTAATGAGCAACATAGAGCGTTTAAATTGATGTTTATGCAAAAGTACAGTTAAATTAGTCCTCTTGCAAGAGCCAATTTCTGTAAAATTTAAGTGGTCCAATTTTTACAGTCCCCGGGCTCCATTTTATTGTACCCAGGGTTACCGGGATGCCATGCCTGACGGCATTTTTTTTTTGAACATGGATAAGACCGATTAAACGGATTAACCATGGATAAGATACTATCCGTGTCAATCGGTATCATCTGTGTTCTGTCAGATCTGTGTTCCGTCCAGGCAAAAAAAAGGGTGGAGAAAACTCCACCCTTCCTTGTCTATGAGAAAAGACAAAATGTTTTATGATCCCTCATACGTCCACTCACTAGTTGATACCTTATCAAAGAACCCTGCTGAAACATAAATCTCGTAACTTGTACTGATTGTCATGTTACAGGATGAGAAACTGCCCGGAGACATTTCTCGGATCCTCATTTCCCCGTATGTACTATGATTGGCATAAAACTGGTCAAAGATTGTTGCTGTAAAGTTGGCCGGATCGGAATCATCAAAAACCATCAGAACAGTTGGTGACCACTCCCACAGCCCGTTGATGAGCAATGTATCTCCATTGTGGATTTCAGTTGTTACCTGGTAATCGTCGTATTGGCCATTGTAGTCTGAAAAATCGCTAACAGTCCATGTACCTACAAAATCATTGATGTCAAAGGGACAATAACGCTGTAATGTTAGATTAAAGAGAGCGCGTTCTTCATTGAACACTTTTTCGTCTTCTATCTTGAATCCCAGTGTAACCATCTCACCATCGAATCCGGAATATATTCCTGTTACGGAAAGCGTAGCCGTAGATTCCCCTTTCTTGATAGTAACAGAGCCCGGCATTTCATAATGTGTTCCGGAAACTGCTGTTGTTAGGCTGTCTATTACAGTTATAGAGAGGGTAACATCGCTGGAAGCAGGTTTTGTAAGTCCAACAGTGATGTCAAATGTCGCATCTGCGATGTCCTGAACATAGAAATCGCCGGCTAGATTATCATCGTCAAAGAAAGCCAGGGCTTCACCATCGTATATGAGCCTGTCCTGGTCTTCTTCACAGGAATGAAGTGATAAGACCACAATACCGGCCAGCAGAATTGTTAAATATTTTAAGATTTTCATTGTTTTATAATTTTAATGGTTTTACAATTATCTATACCCTTCATTCTGGTCTGATTCGCTGATATTCGGGTTAGAATCAATTTCATCCTTTGGAATTGGGAATATCATGAGCGGATCGTACGCTTCCAGATCAACAGGTGCCCAGTGCCCCGGGTCAGTTCTGGTCATTGTTTCTCCTCTTCTCATAATATCCAGCATATGGAATCCTTCACCGAAAAGCTCTTTCCTTCTTTCCAGTGCGATGGCATCCAGCAAGTCAGCCTTGTTTGTGGTGGTTGTTAAAGTAGCATTTGCCCTGGTTTGTATTGCGTTTAAAGCTGTGAGTGCACCGGGAAAATCATCCAGTTGGGCTCTTGCTTCCGCTTCAATCAGGTACATTTCAGCCGAACGCATCATTACCTGGTCCATATCCCAGGAAGTACGGTGTAAATATTTGGTTATGGTCATACCACCTGTATTAGGAACTCCAAACATATTACCTCTTACATCTCCAGCTTCAAACAATCCAACAAAGGTATTAGTAGCTCTGAAAGAACTGTAGCCTAAAACTCTGGTATCATAGAATGAGGGAAGCATCAGGTAACCGTTGTTGTCATCGCTTCTCATGTTGAGAGACCATATCCATTCACTGGTAGCATCGGCAAATCCTGCCAGCAGGTCAGCGTCTGAGGCCAGTGGATAACCATCTCGTGCATCTATTGCATAATCGCGGGCATTGGTCCAGTCTTCCATATCCAGGTAAGCTCTTGCAAGAAGACCATAAACAGCATTAACAGTTAACCTTGTGATGTCTGTATTGGTAATATTGTCTTTGGCAAAATCCAAATCATCAATAATTACATCATAAACTTCCTGCACTGTGCTTCGTCCGGGAAAGTTTGATGCCGGATCAGGTCCAAGCGGTTCTAAAGTAAGTGGAACGCCTGGTCCGTTTGGATCGTTACTATAGGGCTGAGCATAATAGCGTACCAGCATTAAGTATGCGGTAGCACGCATAGCCCTGGATTCTGCCAGTACTTTGTTCTTGTAGTTATCAGAGAATGGTGTTTCTGGTACATACTGCACTGCCTGATTACAGTTTGCAATAACTTTATAGGCCCACTCCCATATATACTCCATCTGCCAGTGTTCCGGTGTGAGTGAGTACATGTATTCATCATCAAAACGACCGTAATTACCGGAAGGGATGAGGAACAAATCTTTACCCCTAATATCTGCTTCCATTAGAGCACTTTGGGTGTAGTAGTAAAAAGCATTGTTATCATACAATCCGGTGAGGAATGCATCAATTTTCGCAGTATCGCTGAAAGTGCTTTCAGCAGATATCGCAGTTGAAGGGTCTACTTTCAGAAAGTCTTCTGAACATGATATTATCCCCAGCAAAAGGGGTATAATAAGCAATATGATTAATTTGTTGGTTTTCATATCTATATAGATTTTGTGTTTTTAAAAGCCCAGGTTTACACCAAATGAGAATGTTTTCACCGGCGGGAAGTTATAGTTTGAAGTTCCGGCAAAGTTTTGTTCCGGATCGACTCCACCATCATAAGCTCTCCAGGTCCAGATATTATCAGCTTTTGCGAATACTCTGATATTTCTGAATTTAATGGTATTTGTCCATTCTGGAGGAAGTGTATAACTGAGTGATACATTTCTCAGCCTCACGTAAGATGCATCATGCAAGAAGCGGGTAGAACGGCCGTTTGAATTGGATGGATTACCAATAACAAACTTAGGAACATCCGTTACATCACCGGGTTCTTTCCAGGCGTCTAACACCTCTGTGGTTAATTGCTGGCCGGGGTCTCCTCCATCATGCATTAACTCCTGCTGGGTATAGTCAATCAAATAACCACCCATGCTGTAGTAAAAGAAGAAGGAGAATTCGAGTCCTTTGAATGATAATGTATTGGTCAAACCACCAAAGTAATCGGGGAGGGCTGAACCCTGTTCGTAACGGGTCGCTTCACTGTAGCTTTCTGTCAACTCTCTTCCGATAACATTTTCGTCGTCATCCAGGATGTCTTTATACCACATGGCTGCTCCCGTTGCAGAGTTCACACCAGCGTATTCCTGGATATAGAATTGATAACGGTCTTGGCCTTCCACCCAGCGTTTTGAACCAACAATTACCTCTTCCTGTGTTAATTCAGTAATTTCATTGGTATTAAATGCGATATTGAAATCTGTCGTCCATGTGAAGTTTTCCATGGCTATGTTGGTTGAAATCAGGCGCAATTCAACACCACTGTTTTCCATTGTAGCCAGGTTCGACATGATATTCTCAAAACCAGTTGTAAAGGATATAGGTTGATTAAATAACAGGTCTTCGGAGATTCTGTTGTAATAATCTGCTTCAATAGATAATCTGTTGAACACTCTAAAGTCAAGACCCACGTTAAAGTTGATGTTCTTTTCCCATCTCAGAAGGGCATTGGCCAACTGGGTATACTGAAGTCCGGGTTGTCCTCCGTAGTCATATCCCAGACCGAATAAGCCAAGAGATTCGTAGCGTCCGATGTTGTCGTTACCGGAAGTACCGTAACTGGCTCTTACTTTGAGGTTATTAAGCCATCCCAATCCGCTCATAAAACCTTCCTGGCTTACTCTCCAGCTAGCACCAACAGACCAGAAGGTACCCCACTTGTTGTCTTCACCAAAAACACTGGAGCCGTCTCTTCTCAAACTACCTGACAAATAATACTTGTCTGCTAAATCATAGTTTAAAATTGAGAAATAGGATGATATGGTTTTCTCAGTATAATAACTGTCAGTAGTTACAGGAGTAGAAGCTGCACGTAAATTGTCGTTCCCTGCAAAAGCGAATCCTGTACCACCAGCAGCAATCCTGTCGAATCGGTAGGTGGCTGCTTCCTGACCTAATGTCAGGTCGAAGGTGTGCATGTCAGCAAAAGATCTGTTCCACTTCAGGGTGTTTGTTACATTCGCCCTGATATCACGGGTATGGTATTTTACAGAACGTCCGTCAACACCTGCACCATTACCATGCACTGGATTGTAATAACGGGTCTCAAAAAGAGAAACATAATCTACAGAACCAAGGGTTTTGAAAGTAAAGTCCTCCAGGAAGTTTACTTCAGCAAAAAGAGAAGTTAAAGCCCGGCCTGTTTGTGTATTATAAACATCCATATTGGAAATGCCTAAGGGGTTGAAATCCAGAACAACGGGGTTTTGATAATTATACTTAACATTCCCTGCAGCGTCATAAATCTTATTTCCCTCATCATCTCTCAGGTAGATAGGGTAAATATTGGCTACGATATCAGAATATCGGACCGGGTTGGCAGCACCACCTGATCCTGGAGGCGTGTCCTGATCCGTGTATCCCAAAGTTGTATTGGATCCAATTTTCAAAAAGTCAGTTACTTTACTGGACAGGTTGATTTTTCCTGTATACCTTTTGAAGGCAGAAGCCAGTACAATACCTTGCTGTTCTGAATAGCCTCCGGATAAGAAATAAGTTAAGTTTTCATCTCCACCCGAAGCACTCAGGTTATAGTCCTGGTTGTCACCAATGCGGTAAACAGCATCCCGCCAGTCTGCATCATAAAGCAATTCGGCACCTGAAACCAGGTTGCCCTCAGAATTATAGGGATAGTCCACATTGTAAGGATTCACTCCTAAGAATGATACTGTGTTATCTGTAGCCAGGTTGGCATCTCCCAGCTCAGCATAGGAGGCGTCCCAGTATAATTTCCAGTATTGGGATGCATTCAGCACGTTATGTCTTTCAATCGCTATATCCGAATATCCGCGGTTGCCTTTGAAATCAATTTTAAGTTCATCTTTTTTACCGGATTTAGTTGTAATGATGATTACACCGTTAGCTGCCCGTGCACCATAAACTGATGCTGCCGAAGCGTCTTTCAGAACGGTTATGGATTCAATATCGTTTGGGTTAAGTGTCGATAGAATAGTAGTAGAGGTGCCATAGCTTGCATCAGCAACTTCAGAGTAGTTGGAAGCGCTTACAGGCACACCATCAATTACATAAAGCGGGTTGGCATCTGCATTGAGGGAGCCGACACCCCGAATCCGGATTTCTGCTGCTGCACCAGGCTGACCTGAATTGGTTTTTACCTGGAGACCAGGGGTGGAACCTTGCAGCGCTTTATCCACAGAGGTAACATTCATTTTTTCAATGCTTTCGGACTCAACCTGAACAGCCGAACCAGTAAATGAAGATTTTTTTGCTGTACCATAGGCTACAACAATGACTTCATCCATAGCAAGGGTTTCAGGTTCCATTTGAACATCTATAACGGACCTTCCGTTAATAGGTACAACTGTTGTTTGCATGCCTACAAAGCTGAATTCCAGCTCTTTGGCATCTTCTGGAACACTGGACAGTGTGTAACTACCATCCATGTCAGTAGTGGTACCAATTGTAGGTTGTTCTTTTACTACAACGGATACTCCTGGGATTGGTTCACCGGATGATGCATTGGTGACCTTCCCC
Organism: uncultured Bacteroidales bacterium; assembly: GCA_964585385.1. Lineage (GTDB taxonomy): Bacteria > Bacteroidota > Bacteroidia > Bacteroidales > UBA12077 > JAGXLC01. The sequence goes on from CAZPDP010000003.1 coordinate 40,871, forward strand.
GAAATCCGTATTTGCGCGCTTACCTGGAACGCTGCAAATAACAGAAAAATCAGTAAAATGGTTAGCTTTCTCATAAAAGTTAAATTAGGGTTAATAAAAAATTTTGATTAGCGAGTTACCCCCAAACATCCACTTTGAATGGTTTGGGTGGCTTTCTCAGGGTTTGAATGGTTTTTGTTTTGGGATCAGGGTTTATCTTCCAGAGGGCTTCTTAAAAGAGTATGGGGCTCGGGTTTGGAACCTAAACGCTAATACTAAAAAACTTAAAAAATTGAAACATTTAAAAGTCTTCCGTAGATTCCCTGTTTTAATATATTATTAGAGATTAGTATTCGAATGATTTTATAACAGTAAAACTGAATTACTGATCATTTAAAAGCCAACAGAACGCTAATGGCTTTTTGTCTTTCTTTATAAAATTTGTTTTTTCCTTTTTTCGGTTGGGATATTCTTCCAGAGGGCTTCTTAAAAGAGTAATGTAGGTTCTTTTCTTTATAAAAACACTTATAACTACTAAACACTTAAAACAATAGTAAAAATTAAATTAAAAGTCTTCCAGCAGATTCCCTGTTTCAAAATAAGTATTTAAGGTTAACACTAAATTATTCGGCAATTTAATAAAAAAAAATAAAATGTTATACTTTTTCAGCCTGCATTATTCATAAATTTTTATAAATATGAAAAAAATTTTAGTGAACCTTAGTCGCTGTCGGAGACAGGAATAATTCTTGAACGGCGAAGCCCTCAACGAAGTTAATTATTCGGGTTAGAAAATTTTCAATTCTTACCTCAAAAATTCCGGTAAAAGATCTTTGTTCAACGGGATGTTCTTTTGTTCCATATATCGCAGGATTCTATCTGCGTGATCCTTGTCGTCCTGGTTTAGTCTTTTGAAAATCCGGTCCATCTCGGAACCCGAATTTTGAGTCATAAAATCCTGGAAATGAATTTCTCCTGCTGATTTTTCCAGTTTGAAGGCAATATTGAATGCTGCTTCCCTATCTGGCGGATTATCGCTAAATTTCGCTATAAGTTTTTCCAGATTCCGGTTGACAGAACTAACTTGTTCTATTGAATTGGCAAGAATTTTTGAAGGAAACATGTCCACTTTTAAATAACTTTCTTCTCCGGACCGTAATATTGCAGCATGATTCTTTTCTTCAATGACAAGTTCCCACCAGAAATTTTTGTCTTCTGCGCAGATGCCTGCAAAAATTTCGTAAACCTCCCCAATATTCAGCTCCAGTGAAATGGATTCGTTTAAAAGGTTTTCAATATTATTTTTCATGGTGCAGGATTTTATGCAGACAAATTAGAATATTTTCAGGACTTTTTCAAACGGAATATTTCGTAGCAGGTGGGATAGGATGCACTTTCCTGATTTTTTTGTATTTTTCGGGCAAAGAAACGCTTATGTTCAAAACCCGTCTGTTGAATATTCTTTTCTGGTCTGTTATTTCTGCAGCGTTTATTGGTCCCGGCACTATAGCCACAGCAGCTAAAGCAGGTTCTGCTTTTGATATGCAGCTGCTCTGGTCACTGGTTTTTTCCATTATTACCTGCTTAACCCTGCAGGAAGCCAGTGCCCGAATAAGCATCGTTTCGGATTATAACCTTGGAGAAGCTATTTCCCGTCAGTTCAAAGATAAAGCTTCACGTTTGCCAGTTTTAATCCTGGTTGTTGGTGCCATAATTATTGGTTCGGCTGCTTATGAAACGGGAAATTTACTGGGAGCAGTAGGGGGAATTTCGCTGGTTATTAACATTTCACCAGCCTATATGGTTATTGCGATCGGAGTTTTGGCGGCTGTTTTTCTTTCCATTCCTACCATACGATTTGTAGCCAGGTTTTTAGGATTTCTGGTTGTTTTCATGGGAATTGCCTTTTTGACAACTGCCATCATGATAAAACCCTCTGTACCCGGTTTACTGGCCGGATCGTTTATTCCTTCCATTCCGGATGGTTCAGGATTGCTTATTCTGGCCCTGATTGGCACTACTGTAGTACCGTATAATCTTTTTCTGGGATCCGGGATAACTGATAAAGCTCAAAAAGTTAAGGAGATGCGTATCGGCTTATCCGTTGCCGTTATTATGGGTGGAATTATCTCTATGGCTGTTTTGGTTGTAGGTTCCGCTGTTGAATCCGAATTTTCTTTCGAGACCCTTGCTGAAGCCCTGACAGGACAGCTTGGTCAATGGGCGCTTTATCTTTTTGGCTTTGGCTTGTTTGCAGCAGGCTTTTCATCGGCTGTTACGGCTCCTCTTGCTTCAGCAATCACGGCCCGTAATCTTTTTTCATCCGGGAGACCCGAAAAGTGGCAGCCAGGTTCCCGGGCTTTCGTAATAGTATGGGTGTTTGTCCTGGTTACTGGAGTGGCGTTTGGTTCAGCAGGATTCAAACCAATACCGGCTATTATTACTGCTCAGGCTTTGAATGGACTGATTCTTCCATTTATCAGTATTTTTTTGCTTTTTGTAGTGAATGATCCCCGGTTGATGGGAGTTAAACGCATTAACCGCTGGCCGGCTAATCTGCTAATGGGCATAATCGTATGGATTACCATCGTGCTGGGAGCCATGAATATTTTGAAAGCCCTGAATAATTTACTGGACATACCCTTTCTGGATAGTTCATCTATGCTCATCATACTGCTTATAGTTACCTTTATTCTTACATGGATAATTATAGGATTTGTTTACAAAATGCGAAAGAAAAATATTTGAATCCCTTATGAAGAAAGAATCATTAAATCTGTATATAGATACCGGGGGAACCTTTACTGATTGTATTGCTAGCGACCCGGATGGAAACTATAGCCGGGTGAAGGTGTTAAGCAACAGTACATTGCGGGGTAATATTCAAAAATGGGTCAGCCGGAAAAAACTGATTATATCCGAAAACTGGAATCTGCAAAAAGATATTTTCAAAGGTTTTTATTTTATGCTTTTAAAAGGTAGCCATGAAGAAATTAAAATTGAAAAGTACGATATACAAAGCAAAACTCTTTTTCTAAGCAATGATTTGCCAAAAGAATTTTTTGCAAAACCATTGGGTTTTGAAATTACTACTCATGAGGAAGCTCCTGTGCTGGGTGCGAGAATAATGACCCAAACTCCAGCCGGAGAAGCGCTTCCACCGTTAAACATGAAGCTGGGTTCCACCAGGGGAACCAATGCCCTGCTGGAAAGGAAAGGTGCAGAGACGGTTTTATTTGTGACAAAAGGATTCAAAGACCTGCTCTTTATTGACAACCAGCAGCGTCCGGATATTTTTGCCCTTAATGTGCTCAAACCTGAACCCTTACCAGAGAAATACGTTGAAGTGGATGAACGGATAGATGCCTCGGGAAATATCCTGAAATCACTGGAGAAAGGATCGTTTGAGCAAGAAGTAACAGAGTTAATTGAAGAAGGCTTTACCAATGCAGCGGTATCTTTTATTAATGCATTCCGAAATCCCATTCATGAGGAAGAACTGAAGAAATACTTGCTTCAAAAGGGATTTCAATATGTAACTTTATCCACAGAACTTTCCGATCATATTAAGTATTTACAGCGAACGGAAACAACTACCGTGAATGCTTATTTATCCCCGGTTATAAGAAACTACCTGGATAATATCAGGCAGAAAATGGACAGAGGAGAGCTTCATGTAATGACTAGTGCAGGAGGCCTGATACAGGCCGGTGCATTTCATCCCAAGGATAGTCTGCTTAGCGGACCGGCAGGCGGAGTTGTTGGAGCTACCCGAAAAGGACAGCTTTCCGGGTATAATAAGCTTATTACTTTTGATATGGGAGGAACCAGCACCGATGTTTCCCGTTTTGACGGTCAATATGAATACCGTTTTGAGCTTAAAGTTGGTGATGCTCAGATTTTTTCTCCTGCCATTGCTATTGAAACCGTGGCAGCAGGCGGAGGTTCTGTATGTTATTTTGATGGATTTAAATTATGTGTAGGACCTGAAAGCGCCGGTGCTTATCCGGGTCCGGCATGTTACGGAGCCGGCGGACCGCTGTGTATAACCGATATCAACCTGCTGGCCGGAAGAATGGATATTCAACGCTTCGGCATTCCTGTCTTCAGGGAGGAGGCTGAAAAAAAACTGGACGAGCTTGTTGAACAGATTTTTCAAAGTACGGGGGAGCGGAGGAAAAAGGAAGTTCTTATCAGTGGCTTCCTCCAGATAGCTGACGAAACTATGGCCGGGGCAATACGGAAAATTTCCGTTACCAGGGGATACGCCCCCTCTGAATATGCACTGGTGGGTTTCGGCGGGGCAGGAGGATTACACACCTGCAGTATTGCTGAACTTTTGGGGATGAATACCATCCTGATACCTGCAGATGCGGGCCTGCTTAGCGCTTATGGAATCAGCAGCGCCCTTATTGAGCGTTTTGCTGAAAAGCAGGTGCTTCTACCTTATGAAAAAGTGCAGAATAAAGTTGTGGAATGGTTTGATGAACTTGACCGAAAAGCCCGGCAAGAAGTGGCTCAGGAAGGTATTTCAGCAGATGATACAGAAATAAGACACCGCAAAATTTATATGCGATTCAAAGGACAGGACAGTTCGGTGGAGATTCCTTACAAAGGGGATTTGAATAAGTCTCTTGATGCTTTCCGGGAAAAATATGAGCAAATCTACGGCTACTGGCCTGAAAACAGAACAGTTGAGGTTGAGTTTATCCGGGTTATTGCATCAGAAAAAAGCAAGGCAATTGATGATAAACCAGTTCCGTCAGAAACTTATGCCCCTGAAATTTCACATTATCTGTATACATTAATTCAGGATAGCAGGAAGAAAACCCCGGTTTACGACCGACATGACTTAAAATCCGGTGCCAGTATAAACGGCCCGGCTATCATTTTGGACAAATACAGCACCACTTTTGTAGCTCCCGGGTGGAATTTTCTGCTGGATATCAATGAAACAATTGTTTTGGAGAAAGATGAAGAAAACCTTCCAATAAGTAAACCCGAAAAAAAAGCTACTAAAACGGAAGAAACGGAACTGGAGCTATTCACCAATCGCTTCATGTTTATCGCTGAAAATATGGGCGCTATGTTGCAGCGAACCTCCTTGTCAGTGAACGTAAAAGAGCGGCTGGATTTCTCTTGTGCTTTGCTTGATGCAGACGGTAATCTCGTGGCTAATGCTCCGCACATTCCGGTTCATCTTGGTAGTCTGGGTGTTTGTGTAAAAGAACTGAAGAAGGTAATTGAAATGAAGAAGGGCGATGTGGTTGTTACGAATCATCCACGTTTTGGAGGTTCGCATCTGCCGGATATTACCCTGGTATCTCCGGTTTATACGGAGGACAATAAGCTGGCAGGTTATGTGGTAAACCGGTCGCATCATGCAGAAGTGGGAGGTATACGACCCGCCTCGATGCCGCCGAATGCCAGGAATCTGTCTGAAGAAGGTGTTATCATTTACCCAGCTTATCTTGTCAAAAACAACCAGGTGCAATGGAAACATGTTAAATCCATACTGCTGGATGCACCTTTTCCTACACGAAAAATCGATGAAAACCTGGCTGACCTGCATGCATCCCTGGCAGCCAACAGAAATGGAGAGCAGGCTCTTTTAGGACTGTTTAGGGAGCATGGTTACAATAAAGTAATACGATACATGGAGATGCTCAAAAAGCATGCTGCCGAAAAGACCCGTATGACGCTCAAAAATATCAAAAACGGAACGTATATTGCTGAAGAAAATCTGGATGATGGCACACCTCTCAGGGTGCAAGTGGATGTTAAGGATGAATCCTGCATTATCGATTTTTCAGGTTCCGGGGACGTTCACCCGGGAAATATGAATGCTACCTATGCCATCGTGAATAGTGTAGTCATTTATGTGCTCCGGTTACTGATTAATGAACCTCTGCCGTTGAATGACGGAATATTTGATCCGGTTAAACTGGTTGTTCCTCAAAGTTTGTTAAACCCGCCTTTCCCGGATGATCCTGTTCAATGTCCGGCGATTGTGGGAGGAAATGTGGAGGTAAGTCAGCGTTTGACTGATACACTTTTGAAAGCATTTGGCGTGGCAGCTTGCAGCCAGGGAACCATGAACAACGTTATGTTTGGGAATGAGCGATTCAGTTATTACGAAACCATTTGTGGCGGATGTGGCGCCGGGCCGGACTTTAACGGGGCCTCGGCCGTCCATCATCATATGACCAATACGCGAATAACAGACCCTGAGATTATGGAACACCGGTATCCTGTTAGACTGGAAAGGTTTGAAGTCCGGAAAGGATCGGGAGGATCCGGACAATTCCATGGCGGTGATGGAATCATACGGGAAATTACTTTCCTGGAAGATGCCGAACTTTCTATTTTATCCCAACACCGTAAAGAAAGGCCCTATGGAATGAATGGAGGGCAGACAGGGCTACCCGGCAGACAATGGATTCAGAGAGGCGATGGAAGCAAAAAGGAGATGGAAGGAATTGATGGAACAGTAATTCATACAAACGACCGGTTTATTATTCATACGCCTGGTGGAGGAGGTTATGGGAGTAATTATTGAGGCTGTGGATGGATTAGAAGTTCTGTTTTCAACTTTGTGCTTTTTTATGGGGATTTTCATATTTTTCGGTTCTAATACTCTGCACCTGAATATTTCTCTGTGCCAGTAGTTGAGGAGAAGCCAAAGGAGGAGAGTAAAAGGAGCTTAGATAAATTGTACACTTAACGGGAAAGAAATTTCGCAGGAGCCTTTTCAGGGTTATTTTTTAAATGACGATTTTATAGTGTTAATGAAGTTCTTCAGCGGGTTGACCGGTTTTTTTTCATCTTTATTTTCCTGAGATTTGTTTTCACCGGAATCGTTGCCTGAACGTTCGTTTTTTGTCTGGTAAATCATGATATCTTCAAGCCAGTTTTTGAAGTCTTCGGGAGTATCAAAGGTTTCAATTCTGTCAAATGCTTTAAGGAATGACTCATTAAGCAAATCTTTAGCTTTGTCTTCATCTTTTACAATGTCCAGGCTGGTCTGGTACATAGAATTGTAATAATATTTATAAAGCTGAAACTGAGCTTTCTGCTCTCCTTTTCTTACCTGTTTCAAAATATCATGGGTTTGAGATTTTATATTTTTTTCTTTTATATTTTTCATTTTAATGGTCTTATCCTTATTTTTTTTTCGTTAAATTCTAAAACATGGTTGATATTTGGCTATAACTCTCTTTGTGATTGCTTTGTGTCTTCCTGCCTTCGTGGCAGAAAGAGAATGCCACTAAGACTCTAAAAATCTAAGATACACAAAGGAAGAAGTAATAATATTTAAGTTATCAACCATATATTAGAGTTTCACCTTTTTTTTCATGTTAGTTTCCGCAAAAGTAAATGTATTACAAAGTCAGATAATTAAATCGCTCAATTTGGGTTAAACTTAATTATTCATTAAAGAAAACCTTTCTGTTTTTTATCCGAATGCTACGAGGAGTCTATTACAAGTAATTCTGTAAAATGTTCAATGAATAGTGTTGATATGAACATGAGAGTTGTCATGTTTTGAGTATTATGAATGGCAATCATGCATGCTTTTTCTTATATCGAACCCACGTTAATCAACAGAAGGTATATTTGTGCTGTTATTTCGAGCTTTTCTGATTGCTGATTTTAAGTCCTCCATAATCATGTAGAGATTTGGAACGATTACCAGGATGATGCCTGTGGCGAATATAATTCCGAAACCCAGTGAAATCGCCATAGGAATCAAGTATGTAGCCTGTCTTGATGTTTCAAGAATAATTGGTGTCAAACCTCCGAATGTTGTAAGGGTTGTCAGAATGATAGGCCTGAACCTTCGTATACCAGCTTCGTGAATAGCCTGAAAAGCGTTATGGTCAGACCTTTTGGTATTGGCGTAGTGAATCATAATGAGTGAATCGTTTACCACTACACCGGAGAGTGCGATCACACCCATTAAACTAACTAGCGAAAGATCGTAGCCCAGCAGCAGGTGTCCGATAACCGCACCAAAGAGTCCGAAAGGTATCGCCATCATCACAATCAGCGGCTGCACGTAGCTGTTCAGGGCAATAGCCAGCAGGGCAAACATAACGAGTAATGCGATGGCAAAACCGCCATAAAGAGCTTGCGTGGATTCTCGCATTTCCGCCTGGCTTCCTTCAAAGCTCCAGGTTATACCCGGATAATCGGCCCTGAGTTGGGGCAACTCTTCCGTATTGAGCGACTCAATAACCCGGGAAATAGCGCTTTTGGGTTCCACATCCATACTCACCGTTATTACGCGCCTGCCATCGCGGCGGTTAATGCTGGTAAAGGCTTCCCCTTCGGTTAGTTCCACCACATCCATCAGGGGTACTTCGGTATCATTGGGAGTCTGTATCACAAAGTCCTCCAGGTGGTGTATGTCTTTTCGTTGTTCTTTCGGTAGTTTTACGCGTACCTCAATTTCATTCGTGCCCCTAAGCTGTCGCATAGCAAGCGCTCCATAAAAGGCATCGCGTAACTGTTGTCCAACCATCGATGGAGTTAACCCCAGATTAAGCCCCTCCGGCAGCAACTTAAAGTCGAACTGGGCTTTACCCTTATTGTAGTTGTCGTTAACATCCTGTGTAGCTTCATATTGCTCCACCCTTTCAAAAAAAGCCTGGCTGGCTTTCTCAAGCATCTCTATATTGGAGTGGCTCAGGTCCACACTAATATCCTGCATCCATCCGCCGGGACCGCTTTCAGCTTCAAAAGTGATTTGGTCTACTCCTTCCAGGTCTCCTATCTCATCGCGCCAGAGTACAATGACTTCCTGGGAAGTCATATCTCTTTGATCGGGCGGCTTCATCACAATCTCCACATCAATAAAGCTCTGCCCGCGGACGTTGGTTTTAATACCTTTTGCCACTTCATAGAGGTTGTGCTCCTCAAACATCCTCTGCGTGGCATTGGTTACCTCCTCGGCTACTTTTGCTGCCTGGTCAGGAGTAGTTCCAACAGGCAGCGAAACACCGGCCTCAATCTCATCAGCTGCCACTTCGGGCATCATAATCATTCCCATGTGGTCACTGTAAGCAAATGCTCCGACAATCAAAAGCGAAGCTACAGCCGTGCTGAGGGTAATATACCTGTGACGGAGAGTGTACTCCAGAAATGGTCTGTATTTTTTTTGAACAAAACGGTTGAAACGTTCAGCAAATTGTTGCTGGTATTTTTTAATACCCCTTGTAATCACATTACCGTTTTTCTTTGAAACATGGCCCAGGTGAGCGGGCAGGATGAATAAAGCTTCGAACAACGAGACTGCCAGAACAATTATGACCACAGCCGGAAGGGGCCACCAGAATTTGCCGGTGGTTCCGGGGATGTATAATAAGGGTACAAAAGCTATAATATTTGTTAAAATACTGAAAATAACCGGCCGGGCGATCTCTTTTGCTCCTTTTATGGCAGCCTCCAGGAAACCCATGCCCTGTTGCCTGTTATGATAGATGTTTTCACCTACCACAATAGCATCATCTACCACAATACCCAGGGCTACAAGGAATCCGAACATGGAAATCATGTTAAGGCTGACGCCATTCATGGGAAGGAAAATATGACCGCCTATGAAGGATATCACCATTCCCATCATCACCCAGAAGGCCAGGTGATATTCCAAAAACAGGGTAAGAATAACTAAAACAATGATTACCGCTAACGCCCCGTTTTCAGTAAGAAGCGAAAGTCGTTCCTTATAATCCTCTGCACTGCTGTTTTCAATCCTGTATTTCACACCAGGAGGAAGTGCAGGCTCAAAATCCTGCATGATTTCCTCCACAGCATCGGAAATCTTTAACGGTGATTGTTCTCCTACACGAAATATTTGTAGTCCTATAGAAGGTTGCTGGTTAAACTGCCCGTGAAAGCCGGTTTCTTCAAATCCGTCGGTTATTTTCGCTATATCCGATAATTTTAAGGAGGTTCCCGATTCTGAGCTGAGCAAATCTATATCACTGAATTCTTCTGCCCATTGTTTCCGCTCCTTCATTCTTAGCAGAATCTCACCGGATTTTGTTTCCAGGGCGCCTGCCGGAATATCTTCACTGGACTGAACAATGAGCCGGGCTACTTCTCCGGGGGTGAGATTGTATTCTCTCAGTTTGTTTCGGGGTATTTCTACATGGGTTACATAATCAGGCACATTCGTTATTTCCACCTGGGTAATTTCCGGGTTGCTAAGCAACTGGTCGCGCAATCTTTCTGTTATTTTACGCAGGGTCCAGATGTCGGCATCACCGTAGATACCTATTTCCATAACACTTCGCTGTCTCGCCTGAAGACGCACCTCAGGCTCTTCGATATCATCGGGGAAGGTCCGGATCCGGTTTACCGCCTGGTCAATATCCTGGAAAGCTTTCATCCGGTTATACCCGGCAACCAGTTCAATACTAATATTTCCGGCTCCTTCATAAGCGGTGGAAGTAACCTCTTTTATACCTTGTACGCCCCTTATGGCTTCTTCTACAGGCAATAAGATTCCTTTTTCCACTTCAGAAGGGGCTGCTCCGGGATAAACCACACTAACCTCAACGATGTCCAGAGCAAACTGGGGGAAAACTTCTTTCTGCATGTTGTAAATAGTCCATATTCCTCCACCGATGAGTATAATCATAAGCAGGTTGGCGGCAATGGAGTTACGGGCCATATAAGCTATAGGCCCCTTCCACCTTTTATTTTGTGTGTTACTTGAATCTGAATTGCTCATTATTCAATACTTCTACCCATTAATTAGCACTTCATTTTTCGATTACTGGTTAGCCACCGTATTCATACCGGTATCGGTGTTCTCCTCTGTACGGAGCGGAGCGCCATTTACAACAGTGGTCAGATTGGTTTTAACAATGCTGTCTGTCTCGCTTAATCCTTCTGCTATGTATGCAAAATGCTGATCCCGGAATAAGACCTTGACATTATGTATTCGCAGGGAATCTTTTTCCATCACCCAAATCGTTTCTTCCTTCCTCAGGTAATCCCTGCTGAGACGTATGACATCAGGGATAGGCCTGGCCTGTATACGGGCTTCGACAAAGGATCCAAGCATTAAGACGGGCAACTCCCCGGATTCGGGCTCATGAGCCAGGGGATCGGGAACAGATACCAACACTCGTGCCATACGGGTCCTGTCTTCAAGTGTACCTACCAGTTTATAAAGACGCCCGGTACGGTACTCATTTTCGTTCCATGCCGTCCGGTTATGAATTTTTACCAACGATCCTTCTGATGCTTCGTTATCAGGAAAAGTAAGCCAGCGCAATTTTGAAAGCGGAACAGTAGTTTCCACCCAATACGTATCCATTCCCACAAGCCGTCCCAAATCCTGACCGGGAGAAACCTGCGAACCCACATTTACGTTGCGGGTCAATATATGAGCATCGAAAGGCGCTTTAATGGTCGTCCGTTTCAAATCCAGTTTGGCTTGTTCCACGGAAGCCCTTGCCGCTTCGACTGATGATCGTGCAGCATTAAGCTGGGGCTTTCGCAGAATAAGGGCTTCCTGTTCTTCTGATAAAGTTTCATTGAGCAGTTGATAATCCTTTTCCGCAATATTCTGTCGTCCCATCTCAATTTTCAGGTCTGAAACCGCCTGCCTTAGATTGCTTTCTCTCAATTGCAGTTCATTCTTGTAATCAGCCGGGTCAATCTGCAACAAGGTTTCGCCTTTCCGGACAAATGCACCTGGTGTAAATGATTCGGACAGGCTGATTACCTCACCACTCACCCTGGGACTCAGAATAATGTCCTGCGAAGGTATGACTGTTCCCATAGCCGACACAACAGGCCGGAAAGTGTCTCTTTCTGCCGTCATCACATCCACCAGCATGGCTGTTTGTTTGGTTGCCCCGGCACGTTTGGCTTTAGGCTCTGTCATAAAAATTATGATGACAACAATTGCAGCGGCAACCAGGATACCCAGGCTGATAAGAAAGGTTTTCTTCAGGTTACTCTTTTTTTCACTGGTTGTATCTTTTCTTTGATTTTCTGCCATGATATAAATACTGTTTAATTCATTCACAAATCAGTCATTTTCTACCTCTCTTTGTGTCTCAAAACCTCCGGCCAGAGACCTGTATAGTGATATTCTGTATTCCAGTAACTGAAGGTTCGCTGTAAGCAAATTTCTCTGTAGTCTCTGCACCTCATCCAGTGCAGTTAAAACATCGAGGTATCCTCCCATTCCGTTGAAATATTCAATTCGTAGCTGTTCGTAAGACTGCCTGGCTATTTCCACCTGTTTCTTTATACTTTGAATCTTTTCTTGTTGCTTTTTTTCTTGTAGTAGGGCATCTTCCACTTCCCGGAAAGCATTCAGAATGGTTTGGCCGTAAGTGTAGAGACGCTGGTTTTTAAATGCCTCGGCCCTGTCAACTTCTGCCCTGAGCCTGCCCCCATAAAAAATGGGCGCCATAATATTGCCTGCCAGAGAATAGGCCCAGTCTCTGAATAAATTCTCAACATTATCGGCAGAAGTAGAAGTTGAAGCCGAGATGGAAAATCTTGGATACTGGTTACTGATTGCAGCAGCCACTTCTCTGTCTGCTGACTGAAGCAGGTTAAATGCGCTTTGTACGTCCGGACGTCGTCGAACCAGTTCAGCAGGAAGTCCTGTTTCAGGAAGAGGAGGTAGTTCCGGTAAACTGTCTTTTATTCTGTCAAATTTTTCCTGTGGAGGATTTCCCAACAACACTGCGAGTTGATTTTCCAGCAGCCGGACACTTGTTTCTGCAGCTATTTGCTGTTCGCGAGTGGATTCAAGCAATCTGCGCTGCCTGAGTATATCCGCACTGCGAATTTGTCCGCTTCCGAATCTGGTTTCAAGGAGACCTAACACTTTTTCATTGGTGGTTACCTGCTCTTTAATTAAATCTAACTGATTTTGTGCTTCAATAAGCTGATACCAGGTTCTGGCTATCTCAGCCGAAACGGAAATCGCTGCAGCTTTGTAGTCGGCGTATGAAGCTTTCGCCCGGAAGCGTTCTGCTTCAACCTGAGAGCGAATCCTTCCCCAAAGATCGATTTCATAGCTTGAACTCAACCCCAGCTCCATGTTTTGTCCCTGAATGTATTGATTGATGTATTGGCTCATTTGACTTCTTGCTGAGGCATCAACAGAGGGAAAAAGAGATGAAGCTTCTCTGTTTAACACAGCCCTTGAGGCCTGCAGTCTTTGCCAGGCTGTTCTGAGATTGAAATTATTAGCGAGTGCACTGTCTACAAGATTATCAAGTTTTTCATCTCCAAAGACAGTCCACCATTTTTCAGGAGCTTGCTCTGCTCCTGCAGTGGAAAAAACGTTGGTGGTATCAACGGGTATTGAAGCAGTTTCCCTTTGAGGCGAACAACCGGAAAGTATGAAAAATCCCGCCCAAAAAATCAAAACAACAGCAATTTTATGGTCCGTAAATTTTATTTTCATCATCTTGTCACCTGGAAACTTAGCTTTTATGAATAAACTTTTATGTATAATGTCATGTTTTTTCTTTAGAATATTCACTGTCTTTTTGCTTTTCATGAATTAAACCTGGCGGCACTCATTCCTTTTGATAATTATCAATATATTTAGTAAATATAAAGACAAAATCTGTATGAAATTTGTTTAAAGAAAATTACAGACAGGATACCCGGTCATATTACTGAGGGTATAAAGATGTGCACTCCGTTTTAATGTTCATGAAAATGGTTCCTTCTCTCTTCCTGTGTAATCTCATTGAAAAAATTTCAACTAATCAATCATAAAGAAGCGTTATAATGGCTTTACTTGTTTTCTTTTTTGTAACTGTAACTGAAATTGAACGTCATATTCCTAAGTTATACCATTTAAATAATCATAAAGGAGAGAAGCTATGAAATATCAAAAACATCTTTTTAAGTTATTAATCCTATTCCTGGTTTTTTCTTTTCAGAACCAGGTTTCTTATGCGCAAGCTAATCCAGAGGGGCACTGGGAAGGAGAAATAGAAATCCCCGGTCAATCCCTGGAAATACAAATTGATCTTAAAACAGACAACAACAAGCTAAGCGGAACAATATCCATCCCGGCACAAAATGTAAAAAACCACCAGCTTGACCAGATCAGAAAAAATGAGGATTCCTTGAAATTCAGAATACCTGGAGTAGCAGGTAGTCCACAATTCGAAGGACAATTCTCAGATGAAGGCAACACCCTTTCCGGTGATTTCAAACAATCGGGTCAGGCCTTCCCATTCAAACTTACACGAATGGACAACCCTGTGGCTAAAGCAAAAAAAGCCCTCGAAGGATTCGACACCCTGGCAACAAAAGGTTTGAAAGACTGGAAAGTGCCAGGTATGGGAATAGCTGTAGTCTATAAGGATGAATTGGTACTATCAAAAGGATATGGCAAAAGAGACATGGAAAACGAACGGCCGGTAACTGAAAATACGTTATTCGCTATCGGCTCTTCCACCAAAGCTTTTACCACATTTACTCTTTCCACCCTGGCCAGTGAAGGCAAGCTCGAATGGAACAAGCCGGTCATTAATTATCTTCCCGGATTCAGAATGCATGACCCGGTTGTAACCAGGAAAATAACACCCATGGATTTAGTCACACACCGGTCAGGTCTGCCCAGGCATGATTTGGTTTGGTACGGCAACCAGGATGTCAGCCGGGAAGAACTTGTGGAACGTGTAAGATACTTGCCCCTGAGCGCAGACTTACGGGAAAAATTTCAATACAACAACCTCATGTATCTTACGGCAGGATACCTGACAGAGCAGCTTACAGGGAAAACCTGGGAAGAAGCCGTGAGAGACAGAATTCTTAATCCCCTTGAAATGGAAAGAACCAATTTCTCGGTATCCGAATCACAAGAAGATGAAGATCATGCAAAAGGGTACAAAGAAGAGGACGATGAAATCAAGCCCATACCTTTCAGGTCCATCAATGTAATGGGTCCTGCAGGTTCCATCAATTCAAGTGTTGAAGAAATGAGCCACTGGATGAAGGTGCAGTTGAACAGCGGCAAATACAATGGAAAATCCTTAGTTTCTCCAGCTATGATTGAGAATATGCATCAACCCCAGATGGTCCTGAACAGTTCTTCCCAGCATAAGGAAATTTCGGATCCTGCCTATGGTATGGGTTGGTTTATAGACAATTACAGGGGCCATAAAAGGGTCAGCCATGGCGGCAACATTGATGGTTTCTCTGCATTGGTTACTTTGTTCCCCAATGATGACCTGGGTATTGTCATTCTGACTAACAAAAACGGAACCTCTCTGCCCTCTGTTTTAACAAAGCATATAGCTGACAAAGTGCTGGAACTGGAATCAATTAACTGGTACAGTGATGCACTGGAAAGCCTGAAAAAAGGAAAACAAGCCTCCCGGGAAGCACAAAAGAAGAAGGAGGCCACACGAAAAGAAGGTACTTCCACTTCCCATGAGCTGGAAAGTTATGCCGGTACCTATGAGCACCCGGGATATGGTGGGATTACTGTTCAGAAAGATGGCAAGCAATTGAGCTTTACTTACCATGACATTAAAACACCTCTTCAGCATTGGCACTATGATGTTTTCAACGGGAAGAAAGCTGAGGATCCTGTATTCCAGGATATGAAACTGCAGTTCAAAAGCAACCTGGATGGATATATCGATGAAGTCAGCATTCCCCTTGAATCAAGTGTGGATCCAATAACATTTACAAAGCAACCGGATGAACGTTTTTCAGACGCATCCTATCTGGAAAAATTCACTGGAAAATATTTTCTGGTGAATGATACAATCAGGGTAACGCTTGCAGGGAATCATTTGCAAATGAAAGTACCAGGTCAACCGCAGTATACGTTGGTTCCGGCTTTGGGGAACAGATTTAAACTTAAAGAATATACCATAATTAGCATTAGTTTCCGGATGAACGACCAGGGTAAACCTATAGAACTGATATCCGACCAGCCCAATGGCCGGTTTGTTGCCAAGCGGGTGGATGAATAAATAGATTATAGAGGGAAGGCAAAGGGTTATGCTTTCCCTTTTCTTTTTTGTGGACGGAGACAGGAATAATTCCTGAATTATTCGGGTTAAAATCAGAATTATTACGTTAATACTAATATTTTTTTGACGCTATTATTAAACCCATCCTTTTACTTTACAGGTAGTTATTTGCTAATTTTTCTCTCATTTCAGGCGATTGTTTTTTAGATCGTTACTTGCACCCCCTTTAGATTTTCGGTATCTTGAAAAAATAATCATAATTTCCCTCTATCGGGGGATAAATGATATTGATACGGTCTATATTTTTGTTTGTATGAATAAAACAAAAAGAATTGTTGTCATTGATGACCATACACTTTTCCTGAAAGGTTTATACGGTATTCTTTCCACAGAATTTGTCAATTCAGATATAAAGTGTTTTGAAAGTATTAACGATTGTAAAAGGAATAACATAGATTTTAATATAATCGATTTGTTTATAAGCGATATTGAACTGCCCGGTGAAGATATCTTTGTTTTTCTTGAACTGACTAAGAAAAATCATCCTGAATTGCCTGTTCTTGTTCTCACAATGCATAAAAAGTTATCGGTTATCAGAAAATGTAAAAACCTGGAAATTTCAGGCTATTTATTAAAAGATGACGACGACCTCTTTACTGAAGCCCTTCATGAGGTAATAATCGGTAAAAAGTTTTATTCACCCCGTATTGAAAAACTATACCGACTTTATTCAGAGCAGTTGAATTCATTATCACCCCGTGAAGAAGAAATATTAAAAATGATAAGCCAGGGATTTTCCAATCAGGAAATGGCAGCTACCTTGTTTGTCAGCGTGGAGACAGTAAAATCCCATAAAAAAAATATCAAACTAAAACTTGGTCTTACTGAATTAAGTGATCTGGTTCAATATGCCCAGGATAATTATCTGATATGAGATATATTTTTCTGATAGCCTTTTTCTTTATTTTTTCATTTGTTCATGCAGATGAAGTTATTTTAAATGCAAAGAAGGAATTCCAACCCCTTCCTCTTTATTCATATACCTATAATGATGTTTCGGATACTGCTGAATTGAGTGATGTAATGCATGCAAAATGGAATCCTCCAGCAGAGGATGGCTTAAATTTTGGAATTGCCACCCATCCCAAATGGTTGAAAATTAATTTGGTAAATACAGATTCAGTGCATTTACCCCGGTACATTTTTATTCCCTACCACCATATTAATTATGTTGATGCCTACCTGGTGCAGGAGGATTCAGTCATACAGCACCTGGCTACTGGTACAGCAAGACCCTATCAAAATAAACCCACATTATCCAGGGGGTACCCAATTAAACTGAACATGAAACCCGGACAGCGCATTTCCGTTTTTATAAGGCTTGATCACCGGAATTTGCCCCTGAGAGCAAGCCTGTTTTTGCTTTCCGAAGAGAATATGCAGAAATCCATAAGATCGTTTGAGGGACTTATGTGGTTCTGGAAAGGAGTAATTGCCACTGCAGCGCTTTTGGCACTGGTTACTTTCATGTTTGTACGTACCAGGCTTTTTCTCTACTATGGTATTTTATTGATTGGGATCGTCTTATTTGTAGGACTAGAGATTGGCGATTATTTTCAGTTTTTTGAAGTAGATCCGAGAAATACAATTATAGACATCAAACACCTGGGCAATATTCTTGTAATTTTTGCCTTTCCTATGTTTGTCAATGAATTATCCCCGGTAAGGGAGCTGCATCCGCGCCTGTGGAAATGGACGATGTTTCTGATTATCCCATTTATATTTTTGTTTTTGCTTGTTCTTATTGATCCTATGAAGGACACCATTCTTTTGTTTGTCATTACCAATTATGCCATTTATATCTCCGCCCTGATTTTCTTTATGCAACTGGTTTTTCTCTCAAGCGCTGCCATACAGAAGAGAAAGAACGCTTTGCTCCTGGTTATAATCTATACCATTTATGTTGCCATATTCTTTATAACCAATAGCCTGCCTAACCTGGGCATTATCAGTGACGAATCGGTTAATGTTTATGCCATCCTTCTTATCAGTTCTATAATGGAAGTTTTAACATTTCTCATCCTTATTGCACGGGAGACATTTCAAATTTACAGGGAGCGTGCTCACTTAATGGAACAGCGAAGAAATCATCAAAGAAATTTATTGCTTGCAACAGTTGACAGCCAGGAAAGAGAGCGTAACAAGGTTGGCAGGGAACTGCATGATATGGTGGGTGCCAATATGGCCGTGATTAAACAGAAAGTGGACAAACAGAATAAAGAACTAAGGAATATTCTGCACAATACCATTGAAGTTATTCGAAATCTTAGCCATGGCCTTATGACCCCGCATGTAAAGCACGAAGAATTTGCAGATGAAATTAGTGAATTGTGCATTCTCTCCTCAACAGAAAATCTCGTGGTTCGAAGCTTCTTTCATAACTGGGAGGAAATTAGTATAAACAAAGAAACAGCCACCCATCTATACAGGGTTGTACAGGAACTACTGCAAAATGCCATCAAGCACAGCCAGGCCAACAGAATTTATATTCAGTTCCTTGTGGAAGAAAATAAGTTAATTCTGATGTATGATGACAATGGAGTAGGGTTTTCTACCAATGCCCAAATCAGAAAAGGCATTGGCCTGATGAATATTGAAAGTCGCGTAAAGCTTCTGAATGGAGCTATTGATTACCATAACAAACCTGACACACAAGGTGTCTCCATCATGATGGAATTTCCCGAATTCCCGAATTAAAGTTCCCGGTTTTCCTCTTCTCTACTGAATTTCTGAAGCAATTAATTGTGGTTCAGCAAAAATCCCTCTTTCGGGGGATGTGGCACAATTCTTTTTTTCAGACTTTTGAATAAAGGTTTTTAAGACCATTATTTTAAGATTATAATTTAAAAATATTCTGTTATGAGAACGTCTACTTTGATTTTTTTGATTCTATTATTAACCATAAAGGTTTATTCACAGGAAATAACTGTATGGTATGGAAATACCGGCTTGACATCTGGAGCTACTTTAGATTTGGGTGAAATAGCTGTTGATGATGAAGTCTTAAATTATTTTATGATCGAAAATTCCGATGGGTTGAACAATCTTACGATGAATTCCACTAACGCGGTAACGCTCACAGGAACCCATGCCGGCCTATTTGCCGTTAGTGCTGATTCTTCAGGTTATGCTATTCCACCCAATGACACGATCGCTTTCGATTTGGTTTTTAGCGCAGCAACAACAGGAACGAAAACAGCAACACTTAATATTGATACGGATGATGCTGATGAGGATCCGTTTATCATTAACCTGACAGTTGATGTTGTTGAAAAAACAACCTGTACTATCCCTGGCGGGGGTATGGAATCCTTTTACAAAGGGTCGTTTGCAAGTACGGAAATATTTGGTGACGGTTCGATAATTGATGTCTATACATACATGGCACCCACCGGATGGTCTTCGGTTTCAGGCGCTCTTTTTGCCGAGTTTGGTATTGAACCCTATATTGATACCACTTCTGATGTACATTCCGGGTCGATGGCAATTGAAATCGGGAATGACGGTTCTCGCTATGGGGACTTAACTACATCCATTTATTGTAGCAATCAGCCTGATACTTTAGCCGGATATTTTAAATTTAATGGAGCTGCAACAGACACCGCTATAATAACAATTACTTCCGGAGGGAAAGCCTCCTCTGAAGCCGGCAATACTGATACATTATTGATAACTTCGGATGTCTCAGTTTATGAACGTTTTGCTATTGAAATACCTTACAATGAAAACTCTGTTGACACGTTGTCTGTGACATTGCAAGTAACCGGGAACAGCACAAATCAGCTTATAATTGATGACTTCGGTTTCGCCAATGCAGCAACTCCTCTCACTCTTATTAGCAATAGTCCTGTTTCCAATGCAAGTAATGTGCCGGCTAACAGTGATATAACTCTAACCTTTAATGAGAATGTGGATGGGGCAACGGTTAATGATTCAAGCATTATAGTAAAAGGTAATTTAACGGGTAGTTATGATGGTTCTTTCAGCGGTGGAGGCACAGACGTTATTACATTCGACCCGGTATATGAATTCAAACCCGGGGAAGTTATTACTGTAAAGTTAAATAATGAAGTGAAAAGCACAAGCGGCAGTGAAGTTCTTGATACAAGCTTTCAGTTTTTCGTCAGGACAGGAGCAGGAGCAGGAACATTTTCAAAGATTCCTAATCCAATAAGTCAACAGAACGCCAACTCAGTCCATTCTGTTGACTTTGATAAAGATAACGACATGGATGTTATTGGTGCCTTTGATGATCATATCTCCTGGTATGAAAATGATGGGAGCAATAATCCTGGCTTTACAGAGCATCTAATTAAAACTTTATCTTTTGATCACGGGGAATCTGTTTTTGCCACAGATTTGGACAATGATGGTGACCTGGATGCTATAGCGGCGTATGGCGATATTATTGAATGGTATGAAAATGATGGTAACCAGAATTTTACATCACATACAGTAAGCAATATAGCTTACGAGCCACAATCCATATATGCTGCTGATATTGACAGGGATGGCGATGTGGATATATTGAGCGGTGCTTATGATAACGACAGGGTTTTCTGGTATGAAAATGATGGTAATGAAAATCCTTCTTTCACAACTCATATTATTACAAACAACAATTCATACAGTGGAACGCAATCTGTTTACGCAGAAGATATGGACAACGATGGGGATATGGATGTGTTAAGTGCTTCATGGTATGAAGGCAAAATAGCCTGGTACGAATTCAGTTCTTCTTCTTTTGGTTCGAAAAAGACAATCAGTGACAGTGCTAATACAGCAGAATCAGTCTTTGCAATAGATTTGGATAACGACGGCGATGTAGATGCATTAAGCGCTTCATACGATAAAGTTGTCTGGTATGAGAACGACGGAAATTCAGAGCCTGCTTTTTCTGAGCATTCAATCAGCACCAATATTGATAATGGGCAAAATGTATATTCAGTGGACCTGGATGGTGACGGTGACATGGATGTTATGAGTACCTCATTTTTTGATAATAAAATTGCCTGGTATGAGAACGATGGCAGTCAAAACTTCACAGAAGATACTATCACTCTGAGTGCAGAGCTGGATCAACCCCTGTTCTCAGCTGATATGGACGGGGACGGGGATATGGATATTTTAGGTTCTGCAGCCAACGGTAAACTGGTATGGTATGAACAAGCTCCTTTGTTAAAATTGACAGAAACAACGCCGGCCAATAATAGCACAAATATATCTGCCGAGACTACAATTACATTCAAATTTGATACAAACATTGATGATCAAACAGTTCATAATGCCAATATTGTAGTAAGAGGAGAACAAACCGGACTCATTACAGGAAATTATAACGGAGGAGGAAGTTCAGAAATAACCTTCGATTCGGATTCAAGGTTCAAACCCGGAGAAATTGTTACAATCAATATTAACGGAAGTCTGGAAGGTACTAACGGGGAAAGATTAAAGACAACAGAAACTATACGATTCAATGTCTCTCCCGACCCCGGCCCGGCTACCTTTCCTTTAGCAGGTAAGAATTTAGCTTCAAGTAACATAGACTATAAAACCGTTTTTGCTGCTGATTTAAATAGTGATGGAAATACAGATGCATTGAGTGCCTCTTACACTGGAGACAAAATCATCTGGTATAAAAATAATGGTGACCGTAGTTTTACTGAATACGAAATCAGTTCAAACGTGGATGGCCCGACCTCGGTTTACGCAGCAGATATGGATAATGATGGTGATATGGATGTGGTAAGCGCATCATTCAATGATGATAAGATTGCATGGTATGAAAATAATGGCAATCTAACACCGGGATTCACTGAGCACACCATCAGTAACACTGCTGACGGGGCTAATTCTGTTTATGTCACAGACCTGGATAGTGATGGTGATATGGATGTGCTGAGTGCATCAGGCAACGATGATAAGATTGCCTGGTATGAAAACGATGGCAATCAGAATTTCTTAACCCATGAAATAACTGCTAATGCCATAAATGCCCAATCTGTTTTTGCTTCAGATATTGATAGTGATGGTGACCTGGATGTTCTCAGCGCATCAGGAACAGATGATAAAATTGCCTGGTATGAAAACAATGGCAGCATGACTTTCACAGAACGTGTAATAACGGAAGATACTGATGGTATATACTCAGGCTCCCAGGGTTTTGCAGACAATGCTCATTCGGTTTACGCCACAGACATGGATAATGATGGCGATATGGATGTTTTAAGTGCTTCCCTAAACGATAACAAAATCGCATGGTATAAAAACGATGGAAACCAGAATTTCACAAATGAAACAATCAGTATTAATGCAGATGGTGCTTATTCTGTTTATGCTTCCGATATGAATGGTGACGGAAATATGGATGTCCTGAGCGCTGCCTACAATGCCGATAAAATTTACTGGTATGAAAATGACGGGAATCAAAGTTTTACAGAGCATGTAATAAGCATGAATACTGACAGAGCAGCTTCGGTTTATGCAGCAGATATGGATTCTGATGGGGATATGGATGTGTTGGGTGCCTCCCAGACAGGTGTGGCAATATACGAACAGGTGGCATTTTTCAATCTTACAGGTACAATACCGGAATCCAATGCAGCAAGTGTTGATACAAGCAGTAACATCACATTAACAATGGACGAAAATGTGGATGGTTCTACTGTAACAGACTCAAGCATAACAATATTGGGAGAGCAAACCGGCTATATGCCAGGCATTTATAGTGGTGGAGGTACCTCCTCTGTTACATTTGATGGGACTGATGATTTTAAGCCCGGCGAACGTGTTACAGTATGGCTTGGCAACGATGTGCGTAGTTTAAACGGAAAATATGCTGCTAAAAAAGAAATATTTCAATTTACAGCTTCCACAGGATCAGGTCCGGGAAAATTCTCCCAGGCAGCCCATGTGGTAAATTCCAATGCTACCTCGGCAGAATCTGTTTTTGCATGTGACCTGAATTCAGATGGAGATATGGACATCCTGAGTGCTTCTATGGATAATAACCAAATAGTATGGTACGAAAATGATGGGAATCAAAATTTCACCAATCATTCAATTGATATTTATGCAAACGGAGCTTCTGATGTATACGCTGCAGACATCGATGCAGATGGTGACATAGATGTGCTGAGCGCTTCCTACTTCAATGATGAAATAATCTGGTATGAAAATGACGGCAATCAAAACTTTACCAGGCATGTAATTAGTTCATTAGCTGATGGTGCAAGGTCTGTTTTTGCAGCCGATATAGATAAAGATGGGGATATGGATGTGGTGAGCGCTTCCGCTTTGGATAATAAAATTGTATGGTATGAAAACGACGGCAATCAGAACTTTACCGGAGATACTGTAAGTACTGTTGCCAACGGGGCATATTCGGTTTATGCTTCTGATTTGGACGGTGATAGTGATATAGACTTGTTGAGCGCTTCCAGTGATGACGACAAAATAGTCTGGTATGAAAACGATGGTAATCAGAATTTTACAGAACATACCATTACCACCAGCGCTGTTGGAGCCAGGTCTGTCTATACCGCAGATATAGATCTTGATGGCGACCTGGATATTCTGAGCGGATCATCCAACGATTCATATTTCTCTGGAGAAGTTACCTGGTATGAAAATGATGGTAACCAGAATTTCACAGAACATACTGTCAATAGTACTTATGATGCACAATCTGTGTATGCAACAGACATTGAAGGGGATGGTGATTTAGATATTATTAGTGCTTCCTATTATTTTAACAGTATAATCTTATTTGAGAATGACGGCAGTCAGAATTTTACAAAAAGTGATATAATAGTCACTGACGGACCTAAATCAATCTATGCAGCCGATATGGATAAGGATGGGGATATGGATGTTCTTAATGCATCGTCTCTGTCAAATGAAATATCCTGGATTGAACAGGTCGACCTGGCTCCTGAATTCACTTCCTCTTCTGCTGTGGGTTTTGATGAGAACAGTACTGCAATGGTAATTGATATTAATGCCGACGACGGTAATGGGGGAGAGACGGACAGCGTGTCATACAGTCTTGTAGCCGGTGATGATAATGATTTATTCAGTATTGATAATAGCGGTTTTCTGACAATGAATATAGAACCGGATTTCGAAAACCCTGTGGATACAAATAACAACAATGTTTACGATTTAACCGTCCTTGCAGATGATGGAAGCATTTCCACAGAGCAAATCTTAAATGTCACAATTAATGATTTGAACGACGAGATGCCAGAGATCTCTTCCGGCCAGAGTTTTTCAGTTAGCGAGGACGCGATAAATTCAGCGGGATTGGGAATGCTGGTAGCAACAGATGCTGATGCCGGAACAACCTTCCAGTCGTGGACTATTACCGGGGGCAATACCGATAATATATTTGCTGTTGATGCAAACACCGGTGAAATCAGTGTTTTCGACAATACAAACCTCGACTATGAAACAAAGCAGAATTACACCCTTGCTATTACTGTTAGCGATGGATTAAATACTTCTGACATTGACAGTGTTACAGTAACAGTAATTGATGTGAACGACGAGGCACCTGTTATTACAAAAGGCCTTAGCTTCTCAGTGAGTGAAGACGCAAGTAGCAATTACAGCGTAGGAACAGTCACCGCAACAGATGCCGATGCAGGCACAACATTAGAAGCATGGACTATTACAGATGGGAATACCGATAATATATTTGGGATAGACGCCAGCACCGGTGAAATTACAATCGTGGACAATTCCAACCTGGACTTTGAATCTGTCCAGAGCTATAGCCTTCTAATCACGGTTGAGGATGGGGTGAATATTTCGGAAACGGACACCGTAACAATAAATATTGATGATGTCAATGATGAAGTTCCGGTAATTACTGTTGGTCAAAGCTTCTCAGTAAATGAAGATGCTTCAGATAACACAAGTTTAGGAATGGTAGCGGCAACAGATTCGGATGCAGGAACTACATTCCAATCATGGAGTATTACCAGCGGTAATACTGATAATATCTTTGCTGTTGATGCAAGCACTGGTGAAATTTCAATTGCAGATAATACAAGCCTGGATTATGAAACAACGCAAGGTTATGCATTAAAACTGACAGTCTCCGATGGTTTGAATGTATCTGCTGAAGAAAGCGTTAGCATCAACATCAATGATGTAAACGACGAAATCCCGGTAATTACATCAGGCCAAAGCTTCTCTTTGGATGAGGATGCAGCAGATGGTACAAGTGTGGGTATAGTTGCAGCCACAGATGCCGATGCATCTGCATCATTTCAATCGTGGTTCATTACTACGGGAAATGCAGATAATATCTTTGCTGTTGATGCAAGCACTGGTGAAATTTCAATTGCAGATAATACAAGCCTGGATTATGAAACAACGCAAGGTTATGCATTAAAACTGACAGTCTCCGATGGTTTGAATGTATCTGCTGAAGAAAGCGTTAGCATCAACATCAATGATGTAAACGACGAAATCCCGGTAATTACATCAGGCCAAAGCTTCTCTTTGGATGAGGATGCAGCAGATGGTACAAGTGTGGGTATAGTTGCAGCCACAGATGCCGATGCATCTGCATCATTTCAATCGTGGTTCATTACTACGGGAAATGCAGATAATATCTTTGCTGTTGATGCAAGCACTGGTGAAATTTCAATTGCAGATAATA
>CAZPDP010000003.1:66665-90707 GCA_964585385.1 uncultured Bacteroidales bacterium
GATAATATCTTTGCTGTTGATGCAAGCACTGGTGAAATTTCAATTGCAGATAATACAAGCCTGGATTATGAAACAACGCAAGGTTATGCATTAAAACTGACAGTCTCCGATGGTTTGAATGTATCTGCTGAAGAAAGCGTTAGCATCAACATCAATGATGTAAACGACGAAATCCCGGTAATTACATCAGGCCAAAGCTTCTCTTTGGATGAGGATGCAGCAAATGGTGCAGTTGTGGGTACAATTATAGCAACAGATGCTGACGCTGGAACAACATTCCAGTCCTGGACTATTACCGGCGGCAATACCGACCAAGTTTTTGCTGTCGATGCATCTGCTGGTGAGATATCTGTCTCAGACAACACCAAACTGGATTATGAATCAAATCAAAGCTATACTTTAGAATTTACAGTAAGTGATGGAGCAAATACTTCAAATCCTGAGACTGCGGTAATCCATATCAATAATGTCAACAATGCTCCAATTTTGGATAAACCAATAAATGATATCACATTGACTGAAGGTTTCGTGGATACAACACTGGATTTATCCAATACATTCAGCGATCCGGATGGCGATGATTTAACCCTTACTGCAGAATCTTCCGGAGATGTCGTAAGTGTGAGTGTTTCAGGAACCTCTTTAACAATTACAGAAGTAAGTATTGGCTCTGCCGGCATTCTGGTAACGGCTGAAGATGGAAATGGCGGAACGGTTAGCGATGAATTTGTGGTTACAGTTAGTGAAGCAACCAATGCTTCTCCGGAAGTTGCGAATGCTATCGATGATAAAACGCTGGATGAAGGCTTTGGAAGCACAACAGTGGACCTAAGCAATACATTTAGTGATCCGGATGGTGACAACCTTAGTCTTTCTGCAGAATCTAGCGATGAGAACGTGGTTTTGGTAAGTATATCGGGAACTACACTTACTATTACTGAAGAAGGGCCTGGATCGTCAACTGTTACTGTTACAGCGGATGACGGAAACAATGGGACTGTAGATGAAGATTTTACAGTTGTTGTAAACGCGGCAACTGCCATATCATCTGCAGTGAATGAAACACTGAAGAATATTTACCCGAACCCGACAACTGGTAAACTCTACCTGGAATTCAATTTATTCACCGAAGAATTGCTCATCAATGTCTATGATATGCTGGGTCAGATAATACAGCATAAGAAAATAATAAATGCAACAGATACTGAATTGAATATTCAGGGAGAAGCAGGGATTTACTTCATTGAAATTCTAAACGGGAAGGAGAGAGAACTCTTCAAAGTAATAAAGGAATAAAATAGCAGGGGGGGAGCTGGTAGATTGCCGGCTCCCCCCTGTCTTATCACAATAAATAAATTAATAACTAAAAATTATACAAATGAAACCCTCATGCACCAACTTACACAAAAGACAATGAATAAAGCAGAGGGTTCCATGGGTTTAGTTCGTGAAATGCTAATATTAACAATAGCAATTAATTGTAAAACAGACGTTTAGCTATATTTTATACTAATGAATAATTGAAAGCAAAACACTACATCGACAATCTTTCAAAATCACCTTTTCGGGGGATAAAACCCTCAATTATATTTTAAATCTTTGTTATGTGTTATAAAAAGAGATTATTCACTAAAAACAAATAATATGAAAAAACGAATACTTTATTTATTGGTTGGCTTATTAATTTCAACAACCCTAATGGGCCAGGAACCTGTCCTGGTGAAAGACATCAACCAGCTTCCGACGGATAAAGGGGGTGTATTTGAGACCACTACATACGATGGTTTTGTATACTTCACAAAGGATGATGGCGTCAATGGGATGCAAGTCTGGAAAACAGACGGTAATACTACTACAAAAGTTACTGCCATTGATAATGATGCCTATGGTGATCCGCAGTATTTAACAGCCTGGAACGACACATTATATTTTTCAACAAGCATTTCAGGCATCTGGAAAACAGACGGTACAACGCTTGGTACAGAAATGGTCAGTTCATTTAGTGGACGCATTCTTCCGGCAGCAAATATCTTATACCTTTTCAACGAAGATTCACGCTACCTGGCAGCCTTTAAACCCATGAGCGGAGAAGTGACAGATA
Source organism: uncultured Bacteroidales bacterium (assembly GCA_964585385.1). Classification (GTDB taxonomy): domain Bacteria; phylum Bacteroidota; class Bacteroidia; order Bacteroidales; family UBA12077; genus JAGXLC01. Next base: position 68,767 of record CAZPDP010000003.1, read on the forward strand.
CCATCAAACAGGTTGGGGGTATTGCTCACGTAGAACGTGAATTTGCAACCATACAAGACAAGTTATTTTATACAGAATACGTGGATACTGTAGGCCAGGAATTATTTGTTACCGAAGGAATTGCTGGCGAAACCTCTGTTCTGGATGTTGTCATACCCGGTTCTACCAGCAGTTATCCGGCATCATTAACAGTTTACGGAGATACCTTATACTTTGTAGCAGTGACCAATAACGTTAATAATAATGCCACGGGGGCAAAATCCATTTATAAAACAGATGGCACTGTTGGCGGAACGTTTGAGTTTGAAGTACTGGACAATATGTATATGGGTTCCTTTACAACAGATTATGTAGAATTGGACACGATTGGCGGCAAGCTGTTATTTTACGATTTTGATGGGGTTGCTACCGATATTTTTGCTTATAATGAAAGCTCGAAGTCCCTGTTGACATCTTTTAATAATAACAATACCACGGCATCATTCAGGAGACTGCAGTTTCAGTTTAATTCCGGAGATACCAGTTATTTCTACACATCCAAAGATAATTCCGCTTATTATGGTAAGACAGCTGGTAATGCTGTGGTTCAATCGCCTGTAGATAATAATCCTTTCATTAATCCATTAAAATATGCTATACTCAATTCGGCTTTTATTTACTCGGATGATATTGCCGAAGAGTTGGTGCACATTACGTTTGGTGGTACAAAGACAACCTTAAGAGACTTGTCCTCGGCGCTTTCATATTCTGCCGATGATTTTACCGTTTTGGGCAACACGGTATTCTTTACTTCAGCAGATGATTCTGAAGGAGTACAATTGTGGAAAACGGATGGGACAGCCGTTAATACAGTCCGGGTTACCAGCAATGATATCGAAACCTCGAGAAACGGTAGGCCTACTGACTTTTTTGTTTTAAAAGACAGTTTGTTCTTCAGTGCTTATGATGGTACAAATGTAAATGTATATCAGTCAGGAGGCTCCTCTTCAAACACGAGCATGACCATTGCAGGTGATTCTATATTATCAGACAATTCCGATGTCCTGGGAGACTATCTCTATTTTAATAAAGGAACCAACTTTATAGACCAGCTTCTGAAAACAGATGGAGATACCATAATGCCTGTGGATACAGTGGAAGAAAGAATTAGTTATATAACCACAAGTGGGAATCACTTGTTTTTTGTATCCAATACTTCTAATGAAGGCACTGAACTCTGGGTGAGTGACGGAAGCAATTCAGGAACCCAAGTGATGGACCTTTATACAGGAGGTTCATTCAGTTCTTCACCTGACCAGTTGATGGATATAAACGGAACCCTCTATTTCAGGGCTTTGGATCCGGATGAAGGTTCAAAAGGTTTGTGGAAGTCAGACGGAACAATGGGCGGAACGGAAGTTGTCTTTAGCGATGTGATTGGTGATATTGATAATCTGACGGCTATTGGTCCATACATATTCTTTTCAGTAGATGACGCAATCATAGGAACTGAAGTGAAGGTTTACAATACGATGAATGGCTCAGTAGCTTCTATTGACGCCCAGGACGGAGACTCCAACCCGGTAAGTCTGGCTGAGTTTAACGGTAGTCTTTATTATGTTCATGATGATACCTCCAACATGATGCTGGCCAGTATAGATACAGCAACATTCAGTTATCACCCGCATTATGAAGTTCAATCCTATCCAGCCTATACATCAGTTCACGATTTGATAAGTACTAATCAATTTTTAACTTTCCGAATAACCAATAACGTTAACGACATTTTCAATCAATACGTATTGGATACTGCCGGTAACGTAAGGTTAGCAAATTTTGAAATAAAAAATAAACGGAATACTGAAACCATTGGTGATCTATTATATTACATCAGCAGTTCGGATACATTATATGTCACAGATGGAACAGATAGAGGCAGGCAAATAGTTTCTTCAATATGGAATGATGGTACTACTGGTCTCTATCCAAAGCTCGTTTACAACGACACCTTATTCTTTGTTACCGATCTGAATAATCTGGGAGCTGAAGTGTATAAGTATGCCCATGCTTCCCAGGGAATTGACTTTACAGTCTCTTCCGATTTAGCCATCCAGCAGAATACAAGCGGAGAACTGGATGTATCCTGGACTAACGGAACAGGCGACGGAAGATTATTGCTGGCATCTATGTCTTCTAACATTGATATGCCTGAAGACCATGTTGAATACACTTCAGATGCGGATTTTGGAAACTCAGAACTGGAAAATGGAAGCAACGGTTATGTAGTATTCAATGGAAGCGCAAACAGTACAACAGTTACCAACCTGAGTCCTGCCACGAAATACTATTTTGAACTGGTAGATTATGCAAATCCGGGTTCGGGGGAATTCTATTACAACAGGTTATATACCCAAAAAGTCTCATTTATAACAAGCAGCCTGGAAACCATCAACGATACTGTTTGTGATATGTATACCAGTCCGAGTGGTAAATATACATGGTCTACCTCGGGAACTTATATGGATACTATTCAGAATGAGGCAGGAGGTGACAGTATCCTGACCATTCATCTCATCGTAAATGAATCTACTGAATACACAATGAATGCAGTAGTTTGCGACAGCATGATCAGTCCGAGCAGTATGTACGTTTGGGATAGTACGGGTACTTACATGGATACCATCCTTAATGCAGCCGGTTGTGATAGTGTGATTACGGTCAATCTGACAGTTAATGAAACAACGTATAATACCATTCAGCCTGAAGTATGTGACAGCTTTGTCAGTCCAAGCGGTATGCACACCTGGAAATTATCCGGAATGTACATGGATACCATTCCGAATACAGCAGGTTGTGACAGTGTAATCACGGTTGACCTGACTGTCAATAACAGTACTGGCTCAACCATTGATGTGTCTGCATGTGACAGTTTTGTTAGTCCAAGCATGCTTTATACATGGAAGAACTCTGGTACGTATATGGACACGATTCTGAATGCAGCGGGTTGTGACAGTGTCATTACTGTGAATCTGACAATTAATGAAACCACATTTGCAACAATTGATACTGCAGTTTGTGAAAGTTTTGTCAGCCCAAGTAGCAATTATACATGGGAAGTTTCCGGCACTTATATGGATACCATTTCGAATGCCGCAGGCTGCGACAGTGTGATTACAGTAAATCTGACAATTAAAGAATCTACATCTTCAGAAATTACAGAGACAGTATGCGATAGCTTTGTGGCACCTGATGGAAATGTTTATACAACTTCAGGAGTAAAAACTGCGATTATCCCCAATAACGCAGGCTGCGATAGTATTATCACTATCAATTTGACGGTAAATCAATCGGAATCCGTTTCGATAACAGAATCAGCCTGTGACAGTTATACAGCGCCAGATGGGGAAGTATATACCACTTCCGGTGTAAAAACAGCCGTTATTCAGACTGTAGCTGGTTGCGATAGTACAATAACGATAGATCTGACAATTACATCCATTGATAATTCTGTAACTCAGGATGAGGAAAAGCTTACCGCCAATATGAGTGGGGCAAATTACCAATGGTTAGATTGTGATAATAACTTTGCGCCAATTAGTGGAGCACAGAATCAGGAATTTACTTCTGAAGAAAGTGGTAATTATGCAGTGGAAGTTTCACTGAATGGTTGTGTGGATACTTCGGATTGTTTCAGTGTGAGCATTGATGCTGTAGGCATTGGGGAGCAGTTGGTTGCGAGTGATATCAGAGTTTACCCGAATCCAACAGAATCAAAAATCCATCTTGATGCAGGCTTTGAATTCAAAGAATTGCAAATCAATGCTATCAATGTGAGTGGAGCTGTGATGAAACAGGTTCGTTTTCACAATAGTGAGAAAATTCTTTTTGAATTGCCCGAAAACAAAGGTATATATTTCCTTGAGATTATCGTGGATAACAAAAGAAGAACTTACGTAAAGGTTGTAAAAGAATAAAAATGCGCTTTTCTCATCTAAAGAAGTCAGCCGGTTTTTCGGCTGGCTTCTTTTCTTTGGAAAAAACAAGGTTAAGATTGGTGATACTTCGTTTTGATTTGCCAAAATATATCCTTATTTTAAAGCAAATCTAAACCGTATCGATATGGAAAAAATCAACCTATACACCAAATTTCAGAATGTGAAAGATTACTGGGATCCCAAAATTATCGGAGAAGTGAATGCCCAGCATGTGAAACTCGTGAAAGTGTTGGGCAAATTTATCTGGCATAAACACGACCATGAGGACGAAATGTTCCTGGTCTGGAAAGGCAGCATCAAAATGGAGCTGGAAGACAAAACTGTTGAGCTGAGAGAAGGTGAAATGATTGTAGTACCCAGAGGCACAAGACACCGGGCCATTGCCGATCATGAAGCCCAGCTTCTGCTATTCGAACCCGCAGGAACAATCAATACAGGAGACCAGAAGAGTGAATATACGGTTAAAGAACCGGGAAGGATATAGGGAATTATGAGTTATGAATTGAGAAGACAGTATGCAGTTGCGTGGCATTAATCGAACTCAGTTAACGTAATCAACTCATTTAACTCAATTCACAACAGTGAAGATGCCCCTTTATTTTAACGATACCTGCAATTTCCTCCCTCAAAATCATTAAATTTGTACAAATCCTAAAAAACAGCAGGTATGAAAAAACTGGTTGTGCTGACAGGTTCGGGCATCAGTGCCGAGAGTGGCTTGAAGACTTTCCGGGATATGGGTGGTCTGTGGGAGCAGTATAATGTACAGGAAGTGGCCAGTCCGGATGCCTGGGAACGTGATCCTGAACTTGTGCTTCGATTTTACAACGAACGCAGAAAACAGTTGCTCGAGTCGGAACCTAATGAAGGACATAAGGCCCTGGTCGAACTGGAAAATTTTTTTAATGTTCAGATTATTACCCAGAATGTTGATGACCTGCATGAGAGAGCTGGAAGTTCATCTGTGCTTCATCTGCACGGGGAAATCCGGAAGGCCCGTAGTACAGGAGACCCTAACCTTATTTATGAGATAGAAGGAGCTGAACTGAACTTAGGCGACAAATGCGAAAAAGGTTACCAGCTTCGACCGCATGTGGTTTGGTTTGGAGAGACTGTACCGGCTATACAGGAGGCAGCCCAAATATCAAGGGAAGCAGATATTTACGCTGTTATCGGAACCTCCTTACAAGTCTATCCTGCAGCTGGACTGGTTGATTTCGTGCAGCCTGATGTAACGGTATATTTAGTTGACCCTGGTGCTGTAAGGCCTGCCGGCGTGAATAATGTACGCTTTTTCCAGGAAAAAGCCAGTACAGGGGTACCTAAAATGAAAGATGAACTGATTTCCAAATACAGTTGATATGATCAAACCCCTCAAAGATCTTATTGTTCATATTGGCCGGTACCTAATTTTAATGGGACGGGTATTTGCACCCCCTGAAAAAAAGCGAATGTATTACAGGCAAACCCTCAGGGAGATTGAATTTCTGGGTATTAACTCTATGGGTATTGTGGCTATTATTTCCATTTTTATCGGAATGGTTATTACCATCCAGACAGCCTACAATACAGAGAGTCCTCTTTATCCTACATATCTCATCGGACTTGCTGTCAGGGATATTCTTCTGCTTGAATTCTCCTCCACCATTGTTGCCCTTATTCTGGCTGGAAAGATTGGATCAAACATAGCCTCTGAGCTGGGATCAATGAGAGTTACGGAACAGATAGACGCCCTCGAGATTATGGGTGTTAACTCGGCCAGCTACCTGATTATGCCAAAGATTTTAGCTGCCGTTTTTTTTCTGCCTTTTCTAACCATTATGAGCATATTCATCGGGTTGATTGGTGGATGGATTGGAGGGCTCGCCACCGGGGTAATAAGTTCCCATGATTATCTTTACGGCATTCGGTTTGAATTTATACCCTATTACATAACGTACACCCTGATAAAAGCCGCTATATTTGGATTTCTTATCACCTCTGTTTCAGCTTACAGGGGGTATTATGCCTATGGTGGTGCCCTGCAGGTGGGTAAAATGAGCACGAGAGCTGTAGTTGATAGTAGTATTATTATTTTGATTTTTAATTACATATTAACCCAATTGCTTTTGACATGATCAAGGTGGAAAATGTATACAAATCTTTTCGTGATACAGAAGTGCTGAAAGACATTTCTGTTGAGTTTGAAGAACGCAGAACAAATCTCATTATCGGTCAAAGTGGTTCGGGAAAAACGGTTTTACTGAAGTGCATAGTGGGTTTGCATGATGTGGACAGTGGTTCGGTTTATTATGACCATATTGTTTTCAATAAGTTAAATTTTAAAAGGAAAAAGGAAATTCGTAAAAATATCGGAATGGTATTCCAGGGAGGAGCATTGTTTGATTCTTCCACAGTTGAAGAAAATGTACGCTACCCACTCGATATGTTCACGGAAATGTCTGACCAGGAAAAACTACATCGGGTACACGAGTGTCTGGAAGTTGTCAATATTCATAACGCCAATCATCTTTTTCCTGCTGAAATTAGCGGCGGAATGCAAAAACGTGTTGCCATTGCAAGGGCCATTGCTCTTAATCCCAAATACCTCTTCTTTGACGAACCTATTTCAGGTCTCGATCCCAAAACAGCTATCCGGATTGACCGGCTGATTCAAAGCATCACCAGGGATTTCAATACCACAACCATCATCAATACCCACGACATGAATTCTGTTATGGAAATTGGTGAGAAAGTGATTTTTATTTACAAAGGCCAAAAATGGTGGGAAGGCGACCGCGAGGAAATACTGGATTCCAATAACAATGAACTCAATGATTTTGTATTTGCCACCAACCTGGCTAAAACAGTAAGGGATTTACGACGGGAAGGCAAACATTAACCCAGTTGGTAAATGCGTTTGAGCCTTTCCAAATCATGGATTGTGATTTGTTTTCCTTCAATGCTGATAATATTGTCTTTCCTGAATTCAGACAAAATGCGGATTACGTTCTCCGTACTCATATCAATGAGCTGAGCAATTTCTTTTCTGCTGATTGGAAGTTCGTATGTGTTTTTCCCGTATATATGCTCCGTAAAGAACAACAGAATGTAGGCAATTCTGCCTCTCAACTGTTTGGTGTTGATGCTCAGGCGGGTATTGATTACATCATCAGCCACTTTGCTGATTTTCTCTATAAAATCAAGGGCAAAATCCCCGTTTTCTTTCATTAGCTGCTTTATAAGGTCGAGCCTGACTTCGCAGACCACAGAATCTTCAATGGCTGTGATGGTATAAATATGGTTCTTATTTGAAAAAATACTCAGAAGACCAATAAAATCAAGTGGCTTAGCAATGCTAATGATATGCTCTTTATCATTTTTTTCCGTAGACAATAATTTCACAAGGCCCCTCTGTAGATATAAAAAGCGGTCAATCGCCTCTCCCTCCCTGCAGACTATTTCTCCTTTCTTATAAAAATATTCTCCGCGGCTTTGATCTATTTCTCTCAATTGCTCAGGGGTGAGTTTATCAAAGGCCCATGAACGATAGACACACTTTTCACATGTCGTTTTTTTTAATTCTTTAGCCATTACTTCATCCCTATTCTATATGATATATATCATTTATGATATTTATTAGTCTAATAAAAACATCTAAATATTTATATATGCGTATCTTTGCTTTAGTTTTTAGTGTTAAAAAATTCACAGTCATTAACAATCTGTCAATATAAAGTGTTTAAATATAAATCAAAAAGAATAAAAATATGAAAAAAGTTGTCATTTTAGGAGCAGGTACCGGGGGTACCATTATGGCAAACAAACTCCGGAAAGCTTTAGATAAGAGTGAATGGGAAATAACGATTGTTGATAACGATAAGACCCATTATTATCAACCGGGTTTTTTGTTTATTCCCTTTGGGATTTACAACAGGGATGATGTTATAAAACCGAAGGCCGATTTTATACCTTCTGGTGTTCATATGATTTTTAATTCCATTGATAAAATCGAGCCAAAAGATAACCGGGTTTTGCTGGATGGTGGAACAGTGTTGAATTACGATTATCTGATTGTATCAACAGGTACAAACATCGACATTGATGAAACGCCCGGACTCAATGGTGAACTATGGCGAAAACAGATTTTTGACTTCTATACACTTAGCGGAGCCGTTGCACTGCGGGAGTTCTTTAAAGACTGGGAAGGCGGAAACCTTGTGGTAAATATTGCCGAACAACCTATCAAATGCCCTGTTGCGCCACTTGAATTCACCTTCCTGGCTGATGCTTATTTTACGGAAATTGGTATCCGTGACAAGGTGAATATCAGCTATGTTACTCCGCTGCCGGGAGCTTTTACAAAACCCAAAGCTTCCAAAATGCTTGGCGAATTGATGGAGGAAAAGAATATCAATGTAATTCCGGATTTCTACCTTGAAAAAGTGGATAATGAAAAGAAGATAATCCAGTCTTATGACGAACAGCAGGTTCCGTTTGATGTGCTCTCTATAATACCAACAAACAAGGGAAGTGAATTGGTTGAACGAAGCGGAATGGGTGATGATCTGAACTTTATCCCCACCGATAAATACACCCTTCAGTCAAAAGAATATGAGAATATTTTTGTACTGGGCGATGCTTCGGATATTCCTACTTCAAAAGCCGGATCTGTAGTGCACTTTGCTTCTGATGTGGTATACGAAAACCTGTTGAGCGCTATCGAAGGCAGGGAGCTTAAAGCTAAATTTGATGGACATTCCAATTGCTATATAGAAACAGGTTTTGGAAAGGGGTCCATCATTGATTTCAATTATGACACCGAGCCCTTGCCCGGAACATTCCCCTTGCCCGGAATCGGACCATTCGGTTTGCTGAAAAATACCAAGATGAACCATTACGGAAAAGTTTTATTCCGCTGGATTTACTGGCACATCCTTCTCAAGGGAAAAGAATTGCCCATCGAATCGGAAATGACAATGGCTGGTAAGAAACATTAAAAGGAGAGGCAATTATGGCTGACAATCAAGATTTACAAAAACAGATAAATGAAATGAACCAGAAGCTCGACAAGGTGCTGGAACATGTGAACAACCAGCGCCTTAAGGGTGAAATGGTGAATGATTTTCTGTCTGATGCATCCATTATTACCAAGGATGCATGGGACACAACAGTCAAAGAACTGGACGACCAGGGTGTTGAGCTTGACCTGGATGACATGAAACAACTGGTTTTTAAGTTCCTGAAAAACATCAAGAGCTTTACCCAGGCAATCGAACTCTTTGAAAGCGCCAATGACCTGATGAAGGATGCAGGGCCCATTGTCAATGAAGTAGGAGTGGATACCATTCACAAGCTTCACGAATTTGAGCAGAAAGGATACTTTGAATTCCTCAGTGAAGTGGGTAAAATAATGGATAACCTTGTCACCCACTATTCTGCTGATGATGTCAGGGAATTGGCAGACAACATAGTGACCATCATGGATACGGTCAGGAATCTGACTCAACCTGAGATGCTTAAAGCAATGAATAATGCTGTAAGCATTTACCAGAAGCTGGATACAGAAGAAGTAGAAGAATACAGCTTATGGAAAGCATTCCGTACACTCAACTCCAAAGAGATGAAGCGAGGTATTGGCTTTATTATGACTTTTATGAAGAAAATGTCTGAGGAGACGAAAACCAAAGAAACCAAGTAATAACATAAATCATTTAAACAACTTAAAATTCAATATTATGGCAACAAAAACAATTGCAGGACAAACTGTAAACGTAGACGAGGAAGGATATCTCGAAGATTACAAGCAATGGAATGAAGACATTGCAAAAGAGATTGCTAAAGAAGAAGGAATTGAGCTTACAGATAAACATTTTGAAGTACTCAAATTCCTCAGAGAAAAATATGAAGAAGGCGCGAACCTTACCATTCGAAAAGTAGGGAAAAGCGGAATTACTGACATTAAAGAATTTTATAAGCTATTTCCCGGCGGACCACTAAAGAAAGGGTCAAAAATAGCCGGAATTCCCAAACCTACAAGTTGTGTATAATCCCAAAATTCAAGTATTATGGAAAATAAAGAAAATAATAAGATAAAAAAGGTAGCTGTTATCTGTGCCAAAGGGAACCTGGAAGATGTTTACGCTTCGCTGGTTCTTGCAAATGGTGCGGTGATGGACGGAATGGAAGCCAAGCTCTTTTTCACATTCTTCGGAATGGATGCCATTATTAAGAAAAGAATGAACAAGTTGCAAACTGCAACCGTCGGCAACCCTGCCCTTCGTCTTCCAAACGGCTGGAGAATGCCGAAATGGATGGGTATGATACCCGGTATGCAGGGCATGGTATCCAACATGATGAAAAAACAGATGGATGAACTGGATGTACCACCTGTTGATGAATTCCTGGATATGATTACTGCAGGTGGAGGTGAAGTTTATGCCTGCCAACTGGCTTTTGATATGTTTAAACTGAAAAAAGAAGACCTTAGCGAACATGTATTGGACATTCTTACAGTTGGAGAGTTTTATGAAAAAGCTTCAGGTGAGGATTCTCAGATTATTTTCACGTAAACTCCTCCATTGGGAATTATAAATATTAAAAAGGTTGTCCTGTGCGGCAGCCTTTTTATTCATCCACTTCTTCGTAATCTATATATTCCCCGTCGTCTTTTTTGAAGTGTTTTTTGTTCCTTCGGGCATCAGGGTCTATGTAGACGTCGCCTTTTTGCTTATTCTCCTGTGCATTCTGCTGATATTGCTGATTGAAATTGTCCCTGATATTTTTAAAATACCTGCCGAGCAAATAACGGGAGATAAATCCGCCAATGAATACCAGCAGAATAAAAAAGAAAAATATTTTTATTAATGTTAACATAATTATAACCTTGTTATAAGATAACAATTCGTATTAAAGATAGAAGAAAAAATATCTTCCTATTTATTGAACAAAAATAATAATGTTTTATTACCTGTAGTGATAAAGAAAATTAATTCTTATGCTATAAATTGCAAAGTTCTAATATTTAAGTTTTTAAGCAAAGCATTTTTGGTTCAGAGTATCGAATGGAAGCAATTATGGCATAATTAGCAAGAGAGGGATGAATACCTCAGAATATAAAACTAAGAACTATGACAGGACCGGAGAAACGCATCGTAAAAATTACAGCAATTGAATTACATTTTATATTTTTGCAGGAATATTTTTGAAGACGCACAAAGACTGGTTAATTAAGTATTACAATTTATTTTTCACAAAACGCTATCAATCACCTTAATATGGAAAAAGTAGTCAGCGGTATACGATCCACAGGGAATTTACACCTCGGTAATTATTACGGCGCCCTGCGCAATTTCGTGAAAATGCAGCATGAACACGAATGCTATTTTTTCATTGCCGATTATCACTCTCTAACCACCTATCCCACACCTGAAGACCTTCATGGCAATGTAAAACATGTGCTTTCCGAATACCTGGCCGCCGGGATTGACCCGGATGTAGCCACCTTATACCTTCAGAGTGATATTCCTGAAATACCGGAATTGTATCTGCTTCTCAACATGAATGCTTACGTGGGAGAGTTGCAGCGAACCACTTCATTCAAGGACAAAGTCAGAACCCAGCCCAACAATGTCAATGCAGGCTTGTTGACTTATCCTGTATTGATGGCCGCCGACATCATCATTCACCATGCTACAAAAGTTCCGGTAGGTAAAGACCAGGAACAAAACCTGGAGATGACCCGTAAATTTGCCCGCAGGTTTAACACTATGTATAAGACTGAATACTTTCCTGAACCCGAACCATACAATTTCGGAGAAGCCCTGATAAAAATCCCCGGCCTTGATGGTTCAGGAAAGATGGGTAAAACCGAGGGGAATGGCATTTACCTGGTGGAAGAACCCAGCTCCATTAAAAAGAAGGTGATGAAGGCAGTCACCGATCAGGGGCCGACAAAGATGAACCAGGAAAAGCCAGAGCCCATACAGAATATTTTTACCCTGATGAAAGCTGTTTCCTCAAAAGAAACGCTCGATTTTTTTGAAGAACAGTACAACACATGCAAGATTCGATACGGTGACATGAAAAAGCAACTTGCCCAGGACATTATCGAATTCACCGAACCTATTCGCGAGCGATTTAAGTCTATCTACACCGATGATGAGTATCTGAGAAAAGTCTCCGAAAAGGGAGCAGAAAAAGCCAGGGAGAGCGCTGTTAAGACTTTGAAGGAAGTAAGAGAGATCATTGGGTTTAAACCTTTCTGAGACCTGGATGCAATTTCAATGAACAATTAGGCCAGGCTATGGAAAAATATAACCACAGAGAAAACGGAGAAAACCCAGAGGGCCACAGAGACGATGCTCTGTGGTTCTCCGTGGTATACTCTGTGTGCTCTGCGGTTATAAAAAAAGCGCAAAAAAAATGTGAGAAGTGAAAAGGTGTTTCAAAGCTCGTGTTACGTTCCCTTCATAGAACACAGATGACACGGATAAAACGGATTCTCACGGATAAATCTGATTTAAAATCAGTGTACATAAGCGAACCCTGCATGAACCCTTCCAAAATGCCATTACTCCATCATTCCAATGTTCCAAACATCCCAATTTCTCACTTACTACCATTCTCACCCTCACACCCTATCATCCAGGCTTCTCCAGGAGTAAACATCCGATGAAAACAATGCATCGGATGTCAGGGCAGGCCTTAACATACGATGTCTCAATGTCATCGTATGTTTACTGCCGGGTAGGGCTATGAAATATTTCAACCACAGAGAACCGGGAGGATACCCAGAGGGCCACAGCGATGATGCTCTGTGGTTCTCCGTGGTATACTCTGTGTGCTCTGCGGTTATAAAAAAAGCGCAAAAAAAATGTGAGAAGTGAAAAGGTGTTTCAAAGCTCGTGTTACGTTCCCTTCATAGAACACAGATGACACGGATAAAACGGATTCTCACGGATAAATCTGATTTAAAATCTTTGGTCGTCAGTGAAACCTGACCGGCTTTTGACGGTTCAGCGTGGAAAATTCATTCAAATTACATCACCTATCCAACCCAACATTCCAGCACTGAAACATTCCGGAATTCCAGCCTGCCTTCACGAATCCCTCAAAAAAAAGGGACACGGTTCGCCGCATCCCTTGAAAATATATAGTTAGTCAGGTGTTTTATTCGTACTTTTTCAGCACACCCAGGACAAAATCAATGTCTTCTTTGGTGTGTGATGCGGAAATCTGGAACCGAATTTCCTCGTCGCCTTTGGGAACTACCGGGTAGCTCAGTCCGGTTGCCAAAATGCCGTTTTCGTTGAGGTACTGAACCAGTTTTTTGGTTTTGTGAGAGTCTCTCACCATCAGTGGAACCACCGGGTGATCGCCTTCTATGGTTTCAAAACCGGCGGCTTTCAATCCGTCATCGAACCGTTTAGTCATTTCGCGCAGATGACTGAGGATTTGCTTCCCTTCTTCAGAATCAGCAATTTCCAGGGCTTTTATAGCCGCTGTGGATTCTGATACGGTGATAGGGTTGGAGTACACATAGGTTGGCGCTTTTTCCCTGAGGTACTTAATTACTTCAGGTGAAGAGACTACATAACCACCGTTTACACCAAAAGCTTTACCTAATGTACCAATGAGTATATCCACTTTAGCGTTGGTGTACTCTTCTGTTCCTCTTCCGGTATCACCAAATGCGCCTACACCGTGGGAATCATCAGCAATTGAAATTACACCCTCCTCGTATTGGTCGTTGTATTTTTTGCAGATTTCAACCAATTCATCGAGTGGGGCATGGTCTCCGCGCATACTAAAAATACCATCGGTAATTACAAGCGCCCGTTTGGCTTTGCCGGCATGCTTTTTCAGCGCTTCTTCCAGTTCCTGCATGTTGTTGTGGGTATAAATCTCTTTGTCCATCGGTTTACCCAGGCGGATGGCATTGATGATGCAGTTGTGATTCAGCTCATCGCTAATCAGAACAGTCTCTTTGCTGGTGAGGGGATAAATTACTCCCAGGCTGGTGGCATAAGCAGAACTGAAAATCATTCCGGCCTCTCGTCCATGGAAATCGGCCAGTTTCTTTTCCAGGTCGATGTGGGCTTTAAACGTGCCGTTGATGAAACGAACCGCTCCGGGTCCCACGCCAAATTCTTTGGCTCCTTCCTCTTCTGCTTCAATCATATCTTTACGCAAAGGCAGTCCCATGTATGAGTTTGAATTCATTCGGATAAATTCCTTATCGCCATAACCTTCCAGCAAATAGCGAGGACCTTTTCCATCTTTTGGGGGGATTACTTTGGTGATGACCTTCTCTTCGCCTTTGGCCCGGCCACTTTCTTCCAGTTCTTTTACTTCCTGCTGAAGTGCGTTGTTCAATTTATCTAATGACATAAAACCTCCTTATTTTTTCTATATTTAACGTATTCTATTACAGTATAATGCAGTACATTTTAAGGCAGCGTAAATTTAATCAATAATTTTCAATGACATGGTTCATGAAGGGTATTTTTGAACAGATTTCTGGTTTTATGCCTCAACAAATTTGAATGTGTTTTAGTCTGATTTACAAATCTTATTTTTCGATAACAATCTTTTTAAGAGGAATTACATCCAAAAAAAGTTTCTTCCTGTTATAAATCAGGTTCTAAATTTTTGTTTTATATTATATTCGCATATAAAATCTATTGAAAACTTGCTAAACTAACTAATAATGAAGAAAATACTAGTCATTGGAGCAGCCGGGCAAATTGGTACGGATCTTACGATTGAATTGCGTAATCGATTTGGCCCGGAAAATGTAGTTGCCTCGGATATCAAAATGGCTTCAGAGGAAGTCATGGACGGCGGGCCTTTTGAAAACCTGGACGCCATGAACAAAAAGCGTATTGCCGAGGTATTGGAGCAATACGAAGTCACAGAAATTTATCACCTTGCTGCTATTCTTTCCGGAAATGCAGAAAAAAATCCACGCTGGGCATGGGATTTAAACATGAACAGTCTTTTTAATGTATTGGATGTAGCCAAAGAAAAAGGCATAAGCAAAATTTTCTGGCCCAGTTCAATGGGCGCTTTTGGTCCCAGCACCCCGGAATGGGACACTCCCCAGGAAACCATCATGGAGCCCAATACAGTTTACGGCATAAGTAAACTGGCTGGTGAACGTTGGGTAGAGTACTATCACGAAAAATACGGCATGGATATCCGCAGTCTCCGTTATCCCGGACTTATAAGCTGGAAAACCGAAGCAGGCGGAGGTACAACCGATTATGCGGTGGAAATTTTTTACGAAGCGCTAAAATGTGGCCGTTACGAATGTTTCCTCTCTGAAGATATGGCTCTTCCCATGATGTATATGGACGATGCAGTGAAAGCTACCATCCAGCTTATGGAGGCACCGGCTGAAAATATTAAAGTCCGCTCAAGCTATAACCTGGGTGGTATTAGCTTTACACCTAAAGAACTGGTAGAAGAGATCAGAAAATACATCCCGGAACTGGAAGTAACATATAACCCGGATTTCCGTCAAAAAATTGCGGAATCATGGCCCCGGAGAATCAGTGATGAAGCAGCTCAGAAAGACTGGGGCTGGCAGGATGAATACGACCTGGGAAAAATGACCAAAGTGATGGTGGAAAACATTAGAAAGAAACTGGGCAAGGATTAAGTACAGGTTTTTCAATAAATACTTAGCATCCGGTATCTCCTCTGACACCGGATGTTTTGTTTTTGATAGCCAGGGATGAATTTTTGAATAACCTCTAATGTAGACAATTTATGCTTCATTCTGAATTACGATTGCTTATCTTTGCACAAAAACGAAAAAATATATGTTTCAATCAGATGTACGCGTGAGATTTGCTCCCAGTCCGACAGGACCCTTGCACATGGGAGGAGTACGAACAGCATTGTTCAACTACCTCTTTGCCCGTAAACACAACGGAACCTTCATTCTCAGGATAGAAGACACCGACCAGACCCGATATGTTCCCGGTGCGGAAGAATATATCATTAATTCACTTAAGTGGTGCGGACTGGAATTTGACGAAGGCATTGAGCAAGGTGGCGAATACGGACCTTACCGGCAGTCAGAAAGAAAGGATATGTACAGGAAGTACGCAGAACAGATGGTCCGGGACGGCAAGGCATATTATGCATTTGATACACCGGAAGACCTTGAGGCCATGCGACAGAGGTTGAAGGAACAGAAAAGCGATATTCAACAATACAATGCCGTTACACGCAGTGAGATGAAAAACTCCCTGACTCTTGGTGAAGAAGAAACCAAACGGCTGATTGATCAGGGTGTGCCTTATGTTATTCGCTTTAAGATGAAAGAGGAGCAGCATATTGTGGTGAATGACCTAATTCGGGGCGAAGTGGAAGTCAATACCAACCAGTTGGACGATAAAGTACTTTTTAAATCGGATGGCTTGCCTACTTACCACCTGGCTAATGTTGTGGACGATCATGAGATGAAAGTAACGCACGTTATCCGTGGTGAAGAATGGTTGCCCTCTCTGCCCCTGCACTTCATGCTTTATGAAGCGCTTGGCTGGAAAGACAATATGCCTGAATTTTCACACTTGCCGCTTATCCTGAAACCCAGCGGAAAAGGTAAACTCAGCAAACGCGACGGACAGAAACACGGATTCCCGGTATTCCCAATGAAATGGACCGACCCGGAAACGAATGAAACATTTCCCGGTTATAAAGAATCGGGTTACCTCCCCGAGGCGTTTATTAACATTCTGGCGTTTTTAGGATGGAACCCGGGAACTGAAAAGGAGCTTTACACCACTGACGAATTGATACAGGAGTTTGACCTCGATAAGGTGGGAAAAGCCGGTTCAAAATTCGATCCGGACAAGGCCAGATGGTACAATCATCAACACCTTATGCGAAAATCAGACAGGGAACTGGCTGAAATGTTCATGCCGGTTATCCGGGGTAAAGGCATTTCCACCTCACCGGGTTTTGTAGAAAAAGTTTGTTCTCTTGTAAAAGAACGTATCAATTTTATACAGGACCTGTGGGATCAATCCTGGTTTTTTTTCCAGGCGCCGCATGAATACGATCAAAAACTTGTTAAAAAGAAATGGAAAGAGCATACCCCGGAATTAATGGATGAATTTAAACAGCGCCTGAAAGGCATGGATGAGTTTACTGCTGAGAATATAAAAGCTACCGCAAAGCAAGTAAGCGAAGAAAAAGACCTGGGAATGGGACAGGTAATGTTCCCTTTCAGATTAACCCTTGTAGGAACCGGCATGGGTCCGGATGTAGCTGAAATTGCTGTGATGATAGGGAAAGAAGAGACGATAAGGAGAATTGAAAAAGCCATTGAAACGATTGAGAAGGGGTGAGTGAGCAGGGAGAAGGTGAGCGCTGAGAGGGTGAGAGAATGAGAATGGAAGCCTCCATGGCAGGCCTTAACGTACGATGTCTCCAGGTCATCGTATGTTTACTGCCGGGTAAGGCTATGGAAAAATTTAACCACAGAGAAAACCCAGAGGGCCGCAGAGACGATGCTCTGTGGCCCTCTGCGTATTTCTCAGTTTGCTCTGCGGTTATAAAAAAAGCGCAAAAAAAATGTGAGAAGTGAAAAGGTGTTTCAAAGCTCATGTTGCTTTCCCTTAATAGAACACAGATGAAACGCATAAAACGGATTCTCACAGATAAATCTGATTTAAAATCTTCGGTCATCAGCGAAACCTGCATGAACCATTCCAAAATGCCATTACTCCCATTAATCCATCATTCCAATATTCCAAACATCCCAATTTCTCATTTTTTCCCATTCTCACCCTAATGCCCTCTCATTCAAGCTTCTACAGGAGTAAACATCCGATGAAAACAATGCATCGGATGTTTGTCGTAAAAATTTTCACTACTATTTAATGACTACTTAACTAACCTGAGTTCGATTTAAAGACGAACGCTCAATATAGCTGGTATTCAGATAGCCCCGCCTTTAGGTGGGGGGTCGTCTTAAAAGCCAGGACTATCTGAATACCAGCTATATACAAATTTATCTTATATCGAGTTCACGTTAACTACCAAAATCTTTTAGTTAGTCTTATACTTGAATTTTACCTCAGACAACTCATCGTTGGCTTTGATGATCTTTTGTGCCAGTCCGGCTTTGAAGTTGTCCATGGTGTTCATGATTTTTTCATCTGTGAGGGCCAGAATCTGGGTGGCCAGGATACCTGCATTTCTTGCCGCGTCAATACCTACTGTGGCAACCGGTATTCCGGGCGGCATTTGTACGATAGAGAGCAGTGAATCCCATCCGTCAAGAGATATAGAAGCTTTTATGGGTACACCGATAACCGGAAGAGGTGTTAGTGCGGCAACTACGCCCGGCAGGTGAGCAGCTCCACCAGCCCCGGCAATAATAACTTTCACACCCCGGGAACGGGCATTTTTGGCAAACTCCATAGCCTTTTCCGGTGTACGGTGAGCTGAGAGCGCATTGATTTCAAAAGGTATTTTGAATTCATTTAAAATTTTTGCTGCATTTTCCATAATGGGTAGATCCGATGTACTGCCCATTATAATACTTACTTTTGGTTCCATTGTGTGTATTTGTTTTATGATTTAAAAAATATATCCTTAATTTGCAGAATTGAATCAAAAATAAATAAAATTTGGTACATGGAAAGAATTAAATTGAAAGACAAGGAATTTAAACTGTCTATACCGGAAGCCGAGATAAGACAGGCCATAAAACAAATAGCTGATAAGATTAACAAGGACCTTCCGGATGAGGATCCTCCCCTTTTCCTTGGAATTCTGAACGGGGCCTTTATGTTTATGGCAGACCTGTTCAAAGAACTGGAAATCAACTGTGAGGTTTCTTTTGTGAAGCTGGCCTCTTACCAGGGTACCAATTCTACCGGGAATGTCAAACAATTGATTGGTTTGAATCAAAACCTGAGCGGAAAAAATATTGTTATTGTTGAGGATATAGTAGATACGGGTCTGACTATGAATAAGCTCATAAAGCAGGTAAAAGGGTTTGACCCGGCACAGGTAAGGGTAGCTACTTTATTGTTTAAACCGGAAGCCTGCCAGGAAAAGGTGCAATTGGATTACATAGGCATGGAGATTCCTAATGATTTTATTGTTGGGTATGGCCTGGATTATGATGGGTTGGGAAGAAATTACAAAGATATTTATAAAGTAGTTGAAGAATAATTGAAATACCACGCATGGCCCAATCGAATTTTGTTGATTATGTGAAAATATTCTTTGCTTCCGGAAACGGGGGAGCTGGTTCGGTGCATTTCAGAAGGGAGAAATTTGTTGCTAAAGGCGGGCCTGACGGAGGTGATGGTGGAAGAGGGGGGCATATTATTCTGAAAGGCAACAAGCAGCTTTGGACCCTGCTTCATCTCAAATACAACAAACACATTAAGGCGGACCATGGAGAACCCGGAGGTGGTTCCCGGAGTACCGGGGCAAGCGGTGAGGATCAGGTGGTTGAAGTACCACTGGGAACAGTGGCAAAAGAGGCAGAGACAGGAAAAAAGCTTTTTGAAATTACCGAAGATGGTGAGGAGAAAATACTCATGGAAGGGGGCAGGGGAGGATTGGGAAATGCGCATTTTAAATCCTCAACCAACCAGACACCCAGGTACGCCCAACCGGGAGAAAAAGGAAGAGAGGATTGGTTTGTGCTTGAACTCAAACTGCTCGCCGACGTGGGTCTGGTGGGTTATCCGAATGCCGGAAAATCTACTTTTCTCTCTGTCATTTCGGCTGCTAAACCTAAGATTGCGGATTATCCTTTCACTACAATGGAACCGAATTTAGGGATGGTGAAATACAAGGGGTTAAAATCATTTGTGGTGGCCGATATCCCGGGAATTATTGAGGATGCTCATAAAGGTAAGGGACTGGGTTTGCGTTTCCTCAGGCATATTGAGCGGAACTCTCTCCTGCTTTTCACGGTACCTGCCGATAGCGATGACATACACCAGGAGTATAAAACCCTGCTGAATGAACTGGAACAATACAACCCCGAATTACTGGATAAACGAAGAGCACTGGCCATAACCAAATCCGACCTTCTGGATAAAGAATTGATGGAATTGATAGAGCAGGACCTGCCGGATATTCCGTATGTTTTTATCTCTTCGGTTGCGCAGCTTGGACTGAATAAAATGAAAGACCTCATTTGGGAGGAGCTCAACAGATAAAACCTCTGATTTATGATTGAAATAATACTTGAACTCGATACCAGGCTGTTTTTATTTCTTAACGGACTTCATTCCCCTTTCTGGGATACACTCATGTGGTGGTTCAGCGAAAAGGAATTCTGGTACCCGCTATATGGGCTTCTTATCATTGCTATGGCGTGGAAATACAGGTGGAATGCCATCTTTACGTTGGTTTTTATTGCTCTTACCATTACACTGGCTGACCAGATCTCTGTAAAAGTCTTCAAAGAAGGATTTGAGCGCCTCAGACCCTCTCATAATCCTGAACTGGAAGGAATGATTCACCATATTAATAACTACCAGGGTGGATTATACGGCTTTGTCTCATCTCACGCAGCTAACACTTTTGGGCTGGCAGCATTCACTTCTTTGTTATTTAGAAAACGATGGTTTACCTGGTTTATCTTTATTTGGGCGGCAGTTGTATCGTACAGCCGTATCTATCTCGGTGTGCATTATCCTTTGGATATTATAGGCGGAGCGCTGTTGGGTATGATACTCGGATATTTGGTGTTCTGGTTGTATACCTGGGTTGGAAGGCGTTATTTAAAAAGAACATTTGCCGGTTGATCCTTGTTTTGATGATTTAATCTAAAACTATGTTCTATGATCTGCATAAAAAACCCGGATACGAATCCCTATTTCAATTTAGCTGCCGAAGAGTATGCGATTAAGAATTTCTCCGATAACATGTTTATGCTCTGGAGAAATGAGCCTTGTATTGTAGTAGGAAATCATCAAAACACCCTTGCCGAAATCAATCTCGATTATGTTAAAGAAAATGATTTATATGTCGTTAGACGTATGTCCGGAGGAGGAGCTGTTTTCCAGGACTTAGGTAACCTGAACTTTACATTCATCAAGAATATCGATGAAAGTAATAATAAAGTCGATTTCAGCACCTATACCAAGCCCATTATTGAGGTATTGAGAAATATGGGACTCAATGCCAGTTTTGAGGGTAGGAATGACATTGTCATTGATGGGAGGAAAATATCAGGAAATGCCCAGGCTGTAAGAAACAACAGGATGCTTCATCATGGTACTTTGCTGTTTTCTTCTGTGATGGAAGATTTGGCTAAAGCACTGAAGGTAAACCCTTTAAAATTCAAAGGCAAAGCTGTTAAATCGGTAAAAAGCCGTGTTACCAATATTAAGGAGCATCTTGACGAAGATATCGACGTTCTGGAATTCAGGGATCGCATCATGGACCACATCATATCGACTAATGAGGGTGCAGAACCCTATGAATATACGGAAGAAGATCGTCGCAAAATCAACCAGTTGGTTGAAGAAAAATACGGAACCTGGAACTGGAATTATGGTTCTTCACCCAAATACAATTTTGAAAAGTTGATTAAAACCGATGGCGGAAACATTGAGTTTCATATCAATGTGGAAAAGGGCATCATGAAAGACGTGAAGATTTTCGGAGATTATTTCAACAGCTTAGATACACGGGAAATAGAGGATATGCTTAAGAATCTACCTCATGAGCACCAGAAAATTAAAAATAAACTGAATGGGATAGATTTTGAAAAATACTTTCATAAGGTGGATAAAGAAGAATTCATCGCAGGAATGTTTTAATACCACTTTAACAAATTGTTTTTTTAGATATCCTCTAGTCAATATCATAGTCAATTATTAGTGGTATAAAAAAATTCGTTAAATTCTAAAACATGGTTGATATTTGTCTATAACTTTCTTTGTGGCAAAAAGAGAATGCCACTAAGACTCTAAAACTCCAAGATACGCAAAG
>CAZPDP010000003.1:90807-103265 GCA_964585385.1 uncultured Bacteroidales bacterium
CTTTGTGGCAAAAAGAGAATGCCACTAAGACTCTAAAACTCCAAGATACGCAAAGGAGGCAATAATTGTATTTAAGTTACCAACCATATATTAGAGTTTTACCAAAAATTTTGTAGTTTTTTACAATAAAGCTCCGAACCGTACCCCGATTACCAGGAGTGTGCCGGAATAGTTGTAATCAGTCATGGATTCATTAAAGCGGTCTTCCACAATTTCATTTGAAAAACTTTTTCTGAGTCCTGCTCCCAGGTAAAAATCAATCATCAGTCTTTCGTAAGGATTAAGCTGGTATCCGAAAATTAAATTTATTCCGGTTTTATGGATGGTACCCTTTTTCAGTGAATGGGCGTATTCATGATATGTAAGACCGGATTCTTCGTATTCTTCCCAGTTATAGGTGCTGTAATGAATGTTGAAATTTTGATAAACACCTCCGTAGGCAATGTAAGGGCCATTAGCAGGTTTGTTTTTACCCAGGTATATTTTATGATGCAAATCCAGACCTGCTCCTGAAAGTTTTATAAAATCATCATAAAACCAATAGGTATCTGGATTTTCATAGTAATAAACCTGCGGGGCAATTTGCAGCCAGTGATTTTCATTTTTCAGTTTTATCTCCACGTCAGTTCTCATCCCGTTAACAATCATATATTGAGGAACAAAGCCAACGGTGTAATTTGGAATAAACTCTTCCTCTTGTGCATTAGCAAAGGAAGATAATATTGCAAAAAGAGTGAGTGTCAGAATATATTTTTGCATGGTATTATTCTTTTGTAATGAAACATAATTTTAAGCCGAGCAACAGGGTGGGGCCCGTATAGGCATAATCCCAGGGCACCTCTTTATACATTTCTATATCTTTGTCCGTGTTGTAATAACTTTTCCTGAGCCCAACGCCCAGGTAAAAGTCCAGGTAAACCGGGTCTCTTAATTCAGGCTGAATCCCTATGGTAAAACCCAGTCCTGTTTTATGAATGTTATACTGCGGTGAATCTTCCGCTTCCGGATCTGTTATGTTAAAATAATTGTAGCTGGCATGAAAGGAAAGGTAAGGAAGCCTGTTGTGATCGGGAAGTAAGTATTTTCTGTTGTGAAAGGTTACACCAGCTCCGTATAATTCATTGTAATTTGTGATACCCGAATTGTTCTCACTGTAATATAATTCCGGTGCAGCAATAAGCCAGTTGTTATTTGTTAATGGTAATTCAAACCCCGCTTTCATTCCATGCATGATAAGATACTGGGGGTAGAATGACAAAAGGTTTTTTGCTTTGGATGGTTGACTATGGGCTGAAGTCAATATAAGCAGAAATCCGGCTACAAGGATTATTTTCTTCATATGTTTAATTGTTTATAGATATTTCACTTAACCATGTAATCGTATCACCTGAATATTCGTACTGATTGATACCATCCTCTCCGATAACGATGAGCAAATCATTGTAAGGAATAACATCTTTGGCGCTAATATCAAAATAATGGGTACGTTTGATATTTGTAACATCGGTAACATCAAATACTTTTAGACCTTCATCACACAAAAATAGTAGATTTTCATCAATACCCAATCCTTTAGGTTTTTCCATCGGGTATTTTTTTACAAGTTCAGGAATGGAAGGATTGCTGATATCCACTATTTGCAGTTCGTTGGTGTTTCTGCCGCACCAGCTGTCCACACTCAATGTTACATAGGCATATTTTTCATCTACTACGACAGGGTCACAGCTGTATATATGTTCAAAGTAAGAAATTTTCCCGGGATTAGCAGGGTCTGATACTCCGTAGATATACATGCCCCATTGGGTGCCGAAGAACAATAAACTGTCCCGGCTGTGGATAGTCTCAATCCCAAAACCTATGGGCTTTTCATTTACTTGTACAGGATTTTCAGGCTGCTGAATATTAAATATTTGCAGATTTTCCCATCCAACCGTATAAAGATGGTTTTTGTTAATCGTAAATCTTGCCAGTGAGCCACCCTGTCCGGTGGAATCGGAGGAAGAATCAAGGGCGCCTTCCGAACAGCCGAATAACAGGACTGAAAGAAGTATTCTTAAAGATAGTATAAGCTTTTTCATTTTTCTGAATTTAAAAGTTATTCATTTTTTTTCCAGGCTACAATGACTGTATTCTCAGGGCGGTTACTTTTCCTGAATTCGTAAGGCGTATATCCTGTTGGAGGAGCAGGTTCAGGCAAAACATTTTCCAGCCTTTTCACTAATTCAGGAGCATTTCTGTTTCCAATATCAATAGCTACCAGGTCAATGGCATTGTCGGCATAGAGGATGTTGTTTTTTACAGCCAAATCTATACATCCCGGAATTCGGATGAAACCTTCCTTTTGGGGATTTAAAGGATTACTGTTATTGATAACATGAATGCCTTCGTATTTCTCTGTTACAAAAAGATAATCCCCTTTTATATAAATTTTGGCAATGTTCTTCATAGAGCGGGGTTCCTCAAAACTTACGGATTTTCGCAGGTCGTCAATATCCATGAGTACAGGATAGTAGTCGTAGTTCATTGCTGGATCAGTATCAGCCGAAAAACCGAACACCAGCAATACAGAGAAAAAAATTATTAGTTTTTTCATGGTTTAGTGATTTAGTTTCAGGGTTTTTTATAAAGACGTGTTCTCATGAAAAAGGGTTGAGTGTAAATGTTAAATTATTATTAAAGTATGGATATGTATTTAATTTATTACTTAATCCAGGGCCTTCAAAAAAAATCGAAAGCCCGCGTGGTTTCCGGCAGAAATCAGATGTATATAAGCCCTTCATATTTATCGCCATAAGTAATGTGCAGTTTGTTGCTGTATCGAATTGCAGCAATTAATGCAAGCAACGCATCGAAATGGTGCCAGCTGATAACTGAATAATCATCGATTTTCAGGTAGGATATTTCCTCCAGCTTAGAAAGGCATCCTTTAATAAATTCATTTCCCACCTTGTATCCGCATGATTTAAGATTGTATTTTTTAGCCAGTGCTTTGGGGTAGGTTTCTTTGATATCAATGCCCATCTTTTCAATTTCAGTTTTCAGGCTAATAGCTCTTGCTGTAAGACCGCCCAAAAACATAGGAGACATAGCATTCAATTGTCTGTCACATAAACGGTAAAAATAGTCCTGGTAAGTTTCACTGTCACAATAGGCGCCCGGAAGTGATAAAGGAGCATCGATGAAAATGATGTCCGGCCTGTTATCTTTGATAAGGCCAGTGATAAACCGGTCAGCATCCGTATCTTTTGAGGCCCGGTAAAAGCGGGTTAGGTCACCGCTCTTTTCGCAAATAACGGTATTCCCGGATAGTTTTTTGCCAAAATCGATTCCCCATACTGGTCCCATATTTGTGGATTTTATGGCAGACTGTTTATGAATTCCTGGTATCGTTCCGGGAATTTTTCGCCATCCGGAGAATTAATGTTTTTCCAGACCTCGTCAATGGCATCCACTCTGTTCCCCGGGTTAGGATGAGTGCTGAGAAACTCAGGTACTCGCGAACCCCCTTCGAGCTTTTCAAAGAATCCGGCTACACCTTTAGGATACAATTCTGTATCCGCTGAGTATTTTACAGCGTATTCATCGGCTTCATACTCGTGAGCTCTGCTAAAGGCCAGTCCGGCAGCTCCGTTAGCAAGCGCTGCTGCAATTTCAGCCCACTTCTCAGGATTTTCTCCCAGAATAAGTTCTGTAATAAATTGAAGGCCGTATGTTTTTGTCATTTGCTGGGTGGAATGCCGCCTGTCGACATGGGCCATTTCATGTGCCATAACACCGCCGAATTGAGCTTCATCATCCAGGTATTTGATAAGTCCTGTATAGAAATACATATATCCGCCGGGAACAGCAAAAGCATTGAGAACTGAATCCTCCTTTATGATCCTCACTTTCCATGTGAAATCATCTGCATGGTTTAAATCATCAGATTCCAGCAGGTCATTAAGGATTCTGTTTAAATGTTCATAAGCAGTGGAATACTGGTTTTCATCCAGCACATCATATTCATTGCTGTTCATTATTTCCCGGTCAAAGTCTTCTCCAAATTGTTTGTCTTGCTCCAGGGTAAAAATATTAACTCCACCGTCTTTTTCACAGGAATTAAAAATGAGTCCGGTAAAGAATAGCAATGAGAAGACCAGAATTAAATTTTTCATAAAAATTATATTTTCTATTATACGTTCCAAAATTAAGAAAAGTTCTTAATTAATATCTTTTCATTTCATTCTGTTCAGTCATGAATAGATAACTACTGATGCGATAATAATCATTAAAAGTTTTATATTGAAAAATAGATTATAAGACCATTCCTATTTATACACGCTGATGATTCCTCTTTCGATGGCTTTTTTGATAATACCTACAGAATTGTTTGCATGTAATTTCTGCATAATATTTTTTCTGTGAGATTCCACTGTATTTTGGGAGATGTTTAATTTTTTGGCAATCTGGGCTGTTTTAAATTCCTGGAAAATCAATCGAATGATGTCTTTTTCCCTGCGGGTTAATTCCTTATTGTTGTTTTCTTGCAGATCAAAAAGCGAGAAGTATTTTTCTTTTGTTTTGTTGCAAAAATAGCGTTTTCCCTTCATTACTTCATTAATAGCTTTTTTTAGTTCTTGAAAATCAGATGTTTTCGACACGTATCCCCGAATACCACAGGTAATAAGTTGGCTGATAACCCATTCACTATCGTGCATAGAAAAAACAATGGTTTTTGTGAAAGGCGAATTTTGTATTATAATTTTTTGTAAATCAATACCTTCAAATTCTGGTAAAGACAAGTCAATAATGGCGATATCAACAAAATTTTTTTCTAAGATTTCTGTGGTCTCATCTTTTGATTTTGCTGTTCCAATAATACGGTAATTCGTTTCATTTGACAAAAGCCTCGTGACACCGCTCAAAACCACTTCGTGGTCGTCCACTATCAGGATATTTATCGATTTGTTTGTCATGATTATTATTTTATCGGAAGTTCAATTTCTAATATTGTTCCTTTTTTATCGGATTTTATATTAAGGTTTCCATTAAGAAGTTCAGCTCTGAGTTTTATGTTTTCCAGTCCGAGTCCCTGGTTTAAATTCGTTTTTTCCTCTTTGTCAAACCCCTTTCCATCATCCTCAACATAAATATAAAGAGAATTTTTGTGTTTATGGATTTGTATGTTGGATTTGCTGGCATTGGAATGTTTGATAATATTGGTAATAGCTTCCTGTAATATTCGATAACTGTGAAATTTAATATCTTCTGGTATTTTTCCGTTCCAATTAGCAGGAGGGTAAAATTCCAGTTGAATGTTGAGTTCGCCGTGTTTATTATACTCCTCAATAAGGTTTTCAATAATCGAAATGTAATCGTATTCCCTGAATTTAGGAGGGGTTAGGTTATTTATAATGTTTCTGATTTCCGTATGAGTTTTGTGGATGTAACTGGTAATTTCGTTCAGTGATTCCAGGTTTTCGGTTTCTCTGGCATTTTCAATCTTAAGACGTAGTCCGGTAAGTTTGCTTCCCAGTTCATCGTGCAGTTCTTTGGCCAGGCGTTTTTTTTCAGTCTCCTGCAAGCGGAGTTTTTTTTGGATTTTCTGATTTCTTTTGTTCTTGAAGTACTTTTTTCTTTGGTAAGAAATCAGGAAAGACAGTAAAAAAATGCCTGCAGGTATAAGCCAGCGATAATTATAAGCCGGATTTTGAAAGAATGATATCTCGTAATACTGATTATTGTAACTAAGAGAAATCCGGGTTTTATTATTTTTCGTGTTAATAATTCCAATATTGTAGCTTCCAGTGCAATCATCATCTGAATCTATCTTTGTCAGCACATTAAATGCATTGTCCGTTATTAAAAATCCGGATGAGGAAGGAAAAATAATTTCCTGACCCGGAATTGCTTTATTAATATCCAGGTAATGAGGATTTCCTGTACAATCAATCGGCAAACTGATTTGATTTGTGATTTCAAGGTCATTGTTTAAGATATAGATTATACCATCCCGGTCAAGCATGTAGTTTTTATCCCATTCCTCCCGGTTATAATTAAATAGTGAAATGTCTTTATAATCTTTTACAAGGGTATCGAGTCTAACCTGATTTACTTTTTCCCCCTTTAAATTGAAAAGACAGATAAACGCGTCTCCTCCTTTTTTGGATCGGTCGTGAAAATGAACCAGCAAATTTTTTTTCTTCCCCGAGGCAACAACATTAACCGCTGTATAGGAAGGAGCTCCTTTGAATTCAAAAGGGTTAAAGAAAAAATCCAGGTTTTTGTTAAATACTAATAGCCAGGAGCTGTTGTCATTGTATGGATAGGTGCAGGTATCCGGATAATTGTCAGAAGCGCTGGTTTCCCCTATAATTTCCCTATATCCGTCACCATCTAAATCTTCCATATAAAGGTTTTTAAACCGTAAACCAAATTTAGGAGATTTATATATTTTATCATTATGGATGTCAACAGCATAGAGCCTCCTGGGCGTCATAGAAAAACCAGCGTCAATGGCAAAGTACATTTCCCTGTATCCATCTCCATTGATATCTTGTTCACCAACAGATCTTACTCTCACGTCCACTTTCTGTTCTTTTACAAAAGAGGTAGTAGCAATAAATTGCCGCTTACGAATATATTCTCCATCTTTTTCAGGGTTGATTAAATAATAAAATATGGAATCTTTATGACTGGTAAAAGCCCATATTTCTTTAATTTGGTTGTTGTCATAGTCTCCAAATAGTAATGGAGTATCCTGTAAGCTTTTTTCATTCAGATTCCAGATACCATAAAAACTGTTGTTTTCTGGTTCATGGATTTTAACCAGTCCTTGATTAAGCGGGGAATAGCTGGTTGACACAACCTGTTCCCTTTTGCCGTTTCCAAAAATGTCCTGGTAAAAAATCCCGGTTTTCTTGCTATATTTTCGATGCTCAGCAATTGAGCCCTTATACTTTGTAATCAATACCGGCAAAACCAAAACAGAAACAGCACCTGCGATAAGTGCTATTACTAACGGATGCGCTGCTATGTAAGCCAATGTTTTCTTCAAATAGCTGGTTTTTTATACTAAGATAATATTTTTTCATTCCAAACAACCGCTTAAAAAATTTAGAATACTTCTAAATAATGCCAGGTCTTAGGTTTAACCTTTATTTTAAACATGCTTATAACCGTTTTCCGTGATTCAAAAATCACTGTTTTCCGTGATATAGCGGAAGCGTTATAAAAATATATTTGCTGTATCCTATTAATAACCTAAAAACACTGAATATGAAAACCAGACTTTTTATTATTCTTTTCTTTGTTTCAGGGCTGCTTTTTTATTACTCATGCAGCGAGAAATTTCCTAACCCCAGCCCTGAAAATATTTCGGAGGGTGAAACCAATGTAAGTATTCAAATTCAATCTTTGCCGGACAATGCAGTAGGTAAAAATGGCGTAGTGGTAGTAATGGAAGATGGTAAGATTTATTCCAATAAGCTATTTACTGCTGAAGAAGGTACTCAGGTAACTACCTATATCCCGGCGAATAAAAAGTACGATATCATGTTATACATCCTTGAAGAAGGAGAATGGGATCCGAAGGAAGGCTTCCATAGCGGCTGGTATGCAATGGTATATAATCAGGAAGTAACTGATCAGAAACCCAATCTGAATTTTATAGCCAAAAACTGGGGAACCAGCTTTTCGAGTCCAGGATATCTGGAAAGTATCGTATACTGCAACATACTAGAGCCGGATCATGGAGATGAATATGAAGCGGGAAATATCATCAACGTGGAAGTTTCTGCGGGCGATAATGGTTCAGGGCAGATTACCGAGCTGGAGCTGTTCCTTGATGGAAGCTCCATAGCTACAATGGAGGATGCTCCTTATTACCATGATATTAATACAAAAGACATGGGAGAGGGAGAACACATCCTGAAAGCTGTTGCTACAAACGATAATGATATTAGCATCACGGATGAAGTGACTTTTTCTATTGTTAAGGACGCTTCAACAGCTCCAACAGTATATTTCTACAACCTGGATAATAATGAAGAAATAGAGCAGGGGAAATTGCAAGATATTGGAATATATGTGTCTGATGACGGAGAGATAAAAGAAGCAAAGCTATTTATTGATGGCATTGAAGTCAATGATTTTGATGAAATAGACAATTACCTTGAATATAGCTGGAAAACTGAAAACTATGATGTTGGAACTCATGAAATTAAAGCTACCGTTACAGATAATGATAACAACCAGCGCAGTGCATTACTGAATGTTGAAATAACAGAGACAGACCGTCCCATTATCTATTTTTACCAACCTAATGATGGAGAAGTAATCAATCAGGATGTAGTATATACTGTAAAATTGAATGCATATGATCCGGATGGTATCAGCAATGTACGGTTGTATATTGACAATTCCTACAGTTCCATCACGCTAAACCAGATTGGAACCAATACATATTCATACGACTGGGATACTTCAACTGAATCTACAGGGGAACATGAACTGGAGATTTATGCCAGAGATGAGAATGGATATTACAGGACAAGAACAATTCATGTTACAATTCAATAAATTCTAATGCAAAAATTCACTATTATGAATATCAAAAGACTAACTATATTTCTGATATTTGCTCTTGTTGGACATTTTCAGGTTAACGCCCAACTATCCAAAAGAGTAAATGACACATCAACTTTTCACATAGGAACACGTCCGCAAAGCGGAAATTTCGCTTTCTTTTTAAGTACAAGTTACCAGGAAATTGAAGATATGGCTGACAGGAATATAGAGGTTACCGGGATACCCGTTATAAATCTGAAATACTATTTTACTGATGAAATAGTTTTTGGCCTGGGTATTCAGAGTTACAGCTCAAAAGAATTTCTTAGCGGTAAGTTGGCGGGCAATCAGGTTGGCATAACCAACGATATTGTTTCAGAGAGCCGTTATCTTTTTTCTCCCAGGGTGGAATACCATTTTGCCGAAAGCAATATTTTAGATGCTTACGGGGGTGTTGCTGTTCCCATCGGATGGGAAAAAGATAAGGTGGAAGCTGGTCAGAAATATAACATAGCCGGGGATTATACAAGTGAAGTAATAGAAAAGAGCAGTATGCTTTATGGATTCAATTTTTTTGTTGGTTTCCAGGCTTTTATTGCTGATTTGCCAATGGCAATCGGACTGGAGGCAGGTATTCGGGGATTCAGGTATGCTGACCTGACCTATAAACATGATGAAAATTATTCTATCAATGGTGTTGAATTCTCGCAAACGTATTATACATCAGGTAATGAAAGTGGGGTTTCATATACTGAATATGAAGAGCTTGAATACAACGAGTTCGAAATGGGCAGCGACCTCAGAATTACTTTCAACTACTTTTTTAGCAGATAATTAAATGATTCTAGATTATGATGAAAATTATTAGAAAAGCATTTACGATACTATCCATATTTCTGTTCTTCTCTGCCTGCTCAGTTACGAAAGTTGATAAGGGCTTTAAGTCTGTAGATTTTACGCCTGACAAGGTTGAGATGCAGGTTTCTTTTGATGATTATAAGCTCCTGGGTGAGATGGAGGTTTCAGTTCAGTATAGCAGATATTTCGGTATATTCAAGATTATGAATACCATTAATGGAGAAATTGCAGACAGAAGGACTAAAAGTTATATGAATCTTTATGGAGCAGAGTGGGCTGATTTGGATAGGAATCTGAGAAGAGCCTTGTATAAAGTGCATGAAGAATACCCTTCCGGAGATTTTGTAGTACCGACCTACAAGATTGTTAAGAAGAAGAAAATGTTCATGGGAAGGAGAGTGACTGAGGTTTTGAAGGTTAAAGTATATCGGATGAATTCTTAGGTTTCTTGTAAGCTCAATAAACACAAGCCCAAAAGCAACAGGAAATTTTGATTAATCAATTCTTCGGGTTACTTTTGGGCTTTTAGTTGGATATTAAATAGTTGTTGTAATGAATAAGTTATCCCTGCTAATCCTTTCGATTTTAGGAGTTTTATTTACTGTTGGATGTGAGGAAAAAAAGGATTCTGACTTCCTGCTGTTTATTAAACCTGAGAGCCAGTATCTACAAGTGAATGAAAAGGAACGCATAGACTTCTCAATTGAATGCACTTCATCAGGCAAAATCACTAATTTTAGGATTGGGGAGAAAAGCTCTGATTATGCTACCGACTATTTTTTTGATACAATCCCTGAAAGCAAGGATTTAAATTTTGATTATACGTATTATGTGCCGGAAAATGCCCCGGAGGAAATCACTCTTTTATTTCATGTTGAGAATGAAACAGGCAAAGAAGCACAACTTGCAAGGAAACTATTTGTAAGTAAAGTGGATACATTGTTAAAAGAGACTACCGGACATACCTTCTATTCAGCCCTTTCAGAAGAGGCGGACGGGTATAATCTGCTGGAAAAACAACCCGTCTTCACAGCATACGCCGACAGCCAGGATGTCCACATCTATGATGCCAGCGCAGACAGTTTACATGGAGATAACTTATCAGGCAGATGGGAAACCAAAACTGATGTGAAATTTGTAAAGTATAACGATTTCGATTATGCCAATGCAACCAACCTCAGCATCCAGAATGCCTATGAATCCGGAATTAAAAAAGAGTTTGCCGGAAATATCCGGGACAACGACCTGATTATCCTAAACATTCAAAACAAGGCCTTAGCCGCCATCAAAGTCATTGCCGTATTTGATCCCGACTCTACGCATAATGACAGGTATATTTTTAATATGAAGAAGTGAGGGATTGGCTTCAAAAAAATGACAAATCAAGCTTATAATCGAGCGCATACACTAATTTAGTTGCCATGAATTAATACTCCTGAAAATTATATTGAACCCATCGCATCAAAAAAGGTAGTATTAATAGTGGATAATATTTGTCGTTAAGCGAGTAATAGTTCATTTAGGTGATTTTTTATTTTCTCGCCATTTTCCTGATTTTGATTAACATTTAGTTCATAAAAGTAATAGAGACTATCATTTCATCAAATTGAGTAACCCCAATTCTCAATTGTTCATTCTCAATTCCTAATTAAATTTACGATGAAATAAATCTGTTAGAGGGCTCTGCTAAAGATTCCTCAAATCCATCAGCGGATCCTTGAATTTATCCGGGTTGTTGATGACGTCGGCGAAGTATCGGCCAACGAGTTGGGGGTCTTCCAGTTTGCCTTCTTTTTTGAGCTGGATAAAGCGGTCCAGCTCGCTGAAGTTTTCGGGTTCAACCTCACGGATTTCATCCTGCATTTCTGTGTCTACCACACCCGGGGCAATGGAGAAAACTTTTACGGGATTTTCGCCCATCTCCTTCTGCTCTTCCATAATGACGCGGGCAAACATTTCCAGCCCGGACTTAGTAGAGCAGTAAGTACTCCATGAACTGATAGTATGCCTTGCAGCTCCTGAACTTACATTGATAACCATTTTTTCGGCAGGGCTTTCTTTATAGGTGTGAATGAAATTGTTGGTAAGAATAGACGGACTGATGAGGTTGATATTGTAGCTTTGTATGATCTCGTCGGTTTCCAGGTTCCCTACCTGGGTTACATGTCCTAACACTCCTGCATTGTTTATCAGGACCAGCTTTCCAGCGTCTTTATGTTGTTTAAATTCGAAATTCCGGGTTTGATCCAGGTCATTGAAATCTATCGTTATGTGTTCGTAGTTTTTATGTTCAATCATGGAATTACGTGACATACCATATACGAAATTATCTTTGCTTTTCAGTAATTCCTCGGTAATGGCTTTTCCAATTCCTCTGCTTGTTCCTGTAATGTAAAAATAATTCATAGTTTTATATATTTGTTTTGATGCTTCAAATTAAGAATAATTCATTGTTTAATCAAATTTGAACCAGGATCAAGACAAACTCAGGTTTTATAACCTTCAACAAATCATTTTGAAGTTTTGTTGAAACATAACCAACTATTTTATAATTTAAAGGCTTATTAAGAATCAATAAAAAAAACGTATATGGAATTAAAAGAAGCGATTACCAGGAGGGCGAGTATACGAACCTTCAAAGATAACCCTGTTCCGGTTGAAGATTTAAAAGAATTGGTCAGGATGGGCGGTCAGGCTCCCAGTGTTAACAATTACCAACCCTGGAAATTTTATGCCATTACCAATAAGAACATGTTGGGTCAGATGGCTGAAAAAGTAAAGGAAAAAACCGAACAAATACCGGAAAACGAATCCAAAGTTTCGGGGAATATAAAATCGCAGGTAGAGTGGTTTTCCACTTTTTTTGAAAATGCCCCTGCTCTAATTGCTATGGTCATGGATGAATATGAATCTGTGCTGGAAAAAGGGGTGAAAATTTCGCACCATGATATCAACATTATGAGGAATTACCCGGATATTCAGAGCGCCGGAGCCGCCATTCAAAATATTTTGCTTGCGGCAGTTGATATGGGTTATGGAGCCTGCTGGATGAG